>LUOO01000041.1 GCA_001626765.1 Maritimibacter sp. REDSEA-S28_B5
TGAAGGCGCGCGAGGGCGCAAAGGCAGCGCGCCAAAGGTTTGCGCCGGTGACGGGAAGGAACAGATCAGAACGACCGCTGGACGTTGTGCAGATCGATCACACACCAGCGGACATCATCCTTGTCGACAGTTTCGAGCGCAAACCCATCGGCAGGCCTTGGGTGACCTTGGCGATCGACATCGCCACGCGCATAGTGACGGGATACCACGTCAGCTTCGAGGCGCCGTCCCGCCTTTCGGTGGCCTTGTGCCTCACGCGGGCCGTCGCCCCCAAAGCTGAATTTCTGGCGAACCTCGAGTGTAATGTCGCGTGGCCCGCGCAGGGCAAGCCGGTCAGCATTCACGTCGACAATGGCCGCGATTTTCGGTCACGCGCCTTTCAATCGGCCTGTGCCGAATGGGGGATCAATCTGGTCTATCGACCGCCGGGAAGCCCTCACTTTGGTGGGCATGTCGAGCGGCTGATCGGGACCATGATGGGCGCGGTGCATCTCCTGCCGGGAACAACGCAGTCGTCGGTCGCGGCCAAGGGCGGCTATGATGCCGAAGGCATGGCTGCGATGACCTTGGGCGAATTCGATCGATGGTTTGCCTTGGAAATCTGTCGCTACAACAACAGCATCCATTCGAGCCTTGGCTGCACACCTGCCGCCAAGTGGGAAGCGCTCGCCGGTGAAATGGCCGGCGACATCCCCTTCGACATGGAGGCGTTTCGGGTGAGTTTCCTGCCAAGTGAGCAGCGGCAGGGGCGTCGTGACGGCATCCATCTTTTCGACCTGCGCTACTGGTCCGACGCCCTCGCGGGCTATGTCGGTCGTCGGGACGGAAAGGTGGTCGTCCGCTACGATCCCCGCGACCTCTCGGCCGTCTGGGTCGAACTGGACGGCGGCAGATGTGTCGAGGCCCGGTACCGCAACCTGGAAATCCCGCCGGTGTCGCTCTGGGAATACCGCGAGGCCATGCAAAAGGCACGGGCCATGGGGAAGGTGGGGGCGAATGAATTGATCCTCGCCGAATTGATCCGGCAGCAACGCCAAATCGAGGGTGAAAGCCGCGCGCTAACCAAGGCAGAGCGCCGATTTCGTGAAAGGAATTCTTCGATGAAGGGTCCGGCCGCCGATGATCGGGCGTCGGAGGGGCTGCGACCGGTCGACACGGGTGATAAATCGCGCCCCATGTTTAAAGTGGAGCGTTGGTGAACTGAGGGCAGAAATAATAGAAGACGGTCGTATCGCTCTCATTCAATCGGACATCTGGATCGGCTTTCCGCGGGCCGAACAAGTGCTGGACCGGCTGCAAGGCCTCATCGAGATGCCACGGCAGACTCGAATGCCGGGCCTTCTCGTGCATGGGGCATCTGGCATCGGCAAGACGATGATCGCCCGCAACCTGTCGCGCAGGTACGCGCCGGAATACGATCCGGAATCAGGTATCACGCGCACTCCGCTGCTTCTTTTGCAGGCACCACCAGCCCCAGACGAGCGGCGGTTCTATATGCACATCCTCGCTGCCGTCGGCGCTCCGTCATCGGCGCTAAGCTTGCGGGCGCAAAGTGTCGCCTCGCTTGAGGTCCGCGTTGTTGGCCTTCTTCGCGACCTCGGGCTTCGGATGATCATGATCGACGAAGTTCACAACCTCCTCGCGGGAACCCATCGCGAACAACGCCGGTTCCTCAATGTTCTGAGGTATCTCAGCAACGAATTGGAGGCGTCGCTGGTTTGCTTCGGCGTCAGCGAAGCGGTCGATGCTATTCGCGGCGATGTCCAACTCGCGCGACGCCTGGACGAACACCACCTGCCAAACTGGCGCGACGATGCCGAGTTCTCGGACATGATCCAGACCCTGATCGCGGCCATGCCGCTTGCGAAGAAGTCCAATCTGAAGGTTAAATCGCTCAAGCAGATATTGGCGCTGACCGGCGGGGTGACCTCGCGGATATTTTCCTTGGTCAAGGACCTATCCATCGACGCAATCGTCACGGGCCAAGAATGCATCACCGACGATGCAGTCGCAAAATGGACGCCCGTTTGGTCGCGCCATGCGAAAACCCAGCGACGGCTCGAGAAGGCCGGAGCTTGAAACAGCGCCCGTTGCCGAAAACTGTCACGCCTCTCGCAGATGAACTGCTTTCTGGATGGCTGACGCGACTGGCGGTCGCCAACCACTGCGAGGTCGACGAGCTCCTGGCGCATATTGGAGTCGATACTCGACAGGTCGCCATGCTGGATTTTGAGGTTGAGGTGGCCGCGACCACAGCAGAAAAGATATCGATTGCGGCCCGTGTTGCCGCTGAAACTGTGCAATCCCTTACCTTTGGGACAATGACCCAGACCGAAGCCCTGATGACGGCGCAGGTTGCGTTCCAGTCATGTCCCGACTGCTCTCGGCGTGGCATTGCGCTCAAACAGTGGCGGAAATTATGGGCATTCGACTGCCAGATCTGCGGCACCCGACTCCTTTCGATCCTCATCAAGCCTGATCGCAGCCGAATATCCGAACAGCTGGTTCGTCGTGCTCGAAGCGGGGCAGGGCTGCTCGAAAGTGCGGTAACGTCCAACTGCGCCAACAAACTTAGACGCGCCATGCGGGCGGCCACCTATGCCAAGGCGCTCAAGTCCGTTCGCGCCGATACGGCCTTTGCCCTTCAAAGTCCCAGACCCGACGTGAGACTCTTTTGCCTTGCTGCCATCTCCGTGGCTCAGTCACGTCCACTGGCCAAGGCGGCTATGTTCAGCTTTGGCCTTGATGGGTACGCAAGAGTTGCCTTGCTTCGTGCGTTTGAAGACGAGCCCCGTCTTCTTGCCGCAGTTGACCGGATCGTACTGCGAAACAGGGAAAGACTCCGACGAGCTGGCGCCTGAATGTCATGTTTAAGGGCAACAAACACCGCTCAACGCGCACTGTGCCGGATTTAAAGGCAACGCGACATCGGGTCGCAGCCGCGCAGGGCACAGGTGCCGCCATATGGCAATGCATTAACGATGGCCACGTCCCAGCCGTTCGAGGCGCATTTGCGGGCTGCGTTCACGCCGGCCATGCCGGCGCCGATCACGATCTGATCGTTTATTCGGCACATTCCTTCTCAATTCGAAGATGGGTCAAGAGAGCGATCTGCAAGATCGCGGCGGCTGCCGAGATGACGAAGACCGTCTCAACCCCAAACGCGGCAACACTGACACCGCCGACGAGAGGCAGTGCGAAGGCCGGTGCGGTGAGGGCGTTGAAGTATCCGCTATAGGCCGGTCGCCGGTCGTCCGGCGAAATTTCCATAAGGAGTCCGATCACGGCAATGGTCAGGCCGTTTGAGAGGGCGCCAAGCACGAAGAAGACAGCCATAAGGAGGGCGAGGCCGCCGTCTGTTGCCGTCGGGAATAACAGAATCCAAAGCAGCGCGAGAGGCGGTCCGGTCCTGGTGATTGCGATCCCACGCATCAGGCTCAGTTTGCTCAAGCGGTCGCCCCACCAGCCCCAGAGCGGGTTGGCCGCAAGAGCACCGGCCGTCTGCGCGGCAAGTAGCAGAGCTACATTTTCCAGGCCGATCCCGATCTCGCTGGCCGCGACGATGTAAAACGGCGCGGCGATCAGAACGGCAGCACCGGCCCACTGCGCGAAGACAAAGCGGCGGAACACCGGGTCGTCGCGGAACACCTGTCGGCCTTCACTCAGGTACGCCAGGAAGCTGGTGCTGGACTTGAGCGGTGCGGTGCGCTGCGGCTCGCCCATACTGACGAAGACGATCGACGAGACCAGCATCAGGGCCGAGGCTAAGCCGAGCACGGCAGCATAAGACAGAGGCATTTCGAGCGTCCTGACAAGCCGGTCGGCGACAGCGGCCACGCCAAGGGCGGCGAGCCCGCCACCGAAGAATCGCAATGCGAGCATCCGGCTGCGCAGCTCGGAAGGCACCGACCTTGCGACGATGTCGTTGTAGGGCACGCCAACGATTCCGCTGAGGCCCGCGTAGACTGTCCAGAGCACCAGTGTCACGGCGCCGAGCGCGGCAAAGGACCACCCAGCCGTTCCGCCAAGCCAGAGAACCGCAGCGAGCGCAGCAATGGCGAAGGTTCGACCGAACGCCCCGAGGACATAGAAGGGCATGGACGACCCGCTTCGGCCCGCGAGGTAGCCTACGACGATCTGCGGAAGCAGCCATCCCAGTCGCAGGATCGTCGGAACCGCTCCGACCGCGATGGCGCTGCCTGTCAGCTGATGGACCAGCGCAGACATGAGCGTGGCGCTGTCGACCGCGGACGAGCCGGCCTGGAACGCTGCACCGGCCCCGGCCACGTGCCAGAACCTGCGGCGCGGCGTCACGTCCCGCTCCAGTCCGCCGGATCGACATAGAGGCCGAACCACATCGACCAGAGACCCAGCAGGATGAACAGTGCCCCAAGGATCCAGCGGCGCATCCGCAACCAGTCGGCGAACTTGGAAAGCCCGCTTGCGAGGCCGGGCCAGAGGGTCAGTGGCAAAAGCGGCAGCGACAGCGCAAGGGCAAAGGTGCCCATCAGAAGCATGCCCGACACTGCCGACCCCGACAGTGTCGCCGCGCCGATCAGGGCGAAGAGGATCGGCGCGGCGCAGGCCGGGATGTTAAACCCGAAGGCGAGGCCCTGAAGGACCGGATTGCCAGCCGTGCGCCAGCGGTCCGGCGTAAGCCCGATGCGATGCCGAAAAACGCGATCCCAGCGGAACAGCATCGCGACACCGAGCGTCAGGTAAATCGCCCCGAACACCAGCCAGAACCCCGTCTGTATTCCGATGGCACGCTGCCCGAGGTAGACGATCGCGCCGCCAAACCCGGCCATGACGACGAGACGAGCCACGATGAAGCTGCCGGCAGCGGACAACCGTCGTGCGGCGGGGCGGGCCAGTTGCCGGTCCAGAAAGAGGAGATGCGCGCCGATGGTGCAGGGCTCTACAAAGCCCAAGAGGCCAAGACCGAAGGCCAGCGCGACAGTTTGATAGGTAAGATCCAAGTTTGCTTCCAATCTGCACTCTTCCACACCGTAAGGCTTCCACCAACCGGAAGCTCAAGTCGCTTGGAATCACCCTGCGCAGCAGCTGAGCGCCGCCACGTCCTTCTCGAAGGTCTGGGCCGCCAGCTTCAGCCCTTCGACCGTCGTCAGATAGGGGAAGATCATCGCGCCCAGCTCCTCGTAGGTCATGCCGGCCTTCAGGGCCATAGCGGCGGTCTGGATGCTGTCAGCGCCTTCCGGTGCGAGGATGTGCGCGCCCAGGAGCCGCTTCGACCGCCCGTCCGCCACCAGCTTGATCAGCCCCCTTGTGTCGCGCGCCGCAAGGGCCCGCGGGACAGCGTCGAGCGGCAGGACCGAAGTGCGCACGTCGTGGCCCGCCGTCTTCGCCGCGGTTTCGGTCAGGCCGACGCTTGCAACCTGCGGATCCGAGAACACGACCGCCGGCATAGTGCTGTTGTCGTAGACGAGGCTGTCGCCGTTTAGCGCATTCTTCGCCGCGAGCCTGGCGCCGTAGGCCGCCATGTAGACGAACTGGTCCCGTCCTGTCACATCGCCGGCGGCGTAGACGCCCGCCCGGCTCGTCCGCATCCGGTCGTCGACCTTGATGCCGCCGCGGCCGTTGGTCTCGATCCCGGCGCGCGCGAGAGCGAGGCTCTCCGTGTTCGGCACGCGGCCCGTTGCGAGCAGCAATTCTTCGGCTCGAAGCCTTGCTTCGCCGCCCTCGGCTTGCACGGTCAGCGTGATCCCGGGCTCGTCCTGTGTCGCTCGGAGGTAGGACGCCACTGTCCTGACCGCGATGCCTTCCGCCTCGAAGGCGCGCGCCAGTGCCTCGCCGATTTCGGGCTCGGCTTCGGGCAGAAGCCCGCGGCGCGTGACGATGGTGACGCGAGTGCCGGCCCGCGCAAAGACTTGCGCTAGTTCGACACCGACATAGCCGCCGCCGATGACGATCAGGGACGAGGGCAACTGATCGAGTTCCAAGATCGATGTGCTGTCGTGGTGTCGAACTTCATCCATGCCCGGAATGTCCGGCACATACGGGCGCGATCCGGTGGCGAGGACGATCTTGCCGGCCGAGACCGGATCGCCGTCGACTGTCAGCCCGCCGTCCTCGCCGAAGCTAGCCTCACCTTCGAGATAGGCGATGCCGTTGTGTTGCGGCAAGACGTCGATGTATTTCGCCACGCGGAGGTCGTCGACAAGGGCCTGCTTCTGCCGCACGAGGGCGGCCCAGTCGGTGATCCGCGCCTCGGCCTCGATCCCGTCGAAACGCCGGGCGGCGCGGGGCGTGTGCATCACGTCCATCGCGCGGATCATCGCCTTCGAGGGCACGCAGCCGACATTCACACATGTACCGCCGATGACCCCATGGCCGATCAACGCCACCCGCGCGCCATCCTCGGCGGCAGAGATCGCGGCGGAGAACCCGGCCGATCCGGCGCCGACCACGGCGAGATCGTAGCTTCCGTTTCCGTTCGAGCAGCAGTCAGACATTGGTGTCTCCCTATTAGGGCCGGGCCCTGCGGGCCAGCGCGTAGATCGTGAGAAGGACGAAGAAGACGAGAGATGGGATCAGGTCGTATTCGAGAACGCCGGCGAGCGCCAACAGCCCGACCGCGCCAAGCAGGACCACGAGAACCGGTGTGAAACAGCAAAGCGCGGCGATGACGGTCCCGATCACGCCGGTCAACAGGAGCTTGTCCTTCATGACCGGGCTCAGGATCGCGAGGCGTCGTCGAGCAGCACGGCGCTGTAGCCATAAGCCGCGGGCTGGGCGACGATTTCGTCGAGAGTGGTCAGCGCGTCGTCGAAGGTGATCGTGTAAACGCCGGATTCGCCGCTGTCGTGCTCTTCAAAATCGAGGATCTCGACGCTTGCCGATTTTTGAAAAGCCTCACCGACGATGTAGGAACAAGACGGGCACCAGAGCCCGCTGACCTCGATACGGGCCTGGCGTTCCTCGGCAGAGGCGATGCCAGCCGTCATCAGCGTCACGGCGAAGGCGAGGAATATTTCACGCATGGTGCGTCCTTTCTCAATATCCGAGGAGCGGCGGGGCGATGTAGGGGAAGGCCAGCGAGAGCGCGACGACCAGCGCTGCCGTCCACAACGCGCCTTTCATGAAGCGCCGGTTCACCGGTCGCTCGCAGCTGCCATCGGCGCAGGTCTGGGGGACGGGTCGGTAGACCTTCCAGAACCCGTAGGCCAGCGCGGCGCCGGCGAAGGCGAAGAAAAGCCACTTGTACTGGTAGAGCGCGCCCAGCTGGCCGATCCATGCGCCCGTGGCGCCAAGGCTGAACAGCACCAGAGGCAGGATGCAGCAGGACGTCATCGCGAGCGCCCCGAGAATGACGCCCGCCGTCGCCGCTTTCGTGCCGAGATCGCTTTCCTGTTCGGGCGCAGTATTGGCCTCTGACGTCATGTCCGGACTCCCGATTGATCCAGTCTGACATCAGGCGTACCGTCTGTAGCGACTACAGATGAAAGGATTTTTCGGGATGCCACAGATCACGAACGCGCGAGGCTATCCGATCGGCGCCATGTCCCGCGAGACCGGGGTGAATATCGAGACGATCCGATACTACGAGCGTATTGAGTTAATGCCGAAACCGGACCGCACCGCCGGCGGGAACCGCCAGTATACCCACGACCACCTCAAACGCCTGGCGTTCATCAAGCGCAGCCGCGAGCTCGGGTTCGGCATCGAAGAGATCAGGGCGATGCTGACGATGGTGGACCAGGACAGCGTTACCTGTGGCGAAGTGCATGCCATGACCACGGAGCACTTGGATTCGGTCAAGGAGAAGATCAGGCATCTCAAGAAGCTCGAACGGGCGCTCACCGGCATGGCGGCGGAATGCGCTAAAGGCGACGTTCCGGACTGCCCGATTATCGAGACGCTGTTTGAAGCCTGCAATCCGGATCGCAACAAGACAGCGCGGTAGAAGCGTGGCCTTGGCGGGTCGGACCATATCAAAGACGAGCTGCCTTGCCTTCGCGCAACGCGAATTCGATGCGTGGTTACCGTCTTGGGCGGCCCAAGGCATGGCATCATGATCAAGGCAGGTAATGCATTGTCGGGCGCCGCCGGTAATGGCAAGTTGATACTCGCTCATGGACTGATCTCTCCGCGACGTCCGGCTTCACCGTGGACGGCGAGCGTCGCCGCAAACTCCCCGCATCCGAACCGTTCGACCATGGCCCTGACCCGGTCCTTGTAGGCCACAAGGCCGATCCTGCGCTGCAGGTCGGCGGCATGAAACTGACGGTTCCCAACCGGCGCGAAGCGGGTCAGACGCACCAGCTCGGTTTCGGCACTCCCAGGATCTGAACTGGGGCAACTGATGAATCTCGGCGTTGCCGGCGGTCGCCTGGCGGGCGTCTGCCAGCGGCGCATGAAGCCGAGGAGAAAACCCGCCGGAACGCAGGTGTTTCCGCGGGCTTCGTTGAAGGCCATGAAGCGATCCCAGATTGCTTGCGTGTCCACGTTCCAGCAGGGCAGGGTGGCTTTCGCCGCCTTGATGAGCGCCGCCCAGGTGGTGCGATGGACGTTCGAGCCGGGGGCGATCTCGATCTTCCCGGAGAAGATAGTTTTGTTATTAGATTCTCTATATAGTGATGTGTCGCCCCCAGTTGACGCCAGATGCTGTGGCGACTCGTCGGCGACGCAGCCAAAGCGGAAGAGCCACGGCGCGAACTTGCCGTTGGGCTTCCAGCGCTCGACGCGAAGCTCCGACGCCGCGAGCTCAGCAAGCAGGGTCGTGAGATGCTGGCGGGTCACACCCATGATCTCGGAAAGCGTGGACAGCGTGAAAGCAGCGGTGCCGCGATCGAGCCCGTTGTAGCCGTCCTTCCAGGCGATGCCGTCGAGGATGATCGTCGCGAGCTTGTGCGCGGAAACGGACAGGTCGCATCGGAGGATCTGTCGCAGGATTGAGCCGGTCGTAAGGTCCATGAAAGTCGTCTCTTTCGAGGGACGACGTCAGATCGTGAGGCAACAACATTTCTGCCAGCAAAACAACTTTGCTGGTTGCAGGTCTCCGGGCGATCGGCTAGAAAACTCGGGCACAGTGAGCAATCGGGCGCGGCGTCGGACTATCGGTCTGGCGTCGTTCTCTTTTCTGGGTCTGGGATGCACAGCCTCCGGTGCAAATGGTGAATCAGGCCCGGGGTGACCCGGGCCGGGAAATGGTCAGTAGCGGACTTCTTCGGATCCGTAGTTTCCGGCGTGGTCACGCCAGTCGACGAAGACCGAGCGGTAGAAATAACTGCCGCATCCGTTCGGGATCCTCAGCTGCGAGGCAGGCGGGACCTGGGCCGTGCTGGACGGGGTCCAGCGATAATCGCCCTGTACGCCGTAGGACCCGAGCCGCGTCGAGTCGCTGCGGTTGCAGTCTCCGTCGCGGTTTTCGTGCTGGCGGTACTGGATGTGATAGACGCGGATGCTACGCACGAAATCGAAGGCGTCACCCGAAATGTCGACGTCCGCCCCGTCCGTGGTCTGGACCTCGACGACCGGCGCATCCTCCGGGAAGGACTGCCGGGGCAGGGTGGCCTGGAAGGCGGCATCGAACAGGCGCTCGGCCGGTCCGGGGGCCTCGATCGGCGAGAACGACACCCCCATTGGACAGCGCCAGATCTGGAGCGGCGGTTCGATGGGCCAGGGGGTGATCCGGCGGATGAACACCGCGCGGGCATGGGCACAAGGCGCGGAGGCCGGCCAGCCGCCCGCGAGGCAGAGCAGGATGGCGCAGTCCACCTGGTAGGCGCTCGCCGGGGCCGCCAACGGGACCTGTCCCGAAAGCGTCAATGTCGCGGCCATCGCCAGCCGCAGGATCTTGCGTCGCATGTATCGACTCTCCACAAAACTATGCGGGCGAATACAATACAACACGCATGACAGCAATCGGATTTCTTTGCGATGTTTCACCGGCTGAAGCGGGGACCAGCCGATTTGCGACCAAACCTCGTGAACTCTCGTCAAATTCTGGTACGCTCGCCCGACGAGGAGGGCCTGATGGCGAAGTTCCAGCTGACCGAACCGATGCAAAAAGATGTGCAGGCGCGGATCGAAGTCGGCGCGGCGCAGTTCTCCGCGCTCAAGGCAGACCTCGAGCATGCGGCGGCGCTGGCAGAGAGGGGCGATTTCGCCGTGTTCGATGCGCACACTTTCGAGCCGGAGGCGTTCGATCGCCGACAAGGATGACGACCCGACCATCCGATCTGCTCAGGCCGAACTCGCAAACGTATTTCGCTACACCATCAGAATTGAAGCCGGGACCGGCAGCTAGGCTATTGCTGGTCGCTTCGATTTCACCAACGGGAATCCCGGTTCATGCGAAGGCGCGTTTGCCCCGGGTCACAACCGATCCTTCAGCCGGCGCACGAAATCCATGCGTTCATGCAGGACGGCGAGAATGATCGGGCGCGGCGCGACGAGCCAGACGACGTAGTGATGCTCGCAGCGAAAAATGCGGACGTCTTCCGGCAGTTGATCCAGAGTCTTCGACCGCGCACGTCCCGCTGCCATCGCATCGCAGCAGGCCTCGATCTGATCGAGATACCTGTCGGCCTGATCGGCGCCCCAGGTTTCATAGGTGTAGGACCAGATCGCGCGCAGGTCCTCCTCGGCGCCGAGCGTGAGATCGTAACCCGCCACCCTGGGACCTATCGTTCGGCTTGCTCACGCGCTTCGCGGCGGATGTCACGGATCGATTTTTGGGAGAACTCGCCGCGACGAGCCTGGTCGATGCCGAGCGTCCTGTTCAGGACGTACTCTTTGATGCTTTGACCCTTCAGGGCCGCGATGGCCTTGAGCTTCTGGTGTTCTTCCGCGGTGATGTCGATCGAGAGTCTGGGCATGCCTTGAAGATAGCGACGTCTGACCCACAAAACAACATTTGTTCACTCTAGGATCTCGACCAGTCGTCCGTAGTCGCGGCTGACCTCCTGCGCCTCGAGGAAGGCGCGCTGACGCTCGGCATCGAGGCAGCGGAAGTAGTCCTGGATGTCGGCGATGTATCCCTCGAAGTCGGCCCGAAGCAGGTCGGCATACACGCGCACGTCTTCAGGGTTTTCGGGCAGGAAGGGCCGGTCCGGCGCAATGCAGGCGCTTGCCATCTGACCGCTCAGCACGAAGATCGCCGCCAAACCGGGCAGGTTGAAGCGTCCGACACAAAACATGCGCAGGGCAAAACTCCTTTGCCGGTATGAATCGGTGAATTTGTGTGATAGCGGGCCTAAGTGCGCGAAAGCATCCAGTCAAGATGAAGAAATCGTCTTGCGGTCATTTATGTTGTCTTGTATCGCCCGTGTGGAAATGTCCCGCGGGCCGGTACTCATGATGAGGAGGGCCCAAGGGAGGTCATGATAGAAGAAGCACCGAATGTGGTCACCGAAGACGGACTGCGCGGATTGCTCGGCCAGGGATACAGGGCCGAGGTCGTCTGCAAGGAAGGCGCCGAGAAACGCCACAACAGCTGGTACGGTACCTGGACTCAGTTTCCTGGCCGACATGGGCGCGACCGTCGTCTCAATCCCGCTCGAAGAAGGCGGACGGGTTCCGCACGAAGCCCCGGGCAAACCTCTGGCCGCCAAGGCCTGACGGATTCACCGCCTGCCGCGTTCTCGCGGTCCTTGCCCTGCTTGGTACAGGTGTTTGTTCCGCACCCTCGGCCTTGCTGGCGCAGACGACGACAGGCGGGTTCATCTTCTCCGTCGGCCAGGACGGCCGGCTGATCGATGTGTCTGCCACGCAGGCTGGTCCAGACGCATCGACCGACCTGCAAACAGGCGATGCAACGGGTCCCGGCGACCGGCTCTTTCTCTTCTCCAATCGGTCGCAAGACGAAGCGGACACTGAGACCGCATCGCGCGCGCCCGTTCCGGCTCATCCCGACATTCTTGCGGCGATCGAGGCGACCGCCTTCCGCTATGCCGGTCATCCCGGCTTGCGGCGTGCCGGTCTCTCGGTCACCGACTGGGCCGCTCTCTACCGCGCCAATATCGAGATCGAGAGCGCGTACAATCCGCGCGCGCTGAGCGACGCGGGTGCGATCGGGCTCGGACAGCTGATGCCGGACACGGCGCGCGTTCTGGGCGTCGATCCGCATGATCCGCACCAGAACCTCGACGGCTCGGCGCGGTACCTGTTGATGATGCTCGACCGTTTCGGCGACAGCCGCCTGGCGCTCGCCGCCTACAATGCCGGACCCGAGGCTGTCGACCGCCACGGCGGCATCCCGCCTTACCGAGAAACCATGGGCCATGTGGCGAAAGTGACCGCCGCGATGCTGCGCCTGAGAGGAGAGATTTCGTGAGAAGACAAGAGACCCTGACCGCCGTCGCGGCGACCCTGTTGATCGTCGCCGCAGGACCGGCGCTGGCGCAAAGCATCGACCTCTCGCCGGTGCAGACCCTGTTGCAGGGCATCGTCGATGCGATCACCGGCCCCCTGGGCATCGTGATCGGCACGCTGGCACTGATCGGCGTGTTCCTGTCCTGGCTCTTCGGCATCCTCGATTTCCGGCAGGCGCTCTGGGTCGTGGTGGCGATCGCCGGGATCGCCGCGGCATGGATCGCCGCCGCTTCGTCCGCCGGAAGCGGCCGCCCAAGCTCATGGGCTTGCCGATCATGTATGCCATGGTCTGGCTCTTCGGCTCCACGCTCCTCTTCCTCTGGGTGCAGAGCTGGGTCGTGGCGCTGATCGCCGGCATCGCCTGGCCCGCGCTCTGGAAAGCCGCCGACTGGGATCCGAACTTCCTCGATGTGCTGGTGATCACGCTCCAGGAGACGCCGCCGACCCGGAACCGGAAGCATCACGGAGGCGACAGCTATGCCCCGTGATGCTGGATACGGCGAGGATCTCGATCTCGGGACGGCGCTGCCGCCGTGGGTCACGGGCGAAAAGCGTCTCTCGCAGATGCTGCCCTATGTCAGCCTCGTCAGCGACACCACGATCCGCACCCGCGGCAACGAGCTCATGCAATGCATCCGGCTCGAGGGGGTGAACAGCACCACGAGCGAGGACGCGCATCTCGACCGCATCGGCGCACTGATGGCCGGGATCGTTGCGCAGGCCGGGACAGGGTTCTCCTTTTACCTTCACAAGGTCTCGAAAGCGGTCGAGGTGGATTTGCCGCCAATCGAGGACACAGGCTTCGCGGGCGAGATCGACCGGCGCTGGCGCAACCATCTGCGCGCGTCGGGGCTCCGCGACAAGACGCTGACCCTGACGGTCCTGAAACGCCCCGAGGCGGGGCGAGGCCTGCCGTTCTTCGCCGCCGCCTCCCGGGCACGGCTCGCGCAGGACACGGTTCGGAGGCTGCGCAAGCTCGACGAAGTGGTGGGGTTCATCCTCTCCACCTTCGACGAGATGAAGCCCCGGCTGTTGTCCGCAAATTCCGGCGCACTGCTCGGCTTCCTCGGCAGCCTCAATACCGGCTGCGAACATCCGCTCTTCCCGCGCTCGCGCTTCGGCATCCTCGCCGAAGACGTGTCCAACACCCGTGTGACCTTCGACGGTCCCACCATCCGCCTCTCCGACGGGGCGGCGGGCGAGAAATTCGGCGCGATCTTCGCGGTCAAGAACTACCCCGCCAAGACCGACGCGCTGATGCTCGACGAGCTGAACCTGCCGGTTGACATGGTCGTCACGCATTCCTTCGTGCCCATCAACTCGAACATCATGGCCGGCCGGATCAAGCGGCAGCTGCGGCTGATGCAGGCCGCCAATGACGGGGCGGTCAGCCTCGCCGAGGAGCTGGAACTCGCGCAGGACGACCTGGAATCGAAGCGCCTGATCTTCGGCGAGCATCACATGACCGTCGCGGTCTACGCCAGGACCCGCGCCGCGCTCGACGATATCTGCGCCGAGGTGCGCAACATCGCCGCCAGCACCGGCATCAACCTGATCTCGGAAGCTTTCGGCGCCCGGGCGCACTACATGGCCCAGCATCCTGGCAATACCGGGGCGCGGAGCCGCAAGGCCGCGATCACCAACCACAATTTCGCGGATCTCGCGACGCTGCATCGCACGCCTCTCGGCAAACTCGGAAGCGATGTGCCCTGGGGCCTGCCGATCACGCTCTTCCCGACGCCCGAACGCGGCGGGTTCCGGTTCAATTTCCACGAACAGGGCGCGCCGGACCGCGAGCCGACCGGCGGGCACACGTTGATCCTCGGCCGCCCCGGCTCCGGCAAGTCGGTGCTCGCGGCCTTCCTCATGGCCATGGCACGGCGCGCGCATGCCCGGCTCTTCGTCTTCGACTACCGCGCCGGGATGGAAATGGCGGTGCGGGCGCTTGGCGGCAGCTATTCGGCCGTGCGGGCCGGGCGGCCCACAGGTCTCAATCCGCTGCAGACCGAGACCGATCCGCGCGGCCAGGCCTGGCTCGCGGACTGGCTCGCGACGCTCCTCGAACGTCGCGACCGCCCGCTCACCCCGGTGCAGACCAACCGGCTGCAGGAGGTCGTGCGCCAGAACGCCTCGGCCAGTCATCAAGGCCTCCGCAATTGGTCGGATTTCGCCTCGCTGCTGGTCTCGACCGACGACGAGGGCGATCTCTTCGAGCGCATGCAGGAATGGACGTCCCAAGGCCGCTACGGCTGGATCTTCGGTGCCAACCCGCACGACACATTCAGCCTCGCCGGCGACATCTCCGGCTTCGACCTGACCGGCATCCTCGACTCCGAGAGCGAGCGGGAGCGCATGGCGGTGCTGTCCTATCTCTTCCGGCGCGTCGAGCGCGTGATCGAGGACCGCAAGCCCACCGTCATCCTGATCGACGAGGCCTGGAAGGCGCTCGACAACACCTATTTTGCCGAGCGGCTGTCGAACTGGCTGGTGACCGCCCGGAAACAGAACGCCGTCGTCGTGATGATGACCCAATACGCGAGCCAGCTCGAACGCACCCGCACCGGCAAGACCATCGTCGAGGCGGTGCCGACGCAGATCCTCTTGCCCAACATCCGCGCCAGCGAGGCCGATTACGCCATGCTGGGTCTCTCGGAAAAGGAACTCGACATCCTTCTGGGCGTCGGCTCGTCCTCGCGGCTGGCACTGGTCCGCGACGACCGTGGCTCGGTGGTGATCGATGCTGATCTCTCGAGCCTCGGGCCGCTCGTGACCATCCTCGGCGGGATGGAAAAGGGCGAGGAACTGGTGGGCAGCGATTACCGCGACCGCCCGGAATTCTGGAGAACATGATGAACAGAACGACCACGCTGCGCCTGGGGCTTCTCGCCCTCGGGCTCACCCTGTCGGCCTGCGCCGAATACCGGCCCGCGACGGCCAACTGCTTCAATTTCCGGGCCGAGACCGCGAGCGCTCCGCGGGTCTCGACCAAGGGCGCTGCGGTCACGCGGGCCGATAGCTCCTGCACCTTCACCGCGCTCGGGCACGCGGACTGATCCATGTTGCGCCGGCTTCCTCCCCTTCTCGCCTTCGCCGCGCTCGCGTGTCCCGAGATCGAACGCCAGCAGCTCGCGGCGCTGAACGATCTCGTCGAAGCGACAAGCTTGGGCGGAACCGATGTCTCTGCTACCATCGCGGGACTGGAGGCGGGCAGGGGCTCCGAGACCTCCGCCGCCGTGGTCTATGGCGCCGAGGATGGCAATCCAGCCGCGGCACGTATGTTCGGCGACGCTCGCGAGGGGATCGAGGAGCTGATCATCCGCGCGGCGCGCGACACCTTCTCCCTACAGGGCGTGTCGCGCGCCGGACTGTCGCTGGTGCAATGGCGCTGCCTCCTCCAGGCGCTGATCTGGCAGGAGAGCCGGTTCCAGATCGGTGCCCGCTCTCCCGTGGGCGCCTTCGGCCTCACCCAGATCATGCCCGGCACGGCCTCCGATCTCGGCATCTACCCCGCCTATTACGACGATCCCTACCTGCAGGTGACCGGCGGCGCGCGCTACCTCGCGCAGATGCTGAACATGTTCGGCGGCAACATCATCCACGGGCTTGCGGCCTATAACGCGGGTCCCGGCAACGTGCAGGATTACGGCGGCGTGCCGCCCTTCTCGGAAACCCAGCACTACGTCGTGGTCATCCCCGAACAGTACAACCGCTACCTCACTGCGGTCGGCGGGATCGACGCTCTCGGCACCATCGATCCGGTCCTTCTCGCCAATGCGAGTTTCAGCCTCTCGGCGCATGGCTCCGGGGTCTATGGCGACTATTCGATGGTCTCGGTCCGGGCCGCGGCCCTTCGGGTGCAGGACATCATCGAGCGGATCGGCGAGACGGAAGACCTTCACGAGGCGCTGGCGCTCAACACCTATGCCCGCGCGGAACTGGCACGCCTCGTCGCCATCCGCACCCGCCTCAAGGCGGCACGGACCGAGCCGATGAGCGCCGAGCAGATCGCGCTCGCCGCGGCTTTGGCCGCCGAGCGGCAATACATGGATTTCAGTTTGGAGACTTTGCGATGAGGACGACCTTCCCGCGCGCACGGAGAATTCTGTTCGGGACCGCCGCGGCGGTGGCCGTGACGATAGGCATGGCGCCCGTGCCTGTCATCGCCCAGGGCGTGCCGACCGTCGACACCCAGAACATCGCCCAGGAAATCCGCCAGCTGCAGCAGATGCTGCAGGATTTCGGGATCCAGACCGACCAGCTGGACACGCTCCTCGAACAGCTCGATCTCGTGCAGCAGCAACTCGACCAGCTGAACCAGATGTATGCCTCGCTCACCGGCGCGCGGGATCGCATCCTGGGTCTTTTCATGGGTGGTGATCTCGACGGGCTGCTCGAGGCGGATTTCTCCGACATCGGCGATCTGATTACCGGCATCCAGCAGGGCGACTGGAGCGCGCTCCTCGGCTCCTCCGCCGGACCGCTTCGCACCCAGATGGAGACCGCGCTGGCGAGCGCCGGCTTCGACGAGGACAGCCTTGCCGAAATCGCCCGCAGCGGCAGCCCCGGCGCGCAAGGGGTGGCCACCCGCGCCACCACCGGGGCCGTGCTCTCGGCCGCGGCGCAGAACAGCCATGCCGAGGCCGCGCAGTCGCTGGAACGCGTCGAGCGCCTGGTGGAGATGATCCCGGACATGGCCGATCTGAAAGAGTCGATGGATCACAACACCCGGGTGACTGCCGAACTTGCCATCGCGATGACCCGGATGTGGGAGCTCGAGGCGATCCAGACCGTCGGCGCGGGCAATGCGGGCGTGGTCGATGCCGCGACCATCGCCGAGGAACGCCGCTACATGGACTTCACCCTGCCGGAACTTCGTCCATGACGATGGGAACGGGCATCGACGCGATCGTCGAGGAGGAACTGGTCTATGGCGCGCTGCGGCGCGAAGAGACCTGGCGCAAGATCGGCATCGGCGGCGCGGTCTTCGGCGTATTGGGCTGCCTCTCGGCCGCCGCCGTCGCCCTTCTGATCGAGGTCCCGCCCCCGGTCGTCGTCCCCTTCGATCCGGCCACTGGTCTCGCCCTGCCGAACGCCGCCGTCCAGACCGTGACGCTCGCCGAGCGTCCCGCGGTGATCGAGGCGCAGATCTACCGCTACATCACCGACCGCGAGACCTACAACCAGCTCGACAATGACCTGCGCGTGCGCCGGGTGCTGGCACAATCTAAGGGCGCGGCCGAGGCCAGCATGCGCGCGACCTGGACCAGCGGACAGGAATCCTATCCGCCGACCCGCTATGGGGCTGGGGCCGAGATGGCGGTCGAGATCGCCAGCATCACCCTCATCGGCGAGAACCGCGCGCAGGTGCGCCTGCGCAAGCGCCTGACCGGCCCGCAGGGCGTGCAGGACGGCGCCTTCACCGCCACGCTGATGTTCGAGTTCCACCCCGAGACCCCGCGCGTCCTCGACGAGGTCTGGCAGAACCCCTTCGGCTTCACCGTCACGCAATATGCCATCAGATCGGACCGCGCCGAATGACGACCCGCCTTTCCCTATCCGGCCTCTTCCTCGCCGCGGCGGTTTCTGCCGGACTCCCCGCTTGGGCCGAAACCACGCCCGGTCGGGGTGCCCATGACAGCCGCGTCCGGATCGCGACCTGGGTGGACGGCCAGGTGTTCCGCGTCGTCACCAGCCTCACCCGCGTGACCACGGTCGAGTTCGGCGAGGGCGAGACCATCCGCTCGATCATCGCCGGCGACACCGTCGGCTTCCAGTTCGACGCGGTCCCGGGCGGGCGCGCCTTCGCGATCAAACCCGTGGCCTCGGGCGTTGCCACCAATATCACCGTCTACACCAACCGGCGCTCCTACTACTTCCATGTCGTCGAGGCACGCGAGACCCCGCATTACGTCGTGCAGTTCCGCTACCCCGAAAACCGCAACGCACCCCGGCAGGCGGTGGCGGCCGCCGCGCCCAATGCCAATTACGGCGCGAGCGCGCAGCGCGAGTTCACACCACTCTCGGTCTGGGACGATGGCACTTTCACCTATTTCCGCTTCGCGCGGAACGCGCCCGTCCCGGCGATCTTCCGTCACGCCCGCGGCGCGGAGCGCTCGGTCAACAGCCAGGCGCAGGCGGATGGCGTGATCCGGGTCTCCGGCGTGAACTCCGAATGGGTGCTGCGCCTCGGCGACGAGGTGGTCTGCATCCAGGAGCTAGGCCGCAGGGGAGCGGGCGCATGAGCAACGAGCCCGACGATCTCGCGGCCCGTCTTGCCGCGCTCGAAGGCGCGAGTGGGAAGAAGGCGGGGGTCCGGCGCCCGTCCCCGGTCACGGCCCTTCTCGGCGTGCTCGGGATCGCGGGTCTGGGCGGTCTCGCCTATGCCGCGTTCCAGCCCGAGGGGTCGGCACCGATGCCGACCGCCGCGCCGGCCGAGTTCCAGGACCAGGGGTCGGGCTTCGGCGACCTGGTGCCCGCCGTCCTGCCGGTCCGGACCCCGGAGCCGACACCGGCGGACGCCGGACCGTCCGAGACCGAGCGCGCTCTGGCGGAAGCTCTTGCGGCGGTCCGGGCCGAACTCGATGCGCTCCTGGCCAAGGAGGCGGAGCCATCGTCCGCCGCCGCCGATGCCGCCATCGCCGATCTGACCGCGCAGATCGCGGCGCTGCAGGCAGCGGGCGAAGAGTCCCGCCGCGCCTTCGAGCGGCAGCTGACCGAGCGCGACCGGGCGCTGGAACAGATGCGTATGGATCTGGAACTGGCGCAGCTGCAACAGCCAGCACCGGCCGCGCTCGGGCCCACCGAGGAAGAGCTGCGTCTCGCCGAGCTCGAACGCCGCCGCGCGGCGGAAGCCGAGGCCCGCGCCGAACGCATCGCCTCACCAATGATCGCCTTCTCCGGGGCCGGGAACGGGCCCAGGGACGGGGCCATCGAGGCCCGGCTGAACGCCGACGAGACCTTCGTCCGGTCCGGTGCGCAGGTCGCCGAGGTGACGCGCGCGGAGGTGATCGCCAACCCGTCCCACACCGTGCCGCAGGGCACGATGATCCAGGCGGTGACCGAGACCGCGCTCGACAGCAGCTTACCCGGCGCGATCCGGGCCATCGTCTCCGAGGACGTGCATGCCTTCGACGGCTCCCGCGTCCTGATCCCACGCGGGTCGCGGCTGATCGGGCGCTACCGATCGGACGTGGCGCTGGCACAATCCCGGGTGATGGTGGCCTGGGACCGGATCATCCTGCCCGACAACCAGTCGGTCCAGATCAGCGCCTATGGCGGGGACGAACTCGGGCGTTCCGGTACCACGGGTTTCGTCGACACGCGCTTCGCCGAACGCTTCGGCTCTGCCGCGCTCATGCAGGACTACCTCGCGATCAAGCCGGTCATCCATGTCGACCAGGGCACGCGGATCACCGTCATGGTCGACCGCGACCTCGAGATCTTCTGACATGGCGGCGAGCTACCTCGAAGCCTCGCTCGATGCGCTGGCGCCCGCGATCGGCCGTCCGGACGTGATCGAGATTTGCATCAACCCCGACGGCAGCACCTGGGGTGAGTTCCACGGCGATCATTTCATGTCCGCGCTCGGCACGCCCTTGAGCCAGACCGCCATCAAGGATCTCGGCAACCAGATCGCCTCGGCCGCGGGCACGACGCTCAGCCAGAAGAAACCCATCGTCTCGGTCAGCATCCTCTACCGGGACCGCCCGATCCGCGCCCAAGTGATCCAGCCGCCTGCCGTCGAGGGCGGCTTCTCGATCTCGCTCCGGTTCTTCTCGAGCCTGCCGCTGGAAGAGATCAAACTCGCTTATCTCTTCGACCAGGAGACCAGCCTCGAGGCGCTGCGGCGCGAGCGGAACCTCGCCCTACGCGAGGTCGTGGCAACGGGCGACATTGACGCGGCGCTCAGGTTCTGCGTGGAAAATAAGCTCAATATGATCGTCTCTGGCGGGACCTCGACCGGTAAGACCGTCGCGGCACGGAAGATCCTCTCCCTCGTCCCGGACGCGGAGCGGATCGTCACTATCGAGGAGGCGGCCGAGTTACGGCCCGGACAGCCGAACGCAGTGACTCTGATCTCGGATCGGGAAAGCGATACGCGCGGCGCCGACCAGCTCCTGACCTCGACCCTGCGGATGCGGCCCGACCGCATCGTGCTCGGCGAGGTCCGGGGCAAAGAGGCCATGACCTTCCTCGAGGCGATCAACACCGGCCATGGCGGCTCGCTCACAACGCTCCACGCGGAAACCCCCCAGCTCGCGGTGAGACGGCTTGCCATCGCCGCGCTGAAGACCGATCTGCCCCTGACCTACACCGACATGATCCGCTACATCGAAGGCTCGATCGACGTCATCATCCAGGCCGGCCGCCACAAGGGCGCGCGCGGCATCACCGAATTCTACCTGCCCGGCCAGACCGAAGACCCGGGTCAGTGACAATCAAAGGATACCCCATGCGCCTTCCCAACATTGCCATCCTTGTCGTTCTTGGTGCCGGTCCGGCATGGGCCGAGGGCGCGCCCGATGTGTCGACCGACCTCACGGTCGACATGGCGCCGCAGCAGTTCCGCATCTGTAACGACCGTCCCGCGCGCCCCGCCTGGATGGATGAACTGCATCCCCGCGAAGCCTACAAGGCGGTGACGATGATGGATCTCTACGAGTTGAGGGCTTGGGAGCGGATCGCAGAAACTGGAGACTGTTCCTGCGAGGTACGTTTCCCGGAATGGGATGGTGCTGACAAAGAGTACCAAGAACGGTTCGATGCACTGCCACAACCAGATCACACCGCACTGCGGCTTGAGTGGGTCGATACACGCAAGTCGCTGGAAGCCAGCGTACGACCGATCTGTGAATCCCAAGGCAACTGGTAATGGGCGTCGTCAGCTGGATGGTCGGAACGGCGGACGCCTTCCTCGCCGATGCCGCGGAGTCCCAGTTCGGGGCGGTCGCGAGCAATATCGGCACGATCGTCCTGCTGATGGTGACCCTCTCGGCCATCGGGCTCTTCATCAACATGGCCTTCCAGTACCGCAGCATGGATGGCGCGAGCTTCTTCTGGTACCTCATGAAGTTGATGCTTGTCGGGCTATTCGCCTTCAACTGGGTCCAGTTCAATGCGGTCGCCAACGCGGTGATCGGAGGCTTGGACTATGTTGCGGGCGCACTGATCTCGTCCGTGGGGGGCGGTGGGGCAGGGGCCACCTACTTTGCTACTGAATTTGACTTCCTGATCGAGAAGTTCAGCCAATATCTGAACGCCATCGGAAGCAACCTGAACTGGATGACCGGCGCGATCCTAGGCGGTATCGGGCTCGTTCTCCTGAGCCTCCTCGGCTTCATGACCGGCATCGTGCTGATCTTTGCGAAGATGATGCTGACCCTGATGCTCGGCCTCGCGCCGGTGATGATCGCATTCTCGCTCTTCGAGGCGACCAAGGATTTCTTCCACCGTTGGGTCTCGACGACCGTCAGCTATGCGTTCTACCCGGTCGTCATCGCCGCCATGTTCTCGACTGTCGTCGGCATGGCCAATGCTTTGCTCGCCCAGCTCGGAGATCCGGGCTCCGCCACCAATATCGGATCGCTCATCCCGTTCTTCGTCATGGTGTTCCTGGCCAAGGGGTTCGTTGCGGCGACGCCGCTGATCGTGCGGGGGCTGTCGGGGAATTTCATGGTGGTGGCAGGGCCGAATGCGTTTGGTGGGGCTGCCGGAGTGGTCCGAGGTTTGGTCAATACTTCAGGCGTTCAGGGGCGGTCGCGGATCGGGGCGCTGACCACCGGGGAGATGGTGGGGCGCGCAACAGCTAAAGCTCCTTCGGCGGTTGCAGTTACCGCAAGGATAAGCGGCGGACAGATAACGCGGATGGCGGAGAGAGCGCGGCGGCTCGGTCGGTCATGAGCGAGAATTCGCAGAAAGAACTAGTCGCGCCGGCATTGCTGATGCCGCGGACAGTTAAACTGAGAAGCAACCATTCGCTCACAAGGCAAGCACAGATCGACGAGAACCAAGCTTGGGCAGCATGGCTTCGGACATGACGCACGCAGCTAGGCCTCTGCGACTTCGACCGGTTGCGCTGGCCACCAAGAAATTGTCACGACGAAATCCTGGGGCTCAAGACAACAGATAACCGTATCAACCGAAGGTACTTCACATGAAAAACCTGACCACTCCGCACCTGCCGGGCCTATGTCAGTCGGCCTGGCGGGTTACGCGGCAGCCGAAACATTCACCAAAGGAGACGTGAAGAAAATCGAGGCGCGGCGGGCAAAGTGACCATAATCCACGAGGAGGTCGTCGAGTTGGGTATGCCGGCGATGACGATGGTGTGCCGGGTCGCCGACCCGGCGATACTCAAGTCGCTTACCGAGGGTTCTGAGATTCTGTTTCTCGCCAAGCGGTTCAACGGCAAGTTGACGGTGACGCAGCTTCAGTAGCAGCTTCGGTCGCGGGCATGAATAGGAGCCGGGCGGCGCAAATCGGCCGCCCGGCTACCAGCCCAGCACGTATTCTTTCAGCGGCATCCAGATCCCCATCGCGATCATCATGAGGTTTTCGGTTCGCGACACGAACCCCAGCGGCACGTTGCTGCCGCCGCCGACGCAGGCGCATTTCAGTTCGCGCTTGTCGATATAGACCGCCTTGAAGACCGAAACCGCGCCGACCGTGCCGATGAAGAGCGCCACCGGGGCCGATATCCAGGTCAGCGCGCCTGCCACCATCAGGATGCCGGCGAAAGCCTCGCCGAACGGGTAGACATAACCATAGCGCACCCAGCGGCGAGCGAGCAGGTCGTAGTTTAAGAACATCGTCGAGAAGCTTTCGACATCCTGCAGTTTCTGCACCGCGAGGAAGCACATCGAGATGGCGATGAACCACTCGAAGGCGCGCAAGGTCAGGATCGCGCCAAACATGGCCCAGCTGAGGCCGAGCGCCATCAGGAAAGCGACCGCGAAGATGGCGATGACCGGCTGGTAGCTGGTTTCGTCCTCTTCCTTCACATCCTTGCCGAAATGCGCGCGCAGATCGTCGTATCCGCCGATTCGTTCATCCCCGATCCAGGTCTGGGGTGTCGTCTCGACACCGTGCTTCTCCATGAAGGCGTCGGTCTCGTCGCGGGTTGTCAGGTGGTGATCAGCGACATCGTATCCCTCACGCTCCAGCAGATCCTTGGATTTCAGGCCGTAGGGGCAGAGATGGTCGGGCATGACCATCCTGTAGAGCGTCGCGGTCTTGATGGGAGTCGTGTCGGCCATGTCGCACCTCTCTCGTTTGGTTATCCGCCGCAGCTGTAGAAGCCCCGGTAGCCGGCGCTCAGTCCGGCATCGAGGTCGAGTATCATATCCGCTTCGGCGGGGTCTGGTCTGGCCGATCCGAGGGTGTCCGTGCTGTCACCCGGCGCGCCAATGCGAATTGTCAGGCCGCCGGTGCCGAACTCGGTCGCCGAGGCCGCATCGACGCGAACGAGATCCCCGCTGAGTTTGATCAGGCCAGCGGTCTGCCCGTCCACTTCGCCTATCGCGAGTGCGGGTCGGCTGCCGGTGGTGTAACTGAATGTGCAAGCTGCTCCAGCGGGGAATAGCGCCGCGATATCCTCATCGGTCAGGAAGCCGGGATCCAATACCGCGACATGCGCCGTGGACAGAGCCTGATCGAGACTTACGACTTGGGGGCTTGAGGGCTCGGCGGTTTCGGTCGCGTCACCGGAAGCCTCAATGCTGTCGATGAGATAACGCATCTCGGCGATTTCCTTGTCCTGGGCATAGATGATTTCGTCGGCGAGCTTGCGGACGCGGGGATCCGAGATGTTCGCCCGGCTCGAGGTCATGATCGCAATCGAGTGGTGCGGGATCATCGCTCGCATGAAACTGGTGTCACCGACCGTGACCTGGCTACGGACGAGCCAGAGCGAGGCGGCGAAGGCAATCGCCGCACCGCCGAAGATCGCGGCATTGATCGCCTTGCTGGAATACATCGACTGCATGAAAGCAAGCATGATGATCGCCATGGTCGCACCCATCAACAGAGCCATATAGACGCGGGTCTCGGACCAGAACACATGGGTCAGGAGATAGGTATTGAGATACATCAAACCGAACATCACGACCGTCGAAGTCGCGATCATCGCGGCAAATCTCCAATATGACATAGGCGCTCTCCCCTCTGGACATAGCAAAAGACACACGGATAACGTCCTTCCAGCGCTGGAAGGTTCCGAAACTCTTTACCGACAGGTGCGAGCGGATTGACGGATTATTGTCGGTCTCTTGTAACGACAAGAAAGATCGTCGACGCAGAACAACTGATCAGAAGGAAGCCATTCAATGCCTCGACACCGGCAAGAAATCGCAAATGACCCGTGGGATAAATATCGCCAAGCCCCAATGACGAGTAATTGACGACGGAGAAATAGAAGACGTCCATAAATGTTTCCACATTCGCTTGGGCGAAACCACCGATTCCAATGCTGTCGCCCATACTGAATCCAACAGCATAGAGACCAGCTTCAAGAATGTGGGCGATCGCCAGAGAATAAAGTGCAACCAACAGATTGCCCGACCGGGAAAGAGAAGCGCGTTTGGTGACACTCATCACCAGGGACATCGCGCGAACATGTATGAGCCCACTCATACCAAAAAGCAGGACCGCAAAGAGGATTGCCCAGGTCAACGACGGCGACCCGGCTACGCTGATTTCTCTAGTTGGTCTTCCTTGCTGCACTCCATGGCGAGATCCGCAAGGATCGGACAGTCCGGGCGATGATCCCCGGCGCATGCATCGACAAGATGTGCGAGCGTCGCGCGCATTTCCGTCAGCTCGGCAATCTTTTCGTCAATCCGGTCGAGATGCTGCTCGACGATCTCCTTGACCTCGGCGCTGGCACGATCTTCATCGTCATAAAGCGCAAGCAGGCTGCGGCAGTCCTCTATGCTGAACCCCAGCGCGCGGGCGCGGCCGAGAAAGGCCAGCTTGTGTGCATCGCTTTCACGGAATGTGCGATAACCATTCGTGCTGCGCAGCGGCTTCACAAGACCGATGTCCTCGTAATAGCGGATTGTTTTCGCGGGCAGCCCCGACAGGCTGGCGACGTCTCCGATGTTCATTGCATGCTCCTTCTTATTCAGCGGCGACAGGGGTGGGCGTGACAGGAATAGCATCGCCAGAGATCATTGATTTCGTCTCGACCATTGCTGGCCTGACGCGGCGCAAACGCAAGGCATTCGTCAGAACGAAGACCGAGCTGAGAGCCATTGCCCCGGCCGCCAGGACCGGCGATAGCAGCAGGCCGAACAGGGGGAACAGCGCCCCGGCGGCCACGGGGATCAGGGCGACATTGTACCCGAAGGCCCAGAACAGGTTCTGGTGAATGTTGCGCATGGTCCTGCCAGAGACCTCGAACGCGTTTACCACGCCGCGCAGGTCGCCCGACATCAGGACGACATCGGCGGACTCGATGGCGACATCGGTGCCGGTGCCGATGGCGATGCCCACATCCGCATGGGCCAGCGCCGGTGCGTCGTTGATCCCGTCGCCGACAAAGGCGATCTGGCTGCTGGATGCGTGCAGTTCCTCCAGTGCCGCGACCTTGCCGTCGGGCAGGACGCCTGCGATCACATGGTCGATGCCTGTTTCCCGGGCGATCGCCTCGGCCGTCTCGCGTTTGTCGCCGGTGATCATCGCGACCTTCAGGCCTAGATCGTGCAGCGCGGCGATGGCTGCGCGGCTGGCCGGCTTGACCGGGTCGGAAACGCCGATCACGGCAGCAATCCGTCCGTCCACCGCGGCATATAGCGCCGTGCGCCCAGACGCAGCGAGACGGGTTTCTTGCCCGGTCAGCGCGCCCAGAGAAATCCCTTCTCGCTGCATAAACCGATCCGCGCCAACCAGTACGTCGCGCCCATCGACCTTGGCTCGTACGCCATAGCCCGTAATCGATTCGAATCCCCGGACGTCCTGCGAAACGAACCCCTCGGCTTTCGCCGCGCGCACGATCGCTTCGGCAACGGGATGTTCCGACAGCGACTCGACTGCCGCGATAAGCGCCAGCACCTCGGCGCGGTCGAAGCCCTCGGTCAGCACCAGGTCGGTCAGTTCCGGGCGGCCCTCCGTGACCGTTCCGGTCTTGTCGAGCGCGACTACGTCCACACCGGTCAGTTCTTGCAGCGCGTCGCCCTTGCGAAACAGCACACCCATCTCGGCGGCGCGGCCGGTTCCGACCATGATCGAGGTGGGCGTGGCCAGTCCCATCGCGCAGGGGCAGGCGATGATCAGCACCGACACGCCGGCCACCAGAGCGTAGGACAGCGCGGGTGAGGGGCCGACCGTCAGCCAGACCAGT
Organism: Maritimibacter sp. REDSEA-S28_B5; assembly: GCA_001626765.1. Lineage (GTDB taxonomy): Bacteria > Pseudomonadota > Alphaproteobacteria > Rhodobacterales > Rhodobacteraceae > Maritimibacter. The sequence continues at coordinate 26,675 of LUOO01000041.1, forward strand.
ACGGTCAGCGTCGCCAACGCCATGACGGCCGGCACGAACCATAGCGTGATGCGGTCCACCATACCCTGGATCGGCAGCTTGGCACCCTGCGCCTCTTCGACCATGCGGATGATCTGCGCCAAGGTGGTGTCGGCACCGACGCGGGTAGCGCGGAAGTGGAAACTACCGGCACCATTGACCGTGCTGCCGGTGACGGCGTCGCCGGGCGCCTTGCTGACCGGGACAGGTTCGCCGGTGATCATGCTTTCATCCACATGCGCGATGCCCTGGGTCACCTCGCCATCCACCGCGACGCGTTCTCCGGGGCGCACGATCAGGATATCGCCGGTCCGGATCCGCTCTATGGCCACGTCTTTCGCCTCGCCGTCGACCAACACCCGCGCCGTCCGGGCCTGGAGCCCCAACAGTTTCTGGATCGCGGCGCCGGTACGTCCCTTGGCGCGCGCCTCCATCCAGCGGCCCAGCAGGATCAGCACGACGATCACGGCCGCCGCCTCGAAATAGACGGCGCGGGTGCCCTCAGGCAACAGGGCGGGGGCAAAGAGCGCAGTGACGGAATAGAGCCAGGCCGCCCCCGTGCCCACGGCGACGAGGCTGTTCATGTCGGGCGCGCCTTTCAGCAGGGCCGGAAAGCCGGAGGTGTAGAAGTGGCGACCCGGCCAGGCCAAAACGATACTGGTCAGCACGAACTGGATCGTCCAGCTTGCCTGATGTCCGATCGTCTGTCCGATCAGATCGTGCATCCCCGGCACCAGATGCGCGCCCATTTCCAGCAGGAAAACCGGCAAGGCAAGCCCCGCTGCGAACATTGTCCTGCGGGCGAGGTCGCGCGCTTCGGCTTCCTTGCGCGCGCCACGGTCTTCGGGGCTGGCGTCGTCCGCAGCTTCGGCGGGGTATCCAGCATCCCCGGCCGCCCTGAGCAGGTCTTCCAGACTCACCGCGCCTTCGGCAAAGGTCACGGTCGCAGATTCCGATGCGAGGTTGACATTGACGCCGAGCACCCCAGGCACAGCCGCTAGTGCCTTTTCGACACGTCCCACGCAGGATGCGCAGGACATGGACGACACGTTCAGGCGAACGCTTCGGGTCCGGGCGGGATAGCCTGCCCGCTCCAGCGCCCCGATCACCGCGGGGATATGGGCGTCGGACCCGATCCGAACCTGCACCGTTTCAGCCGCCAGGTTCACGTTGACCTCCTCGATCCCGGTCGCAGCCGAAAGCGCGCGCTCAACCCGCTGGACGCAAGACGCGCAGGACATATTCTGGACAGAAAGGCGCAGACTTTGCGTGGCGGGCATCATGATCTCCTTGTCACTCGAGACATAACTAGGGCTTCCACTGACTGGAAGGTCAACCCTGCAAGATAGTTTTTCTTCGACCCTTGACCTTCCCGTGCTGGAAGCACTCACCTGATGCGAAGAGAGAAGGAGACGCAAATGACGAGCTTTAATGTTCCAGGCATGAATTGCGGACATTGCACCGCCGCGATCGAGAAGGCGATCAAGGCCATTGACCCGACAGCGACCGTTTCATGCGAACTGCCCACCCGCACTGTTTCGGTTGAGAGCTTTCTGAGCGACCGTGCCCTGTCCGAGGCGATACGGGGTGCCGGCTACGAGGTAGCCACGCCTGCAGAAACCTGACACGCGGGCGGCGCCGGTCCGCCCGTTGCCGGGTTCAAGGGGCCGCGCCGGTCAACGGCCGCTGCGGGTATCGTCGACAGCCGATCTTAGATGCTCCTCTTCCACGAACCCGGGAATGAGGTTGTCACCGATGACGAACGATGGCGTTCCATTGAAACCGAGCGCCTGCGTCAGTCGCATCGACGTGGCGATATGTTCCTGGATCTCGGGCGCATCCATGTCGGCGCGAAGCCGTTCGACATCCAGGCCGATATCTTCCGCGACTCGCAATACCGAAGCTTCCTCGGCGCGTCCCTGCATCCCCATCAGGGCCCAGTGGAACTCCTCGTACTTGCCCTGTTCGCGCGCCGCCAACGCGGCCTTTGCGGCAAACACCGAGCCTTCGCCTAAAATCGGCCATTCGCGGTAGACCAACCGGACGTTGGGGTCTGCGGCGATCAACCCCTGGACCTCGGCCATGGCGCGTTTGCAATAGGGGCAGTTGTAGTCGAAAAACTCGACGACGGTGACATCTCCGTCGGGATTGCCGAGAACCGGTGCGTTCGGGTCGCGTTCAAGCAGTTCCCGCTGGTTCTTCAGCACCTCTGCTTGCGCATCGGCCTGAGCGGCCGCTTGCTCGGCTTCCAGCAGCTGCACTGCTTCCATTATGATCTGCGGGTTTTCCCTAATAGCTTGCAGTGCCAGCTCCTTGATCCGCTCTTCAGTCAGATCCTGCGCGGTCGACTGAAAGGGACCGAGGGTAAGACCCAGCGTGATTGCCGCGATTTTGATCGATCGCATTTCAGTTCCTTTCCGCTATTGCGTCTGGGCGCTTCGTTCGGCCTGAATGGCGCGCTGGCGCTCGGGCCAGGTGGATTTGATGTAGGCGATGACGTCCCAGATTTCTGCGTCCGAGAGCTTTTCGTCGAAACCGGGCATTCCGCTTTCGAAGTCGACGCCCTGACGCACGAGTGCCGCCTTGCCCCCGAGTTTCGTGTAGTCGAAAAGAACGCTATCGGCATGGTGCCAGGTATGCCCGGTCTCATCATGGGGCGGTGCGGGCAAAACGCCATCGGGGCCGGGCGATCGCCAATCGAGCTGGCCCTCCAGGTCCGCTCCGTGGCAGGCCGCACAATACTCCGCGTAAAGCGTTTCGCCCCGGACGATATCGAAGGTTTCGGGTGTGGCTTCGGTCTGAGCATCGGCCTGTGTCATAAGCCAGCCTCCAACCGCCGCCGCGCTCAAGACTATTGCTGAAATGGCAAGATATCTGCCCATCACGCCACCCTGACCCAAGTCATCATGCCGGAGGCCGCATGGCTGAGCATGTGGCAATGGAATAGCCAGTCGCCCGGATTGTCGGCGATGAAGCCGATCGTCCTGGTCTCGCCCCCGAACATCATCAGCGTATCGCGAAGCGGACCGAAGGTGCCGTCCTGACCGATCTCGCGGAAATGCATTCCGTGCAAGTGCATTGCGTGGGGGAAGGACGTGTCGTTGTAGATTTCGAATTTGGCAGTCTGGCCGAGTGCGAGTTCGGCAAGCGGTGTCTCGGTCATTCCGATGGTGCCGTTAAATGCCCAGAACTGGTTCGCATCGACAAGTTCCCTAAAAGACTTGCGCTCTCCATCGAGGACCGCTGCGTCGAGCGTCCCCATAGCCCCGCCTTGCATGTTCAGTCGCACCGAAACGGCGTCTTCGAGGCCCCCGATCTCCATCTTCGGGTTGCGGGGCAGGGCAGCGGGCTTGCCGCGCCGGGTGGCCGATGCCAAGCCGCTGACGGGAAACGCGACCTGCGAAAAGCCCTCCTGGTCCTCGACCCGGACCAGATGAGCGGTCTCGCCTTGGTGTGCGGTCACGTCGACGATCAGGTCGGCGCGCTGACCCGGACCGAGGATGAGCGCCTCAGTCAGCCGTTCCGGCCTCGCCAGGGGCATTCCGTCCAGCGCAATGCTCCACCCCTCCAGTCCGGCCAGTGACAAGACGAAGATCCGAGCGTTGGCGGCATTGATCAGTCGCAGGCGCAGCCGTTCGTTCTGCCGCACTCCGAGTGAAAAATCAGGGCGCCCGTTGGTCGCAATGAAATTGCCTCGACGGCCAGCGTGGCTGCGATCATGGACGGAGTCGAAATCAGGATTGATCTGGGCTGTCTCCGGATCGAGCAGCCAGTCGTCGAGGATAAGCACTTCTTCCCGGTCCACTTCCGGTGCCTCATCCTCTTCGACGATCAGCGCGCCGTAAAGGCCGCGCGCGACCTGTTCAACCGATCGGTTGTGGGCATGGTACCAATAGGTGCCCGCATCCGGCGCGACAAAATCGTAGTCGAAGGCCTGACCCGGCTCCACGGCGGGTTGAGTCAGTCCTGCCACCCCATCCATGGCGTTGTCGATACGGATGCCGTGCCAATGGACAGAGCTAGCCTCGGGCAATGCGTTCCGGAACGACCGCTGCACTCGCGCACCCCGAGCGATCCGCAGTTCGGGGCCGGGCATCATGCCGTCGTAGCCCCAGATGTCTGTCTTGGGGTAGGATGGGGGTGCCAACTGCGTCGAAGCCGGGCGCGCCGTGAGTTCCGTGAACGACCCGGTTTTGGCACGCGCCGAAACGGGCAGGGTCAGAGCCGCGATCGTTGCCGCGCCGTGTCTCAGGAATTCCCGCCTCGTGTTCATTCTCTAGTCATCCTTTGAATGGATGGGGCGCTCTCGCGCCCCATCATGTCAGTCCAGCTTTGGCCCGGGAGCGGGTATGGAGGCAAATTCATCTTCGGGCGCGAGATCGCTGTCCAGAAGATATGTCGCCATAGCGCGCAAGTCGTCCCTGGACAGGAAACGGGTCCCGTTTTGCACGACTTCGCCCATGCTTCCTCCGAAGACATCGCCCGAAGGCGTGACACCACTTTGCAGGGCATAGGACAAGTTCGCGACGGTCCAGCCGCGGTTCTCCAGATCCTCTGGAAGGATGGACGGGGCCTTGTTTTTGCCGGGCAGCGCATCGTTGCCTGCAAAGACCGCGCTTGCGATTCGGGCACCGGCAAGATTGCGACCCGTGTGGCAGGCGCCGCAATGAGCGGCGCCGCGCACAAGCTCTCGGCCCCGGTTCCACTCATCGCTCCTACCTTCGACCGGCTCTGTCTGCGGGTCGTCTAGGTATGCGGCTCGCCAAAGCTTCAGCCCCCACCGCTGATCGAAGGGAAACGCGACCTCGTGAGGCGGAGCGGATACGGCAACCGGGGCCACCGTCTGAAACGCCGCCCAGAGATCGGCGATGTCCTGGTCCGAGAAGTCGGCGTAAAACGGATAGGTGAAGGTCGGGTAGTACGGCTTGCCATCGGGCGACACACCCTGCCTGACCGCCATCGCAAATTGCTCGATGGTCCAGCCCCCAATCCCATGCTGGACATCGGTCGTCAGGTTTGGCGGATAGAAGGTTCCAAAGTCGGTCTCAAGCGGTGCGCCACCTGCAAGTGGCGCACCTCCATCCTCGAAATTCGTGTGACAAGCGATGCAACCGCTGGCGCGCGCCAGATAGGCACCGCGCTGGACATCGCCTGCCAACTCGATCTTCGCCGGTTCCTGGCCGACCGGCCAAAATACCAGCGCTGCCGTCGCGGCCGTACCTACGAGGGCAAGCCCGACAGCACCTGCAATAACCCGCCTCATGTCACTTGGCCTCTGTCCGGAACCGTGTGTGACATGCTGAGCATGTGTTGCTGACCATCGCGAAGACGGCATCGGCCGGCATTTCAGCGAGCTCTTCCCGGCCCATCGTGGCACCGGCCATCATCCCGCTTCCACCCATCATGTCATCAGAGCCCATCATGGCGTTCCCGCCCATCATCGCGCCCGCGTCAGCCATGCCGCTTTCAGAAGAAGCGAGCCCGTTCTCGGCGGCAAGGGCAAGTCCTTCGGAATAGGTGTGCAGCCGTTCCGCAAGGTCGGCGAATGTGTCCCAGTCCTGCCAGATGGCATCCTTGACGTAGGAAGCCGCGTTCTCGTTGTCTTCGGGAAACAGCTCCGTCATCGCGGTGCCCGCGTGCGATCCGATCAGTTCGGCGGCTTCGCGAACGGCCGCCGCGTCATAGGCGGCCTCGCCGCTCATCATGGGGGCGACCGCCTTGACGGCGTCGCCCATGGCCGACATGGCACCATGCGCTCCTTGACGATGCCGGTCGCACCGGTATGCGCAAGTGCTGCCGACGCAACGCCAATCGCCAACGCGGCAGGGATCAATCCTTTGATTTTCATATCCTGTTCCTTCGTCCTTCACTGTTCGATTTCGCAATCTCGATCAGACGAAGTCTCGTGGAGGCGGAGGGCCATAGGAAAGGTCGGTTCCCTCATGGGAGGCGTTGCAGGGGCGAAACTTCTCGCCGTCAAGACCGACAACTTGGAGCAGGCGAGCTTGTTGGACCACAACGGCTGCAAGGGCGCAATCGAGGCCAGGGTGGCAGTGACCCAGAGCCTCTTCGATCGGGTTATGGCGGTGATCCTCATCGCCCGTCGCCGCATGCACTTCTGCGGTAACTACCATGTCCTCTGCGTGGGCATCGGCTGATTGCGGCGCCAGGCCGAACGCGACGAGCGCGCAAAGGACAGCAGCGCGAAGGATCATGAAGGGGGAAAGCCTGGGATACATACCTCTAGAAAATACCGTTCGCTGCCTGAAGTTCGCGCACATAGCGCGCGATCATCTTCACGTCGGCATCCGTGAGCCCCTCCACAGGAGGCATGTTCCCAAAATCCCAGTGGTGCGCTCTAACGCCGTTCTTTGCCGCAAGTACGAATGCCATGTCGGAGTGATGGCTGGGCTCATAGATCTTGTGAACTAGCGGTGGCGCGACGCCATTTTGGCCCGCGGCATTCGCGCCGTGGCATTCGGCACATTTCGCCTCAAAGGCACGCTTTCCGATCTGCGCTTCCGACGACAGCTCTGCGGGAAGCGCAACCACCACGATGGGCGCCCCTTGCGCTATATCGTTCGTGTCGGGCGGCACCATGGAATGCCCAGCAGGCGATTGAGCGGACTGCGTCACGTTCCAATACACTGCAAAGCCGCCAACAATAAGAAAGGCCGCGACAGCCAGAAACATCTTGTTCATTATCGCTGTTCCTCGCGGGCGCTTCTTCTAATCTGTCGAAGACCTCGACAATGTGCTCATTATACAGTCCGATACAGCCGTTCGACGATTTCCTGCCAATCTTGTGTGTGTCATTCGTACCGTGGATACGGTAATATTGCCATGTCAGGTGCATCGCGCGAATGCCAAGCGGATTTTCTGGCCCGGGTGGCATATACCTTGGAAGGCTCGGGTCGCGCTCGATCATTGATGGGGTAGGAGCCCAGTCGGGCGCTTCGTCCTTGAAAACGATTTCCGTGTAACCCCGGCGTGTAAGCTCGTCACTCATCGGCACCGAAGTTGGATAGATGCGCATCTCGCCATCGGTGGTCCAGTGCTGGAGGACCTTCGAGGTCGTGTCCGAGATGATGATACCCTTACCAAGTGAATCGAAGTGATCCTGCCACTCGTGGGTTCGGAAGGATGAAACGTTGCGTCGCGTGGGCGCTGCTTCTTGAGCTCGGAGTATCGACGGTGCCGCCAACGCCAAAAGACCGCCGGCCGCACCTGCTAGGAACCGACGGCGGTCGGTCATGTTAAGGACATGCTCTGCCATAGCCTGCTTGCTCCGAGTTCTTGCCTGTTCGGCAAGCGTAAATCACGTTCCAGCGCTGGAGGGTCAAGCAAGCCCTGTCTGACATAAGAGTGATTTTTGTATCGGTTTGTAACGTTGACCTTCCCGTGGGGGAAGCCGTTAGCGAAGGCCTGTCTGTCAATAGAGAAGTGCGCAAATGAGAGTTGAAGAAGAAGCTGCACGGCCAGCGTCTGGTACGCTGATGAAATATGGCATGTGGATCTGTTGCGCGGTGATGTTATTGCCGATCATCGCTTATCTGGCGACAGGTGGGGTATCGGGCGTTTCCGAGAGCCTCATCGCCTTCGCGCCGCTACTTCTATGTGTCGGAGCGCATCTGGTCATGCACCGCATGATGGGGAGGTCCTGTCATGGGACTCCCCCTTCTGTGGTCCTCTTGCTGGGTGCTTGCTCGACCTCTCTACAGGATTGCTTCGAGGCTGGCGCGTCGCGACTATCGACCAGTGGCTCCGCAGGGCAACTCCCTCAAGGCTGTGTGGCAAGAGACGCGGGATCGAGTGGGGTGATAATCCTCGACTGCGACGACGGGCGCGAGGGTTTCATGTTTCGTGGCGAATTTCTGGAATAGACATGAACAGTGTATTGAAATGAGCTAACCAAGGTGAACAGGGAAAGACGAAACGCATTGCTGCTGTTTTCCGGGCTGGCCGCGGCATATGCCGCTTTCCGAATTGCGCCAGGTTTCGGCCGCGAGGAGCTAGTTCTTCAAGACATCGAAGATCCCGCAGGGTTCCGACGCCTGACCGCCGGGCAAAGTTCGTCCGGCTTCGATCCGTTCGTCGGTCTGGAACCTCAAAAGAACAACGACGATCTCGAGGCTGCCAAGGTCAGGGTAAGACAGAACATCTGCGCCGCGCTGTATTACGACAGGCCGACGACGGCAGGCGAAGTGCCCGTAGCGTCTTTTTCCGACTACTATTGTCCATTCTGTCGTGTACAGACCAAACGGCTTGCTGAAATGGAAGCGCGCCAGGAAGGTGAGATTCGTGTAAGCTGGCACGAACTGCCTTTGTTGGGAGAAACCTCGACGCTCGCGGCAAAAGCGGCGCTGGCGGCGAGAAACCAGGGGGCTTATCCTGCATTCCACGAACGTCTCATGAGGTCGCCGTTCCGCGCGACACCCGAATACCTTCAAGCCCTCGCCAATGATATCGGCGTCGATCATGCAAGGCTGGTCGCGGATATGAACAGCGAAGAAGTCCTCGAAGACCTCGAAAACAGTGCAGCGCTTGCGCGCATCTTCGCCTTCGTTGGCACCCCTGCAATGGTGATCGGCCGAACAGTTGTCCAGGGTGAAGTCAGCGAGCGAACAGTTCAGGCGATTATCAAGAGAGAGCGCGAGGAAGGCTGGGGATCGGTATGTCGGGTGGCTTGAAAGGGCGCATGGCGCCGCTTTGCAGCAAGGTTTGGCATGTGATCGCCACTCTGTTCGCCATATCGGTATCCGCCTCGCTCGTGGCGGCGGCCGAGACAGAAAGTTTTTCGAATCCGGCCGTGGAGGCCCGTCTGATCACGGCAGAGAACGGCGTCGGTCCGGATGCAGCGTCGATTTCGGCAGGCCTCCACCTGCAACTCGGCGAGGACTGGAAAACCTACTGGCGTTCACCTGGCGAGGTCGGTCTTCCGCCGACCATCGACTGGACCGGGTCTGAGAACATCGCCGAGACCGATTTCTTGTGGCCCGCACCAGAGCGGTTCACCGCCTTCGGCATCGAGAACTTCGGCTATCATGACGAGGTCGTCTTTCCGATCCGGATCACGCTGGAGAACCCCGGTGCGCCCGCGCGGCTGGAAGCGCGGGTGAACCTGCTGACCTGTTCGACGGTCTGTGTGCCGCAGGACTTCGACCTTTCGCTGGACCTGCCGCGGGCAAGCGGAATCGACACGGACTCGGCCACGCTGATCTCCGCTTTCGCGGCGCGGGTGCCGGATGAGGGCGGGCAGAGCGGTATCGGCATAGAGGCGGCACATCTCGACGCGGAGCGCTTGGCCCTGACCATCACGGTGCGCAGTGACAGGCCGTTCGAGGCCCCAGACATCTTTCCCGAACTCGGCGAGGGCACGGCGTTCGGAAAACCGGATATCCGGCTGGCGCAGGGGGGCAGATTGATGTGGGCCAGGCTGCCGGTGCTGGCTGCCACCCCGGACCTGCCCGATCTGCGGGTCACCGTGACAGATACCGGGCGCGCGGCCACGTTGCAGCCCGCCTATGCCGAGGTGGCGCCCGACCCTCCTTTCCGCATCGCCGCATCGGTTCCGGGACTGGCCGAACTTGCATGGATCGCTGGCATAGCCTTTCTCGGCGGGCTGATTCTGAACGTCATGCCCTGCGTGCTGCCGGTGCTGTCGATCAAGTTGTCCTCGGCTATGAAGTCTGGCGACCAGTCCCCCGCCCGGATCCGGGCGGGGTTCGCGGTCTCGGCCTTTGGGGTGCTGGCGTTCATGTGGGTGCTGGCGGCGGCGACGCTTGCGGCGCGGGGGCTGGGGCTGAGCGTCGGCTGGGGCCTGCAATTCCAGAACCCGGTCTTCCTGGCGGTGATGATCGTCGTGCTGGTGATCTTCGCGGCCAACCTGTTCGGCCTGTTCGAGATCACATTGCCGTCGTCCTGGCAGACCCGGATGGCGCGCGCGGGGGGCGGGCAGGGCTATGGCGGCGATTTCGCGACCGGCGCCTTTGCCGCGATCCTGGCCACCCCGTGTTCGGCCCCCTTCCTCGGCACTGCGGTAGCCTTTGCGCTGGCCGGGCGGGCGGTGGATATCGCGGTGATCTTCACAGCCCTGGGCCTGGGCCTTGCGGTGCCTTATCTGGTGGTCGCCGCATTCCCACGATTAGTCGAGCGTCTGCCCAAACCGGGGCGTTGGATGGTTGTGCTGAAGATCGTGCTGGGCCTCGCGCTGGCGGCGACCGCGCTCTGGCTGTTCTGGGTACTGGCAGGAGTGGCCGGGCCGGACGCGGCGGCCTGGACCGGCGCGTTCAGCTTGGGCGGCGCGGCGCTGCTGGCGCTGCCCCGGCTCTCCGGCAGGCTCCGGCTGTCGGGCGCGGCGCTGTCTTCGGTCGCGGCAATCGTGCTGGCCGGCTATCTCTCCGAGGCGAACACCCCCGCCGCCTCCGGCGCGACGGACTGGGCGGGGTTCGACCGCGCGGCCATCGCACGCCATGTCTCGACCGGGCAGACCGTGTTCGTGGACATCACCGCCGACTGGTGCCTGACCTGCAAGGCCAACAAGGCCCTTGTTCTCGACCGCGATCCCGTTGCGGCACGGCTGCGCGAACCGGGGGTGATCGCCATGCAGGCGGACTGGACGCGCCCGAACGAGACCATTTCGCGCTATCTGGAAAGCTTCGGGCGCTATGGTATTCCGTTCAACGCCGTCTACGGCCCCGGCGCGCCCGAGGGCATCGTCCTGCCCGAACTCCTGTCCAGCGATGCCGTGCTTGAGGCTTTGGAACAGGCGGGTGCAGGGCAGGTGGCTGCCGCTCGATAGCGCTTGGCCAGCCCTGCCGGTGCCTGGGATGGGAGACGATCAGGAAAGGAATCCGTGATGCAGAACGCTTCGGGGACCGCCCCCGCCGCCCATGCTGGGCACATGCCGACATCCGGGCGCGGGTTGATCATCTCGGCTTGGCTAACTGGCATTTATTTCGTGATCGAGCTTGCCATCGGCCTCTGGACCGGGTCCATCGCCGTGATTTCGGACGCATTCCACACCTTCTCGGCCGTGGGCGGCGTGCTCGTGGCGCTCGCGGCGGCCCGTCTGGCACGGCGGCCGGCCAGCGCAAGCCTGAGCTTTGGCTGGTTCCGTTCGGAAATCCTTGGCGCGCTGATCAATGGCGGGTTTCTTCTGGGCATGGCGCTGGTGGTCATCTACATGGCGGCGATGCGGCTGGGATCGCCCATCGACCTTCCAACTGGCCCCATGCTGCTTGCGGCGGCAGGGGGGCTGGTGACGGAATTCGTATCGCTCGGCCTCATCTGGAAACAGAGCCGCGACGACCTCAATACAAGAGGCGCGCTTTGGCACATCCTCCAGACCTTTGTCGGAAGCTTGCTGATCATCGTGACGGCGCTGGTGATCGAGTTCACCGGCTTTTTGCTCATTGACCCGATCCTGGGCATGGCCTTCGGCCTTGTCCTGATATGGGCAAGTTGGGGGATCCTGCGCGATGCCGGGCGTTTGCTGATGGAAGGAACGCCAAAAGAGATTGACCTGCATGATGTCGTGGATGCATTGGCCAGCCTTGATGGTGTGCGGGACGTTCATCACGCGCATGCGTGGACCTTGACCAGCGGACGGAACGTGTTCTCGTCGCATCTGCGGGTTCAGCCGGATGCCGACGGGCCGCGCATTCTGGAAAAGGCCCATGCGCTTCTCAAGACGCGGTTCGGCTTCTACTTCGTCACCGTTCAGATCGAAACCGCCTGTCTCGACGAAGCCGGGGCAGAAGAGATCGACGCGCTGGCACAGCCTGCGGGGGGCTAACCCCGCAGGTCCGACAGGGCGTCCCGGATCGTCTGGATGCGCGGATCTTCCGCTGGCAGCGTTTCGGCGAGCTGTTCCGCGGCCTCGAAGGCTTCGCGCGCGGCCTGCATCTCGCCCAGCACCCGATAGGCGTTGCCCAGCCGCAGCCATCCATCCAGGTCGTCGGGGGTTTCCTCCAGGCGCGCGGCAAGGCGATCGACCATCGACCGGATGAATCGAATGTGGCAAGAGACACGGGCGCGCGGCCAAGCCGTTCGCCGATCCGGTTGGCCTGGGCGATGAACGGCTCCATCCAGGGGACGGGGCCGCCGGCTTGCTCAAGTCGTGCGATCAGCAGATCATGCGCCTCGGCGCTGTCCCCGGCCTGGTCCAGCGCCAGCGCCTCGTAATAGGTGGCGGCTGGGTTGGTCGGGTCCATCTCGCGGGCACGACGGATCGCAGCGCGGGCCCTGGGTGTCACGATGCCATTCTCGGCCGCGACCAGCGCCTCGGCAAATTGCGACACCATGGCGGAACTTGCATCCTGGCGCTCGATCACGGTTTCCATCGCCGCGGCGGCATCACCATAGCGCCCCGTCCGCATATAGGTTTGCCCGAGCAGCATCCAGCCTGCGGTCGGCCCGCCCTCGGGATCGCTTTCGAGGCGTTCCCGAAGCCGGTCCGTCAGATCGGCGATCTGCACCTGATCGGCCCGTTCTTCCTGCCGGTCCGCGTAGGACATCGACGGGATGCCGGGCGCCCCGAGCCCCGCATAGAAAAGAGCGGCGAGAAGCGGCACGGCCGCTGCAGAGATCCACAGAGCGGCCCTGCCGCTTTGGGTGGAGGCGGATCCCGCGTCCTGTCGCCGCCCCAGCTTCAGCAGCCGTCGCTTGATTTCTGTGCGGGCGGCCTCGGCCTCGGCGGGCGAGATCAGGCCGCGTTCGGCATCCCGGTCCACCTCGCGCAGCTGATCGCTCAGGACGGCGACGGCACCCGCGTCCCGATCCGTGCCGCCGCCCGCGCGGCGTATCGGGTAAAGCATCAGCACGGCGGCAAGGCAGGCGAGCGCCGCAAACGTGATCCATAGCATCATGATTTGTCTCCGTTCTCACTGCCCAGAATCGCGGCCACCGCACGGTCTTCCGCATCGGTTAGCGGACGTTCGCCCGCGCGTCGGGGGCCTGCGCGCAGCACGGCAAACGTGGTCGCTGCGCCGATCAGCAACAACACCACCGGCGCCAGCCAGAGCGCATAGGTTTCAGGTTTGAAGGGCGGTTTGAGCAGCACGAAATCGCCATAGCGCGCCTGCACGAAGGCGAGAACCTCGGCATCGCTGTCGCCAGCTACAAGCCGTTCGCGCACGAGAAGCCGCAAATCGCGGGCAACCCCGGCATTCGAGCTGTCGATGTCCTGATTCTGGCAGACCACGCAGCGCAGCTCTTTCGAGATCTCGCGGGCGCGCGCCTCGAGCGCGGGGTCATCAAGCATTTCATCGGGCTCCACGGCCAGGGCCGCGAAGGGCAGAAGAACCGCAATCAGGGCTGCGGCAAGGATGCGGCGTATCATATGCTCCCTCCGGTGTTCGCGCGCGCCTGAGCAAGCGCGGTGGCAAATTTCCCCTCGGCCTCCGGCCCGACGATCGGGCCGACATAGCGATAGAGAACGGTGCCGTCGCCTGCGACGATGAAGGTCTCGGGCACGCCCGAAATCCCCCACTCGATCCCGGCGCGGCCATCGAGATCCGATCCGATCAGCTCATAGGGGTTGCCCAACTCCTCCAGCCAGGACCGGGCGGCCTCCGGCTTGTCCTTGTAGTTGATGCCGAACAGCCGGATGCCGTCGCGTTCGACCATGCGCGTCAGCACGGCATGTTCCGCCCGGCAGGGCACGCACCAGGAGGCGAAGACATTGACCAGCGAGACGTCGCCCTTCAGATCGGTGTTCGACAGACCAAGCGTCCGGCCCTTGACCGGGGGCAGGTCAAACGTTGGCACCGCCTTGCCGATCAGCGTGGACGGCAGGTTGCTTGGATCACGCGTGAGCCCCCAGGCCAGCACCACGGCGAGCAGGACCGCTACAGCAAGCGGCAGGAAGGTCAGGACATTGCGGCGGCGCGTTGGGATAATGGGATATTCATCGATCCTGCTCATGAGCCACC
>LUOO01000042.1 GCA_001626765.1 Maritimibacter sp. REDSEA-S28_B5
CGATACTGTCGATCCCATAGAGAATGGCAGACGAGAAGGCGTTGAACTGCATCCAATTGGTCGCGAATATCCCGATGAGCCCGATCTTGACCGCGAGCCAGAAGGCCGTGTGCCCATCCATGGCCCGATATTGATAGATCATGTTGATGCCGACGAGAATCACCACCAGCGTTGTCCCCAAAACCAGGAGCGTGCCGACCGTTGCCGCAACCGCACCAAACTGGGTTTCGGCAGCGGTGTCGAGATAGGCTTGGGAGGTTTCAACGAAGTAGGTGACGACACTCATCGCGGGGCTGCCTTACCAATTACCTGCGGCGTCGCAGATGGCCTTGGCGGCAGGGCGGGCGGCGTTGGCGCGGCGGTTGTAGGCGTCCGAGGCCTGCAGCATCTCCCATCGTTCGTCACTCGCGTGGACCTCGCGAAACATCGCCTCGGCATCGTCCCAGGACGGGAACCGGATCTCGCAATCGCAGCTGCCAGTCTCGACGATGCGCTCAAGGTTTTGGGCGCGATAGATGTCCTGAACCAGAACCCGCTGATAGGCTTGGCGCAGGGGGATCTCCTGCATCCAGACGGGCTCGGCGGGCCGGTCCGGACAGACGTCAAAGCTGCGATCGAGGGTTGGCACTAGGTTGCGCTCGGCAACGGCGAAGGTAGGCATCAGGCTTAGGGCCAGCGCGGCCAAGGTGAGGTGCTGCGCCTGCTTCATGCCGTGGCTCCAGCGGGTGTAATTTCGCGCTTCAGGAAAACGGTGTGCCCGATATTGGCAAATTCCGAAGTGCTGATCGACACCACCTCCCACCCGTCTGCGCCCTTCTCGTTCAGGCTGGCCTGCATGTCGGAGAGGCTGGTCTTGCGGGTCATGGGAAAGGACAGGATATTGTATTCAAAGGTCTTCATGGGGAAGTTCCAATATCGGTTGCGCCGGGGAGGTAGAATTCGGTGATGCCGCGTTTGCCGTCATGGCGACCGGCCTGGATGATCACGTCGATGGAATTCTCGATGTACTGGATCATGTCGGCATAGGTCATCGGGATCTCGGTCTTTAGTGCTGCGATCGCGAGGCGCTGCACGGCAAGTTGGGGGGTTTCGGCATGCAGCGTGGTCATCGAGCCGCCATGGCCGGTGTTGATGGCTTCCAGAAAGGTCATGGCCTCCTTGCCGCGCACCTCGCCCAGGATGATCCGGTCGGGGCGCATGCGCAGCGTCGCAGTGAGAAGCACATCGGCGGTCTGGAATTCTGCGTCGCGATTGGCGATGAGGGTCACGGCATTTGGCTGGGTCGGCGACAGCTCGGCGGCTTCTTCAATGGTGACGATGCGTTCCTCGGCCGGTACGTGAGAGAGGATCTTGCGCGCGGCCACGGTCTTGCCGGTGGAGGTGCCGCCCGAGACGATCATGTTGAGTTTGTTCTCGACGCAGAAGGCGAGCGCATCATCGATCAAACCCGCGGCCACCACGGCGCGCAAGGCGCGCTTCTTTTCGACGCGCAGGTCTTCGAGCTTGCGCTCTTTTCCGTAGAGGAAATCGAGCGCAATGCCCTCGAGCGGCAGGCTCGAGAAGAACCGCAGGCTGATCGACATGGCCGAGAGCACGGCGGGCGGGGTGATGACCTGTGCGCGGATCGGGCGCCCCTTGTAGGTGATCGATACCGAGACGATGGGGCGGTCCTTGCTCATCGTGGTGTTGGCGGAGGAGGCGATCTGGTTGCCGAGGTCCCTGACCTGAACGCCGGTCAGCCTCTGGTCCAGCGCGCGCATGAAGTGATCGCCCTGGAATTCTCCCCAGCAGGTCCCGTCGGGGTTGATGCAGATCTCGATGACATCGTCGCGGGCGGCGGCGTCGATCCGGTCGAGCGAGGTTTCGAGATAACTCAGCGACATGGGCTCAGAATATCTCCAGATCGCGGTCGACCATCACTGTCACGCGGGCCCCCTGGTCGACATAGATGACGGGTCCGATGGAGAGGTAATCGCCAATGACGCTGTCCGTGGCATCTGCCAGATCATCGCCAACGTCTTCGAGAACGTCGGCGGCAGTCTCATCCTGGACCTCGGAGGCGGCGGCACTTGGCGCGGCCGAAATCAGCGAGATCAACGCCGCCGAGCCGAAACGCTCGGCAAAGCGCGTGTCCACGAAGCCGGTGACACCGGAGCGGCCCAGCTCGTCTCCCCCAAAGGAACTGATCTGGATGGTCTGGTTATCCGGCAGGATGATCCGGTCCCAGGCGATGGTGACACGCCGCTGCGCGATATCGACGCCAGCGCGGTAGCGCCCGATAAGGCGGGATCCGCGGGGGATCAAGAGGCGCGCGCCATCGACGCTGTAGACATCCTCGGACACCACGGCACGGGTCTGGCCGGGCAGGGAGCTGTCGAGGGCGGTTTCCATGACGGCCTGGATCATGGTGCCCTGAATGATGGTGTTGGACGGATTGGCAATCACTTCGGCCTGCGTCACCGTCGAGGGCAGCGCCCCGTTCAGCACGAAATCCGTCACCTCGCCAAAAGTGCGTTCGGTCAGAGCCGTTTCATTCGCTCCGGATGTGCCGCCAAAGGCGATGGTGGGCGAGGCGATGCGCCGCTCCTGGAAGGCGCGTTCCTCCGCGGCGCGGCGCTCCAGCTCGGCCATGCGCCGGGCTTCTTCCTCGCGGCGCAGTCGCTCTTGCTCGCGTGCGCGCAGCTCATCTTCCGTGGGGCCCACTGGCGCGGGTTGCGGTCGGCTGGCCTCGAGTTGGGCCAGTTCCAGATCCATGCGGAGTTGCTCAAGGCTGCGATCCCGCGCCGTCAGTTCGTCCTGGAATCGTTGCTGTGCTGCTTCCGAGGCGGCTTGTAGCGCCGCAATCTGAGCAGTCAGCGCGTCAATTGCCTCTGCGGCGGCGGTGTCTTCCTCGACAACTGGTTCAGGGGCGTTGCGCAACTCCTCGATCTGGGCCTGCAGCGCGGTGATCTGCGCCAGAAGCTCCGCGTTGGGCTCGACGGGGTCTGGTCCGACGAACACAACCTCGGGCTCGGGCGGGGGCAAGGTCTCGATAGCGCCAAAGCCATCCCCTTCGTTTTGGAAGACGTCCGGGGTGGCCGTCGGCAAGGCTTCCTCTTCGTCAGGCTGTGAGAGGAGAAAAAGCAGGGCACCACCCGCGCCGATGATGAGGACCACGATCAGCGCGAGAAGGGGCGACCGGCGCTGCGCCGCCGTGGGGGCGCGGGCACTGCCTTTCTCAAGGGCGGCGAGGCGTTTTTCCAGCTCGGTGTTCCCAGTATCACTCATGAGGCGGCCTCCGCGGGCGGAATCGCCTCGATGCAGACCACCTCTTCGCCAAGTCGCAGGACCCATTGGCGGTTTACGCCGCTGACACGGATCACGCCGTCTTCAGGGGTTTGCGTGTTGACCGTGCGTTCACGGCCGCCCGCGTAGCGGAAGATCGCGGGCACAGGCGCGTTTCTTGGAAACGCGAAATACGTGAACGTCCCGTCATCCCAGATGCGCGTTGGCGTGAACTCGGTCCGCGCGCTGGCGCCGTAATTGTAGTTCGGCGCTTGGGCCGCGATGGCCCGGGTCGGGCGCGCAGCGTCGTCCGGATAGCGGAACTGCACGACGTAGAAGGTCGGGCTGCGGACCTCCTGGACGTTGAAATAGTAGCTGCGCCTGTTCGTGTAGACGGTCACATTGGTATGGACACCGCGCGCAACGGGCTTGATTGCAAATGCCTGGCCTCCGGGCACGCCATCGATCTCGAAGCCTTCCGTGTCGCCCGCGATGATCGAACGGATGCTTTCGCCCTCCCCGAATTCGACCGTGGTGACATGGGTGAGCGACACGTTGAGGCGGTAGACCTGACCCTCCTGGTAGGTAGCCAAGCGCACCCGGTTGTCGTTGGGACCGCCACGCGGGATGGCTTCGGCAGAGGCGAAGCCGGGCAACAGGGCAATGACAAAAATAAGCGATCTTATAAACAACAACGTCAGTTCTCCAATCTGTCGGAGCGGATGGAATATTCGAGGACGGTGAAGCCGAATGGATTGGTCCAGACCTCATCGATGGAGCGGCGGGTCTCCGGGCGGAACTCGAAGAGAAGCGTCGCAGTGAAGAGGCCGGTCTGGGTGCCGTTGATGGAGGTCAGGCGCTTACGCAGGCGGACCGTCGCGCGGTTGGTTCCGATCCGGTTGATGCTGAGGATTTCCACGTCGAGCCGAGCATTGGGGCCATAGACCGTCGGCGGGTAATTCTCGTTGGCGCTGTTCCAGATCTGGCGCAGCCCGCTCTCGGCAGCTCCGTCCGAGCGGCGCAGGACGCTGCGGATGCGCAGATCGTTGTCGAGCTGGTTATAGACCTCCCGGTCGGTCACATAGCGGAACACCTCCGCCTCGATGATCGCCTGGTTGGCGGTCACCGAGGAGGCGCCCACCGAGGCTTCGGGGAGTGCAAAGCCGGTGGCGGGATCATAGGGGACAACGACGGGGGGCGGGTCGACATCGAGGATCGAGACAGCCGCGGCACTCAGACAGCCGATGATACCGAAGACAAGGCCCATCAGGCCAAGGCGTTGCCAGAGCCGTTCGCGGCGCAGGGCACCATAGACCAGTTCTTCCTCGATGATTTCTTGTTCAGTCGCCACCATTCATGCCCCCGCGATTACTCGGCCCGCAGGTCCGGCAAGGTGAAATCCATGAAGCGCTGTTCTTCGGCGATGGTGGCGGCATCGATCACGCCGCCGGTGCCATCGCCCACGGTCTGGATGGCTTCGAGTTGCCACATGGCGACCAGTGCAATGGCGAGCTCCGCAGTCACGCGCGTGTTGAGATCGATACTTTCCTTGAGTTCGTCCATGTCGTCGATGAGCCCGACAAGGCGGTCTACCCGCTCGAGCGATTGGCCGGCGTCCTCATAGCTGTTCTGGGCCGCCGCCGAGACAAGGGCACCGGTTGTTGCCTGCGTCGCCACGCGGTTGGCCCCGGGATTGCCGCTCGTGGCCATGTCCGAGAGGGTGTCATCGTCAAATCCGAGATCGGCCAGCACCCGATCCATCTGGGTTTCGATCTCCCCCGCGCCAGAACCGGACAGGCCGGAGAAATCCCCAGTCTTGATCGCCTCAATCGTGGCGAGGATGTCCCCGAACTCTTGGTCGAGCAGACCGTTCAACTCGTCTTCCATTTCCGTCCGGATGATTTCGGGAAGCTCGGCGAGGCGGGTGAGGGCCTCGTAGGTTCTTTGCAGCTCCGCGAGTTGATCCGTGAGTGTGGCAAGCTGTTCGCGGAGCTGCGTCAGCTGCTCGTTTTGCAGGATCTCGTCTTCGATCATCTGCCGCAGCTGCTGGATGTTTTGCGCGATGTTCTGGGTATCGACGACGGGCACGCCTTGTGCTGCGACAGGGGATAGGGCGCCAAGATGCAGACCAACCCCAAGTGTCGTGGCCAAAGCTGTCCTCAAGAGCAGAGGTCCCATCATTCAATCTCCCTGATCGTAAAATCCATGAACGCGCCTTCGGCCATGCGGGCGCTGGCCTGGGCCAGCTCCTCGGCAGAAAGGACGCGCGTGCGTGCCGCCTGAAGCCGGATGCGGGCAGCGACGAGGCGCACGAGTTCGGCGCGGGCATAGGTGTTGAGTGCGATGCTTTCCTGCACGTCTTCCGTCTCGGAAATCCGCTCGACGATGTCGGAAATGCGCAGGGCAGCTTGGCGGATCGCGGCTGGTGAGTTGCTGCCATAAAAGGCCGCGCCGTGCCCGGTGATCGAGAGGTTGGCATTGGCCAAAAGCGCGGGGTCGATCGTGCCGAGCGCTTCGATCCCGCCGATACGGCTCAGGTAGAGATTGTAGCGTTCGGGAATGACCTGAACGTAATGCTGGGTTTCGGCAAAGGGTGGCACGCCGCCATACTCGAAAACCCGGCCGGGTCCCGCGTTATAGGCCGCGAGCGCATTGATGATATTGCCGTCGAAGGTGTTGAGCTGGGTCGCGAGATAGCGCGCGCCGCCATGCACCTGCAGATAGGGGCTGTCGTAATATTCCGGGTTGATGCCGAGATCGCTGGCCGTACCGGGCATGATCTGGGTGAGACCATAGGCGCCGACGGGAGACCGTGCCCCAATCGTAAACCGGCTCTCCTGCCAGATCAGCGCTTGCAGCAGCGCGCGCCATTGGACGGGGGAAAGACCCGCGCGGCCAACACCCGCAAAGCCACTGGTCTCCTGAGCCACGCGGATGATGAGCTGCTCGATGGTCTCAGACGCATCCCCAAACATCTGTTCACCGCCGGGATTGGGATCGATCTCGCCCGTGCCATAGACGGCTTCCACGGCGCGGTCGGGATCGCCGCTGCCGCTTTCCAGCCCCGAGACCATGGCGGGCAGGCCCTGACCGCCGAAGCTGGTCTGGGCATCGAGGATGCGTCGGAGGGTTTCCAGCTGCTCCCGTTCGATCTCGGCGATGAGTTCGCGCACTGCAAGCTTGTCGGCCTGAACAGCCAAGTCTGCCTCGCGATCGCCGGTCTCGACGATGTCACGCGCGGTCAGCCCACTGTCATTGGTCGGCACGCCTTGGGCGATGCCGAGACCGGGCAGCAGGCAAAGCGCTAGGATATGAGGCAGGCTAGACTTCAATGTCGCCCTCCGGCGCATCGAGAGGCGTGAAGGTGCAATCAGGCGCGACGGGTGCCGTGGACGCAAGGAATGTGAAGCAGTTCGCCTGCGGCTCCCGGTACTGGGTGCAGGAGGCCAGCGCGCCGAGCGCAGCCAAAGCGACAAGAATACGGATCATGAAAGCCTCCAAAAGTCTGGGCGGTCGCGGTAATCGGCACCGACAAGCGCTTCGCCCTTTTCCATGCCGCCAAGGATCGTGAGATTGGGTCCAAGAGCGCTCAAATCGGCATCGACGACGATTGAGCCCTGATCGTCGCGGATCAGCGCCAAGCGGCTGTTGCTGCCCGTGTTGAGAAGGACGTCGAGCTCCTTCTCCGTGAGATTCAGCATGGCGTAATCCGCAGGCTGCGCGCGGATATTGGGCAGCAGGATCTGCGTCGGAACGGCTTCGACGATGGTCTTGCCGGTCCGGGTGCGCTCGAGCTGGCTTGCGTATTGCGTCATCATCACCGCGACGGTGTTCTGCTTGCGCGCGGTCACCAGCCAGTTCGACAACCGTTCGGCGAAATATGCGTTGTCGAGCGCCTTCCAGGCCTCGTCGATCACGATGATGGTGGGGCGGCGATCCTCGATCTCGCGCTCGACCCGGCGGAAGAGATAGGAAAGGACCGCCATCCGTTCTTTGTCGGCCTCGCTGTCGAGAATGCCGGTCAGATCGAAACCCACCACATCGCCCTTGAGCGAGAACGTGTCCTCGAGGCTCTGGCCGAAGATCCAGCCATAGCGGCCGTCCTCAGACCACTCGAGCAGGCGCTGGTGCAGATCGCCGCCATCATCGGTGGACACAAAAAGCGACGCGAAATCCCGCCAGTTCCGCAGGGCCGGATTGGTGGCCTGGGCATTCTGGCGCACGACCTCCTGGATGCGGTTGGTCTGCGCCGGGGTCAGGGGCTTGTCGGCGCGGTAGAGCAGGGTTGTGAGCCAATCCGAGAGCCAGGCGGTGCCGCGCGCATCGGTCTCTGTCCAGAGCGGGTTGAGACCCGTGGGCTGGCCGGCGTTCAGGGAGGCGTAGCGCCCGCCATTGGCGCGCACCGCCATCTCCATGCCAAGACGGTAATCGAAGACGAAGATCCGCGCCCCTGCGCGACGGGCCTGGGTCATCAGGAAGGCGGACAGCACCGATTTGCCCGACCCGGGTCGTCCCATGATCAGGGTATGGCCGCTGGTGGGTTCTTTGTCGGGCGAGCCTTGCTCGTGATAGGAAAACCGATAGGCGCTCTGCTCCGGCGTGGGCAGATAGGTGATTACCTTGCCCCAGGGTGTTTTCACGGCGGGTTTGCCGAGCTGCGTTCGGTGGAAGGCCGCAAAATCCGCGAAGTTGCGGTTGGTGACGGCGCTGGCGCGGACGCGCTTGGGCTGGTTGCCGGTGTGCTGGCTGAGGTAATGCGCCTTGGCCGCGACCCGCTCGCCAATCATCTTCACGCCTTCGGTTGCGGCGGCGTTCACGATCTCGGCGCTGAGGGTTTGCAGTTCTTCGAGCGTTTCGCAGAAGAGCGTCACGACCATATGGTGTTCGCCGAAGCTTTGGCGCTTGGCCTCGAGATCATCGGCGGCAATGTCGAGGGCTTCCAGGAGCGATAGGGCCGCGTCCTGGCTGGCCTGCATCTGGCGCTTTTGCCGCTTGATACGGCCCGCCATGAGGTTCGAATTGATCGGTGTGAAGGAGTGGGTGACGATCATGTCGACCGGCAGGTTCAGCATGTCGAACATGGGGCAGGAGGTGCCTTCCGAGTATTCCCCGATGGTGAAACTCTTGCCGTAGCGATGCCCCACGACGCCTTCGGAGAGCTCGAAATGGTCTCCGTGAAACGTCACGCGGGTATTGGCGACGTTGAAGGACAGAAAGCCGTAGGTGTTGGCCGGGTAGAGCGGCAGCTCTTGCCCCGTGTTCAGCGCGCCCAAAAACCCCACCAATTCCCCCGATGCAGCCGACAGCAGGCGCGGCTTTAGCTCGGTGAGGCCCGAGAGGAAGACGTTCACGGCCTCACCGAGGCGCTGCAGGCGTTTGCGGGTCTCCTCCTTCAGTCGGTCCGGCGCGCTGCGGCTCAGGAACGGCAGGAGGCTTTTCGGGGGTGGGCGGTGAATGACGGTGAGCGTCAGTGTTTTGTCGCGGAGCCCGCTGGTCTCGAGTTTCGCGCGCCAGCGCTGGTCCACCTCGCCCGCGAAGCTGTCCTCACGGATGGGGTCGAGATCAGGTTTGATGGCCTTGGAGACCTTGTGGACGTAATAGCTGAATTCCGGCCCAAGTTGCGCGACGATGCGGGCAAAAAGCGCCGTCACCTTGTCGAGATAGGCATCGTCCGTCGTGTAGCTGTTGATCCCCTCGAGCCGGATGCAGCGGAAGAGTTCGTTCACCCGGGTCCGCACGGTTTGGTCGTCAACGAGGCTCACATAGGGCAGCATATGCGCGAGGCGGGTCTCGCGCGCATACCAGTCTGGCGTCATTGTGCGGGCATCGAGCGCAGCATCACGGGCGTCATCACGGGGCATAGCTGTCCCCGCCATGGATGGACCTGTTGCGCGTGGGCGGTGTCTCTTGCAGGGCCGTCATCATCACGTCGATGAAACGCGGGTCCCAATCCGCGGCCTTCCAAAGCACCGGATAAAGAAGGGCGGCGAAACCCAGCACCGCGATGTTCTGGACCCAGACGAACAAGAGCACCGAACCGAAGAGCCAGACCATCGCGTACATGATGGGCAGGCCCAGAAGCTTGGGCGGGCGCACGAGGCCGAGAAAGAGAGGCGCGCGCTCAGCCACCGGCAAAAACCGCGGCAACGATGGTGGGGGCGGCCGCAACACCGGCGATGCCCACGAGGACCCAAAGCGCTTGGCGCAGATCGATGATGTTGAAGAACCAGCTGAGAAAGACCCCGAGAACGGCAAGCGTCGCGATGACAACGCCAAGTGGGCCGGTCAGCGCATCGACGATGCCCTGTAACAGGCTCTGGATCGGGGAGAGATCAATGCTCTGGGCGAGGGCGGGTTCGGCAATCAGCAGGAATAGCGCCAGCGAGGCGACAAAGAGGTTTGAAATCCAACTTGTTTGGAAAAGGCGGTATCGCCAATGCACTGCCGCGCTGCGCGCTCTCGTGACATTGCCGATAAGTGTTTTGAGGAATGATTTCCAAAAAGGTTGGGACATCATGAATTTGATCCTTCCAATCGGGCCACGACGGCCATGACGCGGGCCACGTGGTTCTGGGTTTCTCGGTAGGGGGGAACGCCGCCATACTGGCGCACGACGTCCGGCCCCGCGTTGTAGGCCGCCAGCGCCAGATGCGGATCGCCGAACGTCT
The DNA here is from genome assembly GCA_001626765.1 of Maritimibacter sp. REDSEA-S28_B5. Lineage (GTDB taxonomy): Bacteria > Pseudomonadota > Alphaproteobacteria > Rhodobacterales > Rhodobacteraceae > Maritimibacter. Next base: position 9,933 of record LUOO01000042.1, read on the forward strand.
CCAGCATCATCGCGAGGTAGCGGGCGGAGCCGTCGAGGTTCTGCAGCGGATCACGCGGGTCGACGCCCAGATCACGCGCCGTCGCTGGCATCAATTGACCAAGGCCAATGGCACCCGCGCTCGAGACCGCGTCCTGTCGATAGGCGCTCTCCACCTCGATATTGGCTCGATAGAGAGCCAGCCAATCCCTCACGGAAAGCCCCGCGCGACGCAGGCCGGGATGGCCGGCATAGCGCAAGGCCGTGGTCTGAATCCCGGAGAGGACATCGGCGCGGGGCAGGGGAGTCGGGCGGGCAAGGGCCGCGACTTGGACGCCCTCTTGCTCGGCCTCTACCTCGCCGAAGATCGCGATCCCATCGGAGGCCGAACCCTGACCAATCCCGTCATTGTAGTTTCGAGCAAAGCTGCTTTGGGAGCGGGACGGGATCAGGGAGCCGTCGCTCTCCATGACCAGCACCATTTGCGCTGAGGCAGGTGCTGCGACCAGCCAGAGGCAGACGAGGTTAGTTGTCAGCGCCCTTGTCTGATAGGGCTTTGTCTGACGGCGCAAGTTTGTGGGTCCGGCTTGTCCCCGCTTCAAGCGGCAGGTCGACATGCGCAAAACCAAGGCCAATGAAGAAAGACACCACGCCGGAGATCGTCTTGAACTCGCGGATCTTGATATCGTTGTAGGTCGTCCGCGTGCGGGCGGTGACGAGAAGCTTTTCCACGCCATCATCAGAGACAACGCGCATGATCCAGACCCCGTAATAGCTGGGGCCTTTCTTATGTGCCGACTCCTGGCACAGGATTTCTGCGCTATAGCCGCTTTCCACGAGCTCGCGGAACCTGGCTTCCGTAACCACATTTGGTGCTTCGATGTCCCAGTTCATGGCCCGGCTCACGCTTTCTCCAATGGCGCGACCCCAGGCATTCCCACTTGAAGCCCAGAGTTACGATAGTATACTATCAACCGCAAGATGTAATATCGTGCTTTAGCTGTAGTTTGGTCACGCAAACACTAGTCACGGCCAGTGTCTGCGATCAAGGAGATAACAGGTTTGAGAAACCCAAGGTTGACATGCCTGCTCCCATTGCAAGCTATAGTCCTTCTAATCTGCGTTCCCGGGCAGGTTTTGGCGGAATCCTGCTTCGCCCCAGCCCGTCCTTTCCTGCCAAGCGATTCGCAGGCGGCGCGGGACTATGCGGACATCATCCGTGGCGATTTCGAAGACTACATCCAGGATATCCAGAGCTACTTCCGTTGCCTCGACAGCGAACGCGCCCGCGCTTTCGAGGAAGCGCGCGAAGTCAGCGAGGACTATGGCCGATTTCTACAATTGGTAGGGGATTGATGGGCAACCTCGGGAGCATCAGACTTGCAGCCCATGGAAACCAGACGCCGATAACACCCTCATATATCTACTTTTTAGATAACAGATTTCATCCGCTAGCGACGTCACAAAAGGTATGTGACGCGTGGCAAAGACAATCAGAAGCACAGGACAGGTGGCACTCTGCCAAGCATTGGTCGACGCCCGCATCAAGGCGGGGCTCGGTCAGGAGGACTTGGCGATCAAGCTCAAGTGCCATCAATCCCTCGTGGCGCGCATTGAAAGCGGCCAGCGCCGGGTCGACGTCGTCGAACTGGTCGTCCTCGCCCGCGCCATCGGCTTTGACCCCTCCGAGGTTCTGGCGATCGTTGAAGCCGCCACGGAGCCCGACCACCGGATTTGAGCCATTTCATCTTTCGAGAACACGGGAGCTGACTTCTCCCGGTGTGAATTCGTTACCGCGAGGACGAACAGTAACCGATTTTAACGAGGCCCGGCACACGGTTGCAGCAAACGCTTTGGATCTGAGCTGCTATCCGCAACGCCAAATTGCAGGAAGTCAGTAAACAGTGAACGAAAATGAGGTCGAAGGCGTCGCGATCGCCAATTTGATTGCAGCCGATGAAGAAACCATTGTCGGCTGGGTATATCGCTGGAACACAGGTGCTCTGGCAATCCGGTGGGACATCCATGGCCCGCAGCGTGTCTCAAAGATTTACCCGGAGCTCTGCGATGTGGATAAAGCCGAAATTGACTTCGCGTCTCTCATGCAGCTGCCCTGTCGCAACGACTGACATGGTAGAATATGGCCTTTATGGCCCTCGATTGTGTGAGTGTGCCTGCGTTGCAGGTTTGATTTCGTACAAGGCTCTGCGCGACGTCGCGGCGCCTCAACAGTCAGTAATTGACCTGCTCGAAGCCGTAATTCCCGCTATAGTCACGCCACTCTACGAAGACGGATCTGTGATAAATGTTCGGGCAGTGCTCGCCCCACCGCTCGAGACCGGCATGCGCAGCAGGAAGCGCTGCGGGTGACGACGCCCTCCAAGAAAAATCGCCCTGGATCCCGTAGGTGCCGAGGACAACGACGGCGCTGCGGTTGCAGTCGCCATCTCGCCCGGATTCGTGCTGGCGGGCATAACGAACGTCAAAGACGCGGATGGAGCGCACGAAATTGAATTCCGGCCCGCTGATATCGATATCGGCGCGGTCTTCTACGAGCTGGAGGGCGTAATCAGCCCGCACGAGGTTCCCCCAGACAGCGTCGGAGCCTTTCAGCCCGAGCATTCCGCCAGCCTCGGCTGCCTGATCGAAGAGCGGGGCTGAAGAGTTTGGTGGGGTTCCTGAACCACCATATAGGGCATCGAAGATCCGGTCCGTGGGGCGCGACCTGGCAGGCCCATCGAAAGACGCACCCATGGGGCAGCGCCAAATCTGCAGCGGCGGCTCCACCGGCCATGGTGTGATGCGCCGGATGAACTCGGCCCGCGCGCGTGCGCATGGCACGGAAGCCGGCCACCCACCGGACAAACACAGCAGGATGGCGCAATCGATCTGATAGGTTTGGGCGCGTGCTTGCGTCGGAACTGTTGGGCCGATCAAGGCGAGAGCTAAAAAGGCCACCAGAGGGAGATTTTTGAATTCGAAGCGCATGGCAAGGACCCTTGACGATCTTCACCCAGCATACATACGAAAATATACTATTGCAACATTGATGATGCGTGTTGCGGTTGCGGTGGTAGGCAAGATCGCGAGCCGACAGCCTCGCACTTCATCATCCGCCACCTTGCGCGCGGCGCCAGTCCCACGGCATGTCAAAGCGTCCGGACCAGATATTGCGCCGTGCGGATCTGGCTTCGGTCTCATCGCGGATGTAGTCGCGGCTGTATCGGCGATAAGCCACGGCCCACCCTTCACGCACAAGCCAAGCGTTCAGATCGGTACCGTCTTGATGACAGACCGCAATGAAGCGGCCATAGCGGTCGGTATCGCGAACGGTGCAACTGACCTGCCTGCGGCCGATCCTGTCGGCGAGAGACAGCGCCGCTCGCTGCCCGCATCGCCAGCGCTGACCCTCGGCTGTGGCACAAAGCTGCCGACTTTCGGGTGCGTCAATCCCATGCAGTCGGATGCGTTGCCCACGGATTTCCAGAGTATCGCCATCAATGACACTGGCAACGCCGGTCAACCGATCGGCATGTGCCTGTGGGACGGCAGCAAACCAGAACAGAAGGAAGCCGAGTAGACAGCGCATAAGACGAACCTGTTTTGAGAAAAGGTGACCAGACATAAACGGATCATCCTGCAGTGAACACTAAAGCCCTGTGAAGCCGCCGGTTGGCCACTGCAACAAGACAGGGAGGATTTTGAGCCAGGGCTGTGTGGGCAAGGTTGCTATTCGCCGGGCTGGACGCCCAATGCCTCGAGGGTTGCGCGATCTGGCGCGCCAGAGGCTGGCAAGCCCCTTTGCTCCTGGAATGCGCGCATCGCATTCCGCGAGCCGTTACCCCAGACCCCGTCCGGGGTGCCCGCTTCAAACCCGCCGGCGTTCAGGAGAGTCTGGATCGCGCGGTAGTCGTCGGGCGAGAGATCGAGCGTCGACCACCCGCAGGCACCAGCCACGGCCTCGATCGCATCCTGAATTCCGGCGAGATCAAATTCTGCATCGTACCGTCGGCCATTGCCGTCCGTGAGACGGATGAAGAAGGCTTCAGCATCGTAAAGGCCGCGCAGGAACCCCTCCGAGCCAGAGCCGAAGAGCCCGGCCCCCTTGTTATTGGTCAACTCGTTCCAGCGCGTAGATTGCGCAGGATTGCTGTCGATCCGGTAGGTGATGTCGAACGAATCCCGTCGGATGGCACTCATCAAGAAATCGTCTTGGATAAACACCACCGACGTCACGCCCTCACGGCATTGCGCGAGTAGGGCTGTAGGACCCCCAAAGCTGCGCGCGTCATAGGCAGAGTAGTTGACGGCCACCACCGACGGGCTGTCGTCGATTGCTGCACGCTCTTCATTGATCACCCACCAGCCTGCGATCCGGTCCCCTTCATTATGCGCCTGCTCGAAAGGCGTGAGGCTGTAGTCGATGTCCGGGTGGTCCGGGTCGGCCCAAGGTAGTGCGGTCTCAGCGACCTCGTCGCCTTGGATCAAGGCAGCGGGCGCAGTTGGGTCGGTTATGGGCGGCGCTGAATTCGTACCGGTTGGTGTCACCGGGAAGGCGATGCCGTAACGGGCCTGCAGATAGGCCATTTGCAGTTGAGCGAGCGTGAGCTTTTCCGTTTCCACACGGCTGAGGGCCACCGCCTGAATCAATCCCCCTGCCGAGGCCGCTTCTCGCTCCGCGGTCTCGACACGATTCTGTTGTGCGGCCATTTCTCCTAGAAGCTGCTCGGCGCGCTCTGGATCTGGCTCTACCGCCGGTACGGTGACCTCGATCATCGCGCCAGCGGCTTCCGCCGCCTGTCGTGCCTCCACGACCGTGCGCAAGAGAAGCAGAGCCTCGCGGCGGCTCTCGGCCAGCATACGGATCAATCCCCCATCATAGCGGGAGATCGTCGCATCGACTTCGGAAATCTGGCTGTGGATCGCTGCAATTTCTGCGTCCAGCGGAGAGCTTTCTTGGCCTGGCCGGCCCGAAGCTGCATATTTGCGCATTTAGAAGAACAAAAGGCGTACATTTATGAATCTGACCGCTGCAGATACATTGCGACGTTTTCG
>LUOO01000043.1 GCA_001626765.1 Maritimibacter sp. REDSEA-S28_B5
CACCTGGACGGCGACAGCGTGGACCGCCACGCCATACGGCACGGACGCCCCAACGTGCTCATCGAGCTGCGCAATGACCTGATCCAGACCGAAGAGCAGCAGTGGCATTGGGCCGCGCGGCTCGCACCTTTGCTTGAACAGGCCGTCCGGATTGCACAAGTGTAGCTCCAACAGGAGGACACCATGACCCAGATCGACGACCAGACCCGCATCGAGCTTGAAGCCGCCGCGTTCCGGCGGTTGCAGCAGCACCTCATGCAGGACCGCCCGGATGTGCAGAACATCGACCTGATGAACCTCGCCGGGTTCTGCCGTAACTGCCTGTCGCGCTGGTATCAGGAGGCCGCGAACGAACGCGGGATCGAGATGACCAAGGACGAAGGGCGCGAGGTGTTCTACGGGATGCCCTATGAAGACTGGCGCGCCCAGAACCAGACCGAGGCGGACGACGCGAAAAAGGCCGCCTTCGATGTCGCGTTCAAGGAAAACGTGCTGAAGGAGTGACGCGCTTCGACCGGTGCGCCGGGACGGCCTTGCGTCCCGGTGCCCGTGTCCGCTGCGTGATGGGGTCAGCCGCCGACAGCGACCCAGAGACCGCCGAGCGCCGTGGCCCAGCCCAGCCCCTTGATGACGTGGGTGCCGTTCATCGCGCGTCCCGCTGAAAGCGCCGCGCCGACACCCAGCGCGTGCAGGAGTGCGGTGGACAGTGCAAAGCCGATGCCGAAGCTCAGTGCGCCGGCGCTGCCAAGCTCGCCGCCATGGGCATGGCCGTGAAAGACGCCGAACAGCCCGACGAGCGTCGCGGCGGCGGCCACCGGGAGCCGAAGCGCAAAGGCGACGGCGAGACCGACGGCGAAGACCGAAACGAGGATCATCGGCTCGACGAAGGGCAGGGGCAGTCCCCCGACCGCGCCGAAGAACCCCAGGATCATGGCGCCGACAAAGGCGGCTGGCAGCGCCCAGATCGCGCGACCACCCAGAAACGCCGCCCAAAGCCCCACCGCGATCATCGCGAGGATGTGGTCCAGTCCGAACACCGGATGCGACAGCCCCGCCATGAACGACCCGTGTTCCTCGGGGTTGAGGTGGGCGAAGGCCGGTGTCGCGGCAAGCAGGGCGACAAGTGAAAGAAGGCTGCGTTTCATCTGGGTTCCTTTCGTGGGTTAACCGGATACCTCGGGACGAGTCGTATCCTGCAAGATGAGACGCCAGTCTTGGCCCCTCGGGGTCCGGTTTGCAATGCGATCTTCCGCGCCATCGACTGTCGCGGAGACTTTGCGGATCACACCATGTCCTGTATATTGTGCACAGAAACTGTGAAAAATTGGCCACTTCTGTGCGGGATGCGCGGGAATTAGATTTGTGGCAACCGAAAGGAACACATCATGACCCGTATGCCCACCTATTTCATTTCCCACGGCGGCGGCCCCTGGCCGTGGATTGACGACATGCGCAAGGGCTTTGCCGAGCTGGAGAAATCCCTCGCCGCGATGCCCGGCGAATTGCCCGAGACACCCAAGGCGATCCTCATGGTCTCGGGCCATTGGGAAAGTGATACTGTGCGGGTCATGACCTCGGCCAAGCCGCCGATGGAGTATGATTACTACGGCTTCCCGCCCCATACCTACCAGATCACCTATCCCGCACCGGGTGCGCCGGACCTTGCCAGCCGCACGGCAGAGATGATCCGCGCGGCCGGGTTCGAGGTCACGCTGGACGACAAGCAGGGGTTCGACCACGGCACCTTCGTGCCCGCCTACATCATGTATCCCGACGCAGAGGTGCCGGTCTATCAGGTGTCGCTCCTGTCGAACTACTCGCCCGAGCAGCATTTCGCGATTGGTCGCGCGCTGGCGCCCCTGCGCGACGAGGGCGTGCTGATCGTGGGATCGGGCCTGTCCTATCACAACCTGCGCAACTTCGGGCCGCAGGCGAGAACCCCGTCGATGGCCTTTGATAAATGGCTGACCGACACGCTCGACGCCGCGCCTGCGGACCGGACCCCGGCGCTCGAAGGCTGGGAAAGCGCCCCATACGCCCGCGTCTGCCACGCGCAGGAGGATCATCTAGTGCCGCTCTTCGTGGCGCTGGGCGCAGCAGAGGACGCGACGGCGACCAAGACCTATTACGAACACGGTATCTTCGGCGGCGTTACCGCGTCGAGCTGGCGGTTCGACTGACTTGCACAACGGGCGTTCCGGGGTCACATTTCCGGGATGATCACGGGAACCAATCACATCACCCTGGCCGCCACCGACCTCCTCCGGTCGGTGGCGTTTTATCGTGACCTGCTTGGCTTTCATTTGCGGGCCGACTGGCCGCGCGGCGCCTATCTGACTTCGGGCGATCTGTGGCTCTGTATTACGCTGGTCGACGCCGTGGCACCGCGTGGAGACGATAGCCATATCGCCTTTTCAGTGCCCCGGACTGCCTTTCCTGCGCTGGTCGAGCGGCTCCACGACCATGTCGAGATCTGGCAGGACAACGTGAGCGAGGGACCGTCGTTCTACTTTCTCGATCCGGACGGACATAAGCTCGAACTTCACGTCGGCGGGATAGAGAACCGGCTGTCCCACTACCGCGCCCATCCGGACAAGGGCGTGCGGGTCTACGGCTAGCCGCCCTTGGCGAAGATCGCCGCTTGTTCTACCCAGTTGTCGCGGCTCACCCGGCCCTTGAACCCGGCGAGGTTCTCGTCGACCCAAGCAACTTCGGCGGGCGTCCATGCCGCGATCTGATCGAAGTGGTAAAAGCCCAGATCGTTGACCAGCGCCATGAGCTTGGGCCCGACACCCCGGATGCGCGTCAGGTCATCGGGTCGACCGGCCCGCGGCGCATCGAGCCTGGCAGGTCTGGCGGGTGTGACCGCCAGCGGTGCCGGTGCAGGAGCGATGGCACCGGCGGGCGTATCCTCCGTCTCACAGGATCCATCCCGCGACCAGTCCGACCAGTGCAGCGAGCACCAGGAGCACGACCATTTCGGATAGGAGAAAACCCCAGTTGACGAACATTTCTGCCTCTTGCCTGTCTGGTTGTTCATACGGCCCTCAGGGCCAGGTAAAGGTCGTGCGCCGGTTCGCGCTTCGACCGTCCTCGGTGGTGTTGTCGGCCACCGGTTCGGTTGCGCCATAGCCAAAGGCCTGCACCTTGTTCGCGGGCACCCCGCGCGCGATGATGGCATCCCGAACCGCCGTCGCGCGAGCGACCGACAGACGGTAGTTGTCCATCTCGTCGCCCTGGTCGTCCGTATGCCCACCGATCTGGACCTGCATCCCCATGCCGCGGGTGCAGGTGAGCAGAAGGCCAGCGAGATCGTTGATGACGGCGAGAGATGCGGGGTCGAGCTCGGCCGATCCGGTGAGGAAGCGCACAGAGCGGCCGGCCTGTATCGTCTCGGCCTCGGTCGTGCAGGTGGCGCGCGAGACCTCGATGTCGGGTGTTGCGAGCCAGTAGCCCGCCTTCGCGGTTTCGGTCCGGCCCGTCGCAGCGTTGGTGCGCGTTTCCCCGTCGGCGGGGGCAGTGCCTTCGTGAACGCTGACCTCGTCGGTGGCCAGCGCCACGCGCAACGCGGCATCCACGGTGCCGACGTCGAGACCTGGCAGGCTCTCTGCCTCGGCAAAAAGCGCGGCGTCCTCGACCCGAAGGGACAGCCAGTTGAGGTCAGGCAGGATCGGAGCGAGCGCCCTGAGCCGCACGTCGAGGTCCGCGAAACCGCCAAATGTCGTGGAGGCCTCGCCGCCGATCTCGATCCCGAGCGCCTCGGCCATCCCGTCGATCCCCAGCGTTTCCGGTACATCGCCCGTGACCATGGCGCCGGTGGCGGCGTCGTACTGCAGGGTGAAACTGACCCGCCCGTTGTCGAGCACGTCGATGGCGACGATCCGGTCAAAGCCTTCGGGCAGCGCCTCGAGCGCCACTGCCGCAGCCTTGGCCTCTTCCGGGGTCTGCGCCAGACCCGACAGGATGGCCGAAGTGCCCGCGAGCGCAAAGGACCCCTCGTCGAGAGCGTCAAGCGCCGATTGCCCCGCGAGCATTGCGCCCGACCAACCCTCAGGCGCACCGGAGGCGAGCGTGAGGGTCGTCGCGCCCGCCAGCCCGTCGGCGTCCAGCGTTTCGGCTTGCGCTACAGAAGGTGCGTGCCCGGTCACGGCGATCGAGCCATCCGATCCCTTGGCGATCGCGCTGTCATAGGGGTCCGATACGGGCAGGACCACCACCTCGCCGTCACGCACCACGCGCCGCCCCTCGAGGCTGTTGAGCGTGTCCTTCAACGCGGCCAGTTCCGCCTCCGTATCGGCGGTGCCCGAGAGGGTGATGTCACGGCCCGATACGCTCACGGACATGGGGTGTATGGCCCCGGTGACGACGCCGCCGGCGGCCGCGCGGATCTCGTCCTCGATGGAAGGGCCCGTTCGGGTCGCCGCCCAGACACCAAGCCCCCCGATGCCGACGATCAGCACAAGTGCTGCCCAGATTAGCCTCATACCATACCCCTGTCCGGCGTTTCGCCGGGCCCGTCCCGTGGAGCTTTGCTCCTTTGCGCGACAGGAGGCCCGACACGACGCCCGAAATCAAGGGATAAGTGCCCTCAGACGCCCGCCTTCCGGCTTTCTTCGAGGTAAATCTCGCGCAGACGTGCCGCGACCGCGCCTGGCGTGCCGGTGCCCACGGCGGTCCCGTCGATCTCGACAACCGGCAAGACAAAGGTCGACGCCGAGGTGATGAAGGCCTCGTCCGCGCCCTGTGCCTCTTCGATGGTGAAAGGGCGTTCCTCGACCTGCATCTGCGCTTCCTTGGCAAAGCGCAGTACGGCGGCACGGGTGATCCCATGCAGGATATGGGTGGACAATTCGCGGGTGATGATCGTGTTGCCCTTGACGATATAGGCGTTGTTGGAAGTGCCTTCGGTCACGACACCGTCCTCGACCATCCAGGCATCGTCGCAACCGGCCTTTTTCGCCATCATCTTGCCCATCGACGGGTAGAGCAGCTGCACCGTCTTGATGTCACGGCGGCCCCAGCGGATGTCGTCGATGGAAATGACCTTGAGACCGGTCTTGGCCACCGGGCTGTCGGCGAGGCCGGGTTTGTTCTGGGTGAAAAGAACCAACGTCGGCTTGACCTTTTCCGGGTCGGGAAAGGCGAAATCGCGATCGCCCGCCGAGCCGCGGCTCACTTGCAGGTAGATCATGCCCTCGTCGATCTCGTTCAGCCGCACAAGCTCCCGGTGGATCTCGAGCAGGTCGTCAAAGGCCTCCGGCTTTTGCATGTCCAGTTCGCCCAGCGACCGTTCGAGCCGCGCGATGTGGCCGGGAAAGTCGATGATCTTGCCGCCAAGTACGCTCGTCACCTCGTAGACGCCGTCGGCCATGAGGAACGCGCGGTCGAAGATCGACACTTTCGCCTCTTCCTCGGGCAGGTAGTCGCCATTGACGTAAACGGTGCGGCTCATGTTCGGTCTCCTAACCCCAGAGGGCGGGTGTGCTCGGATGCACCCCGGCCTCGTCGAATTGCAAAGGTTCCGGGCGGTCTTGGGCCAGCAGGAGCGGTCCGTCAAGGTCCGTCACCATCGCGCCCTGCGCGACCAGCACGGCGGGCGCCATGGCGAGGCTCGTGCCGACCATGCAGCCGACCATGATCCGGTAGCCTTGCGCCAACGCCGCCTCGCGCAGCCTGAGCGCCTCGGTCAGCCCGCCAGTCTTGTCGAGCTTGATGTTCACCACGTCGTATTTGCCCTTGAGCGCATCGAGGGTCGTCGTGTCATGCGCGCTCTCGTCTGCGCAGACCGGCACGGGGCGGTCCATCCCGATCAGCGCCTCGTCATCGGAGGCGGGCAGGGGCTGTTCGACCAGCGCCACGCCAAGGCGGACGAGATGCGGGGCGAGGTCGGCGTAGACCTCGGCGCTCCAGCCTTCGTTCGCGTCCACGATGATCTGCGGTTTGGGCGCGCCCCGGCGCACGGCCTCAAGTCGCGCCATGTCGTCAGGGGTTCCCAGCTTGATCTTCAAAAGCGGCCGATGGGCATGCTTGCGCGCTGCCGCTTCCATTGCGGCGGGTTCGCCCAGAGACAGGGTGTAGGCGGTGATCTCCGGCCCGGGCTTGGCGAGCCCGGCGAGTTTCCACGCCCGCTTGCCCGCCCGTTTCGCTTGGAGATCCCAGAGTGCGCAATCCACGGCATTGCGCGCGGCCCCGGCAGGCAGCAGGTCCATGAGCGACGCCCGGTCGAAATCCGTGGGCAATCCCTCGATCTCGGCCGTCACGCTGTCCAGCGTCTCGCCATAGCGCTTGTAGGGCACACATTCGCCCCAGCCTTCGTGCGCCCCGTCCGACAGCCGCACCGTCAGCACGTCCGCATGGGTCTTGGAGCCCCGCGAAATGGTGAACACTTCGGCCAGAGGAAAGCTCTCGGACGTCACGGACAGGCGCATCGGCTGCTCCTTCACTGCTTCAAAAATACTTCACGGGGGTGCGGGGGTGTGAAACCCCCGCTGCCCGCCGTGGCCACGCGCGCGACCTTAGCCGAGCGCGACCAGCGCATCCACCAGCTTGGCCGACCCAAAGCGGTAGGGATCGGTCGCGGGCAGGCCCATCTCGGCCTCGACCTTGGCGAGATAGGCCTTGGCCTCGTCCTCGCCCATATGCTGGGTGTTGACCGATACGCCCACCACTTCGCAGGCCGGGTTGCCCACACGCGCCAGCGGCAGCGCAGTGTCACGCAGGGTTTGCAGCGAAGGCAGCTTGTAGCCCGGCAGGCCGCGCATGTGCTCGCGCGTCGGCTCGTGGCATAGGATCAGCGCATCCGGCTGCCCGCCATGGACCAGCGCCAGCGTGACTCCGGAGTAGCTGACGTGGAACAGCGAGCCTTGCCCCTCGATCATGTCCCAGTGATCGTCGTCGTTGTCGGGCGTGAGCCATTCGATCGACCCGGCCATGAAATCCGCGATCACCGCATCCAGGGGCACGCCGTCACCGGTGATCAGAATCCCGGTCTGGCCGGTGGCGCGGAACGTCGATTTCAGCCCGCGCTCGCGCATCTCGGCGTCCATCGCCATGGCGGTATACATCTTGCCGACCGAGCAATCCGTGCCCACGGCCAGACAGCGCTTGCCGGTCCGCTTTTCGCCATTGGCGATCGGGTATTTCACCGAAGGAACGCGCACGTCGTGCAGTGTCCGACCACAGGATTTCGCGACCGCGACAAGATCTTCTTCGTCGCGCAGAAGGTTGTGCAGACCGGACGCCAGATCGAAGCCCTCTTCCAGCGCCTCGATCAACACGCGTTTCCACGCTTGCGAGATGACACCGCCCCGGTTCGCCACGCCGATCACCAGCGTCTTGGCGCCCGCCGCCTTGGCCTCGGCCAGCGTCATGTCGGGCAGCTTCATGTCGGCCTTGCAGCCCTCCATACGGAATTGGCCCACGGCGTTCTCGGGCCGCCAGTCGCGAATGCCTTGGGCCACCTTGGCGGCCAGACCGTCCGGTGCTTCACCGAGGAAGAGAAGATAGGGTGTCTCGATCATGTTTGTCTCCACTGTCAGGGGCAGAATGACTGACCTTCTCAACGATTGCGTCGCGATTTCGGTTGCGTCTTCGGCGGTATTTGCACGAAATCTGCGCCAAACTACCAATCATTCGAATTTTCTCGCAGGGCTTGCTTCGTGCGCGCCGCATCGCAGCGTCGATCTGCTGCGATTGCGAGAATCGCTTGGCATCACTTGCGCAATAATCTATCCAGAATCCCGAGAAATATGTAACAAACTTGCGAGGCGATAATGTCCTTCCGTATTCAGCCCGCCGCCCCGGCCCGCCCGAACCGCTGCCAGCTCTTTGGCCCCGGCTCCAATACCAAGCTCTTCGCCAAGATGGCGGCCTCGGACGCGGATGTGATCAATCTCGATCTCGAAGATTCGGTGTCTCCCTCGGACAAGGACACGGCCCGCGCCAATGTGATCGAGGCGATCAACAATGTGGACTGGGGGAAAAAGACGCTCTCGGTGCGGATCAACGGGCTCGACACGCCCTATTGGTATCGCGACGTGGTGGACCTGCTGGAACAGGCGAGCGACAGGCTCGACCAGATCATGATCCCCAAAGTGGGCTGCGCCGGTGACATCTATGCCGTCGATGCCCTCGTGACCGCCATCGAACGTGCCAAGGGACGCACGAAGCCCGTCAACTTCGAGGTCATCATAGAGTCCGCCGCCGGCATTGCCCATGTCGAAGAGATCGCCGCCGCTTCGCCCCGGCTGGTCGCGATGAGCCTCGGCGCCGCCGATTTCGCGGCCTCGATGGGGATGCAGACCACCGGCATCGGCGGCACGCAGGAGGATTACTATATGCTGCGCGAGGGCCAGAAATACTGGTCCGACCCGTGGCACTGGGCGCAGACCGCCATCGTCGCCGCCTGTCGGACCCATGGCCTTCTCCCCGTCGACGGCCCCTTCGGCGATTTCTCGGACGACGACGGCTACATCGCTCAGGCGCTGCGGTCGGCGACCCTCGGCATGGTCGGCAAGTGGGCGATTCACCCGAAACAGATCGCGCTCGCCAATCAGGTCTTCACGCCGTCTGACGCCAAGGTCACTGAGGCCCGCGAAATCCTTGCCGCGATGGAAGAGGCAAAAGCCTCGGGGTCCGGCGCGACCGTCTACAAGGGCCGCCTCGTCGATATCGCCTCGATCAAACAGGCCGAAGTCATCGTGAAACAGGCGGAATTGATCGCCGGATCGTAAGCCGGCGCCCTTTTCATCTGTCCAATAAATACGCCAGCGGGAGGCTCCCGTAGGGGCCACCGGCGCAACCGTCAGATCGGGACGACCGGCTGCCTCAGGATCGTGCGCAGATTTTCGGGGGCGACCCGGCGCGGGTCCGACAGGTAGACCTCGTGATGAGGCAGGCCAAAGGTGACTCCCGCTTCCGGCATGACCTCGTCATGCAGTTGCGCGAGCACCGGCGCCTCGTCGGCGTAGGGGCCGACATGGAGCGTCTGAAAACAATCGCCCTCGTCGAGCGTGACGAAGGTGACGCCTTCGACCTGCTTCGCCTCTGCCGCCTGCACCACATCCGCCTCGTGAACGAAATCCGGCATCCGCACCATGGCGCGCCAGCGCCATTCGTCGCGTCGACCTGTCACAAAGGCCGCCGGGTCCTCCGCCCACCATTGCGTCGATTGTGGCGGCACGACGAAATCGCGCCCTTGGGCCTTGGCTGCGAACTTCACGCCATAGGCCACCGGATAAAGCCGAGCCAAGGCCGCCGCGTATGACGGGCCTTCCGGTGCGCCCTGACCTTCGACCGCAAGATACCGGCAGGGCGGCACCGTCACGCGCGACCATCGGCCCGCCGTGCCGCCGTAATGGGCCCGGTCGGCACGTTTCAAATCCAGCTTTCCGCTCATGTCAACGGCACTCCGATCAGTGTGACCAGATCCTCCGGCGCCGTGTCCATAGGATTGTTCACATAAAGCTCCCACGGCGGACCGTCGGCGGGCACCTCGCCCGACCCGGTAAGCCAATCGGCATAGAGATACTGATAGGCGGCGGCCAGACCGGTATAGGGTCCGACATGGCGCAGGACCGAGTGTTTTCCGCCGATCAGGTGCAATTCCTCGAGCGGTGGCGCGATCTCGACGCCCGCGGCGATTTCGAAACCGGCGGCGCTGCGCAATTCCGCTTCGGGCACGTTCTGCGGGTCGCTGAAATATACCGCGAGCATTGCGCCCAGATGCGGTCCCAGGCCGCGAGCCATGACGGTCGTCCCAGCCTTGTCAAAGGCCTTGCCGATACCGAGATAGCCGCCTTCGTGGGCAATGACCGCCAGCCTGCGTTCCGGTTCGTCGGTGATCGTGACTTCATACATCTTCGTTTCTCCCTGTTGTTCAAGCCGCAAGGGGGGCAGGGGGGTGCCCCGCGCCCTGAACTCGGCGGGCGTCCGTCCAAAGCCGTCGCGAAAGGTCCGCGCAAAGCTCCGGGCGTTCGGATAGCCGACGGTGGCGGCGATCTCGGTCACGCTCGCGTCCGTCGAGAGCAGCAGGATGCCAGCGCGGTGCAGCCGCACGCGACGGATGAAGACCGCGATGGGTTCGCCCGTGATGCCGGTGAAGACCCGGTGGAAGTGAAACCGCGACAGCGCCGCCACATCCGCGAGCGCGTCCAGCGACAGGTCGCCGTCGAGATTGTCATGGACATAATCCAGAACACGGATCAGCCGCTGTTCGTAGTCGTTGGCCAAAATCTGCCTCCTTGCCCGACCCTTTTGCCATCTCGCCGGGGCACAAATCTTGCCGAGTTGCATTCGCCCCCTTGCCCACCTTATATCGAGCCAAACCAAGGTGAGGCATCCGATGACCAATTACCTCGACTTCGAGAAACCGCTCGCAGAGATCGAAGGCAAGGCCGAAGAACTCCGAGCCATGGCCCGGTCGAACCCGGAGACCAATGTCGAGGGCGAAGCAAAGGCGCTCGACAAGAAGGCCGAGCAAATGCTCAAGGACCTCTACAAGGGTCTGACGCCCTGGCGCAAATGCCAGGTCGCGCGCCATCCCGAGCGTCCGCATTGCAAGGACTACATCGAGGCGCTGTTCACCGAATACACGCCGCTTGCGGGCGACCGGAATTTTGCCGACGACCATGCCGTCATGGGCGGTCTCGCGCGGTTGGGCGACCAGCCTGTCGTCGTGATCGGTCTGGAAAAGGGCCATGACACCAAGTCGCGGATCGAACGGAATTTCGGCATGGCGCGGCCAGAAGGGTATCGCAAGGCGATCCGGCTCATGGACCTTGCCGACCGTTTCGGCCTGCCGGTCATCGCGCTCGTCGACACGTCGGGCGCCTATCCCGGTAAGGGCGCGGAAGAGCGCGGTCAGTCCGAGGCCATCGCGCGGTCGACGCAGAAATGCCTGTCGCTGCGGGTGCCGCTCATTTCGGTCATCATCGGCGAGGGTGGCTCTGGTGGAGCGGTCGCCTTTGCCTCGGGCAACACCGTCATGATGCTCGAACATTCGGTCTATTCGGTGATCTCGCCCGAGGGCTGCGCGGCGATCCTGTGGAAGGACGCCGAGAAAATGCGCGAGGCCGCTGAGGCGCTGCGTCTGACCGCGCAGGACCTGAAATCGCTGGGCGTGATCGACCGGATCATCGCCGAACCCGTGGGCGGGGCGCACCGTGGGCGCAAGGAGGCGATCAAGGCGGTGGGTGAGGCGATCGAGGCCGAGCTGAAGGCTCTTGCCAAGAAAAAGCCCGATGCCCTGCGCAAGACCCGCCGCGAGAAATTCCTCGCCATGGGGACCAAGGGTCTCGCTGCCTGACGCCCGCAGGGTGCACGTCCACGCGCACCTTCCGCCCTCACCACATCGTGTCGCGCGCGCGGTTTTCCCAACCGATGTCGTAGTTCGCGCCGTCTACCTCGCCTTGGGTCGCGTCGCGCAGCATGTCGCCCATCGTCGGCAGGTCCGCGCTTTCATCGACGCCCGACCATAGCCCCGCGCGCAGAATGGCGCGGGCGCACTGGACATAGACCTCGCCGATCGTGATCACCGTGCAGGTCTGCGGATGCTTGCCCGCCTGCTCGAAACTCTCGCAAAGCGCGGCGTCATCCGTCACCACGGCGCGTCCATTCACCCGCACCACGTTCATCGACCCGGGGACGAAGAACATGAGCGATACGCGCCCGTCGCGGATGATGTTCCTCAGCGTATCGAGCCGCTTGTTGCCGCGCCAGTCGGGCAAGGCCAGCGTGCCCGCGTCCAGGATCCGCACCACCGGGCCATCGTCGCCGCGTGGCGAGGCATCCGTGCCCTCTGGTCCCACGGTGGACATGACGCAGAAGCGCGCGCCTTCGATCCAGCGGGCATAAGCGGGGGTGAGCTGCGTCGTGACCTTGCGCAACGCGATCTCGGACGGGGCGTCGCCGTAGATCGCCGTGAGGGCTTCAATGTCCTCAAGCGCTTTCATGTCGAAGTGTCCGCTTGGTCCGGATCGAACCCCGCCTCCCGCATCAGGCGGTTGGAGTTCTCTTCCACCATCTGTTCGAGCCGCGAGGTAAAGGTCGATACGTCGAGCCCCGGCGCGATGGGGTCGAGAAACTCGACCACCGCGAGGCCCGGTTTGCGCATGATCCCGTGGCGCGGCCAGAACACGCCCACGTTGGTCGCAGCCGGCACCGCCGTCTGGCCCGATCCGGTATAAAGCGCGGCGGCGCCCACCTTGTAGGGCATCTTGGCCCCGGCAGCGACGCGGGTGCCTTGCGGGAAGATGATCAACTGACCGGGCCGTGACCGACCAGTCGCCACATCCGACAGCATCTGCTTCACCGCCGCGCCCCGTTTGCCCCGGTCCACGGGCACGCAGCCGATCGCCTTGGCGTAATAGCCGAGGATCGGCGCCCATTTGAGCTGTTTCTTCATGATGAACTTGGGTCGCGGCACCGCCGAGACGATCAGGATGATGTCGAAAAAGCTCTGGTGCTTCGAGCAGATCAGAACCTCGTCCGTGGGCACGGTGCCGCGAATTTCCGACCGCAGGCCAACGACCCAGCGGGCGAGCCAGCGCACGAGGCGGGTGTAGTGATCGACCGCCGTATAGGCCACGTCCTTGTTGAAGAGCGTCGGGATGAAATAGATCGGCCCCATGACCGCCATGGCGGCATACATCAGGACGATGAAGATCAGCGACCTGACCCACTGGATGGCATCTCTCACGACAGTTCCCTCAGCGTGACCAGCGCCGCGCGGCGCGTCGCGGCAAAGGCGACCAGCGCGGCGAGGACCGGAATAGCGAGGGGCAGCGCCCAATGCCAGCCCCGGAAGCCCAGACCGGTGAGGAACCCGCCGCCAACATCGGCGGATGGCAGGAGCAGGATCATCACCATGCCGACAAGCGTCCCGATGGCCGCACCGGCCAGCGCGCGCAGCGTGAACCGGCGCACGAAAGCCCCCGCGATGTAGCTGTCCTTCGCGCCGACGAGTCTCAGCACATGGATCACCTGCGAATTGGCGGCGAGGGCGGCGTTGGCTGCAAGCGTGATCATCGCGCCGGTGGTGGCGGCAATGAGAACAATGGAAATGGCGCCGAGGCCCCGCAGCCGCGAGGCTGCGCGCACCAGCGGTTCCCGCCACCGCGTGTGGTCGTCGAGCACCGCACCGGGTGCCTCGCCCGCAAGCCGTTGCCGCAAGCCATCGGCGTCGTAGCCCTGGGCATCCTCGATCACCTCGATCAGTTTCGGCACGGGCAGGGTGTCGAGCGGCAGGTCAGGCCCGAACCATGGCTTGTTGTTCGACCTGCCCGTCCGGGGCCGACACCCGGATGGTCGAGGACTGCGCCAGCGCCTCGCCCCAGCGGTCGGCGAGCCGCCCGGTGGCCAGCGACAGCGCGAGCGCAAAAACGGCGAGGAACGCCATCGCACCCGAGGCAAAGAGCGTCAGCCGCGCGGTAAAGCCGGTTGGTGGCACGACCCGGTCGGCCTGCGCATCGCCGCCGATCAGTGCCAGTAGGGGGGTAAGGTAGCGTTCGATCACAGGTCCGCCCCCGCAAGCTGCACACGGTTGTTGGAAATGCGCAGCACCCGCGCCGGGACCTGACCGCGCGCCTGCCGGATCAGATTCATGTCGTGGGTGGCGATCAGCACCGTCTTGCCCATGCGGTTCAGTTCGACGAGGAGCTGCAGGAGCCTGAGCGACATTTCCCAATCCACGTTGCCGGTGGGTTCGTCGGCAAGTATGATCTCGGGCGACATGATCACGGCACGGGCAAGGGCCGCGCGCTGCCGTTCGCCGCCAGACAGCTCGGGTGGTCGCGCCTCGATTTGGCCCGACAGGCCGACCCAACCCAAGAGGTCGCCCAAGTCCCCCATCTCGGCCTTTGCGCCCGAGACCATGAGCGGCAGCGCCACGTTCTCGGCCACGCTCAGGTGATCCAGGAATTGCACGTCCTGATGCACGACTCCGATCCGCCGCCGGGTTTCCGCGACGTCGTCGCGCGACATCTGCCGTACGTCCTGGTCGAAGATCCGCATCTGTCCACTGGTCGGCACGAGCGCGCCGTAGCAGAGCTTCATCAAGGTGGTCTTGCCCGCCCCCGAGGGTCCGGTGAGAAAGTGGAACGACCCCGGCGCGAGCTTCAGCGAGATGTCCGCCAGTAGCGGACCGCCGCCGCGATAGCCGTAGGAGACTTCCTGAAACTCGATCACCTGCTGCCCTCTCGTGCTGGCTCCCTTGCGGGTGCGAACAGTTTTGCCCCAGTGACCAGATTGTTGCAATGTCGCGATTGCAATGGTTTGATTCTTTAGGATTTGCTCCCCATAGTGCGGGGAACGGGCGCAGGCCCAAGGTAGTCCGAAGGGCGTCGGGGTGACAGCCGGACCGATCCCCGAAAGGGCAACGGACGTGGAAGCGAGGTAACGGGTCGAATGCGGTTGGTATGCCCGAATTGCGGTGCGCAATACGAGGTCGATGATCGCGTGATTCCCGAAGGCGGACGCGATGTGCAGTGTTCGAACTGCGGCAACGCGTGGTTTCAGCGACCCCTGAAAGCCGGTTTCGACGAGACGGATACGACCGCGCCAGCGGCGGAACCGGATGACGACGACGCGGACGGCTACGACTACGCGGACGACCCCGACGATGATCCGGACGAGAGAGAGGACGACGGCGACGAGGACCCCGCCTTCGTGCCGCCCGCGGCATCGCCCAGGCGCCCGATCGCCGACGATGTGCGCGACATCCTCGAGACCGAGGCGCAGCGCGAGATCGAGGCACGGTCGCGCGAGGGCGTCGAGGTGCAAGAGGAACTGGGCATCGGCGCCTATCTCGACCCCGAGGCCGAGCGTCGCCGGATCGCACGCGAACGCATGGCCCGGATGCGCGGGATCGAAGAGGGCGAAAGCCTCGATCCCGAGGTCGCGCCCGAACCTGAATCCGAACCCCTGCCGGAAAAGCGCGGGCGCGAGGTCTTCCCGGACATCGAGGAAATCAACTCCACGCTGGATTCGCCGCAGGGCAACGGCCAGACCGCCGATCAGGACGAGGGCCAGATCAGCCAGTTCGCGCAACGCGGGTCCTCGGGCTTCCGGCGCGGCTTCTCGGTCATGATCCTGCTCGCCGCACTGGCCTTGGCGGTCTATCTCCTCGCCCCGCAGATCGTGGACCTTGTTCCGGCGAGCGCCGGGGTCCTGTCCGCCTATGTCGATTGGGTGAACGAGCTTTTCGT
This sequence comes from Maritimibacter sp. REDSEA-S28_B5, assembly GCA_001626765.1. Lineage (GTDB taxonomy): Bacteria > Pseudomonadota > Alphaproteobacteria > Rhodobacterales > Rhodobacteraceae > Maritimibacter. The sequence continues at coordinate 15,204 of LUOO01000043.1, forward strand.
CTGGATCAACGCGATGATGGCCGACGCCGTCGCCCGGATGGAAAGCGCCGCCCAAGGGGGGTGACACCGTCGGTTGGCGACAGGCGAGGGGCGCATTTGCACATCCCGCCTGACAAGCAGCCGCGCACCCGCCATCTGTCGAGCGTGATCGGCCTGCGTGACACGCTCGGTGCGTCGACCGATCAGAAGAAGTCGAGCAGCCGCTCCAGGTAATCGCGTTCCACTTGCGGGCGTTCGGTCTCGCCCGAGCGGCGGCGAAGTTCTTCCATCAGTTCCTCGGCCCGGCGATAGACGTCCTCGCCATCGGCCAGCGGGCTGTCCGAGCCGAGCGCGCCACGTTCGCCAGCTTCGCGGCCCAGCGGATCGCGCTGGTCGCGCCCGTCCGGTCCGCCGCGCTGTTCGCCCTGACCGCCCTGTTGCTGCTGGTCGCCCTGCTGGTTCTGCGCCTCACGCCGCATCGCGTCCTCGAGGTTGCGCATCCCTTCGCGCATTTCTTCCATCGCCTCGGCCTGCCGGTCGAGCGCTTCGGAGTTGTTCCCGTCGCGCAGTGCCTCTGCGGCCTCGTCCATGGCCCGGCCCGCGCGGTCGAGTGCACCGCGTGCCGCGTCGCCCTCTTCGGTCCCCGCGCCGGGCAGGTTGTCGCGCTGGCGCTGAAGCTGGTTCTGCAACTGGCGCTGCCGACCGGCGAGATCGCCGTCCTGACCGCCGCCCTGCTGATTCTCGCCCTGCTCCTGCCCTTGCTGGCCCTCGCCCTGCTGCTGGCCCTGACCCTGCTGCTGGCCCTGTTGTTGTCCTTGCTGCCCTTGCTGGCCGTCCTGCCCCTGCTGGTCCTGAAAGGTATCGTCCGAAAGGTCGCGCTGTTCGCGCAATGTGTCCTGCAATCCGCGCATCGCCTGCTGGCCCGGCGATTGCTGACCCTCGCCACCCTGGCCCTGGGTCATTTGCATGTTCTCCATCATCTGCTGAAGCATCTGGAGCATCTGGGCGGCTTCCTCGGTCCGGCCCTCGCGCATCAGTTCCTCGATGCGGTCCATCATCTCCTGCAGGTCCTGCTGGGTCATCTCCATCATCTCGCCCTGATCGGGCTGATCGGTGCCGTCCTGTGGCTCGGCGTTCTCGGCAAGCTGCTGCATGTAGTCGCGCATCGCCTCGCGCAACTCGTCCATGAGTTCCGACAATTCGTCCGGCGTCGCGCCCTGCCGCATCGCCTCCTGCAGCCGCTCCTGCGCGCGCCGCAGCCGTTCGAGGGCATCGTTGAGCGCGCCTTCCTCTAGCTCGATCGCCAGATCCCAGAGCGCTTGCGCCACCTCGTCGCGCACCGAGGGGTTGAAGTCCGTCTCCTCCATCGCGTTTACGCTGGCGCGCAGCACCCTGGCCTGCGTGTCATTCGGAAAGAACCCCGTGGGCCGGTTCGACACGGCGCGCAGGAGCCGCGCCGACGCGGTGGCATTGTCCATCGACCACAGGATATCGCGCCGCTGTTCGATGATCGACCGCGCAATGGGGTTCAGGAACCGCCGCCCCGGCAGCACCATGTCCATCGCCTCGCTGTCGCCCGTCTGACCCGCCGCATCGACGGCGGTCAGGGTCACGCGCACGGGCAACTCGGCCCAAGGGTGTTCGGAGAAGTTCTCGACGAGGATCTCGTTGACCTCCTCGCGCGAGCCACGGAAGGGCATCGGCAGGTCGACCACGATGGGCTCGCGCGGCTCCGGATCGGCGGCAAGGCCAAAGCGGCGGTCCACGACGGGCAGGTTCAACTCGACCCGCGCCTGCCCTGTGGCCACGCCGTAGTCGTCACTGGCTACAAAGCTTTGCTGCATCTCGCCCGCGATGGTCCGCGACAGGTCTCCGTCGAAGGCAATCGCCGGATCGGCATCGTCGAGCGCCACGATCTCCCAGGTGTCGTCGTTGATCGTGAGCGTGCCGTCCTCGTCCACGGTGAAAAGTCGCGTGGGCAACTGGGCACCGTCGTTATCCTCGTCCGTGGCCGGGTCGTCCGACCAAGTTTCCGTGATCTCGATCTCGTCGATGATCCCGTATAGTCGCAGCGTGATCCGGCTGCCTTCGGGCACTTCCAGCGCGCCGGGTGCCTGATCGCCAAGGTAGAGCGTAGGTTTGCCGGTATAGGACGGCGGCTCGACCCACCCCTCCCAGGACGCTTGTGCCACCTCGTCGCCCGTGCCGGGGATCAGCCCGGTTAGCCCCGGACCCGCCGCCCGCACGCCAAAGAGCACCGCGACGACCAGCGCCACCAGCGCCATCAGACGCAGAGCATAGGGATCGCGCGGCGCGAGGTCGGGCTTCGGCACCTGCCCGCGGGCCGCGTCCAAACGCATGGCCATGCGCGCCAGGTGCGTTTCCCACACCGCGCGCGAGGCTGCATCCGAGGCCCCGATCGCCTGCGCGTCCGACAGCGCCGCGATGGGCGCACCGGGGAGTGCGGCATCGAGCCGCGCCAGCGCCTCGCCTCGCGTCGGCGCGCGATACCGGGCAAAGCCGTAGACCAGCGATCCCAGACCCAGAACCACGACCGCCCCTGCCACGACCCGCATCACACTCATGGGCACGACGGCGGAGAGGCCCGAGAACAGCCACGCGAGCGCAAGGAACAGCACGGTCAGGAACGGCCAGAACGCGCGAAGCAGCCGCTCCACATACATCCCCGCCCAAGTCAGGCGGAGCGCCCGAGTTACGCGGGCGAGGGCATCGGCGGGCAGGTTGTCGTAGCGGTCCATCAGGGCCTTTCGCGAGTCACCGTCCGATCCCAACACCGGACATCACCCGAAAACCCTAACCCGACACCGACCAAGGTCAAAGCCTGCCGCGCCGGTATGACCGCAAAGTGATGGAAAGCCGCGCAGACGTTGACCCTGGCGCCTGCTCCTTCATCTCTCTGAAAATACGTAAACGGGCGCGCGGCACGCGCACCCCCGCGACGCCAGCGAAGCAGGCGGCGCAAAACCTCATTCACGAGCGGTCACAACCACTCCGGAATCTCGTCGCGCGCCAGCATCTCCTCATAGGTGGGCCGCTTGCGGATCACCGCGAAATGGTCGCCGTCCACCAGCACCTCGGGGATGAGCGGGCGCGAGTTATACTCGCTCGCCATCACTGCGCCGTAAGCCCCCGCCGAACGAAACGCCACCAGATCGCCGTCGCCCAGGGGTGGCAGGTCCCGCGCTTTCGCAAAGGTGTCGCCCGTCTCGCAGACCGGTCCGACGATGTCGTGCGGCACCTGCTCGACGCCCGCGCCGGCCTCGATCACCGGCACGATGTCGTGATGCGCGTCATACATGGACGGGCGGACGAGGTCGTTCATCGCCGCATCGACGATCAGGAAATCGCGGCCCTCGCCGTGCTTGAGGTAGATGACGGAGGAAACCATGAGCCCCGCGTTCCCTGCGATGAGCCGCCCCGGCTCGATCTCGATCTCGCAGCCCAGATGACCGACCGTCTCGCGGATCACCTGACCGTAATCCGACGGCAGCGGCGGCACCTCGTTGGTGCGCTCGTAAGGGATACCCAGACCGCCCCCCAGATCGAGCCGGATGATCTCGTGCCCATCCGCCCGCAGGTCTTCCGTCAGGGCTGCGACCTTGGTGAAAGCCGCGCGGAAAGGCTCTAGGTCGGTGAGCTGGCTGCCGATATGTACGTCGATCCCCACGGCGCGCAGGCCGGGCAGGGCGGCGATCTCGGCATAGACCTCGCGCGCCCGTGCGATCGGGATGCCGAATTTGTTCTCGGACTTGCCGGTCGCGATCTTGGCATGGGTCTTGGCGTCGACGTCCGGGTTCACCCGCACCGTGACCGGCGCCACGACCCCGAGACCGGTCGCCACCTCCGACAACACCCGCATCTCGGGCTCGCTCTCTAGATTGAACTGCCGGATGCCGTGGGTGAGCGCAAGCGTCATCTCCTCACGCGTCTTGCCGACGCCAGAGAACACGATCCGCTCGCCCGGAATCCCCGCCGCCAGTGCCCGGCGATACTCGCCACCCGACACCACGTCCATCCCGGCGCCCATGTCGCCCAGGAGCTTGAGCACGGCGAGGTTCGAATTGGCCTTCATCGCGTAACAGACCAAGTGATCCATGCCGGAGAGCGCCTGATCGAACACCTCGAAATGCCGACGCAGCGTGGCGGCGGAATAGACGTAGAACGGCGTGCCGACGACCCGCGCGATGTCGGGCACCGACACGTCCTCGGCATGAAGCACGCCGTGCTTGTAGAGAAAATGGTCCATGTCCCGGCCCCTCGCAACTGTTGCGACACGCCCTACACCGGAGGTCCCGCCTAAGCAACATGGCCAAGCGGCCCTGGCCTTGCGAACGCGGACGAGGCGCGGTCCTTTCTTTTCTGGTTCACAAATATCCCGCGGGAGTGGGGGCCTGGCCCCCATTTCGGATTCCGCCATTGGAGAGACGCCCGTTTCCACGCCATGCCCAATCCGCCGAATGACCCCGGTTTCGTCCCGTGCGTTCCACAGTCCTGCCCGATTTGACGGCGATACAATGCCTCGTTGGGGCGATGACTGTAGAAAGACCTGAAATGGACCGACTGACCGAAATGGAAGCCTTCGCCACCGTCGTGGACCAGGGCGGGTTCACGGACGCGGCGAAGAAAATGGGGATCTCCAAGTCCGCCGTCTCCAAACACGTCTCTTCGCTGGAAGCCCGTCTGGGCGCGCGTCTTCTCAACCGCACGACGCGCCGCGTGTCGCCGACCGAGATCGGTCTGGCCTATTACGACCGCGCCCGACGCGTTCTCAATGATGCGGGCGAAGCCGATGCGCTCGTCACTTCGATGCAATCCGCGCCCTCGGGGCTCTTGCGGATTTCCGTGAACACCGATTTCGGTGTGAACCACCTGTCGCCCGTCCTTGGCCAGTTCCTTCAGGACTTCCCGGACGTGAACGTGAACATGGTGCTCAACAATCGCTACGTCGAGCTGATCTCGGAGGGCTTCGATATGGCCATCCGCGTTGGTGAGATGGAAGATTCGAGCCTGCGCGCCCGCAAAATCGCGGAAACTACCCGCCGCATGGTCGGCAGCCCGAACTATTTTCAGAAATACGGCCGCCCGATGCGGATCGACGATCTGAACGATCACAAGCTCCTGCACTACTCGTCGCAGTCATCCGGCAACGTCTGGAAGGTCCCCGCGCCCTCGGGCGAGGTGCGTCAGGTGCGCACGGCGGGTTGGTTGTCGGTGAACGATGGGCAATCGTTGCTCAACGCCGCCATCGCCGGGCTCGGAATCGCCTATCTGCCGTCCTTCCTCTACGCCGATGCGATGGACAAGGGTTTGGTCGAGGATGCGATCCCGGAACTGCCGCAGGACGTGGTCGGTATCTATGCCGTCTACCCGCCGGGCCGCTTCACGCAGCCCAAAGTCCGCGCCTTCATCGACTTTCTCGTGGCCGCCTTTCAGGAAAAAGGCCCCGACAGCTGGTGATCGCGGCACGGTTCGGGCGGTGCGCTTGAAAGCGCGACCTACGGGACCACAGAATTTCCCCTGCCTGAAACCTCAGGCCACTGGAGCGCGCGATGGGTGGCAGCCCGCGGCGCTCCTTTTCTTTTACCAAATGTCAGACGTTAACCCTGCTTCCGACTGACATTTCCGCCGGTCCGGCCCCACGATATACGCTGCCAGACCCGTTCATGGGCGAGATAGATGACAAGGCCGAGGGTGGCCGACGACAGCGCCAGCGTTCCGCCAGCGGTGATTGAACCCGTGGCAAGGTAGCCGAGCGTTGTGGTCGTGATGAGCCCCAGCCCTTGCCAGGACACCGCTTTGGCCAAGGTCCGCGATTTCGTCTCCACGATTGTCCCCGTGTTCCAGATGTGCCGTTTTCGGCGTGATTTCAGGATGTTGCCGGAGGTCTAGCGCAGGACTGCCCGATCCACTATTCAGTGAATGCGCAGCGTAAATCACTCAAGTGTTGGATTTAATGGAGTATGGTTACCAAAATGGACAAGCGGGACAGGGCGGCGATCTTTCGCGAGCGGCTGGCGGCGGCCATGACGCTCGCCGGGATGAACCAGTCGCAACTCGCCCGCGCCACATGGGTAAACCGCTCCACCATCGCGCAGCTTCTCGACCCCGGCACGACGCGCCTGCCCAATAGCCAGCTTTGCGCCGATGCCGCCCTTGCGCTGGGGGTCTCGACCGACTGGCTCCTGGGTCTGACCGAACGGCCCGAGCGTCCGGGTGACGCCATTGCCGCGGCGGTCCAGATGACCCATGCCGACCGCACGCCCGCCGACGACCAGCTTCTGGCCTGGTATCGCGAGGCGACGGGATACAAGATCCGCCATGTGCCCGCCGCGCTGCCCGACCTGCTCAAGACCGAAGCGCTCTTGCGCTGGGACTACGACGGCTTCTTCGGCAAGACCGTGGAACAGGCGATCTCGGCGGCCCATGAGCGGCTCGACCTGTTGCGCGCCCGTGGCTCGGACCACGAGATCGCCCTGCCGATGCAGGAGCTTCGGGCGCTGGCGGCGGGCGAGGGGAGCTACCGCGACCTGTCGCGCGATCTGCGGGCCGAGCAACTGGAGCATCTTGCCCATCTGACGGACGAGTTTTTCCCGTCGCTTCGGCTGTTTCTCTACGATGCGCGCCGCCTCTACTCCGCGCCGATCACCATTTTCGGCCCGCGCGTCGGGGTGATCTATGTCGGGCGCTTCTACCTCGCCTTTCGCGAATCCACGCGGCTCAGGTCGCTGACCGAGCATTTCGACTGGCTGGTGCGCGAGGCGAGCATTGACGCGCGCGACGTTGCCGCCCATGTCCGGTCGCTGACCTTGGCCTGATCTGCCCGCTGGGGCACCGCTCACTCCGTCGAGACGAGGATCGCCTCGACCCGCCGGTTCACCGTTCGGCCCTGGTCGGTCTGGTTCGATGCGATGGGGGCAAGGTAGCCCATGCCCTCTGCCTCGAGCTGCGCGGCGGCGACGCCGTAGCTGGTGACGAGCCGTTCGAGCACGCTGGTCGCGCGGCGTTTCGATACCGCGATATTGGCCGCAAGCGATCCTTCAGCATCGGTGTGACCGACCAGCGCGACGCGTTTGGTGCCGTCGGATTTGAGGTAATCGGCCAAGGCGGCGAGGCTTTCATACTCTCCGTCGCCCAATGCCGAGGACCCGGTTTCGAACCGCAGGTCCGACAGAACGTAGCGCCCGGCCTGCTCCATCGCCGCGCCGATATCGGACAGGGGCACGGTCGGGCCGATAAGATCGCCACCGGCGATCCCGGCGGGTTGCCCGGTGGCCACCGTTCCCACGTCCTGTGGTCGCAGGTCGTTGCGGCTCACCCGGATGATCTGCACGAAACCGGCGGCGGCTGACCGGGACACGAGCACCGAGGCATATTCGCCGCTGTCGCCCGGCATATGGGCCGAGATGAACTGGTAGTCGCCAAGGTCGACGTGCATCTCGGGTTCGCGGATCACGTCCATGTCGAAACGGAAATCGAAACCGCCGCAGCTTTTCTGGTCGCATTCGAAGAGGATGTCGAAGCCGTCGTCTATGAGCTGCTGACGCAGGGTCAGCATCTGCTGATAGGTCGATTGCCCGGTGCCGCCGATCCGCCAGGCCTGCCGGACCACCGTGCCGGCAACGCTCACCACGGGCATCGTGTCGCCATTGTGCGCACCGATGGGCAGGGCGTAGGTGCCTGTCTGCTCGACCGTTTCGGTCCGCATCACGGCGGTCTCGGGCAGCCGCAACTCGGCCCGCGCGGGCAGGGCACAGACGACGAGCAGCAAGGGCAGTAGGGGCGGGAACCGCAGGGACATGAGCCTCTAACGCGCGAGGGTGTGATAATCGTCGTTGGGCTGCATGTCGGTGGCCGCGGCGACGCGGTTGGACATGTTGTAGAACCCCGCGACGCTCGCGATGTCAAAGATGTCGCGATCCGTGAACCCAACGTCGCGCAGCGCCTGCCGGTCAGGCTCTTCGATCTTCGACGGGGTTTCGGTCAGTTTCTCGGCGAAATGCAGCATGGCGCTCTGGCGGGCATCCAGCGGGGCCGCACGAAAGTTCATTACCATCGCCTCGCCCAGCTTGGGATCGCCCGACAACTGCCGGACCGCCGCGCCATGGGCGACGAGGCAATAGAAGCATTTGTTGACGGAGGACACGACGACCGCGATCATCTCGCGTTCCAGCTTGGACAGGCCACTGTCACCCAGCATGAGGTCGTTATACATCGCCGTGAAGGCGTTGAGCTTCGCGATGTCATGGGTGTATGCGAGCAGCACGTTGGGCACCATGCCCAGTTTGTCCTGACAGATGTCGAAATATTTCTGCGTCGCCTCGGGCAGCGGGTCCACGGCTGGCAGATCCAGCGCCATGATCGTGTCGCTCATCGGCTCACTCCTCCTTGATCCGGTAATGGTAATGCCCGCGCAGGCTCATGCCCAAAGAGGCATAGAGCGGGTTCGCGGCATGGTTCCCCCGCGTCACGGCAAGACCGACGAAGCGCGCCCCATGATCCAGTCCCCAGATTGCGGCGCGTTTCAGAAGCCGCCGCGCGACGCCCTTGCGCCGGGCCTCGGGCAGGACATGGAGCGCATGGACCATGGCGATGTCGCCGTCCAACGCGACAAAACCCGCGCCGCCGGGATAGTCGCCGGAGCGTTCGATGAGAGCTGCCTTTGGCAGCGGGCAACGCTCCATCACCGCCTGCCGTGCCGCGTCGATATGGCCGTCCTCGAAAATCTCGCGGATCAGGCCCAGCGGCGGCCACATGGCATATCCGCCGCCCATGGGCAGCCTGCCGTCCCCGGCCAGTTGCGCGGCCTCGATCGCATAGAGGTTCGTCGGGTCCTTGACCTTGTAGCCATGGGTATCAAGTAGGTGATCCAATTTGTCCTCGCCGTCGCGCACCATGATCTGCGGCGTCTGACCCAGCGCGCGCATCGCCGCTTCGGCGGCGGGCAGGTCGATTTCGGTCACCGGCCAGTCCTCGGTGGCCGCCGAGACGCGTGATCCCCCGCCCTGTCCCTCGCGGATCGTCCATGCCCCGACGTGCTGGCGGCTTGCGGGCGGCCATGTGGCGAGCACGGCCTCGATGAGCCGCCGCGCCTCGGGAAGGGGGAGCGGCTGGGTCATGCGGGCTGTCCGGGAAACAGGGCGCAGAGCGCCACCATCGCCTCTGACACGCGGGCGCCGTCGTGCCCCCGGATCACGATGTTCGACCCGAAGATGCCATTGGTCGAAAACGGGTAGGAGCCAATGGAGAGGTCCGGGAAATCGGCGGCCAATCCCCGGAGCGGTCCGGCGATCTCGCCCTCCGGCTTCTCGATCCTGAGGCTTTGAGACAGGAGCGGCGGGCCGCCCTTGATCGTGGGCAGGACGCTGGCCACCATGGCCTCGAACACCGAGGGCACCCCAGCCATGACGTGGACGTTGCGAATCGTGAAACCGGGCGCGATGGACACGGGGTTGTCGATCAGGCGGGCCCTGTCGGGAATACGGGCCATCCGCATCCGACCTTCGGTCGCCTCGACCCCGCGGCTGTCGAAATAGGCGAGCAGAAGGTCTCGGGCGTCGTGCCGGATGTCGATGTGATCATCAAAGGCGGCGGCTACGGCATCGGCGGTGATGTCGTCGTGGGTCGGCCCGATCCCGCCCGAGGTGAAGACATGGTCATGGGCGTCCGACAGGGCGCGCACCGCCGCGACGATGGCGTCGTGATCATCCGAGACCACCCGAGCCTCGGCCAGCGTGACTCCATGATCAGTGAGCGTCCGGGCGAGGAAATGCAGGTTGGAATCGCGGGTCCGTCCGGAGAGGATTTCATCCCCGATGACGAGCATGGCGGCGGTGGGGTTCGGGCTCTGGGTCATGTCGTCTCCGTTTTGGCGAAAGAGTAAACGCTTTTGCGGGGTGCCAAAAGGGCCGAAGTTTGAGCGCGCTGGCGGGGGCTGCGTTAATCTTTGGCAGCGTTCGGGTGGGGGTAGGTCCCTGATTTCCATATCATATTCAAGATTTCAGGATTCTAGAATTCTAGAATCCCGGAATCCGGTCACGTGGATGTTGCCCGCCCGGTCTCTGGACAACCGCGCCCGGTCCCGCCACGTTCCCCCGATGGACTTTTCGCCCCCGCTCATCCCCGCCACGCTCTTGCGCCGTTACAAACGCTTCCTCGCCGACTGCACCCTCGCGGACGGGACCGAGGTCACCGCCCATTGCGCCAATCCCGGGTCGATGATGGGGCTCGCCGAGCCGGGCTCGCGGATCTGGCTCGAACCGAACGACGACCCGAAGAAGAAACTCAAGTATGGCTGGCGGCTCGTGGAGCATGGCGACGGGCATTTCACCGGCGTGGACACGGCGCTGCCCAACCGGATGCTCAAGGCTGCTCTGACCGAGCGCCGCATTCCCGAGGTTGCGGCGTATCCAGACCTGCAGGCCGAGGTGCGATATGGCGAGAAGAGCCGCGTCGATTTCCGGCTCAGCGGGGACGGGCTGCCGCCGCTCTGGCTCGAGGTGAAATCGGTCACTCTGTCCCGCGTCGCCGGGGTGGCGGAGTTTCCCGACAGCGTGACCCAGCGCGGCGCACGACATATGGCGGACCTCGCCGCCATGGCGCGGCAGGGGGACCGTGCAGTGATCTTCTACCTCGTGCAGCGTACCGATGCGCAGGAGGTCCGTCTCGCCGCGGACATCGACCCGACCTATGCGCAAGCGGTTTCGGACGCAGTTGCGGCTGGGGTCGAGGTGATCGCCTACGACACCCGCCTGTCGCCGCAGTCGGTCGCGCTGGGCCGCAGGTTGCCCGTGATCCTTTGACCTACTGTGCCGCCGGAGATTCGGCGGCAGGCGGATCCGGGATCGTGTAGCCGGGGAGCGGCGTGACGCGGGTTACCCGGATCTCGTCCTTCGCACCTGGTGCCCCGCTTTCGGACAGGGCGTGCTCTTCCATCCGGACTCGCTGCCCCGTCTTGGCATCGACGTAGAGGACGAGGTCGGCCTCCCACCAGCTTCCGCCTTCGGGCGGCTCGGTCCGGGCGTGGTAGGCATATCGCAGCACCTTGCGCCCCTCGAGCTCGACCTCTCCGTCGCAGCGCATGTCTGCGAGGTTTGCGAGGACGCTGTCGTTCATGCTGCGCGCAAAATCGACGGGATCGTAGTCGATGGTCTGCCCCATCGCTGTCCAGGGGCCATCCCAGGACGTACCCTGATAGAAGGCCCCGTCATAAAGCAGGTAGAACCCGTTCGCGGTCTCGTTCAGTACGCGCGTCGGGCTTTCCCAGCGGGCGGTGTTGTAGGGCGCGGTGGTGCCGTCGGGAAATTCCCAGACCGCCGCATGTTCCTGCGGCACGAGGTTGGTCGGATCGAAGAGACCGTCGGGCGCAGAATAGAGCGCGCGGATATCGTCTTCGCAGGCATCCGCGAGGAGGGGGCCGGCAAGGAAGGACAGGAGGGAAACGGGGGCGAGGATCTGTCGCATGGAATGCACCGAAGGGGTCTGAAATCGCCTTGAGCCTAGGGGCGCGACCGGTTTCCCGCAAGCCATCGTGACAGGGGCGCGCGCCGCGGCGTTGTCTCGCTGGTCAGATTGGCCTATCTATCTGGAAATCTCAGGAGACTCCCTTGGACCACAAGACCCGCATCACCCGCGAAGGCATCCGGCTCTACGACACCGCCGATTTTGAAGGCATGCGCGTGGCCGGACGGCTGGCCGCCGACATCCTCGACCGGATCGCGCCGATGGTGGTGCCGGGTGTGACGACCGGCGAGCTCGATGCGGCGATCGAGGCGATGGTGAACGACGCCGGCGCGACCTCGGCCACCATCGGCTACAAGGGCTACAAGCACGCCTCCTGCATCTCGATCAACCACGTGGTCTGCCACGGCATCCCCAGCGACAAGAAGCTCAAGGACGGCGATATCCTGAACATCGACGTGACGGTCATCGTGGACGGCTGGTATGGCGACACCTCGCGGATGTATGTGGCAGGCGCGCTCCCGCGCAAGGCGGAGCGGTTGATCGAAGTGACGCACGAGGCGCTGATGATCGGGATCGAGGCGGCGAAACCGGGCAACACCTTTGGCGACATCGGCTTTGCGATCCAGAGCCATGTCGAGAAGAACCGGATGAGCGTCGTGCGCGATTTCTGCGGGCACGGGCTGGGTCAGGTGTTCCATGCGCCGCCGAACGTGCTGCACTACGGTCGTCCCGGCACCGGGCCCGTGCTGCAGGAAGGCATGTTCTTTACCATCGAACCCATGGTGAACTTGGGCCGCCCGGAGACCAAGGTGCTGGCCGACGACTGGACCGCCGTGACGCGGGACAAGTCGCTTTCGGCGCAGTTCGAACATTCCATCGGGATCACGGCGGAGGGCTGCGAGATTTTCACGCTGTCGCCCGCGGGCAGGTTTCACCCGACCTACGGCTGACGCTACGTGCGTTGCGCCGTTTGCGATGCAAACGTCGCGGTGGTGCTTTGGGGGGAGTCGGCCCCCCAAACCCCCTGATTGGAGGGGGTTTTCCACCCCCTCCAGACTGCCCCCGAAAGTATTTGTGAAGCAGTGAAGCGGGGGGGCGCGCGGTCAGAGGCCAAGGCGCGTTTGCAACTGCGCGAAGCTCGTGACCGTTTCGATGCCCAAGGGCGCGAGCAGGCCGTCGCCATGGGGGGTAAAGCCGATAGTGCGCATTCCCGCGGCGATCCCGGCCTTGGCGCCCGAGGGGCTGTCATCCACCACCACGCAGTCCTCCGGCGCGACCCCGAGAGCGTGCGCGGCGGCGAGATAGAGGTCGGGCAAGGGCTTGGGTGCGCCGATCTCCTGCCCCGAATGGAGCCGGTCCTTGAGCCGTTCCCAGACCGCCGGATGGGCACCGAGCGTGATCGTCATCTTTCGGATCGTGCCGTTCGAGCCGACGGCGTAGGGAATGGCGGCGGCGTCGAGGGCGTCGAGCGTCTCGACCACGCCGGGCATCAGGGGAACGCCTTCCTCGAGCCGGGCATAGAGCGTGTCGTAGAAATGGTCGACCCAATCCGTACCGAAGCCGATCCCCATACCGCGAGCCTTGTCCGCGACACCGGCGATTGTGCCGCCGATGAAGGTTTCCTCCGCCTCGGCGCGCGGCATCGGGCGGCCATGGGCGGCCAGTTCCTCGCACAGGAGGTCGAAGGCGGGCGGCTCGCTGTCCACGAGCACGCCGTCGCAGTCGAAGAGGACTGCCTTGGGGCGCATGACGATATCCTTATCCCGGTTCTGCCGCAGGCATAGGCGATCAGGCGTCAGGCGCAAGCGCCGCCGGACGCCAGAGGACGATCTGAGACAGAAGAGCGTCGCGTGTCATCCCCTCGGGCAGGCTCGCATCGGGAACCGGGACGTAGTGAGCGGGCGAATAGAAGAGGGCCGCGTCACCGTCATAGGTCACGATCGGGTCGATCCAGTCCCAACGGATCGGCGTGCATCGAGGCCGTCGATCCCCTCCGGTCCGAAGCGCAGCGTCCGGGGCGTGGCGTAGAAGGGGGCGGCCGCATGCGCCGTCAACGCGTTGGCCTGGGCCCGTGACCGCCCGGCGAGCAGCCCAGGACAAGGCCCGCCAAGGGGATGAGCGACCGGAAGAACGGGGCGTCGTAGTCGAGCGGGCCGAAGCGGATGACGGCGAGGGTGCCCAAGCCGAAGCTCGCCACGCCGAACAGAACCAATTGCGCCAGGGCGGACAGGCGGGCCGTGGGACCGACTGCCGTCTTCGCGCGCGCGCGCGCGATCTCGGCCAAGGGGAGTTTCGAGAAACCGGTGGTGATGGAAAAGGTCTCGGGCATCGGCGTTCCGCAAATCTGTTCAGGGACAGGTTACGCGTTGGTGCCCGTCCCGGCCAAGCCTGCGGTCGCGGCGACCTCGCAGAGGGTGATCGTCGTGTCGCCGTAGCGCCGCGCATCGAGCAGGGCGACGCCTTCGGGCAGGGTCACGGGGCGGTTCTCTTCCCACACGAGCGTGGCGCCCGTGGCGATCCAGCCGCCCGCCAGCGCAGAGGCGAGCGCCCGTTCCCCCAGCCCCTTGCCATAGGGAGGATCGAGGAACACGAGCGTCGCGGGCGCGCCGTCGCAGGGCGGCAGGCGCGTTGCGTCCCGCGCGACAATCCGCGTCTCGGCCTCGGCCCCGCATTTCGCGATGTTGTCTCGGATGAGCTTGCCGCCGACGCGCCCGTCCTCGACGAAGGTGACATAGTCAGCGCCGCGCGACAGCGCCTCGAGTCCCAGCGCGCCGGTGCCCGCGAAAAGGTCGAGCACCTGTGCGTTGCTGATCGGATCGCCGAAACGACCGCCCGACAGCATCGAAAACAGGCTCTCGCGGATCCGGTCGGTGGTGGGGCGTAGATGCGCACCCACGTCGCCCTTACCCACGGCTGCGAGCGCCAGCCCTCGGAACCTGCCCGCGATGATCCTCACGCGAGGAGCGACTTCAACTCGGTCGCGGGGTCACCCACGGCGGCTGCGTCCGGCGATTTGCCCGCTTCGATCAGCCGCTTGCCGACCATATAGGCGCGCGGGTCGTTCATCGCATCCACCGCCACGAGGGTATCGCCTGCGTAATACCAGAAGCTCACGCCACCCTCGGCCTCGCGCGTCACGACGCTGTCGTAGCCGGTGTTGAGCCCCGCGATCTGGAGCTTGGTGTCGTATTGATCGGACCAGAACCAGGGCTTGGCGAGATAGGGCTTGCCTGCCTCCATCATGTTTTCGGCCACAAGTTCCGCCTGGTCGATGGCGTTGCCCACGCTTTCCAGCCGGATGCGACCGCCCTTGTAGGGGAAGGACGCGCAGTCACCGGCGGCAAAGATCGAGGGGTCCGAGGTGCGGCCCTGTTCGTCCGTCGCAATGCCGTTGTCGATGATCAGGCCGGCCGCCTCGGCCAGACGGGTATCCGGTTTGATGCCGACGCCGACGATGACGAAATCCACGTCGAGCGTCGATCCGTCCGACAGTTCGGCCCCGCTCACGTGACCGTCGCCGGTGAGTTTCGTAAGTCCAACCTCTTCCAAGATCGTCGCGCCGTGGTCGCGGTGAAGTTGGCGGAAGTAATCCGAGGTCTCGGGCGCGGCGACCCGCCCGAGGATGCGTTGGCCCATTTCGACGAGCGTGACCTTCATGCCCTTCTTGGCGGCGACCGCCGCCGCCTCGAGCCCGATGTAACCGCCGCCGATGACCAGCACATGACGGCCCTCGGCGAATTCATGCGCCATGCCGTCCACATCGGCCAGCGTGCGCACGGTATAGACGCCGCCCAGATCCCCGCCGATGCTCGCGGGCAGTCGGTTGGGCGTGGACCCGGTGGTGAGGGCGAGCTTGTCGTAGGACAGCACTTCGCCGTCCGCGAGCGTCAAGGTCTTGGCGGCAGGGTCGATCGCCTCGACTCGCGTGTTCAGCCGGAGCGCGATGTTCTTTTCGGTGTAGAACGCCTCGGGCCGCAGGTAGAGGCGGTCGAGCGTCATGTCCCCCAGCAGGTAAGCCTTGGACAGGGGCGGGCGCTGGTAGGGTGGAACCGGTTCCTCGCCGATGAGCGTAACCTCGCCCTCATAGCCACCATGCCGCAATTTCGCGACCAGTGCGGACCCCGCCTGACCTGCCCCGACGACCACGATCCCAGCCATGTTATTCATCTCCCTTTTCCGTCGGACGGACCCTATAGTCGGCGCCATGCCAATGGCAATGCGAACAGAAAAGGAAATCGCGATGGTTCAAGTAGGTGAAACGCTTCCCGAGGCCACGTTGCTCAGGATGGGTGAAAAAGGGCCGGAGCCGGTGGCGCTGTCCTCGCTGACGGCGGGCAAGAAGGTCGTGATCTTTGGCCTGCCCGGGGCCTACACCGGCACCTGCACCACCGCCCATGTGCCGAGCTTCGTGCGCAACATGGATGCGCTGAAGGACAAGGGCGTGGATCACGTGGTCTGCGTGTCGGTGAACGACCCCTTCGTGATGGGCGCATGGGGCGAATCGACCGGTGCCTCCGCCGCGGGCATCGAGATGCTGGGTGACGCTGATTGTTCGCTGACCGAGGCCCTGGGCCTGCGCTTCGACGCGCCGCCCGCCGGTCTGATCGCGCGCTCGAAACGTTATGCGCTCATGGCCGAGGACGGCGTGGTGAAGGTCTTCCAGGCCGAGGAAAACCCCGGCGTCTGCGACATGTCCGGCGGCGAGGCGATGGTCGAGGCGATCTGACCAACGGCGTCTGCGCCTGAGCGAGAAAAGGAAAGGCCGGGGTCACTCCCGGCCTTTGGCTATCTTCAGGTGGCACCACCCTTTCGCACACCGATACCTAAACGCCTCTAGGCCGCGCCGGGATCGACCCCGACGACCAGTTCGGCGGTATGTCGGCCGGTCTGTTCGCGGATCGCGGCATAGCCCCCGTCGCCCACGGCCGCCGCGATGGAATCACGGGTGTTGAGGGTGTCTCGGCTCGCGCGCCGCGTGTTGTAGGGTGCGACATTCCGGTAGAGGTATTCCGACAGGGCATCGGGAAAGAAGATTTGGCTCGTGAGGATCGTCGCCTCGTCGAGAAAAACCTTGTAATGGATGTGAGTCGTGCGCCCGGGATACCAGCCCGGATAAATCGTGTCGAAACGCACAACGCCGGTCGTGTCGGTCAGTTGCGTGCCGCGCAGAAAGGTCTCGCCCCTCGTATCGCCGCCGGCGTTCTGGCGGTAGCCCGAGTAATTCCCTTCGGCGTCGCAGTGCCACAGGTCCACCCGCGCGTTCGCGAGCGGCTCGCAGGCCGCATCGACGACCTGGATCGCGAGGTTGAGCGTGCTCCCGGCCCGGTCCTCGGTAATGTCGGCGCACAAAAGGTCGGGGTCGAAATAGTAAGGTCCCTCGGTCGTCTCCGGCATGACCATGCAGACATTGGGGGTGATCAGCCCGGCGGTCGTGGCCTGTGCCCGCGCGGCGCGAGGGTAGGCACCAGTTCCGGCGGCCACGACGGGCGAGGCAGCGAGGCACAGGAGGAGTTGGCGGCGGTCGAGATGTTGCATGGATCTATCCTTCGGTGTCTGAAGGTGAAACGGCGTGGCCGGCGCGATCCGTCGAAGATTGTGAAAAGTGCCGCCTGAGGATGCCGTCCCGTGGGTTGCTGTTAATCTTCCGGTCCGTGTCGTTATTCTTAGGTGCCTGATTATTTTGTCATATTCGAAAAGCTAGGATTCTAAGATTCTAGAATCCCGGAATCTTTCTGCATCCGATCTTTTGGCCCAGGATCCCGGGAGCG
>LUOO01000044.1 GCA_001626765.1 Maritimibacter sp. REDSEA-S28_B5
GAATATAGGCAGTAACAACCCACGACAGGTGCTCAAGACCACCGAGGTCCGACACGATGGTCGGCAGTGCGGTGGACACGATGGTCTGGTCGAGGGAGGCGAGGAAGAGAAGCGCGCCGATCGACAGGATGATCGTACGGATCGTGCCCTTGTCGTAATGCGGGGCTGCGGGTGGGGAGAAAGTATCTGACATCGTATCTGTTGCGGCCATTTCGGAAATCCTTGGGAGTTGCGACCTAGATAGTGCTGGTGACAGTTATGTGTCAATGGCACATAAATGTGAGGCGCAGGAAATTGACATGTGCAGATATGCAGGTCATATCCGTTCCACCATGTCGCACAGAGCGTTCAAAAAGGGCCCGATGGCCCCCACCCTCGTCGCCGCGCCGTTCTCGGACGCGGCCAAGGATGCCTTGATGGAGTTGGACGGCGCCCTGTTCCTGTGGCACCGGATGCTCCACAAGGGCGAGCTGACCGGTCGGCTGATCGCGCAGTCCGGAATCGACCTCGATCCGGCCATCTTTCAGGGCCTCATCGCGGTCGTGCGCATCACCCATGGGGTCGGACGCGAGGCCGCCGCAGAGCCGACCGTGGGCATGATCGCCGAGGAAATGTCGATCGACCCCTCCCGCGCGAGCCGGATCGCGAGCGAGTTGATCGCGGGCGGCTACCTCACGCGTGGTGCGGCGCAGGACGACGGGCGCAAATCGGTGCTGCTCTTGACGGAGAAAGGTCACGACGCCTTCTTCACGGTGCGCGACCTGCGCTGGCAGCGGATGGTGACGCTGTTTTCCGGCTGGTCCGAAACCGATATTGAGACTTTCTCGGACCTGTTCGGTCGCTATGTCGAAGGGGTCATGGACCTCAAGGCCGAGGTCGAGGCGGAAGCCAAGGCCTGGTGAGCGGCCCGGGGACGGACCACTCATTCATAATGGCGTCTTTCGCGCTCAGTTCGCGAGGTTGCCGGCGTAGTCGTCAATCCCGATGGTGAGCGTCTGGAATTTCCACACGCCGTCCTCGCCCTTGACCAGATCGCCGGTGTAGATCACCAGCGCGCCCACCGAAATCCCGTCCGCGGCCTTGATCACCGTGCCGTAAGCGGTCGCTTTCGCAGTGGTTTCCGTCAGTTCGTCGATCAGGAAATCCGACATGGCGTGGCGACGCTGGTCGAGCTGCGATTCGAGCGAGCGGTCGACGTAGGCCGCGATCGCCTCGTATCCTTGGTTCTCGGCAATAGGCTCGGCACTGCCCAGCGTCGAGACCACCTTTCCGTCCTCGGTGAAGAGCGAGGGGATGAGGTCCGAGCGGCCTTCATCATAGAAGATGCCCCAGCGATTGAACGCCTCCTGAATGCGCAGCGCATCCACGGCGTTTTCGTTCTCCCACACGCTGCCATTGGGTTGCACATCCACGATGCCGGAGTTGCTGGCCCAATGCTGGGGCGGAAAAGTGCCCTCGGCGAGGGCGGGCAGAGCAAGCGCAAAGAGCGCCGCCGTGGCGGTTGTCATGAGTTTCATCGGTTCCTCCCTGAACACGTTTGGTGTGGATACTGTGTCCGAATAATACCTGTTGAGTCCACATTCTTGATTCAAAAGTATACAATTTGGCGGTTTCGAGGAGTGCTGACACCGGGTCCGGGCGGGCTTTGAACCCGGCGGAACCGCTCCTATATGATAGACCGAGACCCGGATACCGGAGGAACACCGCGATGGATCAACGACACGCCGCCGTGCTTGACGGTTATGGCCCCGAAGCGCAGGAGCGTCTGGTGCGGGAGGGGTTTCTCGACAAGATCCTGCGGATCGGTCGCAAGCTGCCCTTCGCGCGAGAGGCGCTTGCCTCCTACTACGCGCTTCAGGACGGCAAGGTGCCGCTGGGCACCCGGCTCGCGGTCATCGCACCGCTCGCCTATTTCGTGATCCCGACGGACGTGATCCCGGATTTCCTGCTGGGGCTTGGCTTCACCGACGACGCGCTCGTGTTCTGGGCGGCGTGGCGGGCGTTTCGCAAGCACGTGGGGCCCCAGCATTATTCGCGGGCCGACGCGGCGCTGGCGGAAACGATCGACGTCTAGCGCGTCACGCGCACCGGCATTTCCGCCACGCCCCGCAGCCCGATGCGCTTGAGCATCGGCACGCGGTCGGCGGGCTGGGTCAGGTGCACGTCGGGGTATTTGGTGAAGAGCCGGTTGACGGCCACCGTCGCCTCGGCCCGCGCAAGCTGCGTGCCGATGCACATGTGCACACCAATCCCGAAATCGAGGTGCTTGTTGGGCTTGCGGTCGGCCTGGAACGTGGTCGCCCCGTCGAATTTGGCCGGATCGCGGTTGGCCCCGATGAGGAGCGGCACGACACGATCGCCGCGTTCGAGCATCCGCCCACCCAGTTTCACCGGCCCCGTGGCGTGGAACATGTTGGTGAACATGACGGGGGAGTGAAAACGCAGCACCTCCTCAATGAACAGGTTCACGCGCTTGAGATCCTCTTGCAGCGACGCGGCGAGCGTCGGGTCGGTGAGGAGCGTCATGAAGCAGTTGCCGATGAGATGCGTCGTCGTGTCGAAACCGCCGATGAAGATCGCGGTGACCATGGCCAGCAATTCGTCATCGTTGAGCTTGTCGTTGCCATCGCGCGCCTCGACCAGTTCCTTGATGAGACCCGGGCGACCGGTGCGGCGAACCGTCTCGAAATCCCGCCGGAAATAGCGGTTGGAGTGGTAAAGGCCGGGCAGGGCGCGGAAGACCGTGAAGGGGTTCGAGACGCGGCCCAGCGGCTCCATCCAGCGCTGGATCTTGGGGCGGTCTTCCTCCGGGATGCCGAGAAGCTCGCAGATGACGAGCATCGGGAAACGGCGGTTGAAGCGGTCGACGAGGTCGATTTCGCGGTCCTGCGGGAGGGCGTCCAGCAGTTCGTCCGCGATGCGTTCGATGGCGGGCTTCATCGCGTCGATACCGCGCGAGGAAAACGCCCCGATGACGAGACGGCGCAGGCGCTGCAGGTCCTCGCCGTCCATCAGCGTCACGTTGCGGAACAGCGGATGGATGAAGCGCGGAAACCACCAGTAGTTCTGCTCGAGGCTCAGGCCCCCCGCATTGGCGGGATTGCGCACGAAGTTCTCAGCATCCACAAGCAGTTCGCGGGCGGTGTCGAAGTCGGTGGTCACCCAGACCTCGCCGATGATCGGGAGCTTCATGCGCACGAGCTGCCCCTGGGAGCGCAGCATGGCGAGACCCTCGTCCGGTTTCCTCAGGAAATCGGGGGAATGAAGGTCGAGGGGGGCGGTCATGGGAGGGGCGTCTTCCGGGCGGTTGGTTTTCCGGGAATTGGTGTCATGTTTTGGTGGGAGGGGGAAGGGGGGAGGTGGTTAGACGCCTGACGCGCGCCACGCCGTGAGAACTCGTCAGAATGGAAAGCTAAAAAAACCTTGCGGAAATTCCAAAGCCTTCGTCGCTTGCTCAAGAAGGTCGTCGTCCAAAAGATATGCCAACGTCTCAAACTGACGGAAAAAGTCTGCGACGTCGCTATCCGTTCCTATCCAACGCACTTGCGAATTATGCACAAGGGCAGTGAATAGCAGTCGGATTTGCTTCTGAGTAAATTTCGGGAACTTCTGCAATAATGCAATTATTTCATGCGTTTCTTCGAACGACCCGGAATTTCTAAGTCTCTCCACAAGCTCGTCCTTTTCAAGCTCCATAGATAGATTGATTTCAGGGAACTGCTTCTTGAAGAAATCTGATAGGGAGCGGTGTAATGAGACCTTCCCAAATTGCTTGTGTGCGGCCCATTCATCTATCAGGTAGTCCGAAAGTTGACCAGCGTCCAACTTGGAAGAAAAGTCTGCGTCCAAAGAAACGATGTGCAGATTCCCATTTCCGCTCTGATTTAGAAGTGAAAGCCAATGAATGGCGTCGCCGACCGATCCAGTCTTTCCGGGTGGTTGGCGCAAAACCTGACGCAACTCAGCAGCTTCAAGCTCAAGTTTCCAATCAAGCACGGTCCCTTTTTCAAGCAGAGACGAAATAAGAATATCTGCCCGGAGATGTCGTTTTCGAATGTCGTTTTCGACGGTTTCTACGAGCTTTTTCTTCCCTTGATTAGCTTTCTTGAGCGACTCTAGAATGTCATCGAGTTCGGGATAGTCCGAGAAATATTTAGGAAACTCTAGTCCGAATGACGATTTTTTTGTCGGGTTTAGACCTTCCGCAATTTTACTTTCACGGTTTCTGTCCACTTCATCCTTTAGGAGGTCGTTTGTGTAGAGTATCAACTCTTCATGTTCAATGAGGGCGACGACTTTCTCCATTTCTTGGAGGTCGTCCTTCCCGAATAGGAAGAACGACAAGTAAACGTTCGCGTCTAAGAAGAGGCGGACTGCCATCCTATCACCGCGTAAACTTCTTATACTTCAACCGCTTCGGCTCCAGTGCATCCGGGCCAAGCCGCCGCTTCTTGTCCTCTTCGTAGTCCTCGAAGTTGCCTTCGAACCACTCCACATGGGCCTCGCCCTCGAACGCCAGAATATGCGTGCAGATGCGGTCGAGGAAGAAGCGGTCGTGGGAGATCACCACGGCGCAGCCTGCGAAGTCGACGAGGGCGTCTTCCAGTGCGCGCAGGGTTTCGACGTCCAGGTCGTTGGTCGGTTCGTCGAGGAGGATGACGTTGCCGCCGCTCTTCAGCAGTTTCGCCATGTGGACGCGGTTGCGTTCACCGCCCGAGAGGAGCCCCACCTTCTTCTGCTGATCGCCGCCCTTGAAGTTGAAGGCACCGCAGTAGGCGCGGCTGTTCATCTGGGCGTCGCCCAGGTCGATGATCTCGGCCCCGCCGGAGATTTCTTCCCACACGGTCTTGTTGGCATCCAAAGCGTCGCGGGACTGGTCGACGTAGCCCAGTTTGACCGTGTCGCCGTATTCCACAGTGCCCTCGTCGGGCTGTTCCTGACCGGTGAGCATCTTGAAAAGCGTCGATTTACCGGCGCCGTTCGGGCCGATCACGCCCACGATGCCGCCGGGCGGCAGGGAGAAATCGAGCCCTTCGATCAGGAGCTTGTCGCCCATCGCTTTTTTCAGACCAGTGACCTCGATCACCTTCTGACCCAGACGCGGTCCGCGCGGGATGACGATCTGGGCCTTGCCGACCTTTTCACGCTCGGACTGTTCGGCCATTTCGTTGTAGCGGTCGATCCGGGCCTTCTGCTTGGACTGACGCGCCTTGGCACCCTGACGGATCCATTCGAGTTCGCGTTCCAGCGTCTTCTGGCGCGAGCTGTCTTCCTTGGCTTCGCGTTCGAGCCGCTTGGCCTTCTGTTCGAGCCAGGCCGAATAGTTGCCCTCGTAGGGGATGCCGCGGCCCCGGTCGAGTTCCAGGATCCAGCCGGTGATGTCGTCGAGGAAATAACGGTCGTGGGTCACGATCAGGATCGTGCCCTTGTAGTCGATCAGGTGCTGCTGGAGCCAGGCGATGGTCTCGGCGTCCAGATGGTTGGTCGGCTCGTCGAGGAGCAGCATGTCGGGCGCTTCAAGCAGCAGCTTGCACAGCGCCACGCGGCGGCGTTCCCCGCCCGAAAGCGTCGCGGTGTCGGCATCGTCCGGCGGGCAGCGCAGCGCCTCCATCGAGATGTCGACCTGCGCGTCGAGGTCCCAGAGGTTCTGACTGTCGATCTCGTCCTGAAGCTGCGCCATCTCGTCGGCGGTCTCGTCCGAGTAATTCATGGCCAGTTCGTTGTAGCGGTCGAGGATGGCCTTCTTCGCGGCCACGCCGAGCATGACGTTTTCGCGTACGGTGAGGCTGTCGTCGAGTTCGGGTTCCTGGCTCAGGTAGCCGACCTTTGCGCCCTCGGCCGCCCATGCCTCGCCCGAGAAATCCTTGTCCTGACCGGCCATGATGCGCATGAGCGTCGATTTACCCGCGCCGTTGACGCCGACCACGCCGATCTTGACCCCGGGCAGGAAGGACAGGCGGATGTTCTCGAAGCACTTCTTGCCGCCGGGGTAGGTCTTGGACACGCCGTCCATGTGGTAGACGTATTGATAGCTGGCCATGGGGATCCTCGTGGTCTGGTTGGCCGCTATGTAATCGGGCGGGGCGCGAGAGGCAACGGGTGGACGGGCGATCGGGGCATCGAGCCCCGCCCGCCCGGATGGGGGCCAACCCCCATAAACCCCCGAAGTATTTGTGAAGCAGTGAAGCAGAATGTTCCTTGCGCTCGTCGCAGAGCGTTACAGACGTTTGCGGTAGCCGATGGCGGGTCCGGGCAGGTCGACCTCGTGGAAGCCCGTGCGGCGAAGCAGTTCGCGGGCGGCGATGTTGTTGGGCCAGAGGCTCGCGATTGCGGTTGTCGTGCGGCGCGGGGCCTGCGACAGGGCGGCGGCGAGGAGGTGGCGACCGAGCCCATGTCCCCGGTGCTGTGGCAGAACCGAGAGGTCGTTCACGGCGAGCGTCCTGCCCTTCCAGTAGCTTCCGAGGATGGTCCATGCGACGAAGCCCGCGAACTGGCCGCGCCGTTCGGCGACGGCGACGCGGCGCGCGCCGTCGGGCGCGCGGATCGCGGCGGTGAACTCGTCGATGAAGGGCGTCTGGTCGAAACCCGTCTCACGGCGTCGATGATCCTCGAATGTGATGAGATGAAGTGTCTCGATCCGGGGGATGTCGGAGGCGCGCGCCGGGCGCAGGATGAGGTCGTCGGTCGGGTCGGTCTTCATGGGGTCACTATGCAGATGTGCAACATCACGACAATTGATGAACGGTCGGAAGGTTTCGCTTTGTGATCCGCGATCACCCGGATAAGCAAGAGGCACGCGAGGATGGTCCTCGCGGATAGGAGTTCATCTATGTCGCAGTTTTGCCGAGCATATCTAGCCTGGGGTCAAACCCACTAGGCGCGGCCGCGTGACATGGTGACATGAACGGCAGGCCGCCCGCGAGAGCGGCCTTTTTCATGTCTGCCGGGGCAAGCCCGGATTGTCTGAAAATCACCGATTTCGTGGGCGACCTTCCCCAAGACAGTGAAGGAAAGACCCATGGTCTATGTGACCAATACGACTCTCAGACCGACCCCCAAGCGGGTCATCCGGATCGGGCGGCTCGTGCTCGCGATCCTGCCCTCGATGGCGGGGACCAAATCTGCCCGGCGCAAGACGCGCGGCCTGCCCAGGCATCTGTCGCAATCCGTGCCGGCCTATCTCCATCGTGACGTGGGCTTGCCACCTCAGGCCAAGCCGAGCCGGATGCCGCCGGACATCATCGGGAGAACCATGATGTGATCCTCGCCGCCCGGTGGACAGCGCGTCTGCCGGGCGGTTGCCTCGGGGCCTATTCGTATCCGCTGCGCCGCGCGTCCCGGAGGGTGACGGCATAGAGCACGAACCCCGCGGCAGAGAGCGCCGCGCCGACATAGCCCGCGACCGGGAAGTCATGTCCCGCCGCCACGAACCGCGCGGCGAGGAAGGGGCCGAAGGCGTTCGCGGCGTTGAAGGCGGCGTGGTGGAGAGAGGCGGCCAATTGTTGTGCCTCGCCCGCGACGTTCATGAGCCGGGTTTGCATCACGGTCGACACACCGCCGAGCACGGCCATGCAGAAGACGGCGATGGCCATGGGGTATAGACCGGCGGACACCGCCGTGGGCAGGGCCAGCAGGACGAGCGCGCCCAAGCCGAAAGCGGCGAAAGCGGTGCGGTTGAGGTTCTTGTCCGCGAAATGCGCCATGAGAAGGTTGAAGATCGTCATGCCGACACCGGCGGCGACGAGCACGAGCGCCACATCGGCTTCGGACCCGCCGAGCGTGGTTTTCACCATCGAGGCGATATAGGTGTAGACGGCGAAGAAGCCGCCGAAGCCCACCGCGCCGGTGAGCACGGTGAGGAGCACCTGCCGGTTCCGGAGCGCGCCAAGCTCGGTCAGCGGGTTCGCGTCGGGCGAGGCCGGGGTGCGCGGGGCTTTCCACGCCACGGCGGCGGCGGTGGCGAGCGCGAGAAAGCCCACGATCACGAAGCCTGATCGCCAGCCGATGGCCGACGACAGGAGCGTCGCTGCAGGCACGCCGATGGTGGTGGCGATGGTCAGGCCAAGGAAGACCCGCGCCACCGCCGTCGCCCGTTTTTGCCGGGGCACGACCGAGGCGGCGGTCAGCGCGGCGACGCCGAAATAGGCGCCATGGGGCAGGCCCGAGAGGAACCGTGATCCGACGAAGAGGCCGAAGGTGGGGGCGAGCGCGGAGAGCGTGTTGAACACCGCGAAGGCGAGCATGAGCCAGATCAGGAGCTTGCGCTTGGCGAGCCGCGCCCCGGCGACCGCCAAGAGCGGCGCACCAATGACGACACCCAGCGCATAGGCGCTGATCGCATCCGCCGCGCGCGCCTCGTCCACGCCCAGCTCGGCAGCGAAATTGGGCAGGAGAGCCATGGCGGCGAACTCGGTGGTTCCGATGGCGAAGGCCCCGATGGACAGGGCGGCGATGACCGCGCCGGCAGAGGGACCGGCGGGGATCACGGCGGCAAGAGTCGATTGCGCCGA
This sequence comes from Maritimibacter sp. REDSEA-S28_B5, assembly GCA_001626765.1. GTDB lineage: Bacteria > Pseudomonadota > Alphaproteobacteria > Rhodobacterales > Rhodobacteraceae > Maritimibacter. The sequence goes on from LUOO01000044.1 coordinate 8,511, forward strand.
TGCGCTGTTGTCGGTCATGTCCGTAAACTCGCGATGCGGGGACCTGTCGGCTAAGCCTCGGGTCCGGTTCGCCTCCCCCCGCGCTGGCTAACGCGAGGCGAGGGGGCGGGGCAACCCGTGGCGTGGTTCGGGTCTGTGCGGTTGCGCACGGGCGAGCGAGTTTCTGCGCAGGACCTAGAAGTGCTTTTCGAAGAAATGGTCGGGGTAAGGGTCGTCGTTGAAACGGTCGATCTCGGTCCAGCCAAGGCGGCGGTAGAGTGCGACGGCTTCCGGCAACTGGCTGTTCGTGTCGAGGCGCAGGGTGGTCATGCCGAGGGTGCGCGCCGCCTCTTCGATCCGGGTCATGAACCGTTTGGCGAGGCCTAGGCCCCGGGCGGAGGGCGCGATCCAGAGGCGTTTGACCTCGCCCCATGGCGTGGCGTCCTCCCAATGGCCCTTGAGGCCGCCACAGCCGATGGGCAGGCCATCTGACATGGCGACAAAGAACCCGCCTTGGGGCGCGATCATGCTCGTTGCTTCGGGGTCCTTGGAGAGATGAACGTCGAAACCGCGTTCGAACCGCCGGGCAAGCTCGGCAAAATATTCCGTGAGACAATAGAGCGCCTCGGGGCTGCGTGGGTCGGTTTCGACAAGCTCCACGGCATGGCGCCCGAGGGCCGAGGCGATGAGATCCATCGCGGCGATGAGCGCCTCCGCGTTCGGATGGGTCGCGATCATGCGCCCGGCGCGGTCGTTGGAAATCGCCTCGTATGCGTCGAACTCCGCTTGCCCCTTGGGGGTGAGCACCACCACCCGACGGCGCGCGTCGGCGGGGTCGGCGCTCGTCGCGACGAGGCCTTCGTCCTCCAGCCCGCGCAGAAGCCGGCTCATGAGACCGGAATCGAGCCCGAGGTAGTCGCGAATCGCGGCCACCTCATTGGTGCCCCGGCCGATGGCGTTCAGCACACGGGCCGCGCCGAGTGGTCGTCCCCGTCCGAGAAAGCTCTGGTCCATGACCCCCGTCTCACGGGTCACGGCGCGGTGGAAGCGGCGGATGCGGTCGATCTCGGAGGGTGCAAACATTTCGGACTCGAGTCAGCTAATTTTTCTGACATTGGTCAGATCAAGAGGGCAAGGTCAAGTGAGGCCACGCTATTTCGTTGACAGACCCGGCAGGCGCGGCCAATCAGGCGCGATGCGTCATGATATTCCATACGCGCGGCCCGGGGCAAAGATCGGGCTTCTCGGCGGGTCCTTCGACCCGGCGCATGAGGGTCATGCCCATATCACCCGCGAGGCGTTGAAGCGGTTCCGGCTGGACGCGGTCTGGTGGCTCGTGTCGCCGGGCAACCCGCTCAAGGAGCAGGGGCCAAGGGCCATGGACCTGCGGATCGAAAGGGCGCGAAAGGTCATCGACCATCCGAGGGTCATGGTGACCGGGATCGAGGCGCGGCTGGGCACGCGGTTCACGGCGGAAACGCTCGAGGCGCTATTCAGGGTCTATCCCGCGACGCGCTTTGTCTGGCTCATGGGGGCCGACAACCTCGCCTCATTCCACCGCTGGGAGCGTTGGGAGTGGATTATGGAGACCCTGCCCGTGGGCGTGATCGCGCGGCCCGGCGACCGGACCGCCGCGCGCAATTCCAAGGCGGCGCAGGTCTATAACGACTACCGTATCCCCGGGCGGCACGCGGCGCAGTTGGCCGACATCCGCCCGCCGGTCTGGACCCTGGTGAACATCCCGATGCGCCCCCATTCGTCGAGCGCGATCCGGGCGCGGGGGGAATGGCGGGACTGATCGCCGGAAGGGAGCGACAGGCCTGATCTCCGGTATCGGCTATCTGTGCGTCCGATCAAGGAAATGTTTCCAAACTGCCCCTTGCCGGGACCTGCCGCCTCAGGTTTACTTGCGCCATGAGGGGCATTTCGAGACGTGTTTTTCTGACCGGTTTGGCGTCGTCCGTCGCAGGTTCGGCGATGGCCGAGGCGCCGTTGACGTCGATCCGTCCGCCGCCGCGCGGAGCGGTTCCGTCCGGGGGCGTTGCCGCCCCGGCCGTGGTGCAGGCAAGCACGGTCACCGCGCCTCAGGTGGATACGTTGATCGCCAATGCCAAGCTCGGCGGAGACGTGGGGTTCGTGGTCGCGGATGCCAAGACCGGCCTTATCCTGGAAGAGCGTGACGGAGGCAAGCCGATGCCGCCCGCGAGCGTGGCCAAGGCGGTCACCGCGCTCTATGCTTTCGACACGTTGGGGATGGGGCACGTGTTTCCCACCCAGATCGTGGTCACCGGGCCGATATCGGGCGGGCGGGTGCAGGGCGACCTGATCCTCGTCGGCACCGGCGATCCGACGCTCGACACCGACGGGCTTGCCGAAATGGCGCAGGGGCTCAAGGCCAAGGGCGTGACGGGAATCACCGGGCGGTTCAAGGTCTATGGCGGCGCGGTGCCCTACGTGCGGTCGATCGACCCGGAGCAGCCCGAACATCTGGGCTACAATCCTGCGGTCGGGGGGCTGAACCTCAATTACAATCGCGTGCATTTCGAATGGGCGCGCTCGGGCAATGGTTATTCCGTGGCGATGGACGGGCGGTCGGACCGCTACCGCCCCGCCGTGAAGATGGCGCGGATGGCGGTCGTGAACCGGGACTTGCCCGTCTACACCTACAAGGCGTCGGGCACGACGGACGAATGGACCGTGGCCTCTACGGCGCTGGGCAATGGCGGCTCGCGCTGGCTCCCGGTTCGGAGGCCCGATCTATATGCGGGCGAGGTGTTTCAGGCGCTGGCCTCGGTCAGCGGGATCAAGCTGCCCGCACCCGAGCCGGTGAACGCCATGCCCGGCGGCACGCCTATCGTGCAGCACAATTCGTCCAGCCTGTCGGCCATTGCGACGGACATGCTCAAGTGGTCCACGAACCTGACCGCCGAAGTGCTGGGCATGACCGCCTCGGCAAAGCGCGGGGGCGCCGGGTCGCTTCAAGCCAGCGCACAGGCGATGAGCAACTGGATGCGGCAGGGGCTGGGGGCGCGGGACGCATCTTTCCACGATCACTCGGGCCTGTCGGACAAAAGCCGCGTTTCGGCTCAGGATATGGTGCGGATGCTGGCCAAGATGGGGCCGGGCGGGGTGCTCCACAGTCACATGAAAGAGGTCGCGGTGCGCGATGGCGACTACGACACCCTGGCCAATGCGTCCTACAAGATCCACGCCAAGACCGGGACGCTCAACTTCGTGTCCTCGCTCGCGGGCTACGTGACGGCCAATGACGGCAATGTGCTGGCCTTTGCGATCTTCACCGGCGACGTGGCGCGGCGGCGTGCCTTGTCGAAGGCGGAGATGGAACTGGCTGCGGGGGCGAAAAGCTGGGCCGGGCGCTCGCGGCTCTTGCAACAGAACCTGATCGCGCGCTGGATGACGGTCTACGCCTGAGGAACGGGCCGCCGGGCGCTCAGCTTGGCCAAGGCCTGGCGGGTCACGTCAGGCATTTCTCGAACCAGACCCGGTCGAAGCCGTCTTCCTCGCGGCGGTCTATCTCGACATAGCCGAGCCTGGGATAGAGCGCGAGATTCTCCGTCATGCGCGCGTTTGTGTAGAGCCGGACGGCCCTTAGCCCCGTGGCCCGCGCGCAATCCTCGCAGAGCGCGATCAGCGTCTTGCCCACACCCTGTCCGCTTGCGTCGGGCGTGACGGCCACGCTTTCGAGAAACATGGTCTCGCCCGTGGGGTAGAAGACGATGTAGCCCGACAGGTGCCCGCTGTCATCCACGGCCACCCGAACCCAGCCCCGCGTGATCTGTGCGGAGAAATCCGCCGACATCGGCGCGGGAGGGCGTCCGATGTCGGCGATGTAACGACCGTAGGCCAGCGCCGCGCAGTCGCGGATGCCAGCCTCGTCCGCCGTCCGGGCGAGGCGCAGGAACATCGAGGTTCAGTCGCGCGACGGAATGTTCACCGCCTTTTCCGAGGCGGGCCGCGACAGGCAGGCGGCGAGCCAGCGCATCACGTTGGGATAGTCGGACAGTCCCATGATGTCCTCGGCCTTGTATCCAGTCGTGATGGCACGCACCCAGGGCCAGCTCGCGACATCGGCGATGGTGTAGTCGTCGCCCATGATGAAGTGCTTTCCCTCGAGGTGCTTGTCGAGCACGCCCAGAAGGCGCTTGCCCTCGTTCAGGTAACGCTCCATCGGGCGCTTGTCCTCGATGTCCTTGCCGCCGAAGGCGTAGAAGAACCCGAACTGGCCAAGCATCGGGCCAAGGCCGCCCATCTGCCACATGACCCACTGAAGGGTTTCGTAACGTCGCGCGGGGTCATCGGGCAGGAACGTCCCGGTCTTTTCGGCGAGGTAGACGAGGATCGCCCCCGTCTCGAACAGGCCAAAGGGTTTGCCGCCCGGGCCTTTGGGATCAATGATCGCGGGGATCTTGTTGTTTGGGTTGAGCGACAGGAATTCGGGCGTGAACTGGTCGTCCTTCATGATGTTCACGAGATGCGGCTCGTAGGGCAGGCCGGTTTCCTCGAGCATGGCCGAAACCTTGACGCCATTGGGCGTGGGAAGGGAATAAAGCTGGATGACATTCGGGTCTTTTGCAGGCCAGCGTTTGGTGATCGGAAAATCGTCGAGCATCTGGACATCCTTTGATGGTTTGAACTTTGTGAATTGCAGGAAAGCTAGTCACGAATGCCAGCCATTGCACCCATCTGCGTGCAATGCGCGCGCACAGAGAATGTGCGGGATGTGCAAGGTGGCTAGCGCAGGAAGTTGATATGGTCCGCGTGGATCGTATCGACGATGACAGGACGTTCGACCTTTTGCCCCTCCATGTCCTCCCAGACCTGCGCGTCCCATTCGACCTTGGCGAGCGCGGGCTGGCCGGTGACCGGGGAGGGGGCGTTACCGATGACCGTCGCGGTGTGGCCCGCATCGATCTTCAACTCGACGGGATAGCCTGTCTCGGCCGGTTTGAGCGATCCGGCATATTGCGTCGTGACGATCCGGTTGCCGGGACAGAAGCGCTTGGTCTCGAAGACCACCCGGACGTCGTCGGGGCAGTCCGTGCTGGTAGAGGGCCGGGTCGGGCGGGGGCAGCGCAGGTTCCCGCGTGATGAGATAGGCCGCGACCCCGCCGACCACGCCCAGCGCCAGCACCGCGAGCGGCAGAAGCGCGCCGGACCTCGTGGGATACGACCCTGACATGCCCTGCGCGTCCTAGAGCGTCATGTGCCGGGCCCGCGCCCCGCGTTCGATCGCGGCGGCGGCGAGGCGGTCGATGGACAACTCGTAGCGGATTTCTTCGAGCAGCCGCAATTCCGTTTCCCTGATCGCACCGTCGGCGGCCGCCACGTCGCATGCCATGGCATAGGCGGTCTCGAACAGCCGCTCAGGCAGGTTTTCCCGGACGATACCGAAAAGCGCGTCGAGCCCTTCCTCTTCGCTCATCAGGTCATAGACGGCGCTCGACACTGTGCTGATGCGGTCGGGGTCGTAGTCACCGAAGACCGGCAAATGGTTCACGATCTCTTCGATGCGAAGCAATTCCGACGTGCGCACCGTGCCGTCCGAGACGGAAATCGCGATCATGACCGCAATCAGGCTGTCTTGCGGGGAGAAGGAATGGGGAAGATCGGGCACCGGGAACTCCGTGATATAGGTAAAGTCATGCAGGATTTGTCGTTGCCATGCAGAATATTGACGCTGCCCCCCTGCTTCAATAGGTAGGCGGCTTGATATGACAGACCCTCAACCCGGACGGTAAACCCATGAGCACCCTTCGTGAGACCGCGATGACCTCGAAAGCCTGGCCCTTTGAAGAGGCGCGGGCACTGCTCAAACGCTATGAAAAGGGTGCGCCGGACAAGGGCTATGTGCTGTTCGAGACGGGCTATGGCCCCTCGGGCCTGCCCCATATCGGCACCTTTGGCGAGGTGATGCGCACCACGATGATCCGCCGCGCCTTCGAGGTCATCAGCGACATTCCGACGCGGCTCATCTGTTTTTCGGACGATCTGGACGGGATGCGCAAGGTGCCGGAAAACGTGCCGGAGCAGGAGATGCTCCATGCCAATATCCAGAAGCCTCTGACGAGTGTGCCGGACCCCTTCGGGGAATACGAGAGCTTCGGCCACCACAACAACGCGATGCTGCGCCGGTTCCTCGACACCTTCGGATTCGAATACGAGTTCTATTCGGCGACAGAATTCTACCGCTCGGGCCAGTTTGACGAGGTGCTGCTGTCGGCGGCTCGGAACTACGACAAGATCATGGGGATCATGCTGAAATCGCTGCGCGAAGAGCGCCAGCAGACCTATTCGATCTTCTTGCCGATCCACCCGGATACGGGCCGCGTGCTTTACGTGCCGATCAAGGAGGTGAATGCCGAGGCGGGCACGATCACCTTTGACGACGAGGACGGCAAGGAGTGGACGCTGCCGGTGACGGGCGGTGCCGTGAAGCTCCAGTGGAAGCCCGACTTCGGCGCGCGCTGGGCCGCGCTCGACGTGGATTTCGAGATGTATGGCAAGGATCACAGCTCCAACACGCCGATCTATGACGGCATCTGTCGGGCGCTGGGCGGACGGGCACCCAACCATTTTGTCTATGAGCTGTTTCTGGATGACAAGGGCGAGAAGATCTCGAAGTCCAAGGGCAATGGCCTCACCATCGACGAATGGCTGACCTATGCCTCCACCGAGAGCCTTGCCTATTTCATGTATCAAAAGCCCAAGACGGCCAAGCGCATGTTCTTTGACGTGATCCCGCGGGCGATGGACGAATACCACCAGCAGCTTGCGGCCTATCCGGGGCAAACGCTCGAGCAGCAGCTGGCGAACCCGGTCTACCACATCCACAACGGCGACGTGCCGGAGAGCAAGATGGTGGTGAATTACTCGATGCTCCTCAATCTCGCGTCGGTGGCCTCGGCGCAGGACAAGTCGGTGCTCTGGGGCTTCATCAAGAACTACGCCCCCGAGGCGACGCCCGAGACGCACCCTGACCTCGACGCCGCCGCCGGGTTCGCGGTGAAATACTATGAGGACTTCGTGGCCCCCACGAAGCAATATCGTGTGCCGACCGATCTCGAGCGCGAGGCACTGACCGAGCTGCGCGACAAACTGGCCGCCTATGAGGGCGAGCGCACGGGCGAGGCGCTGCAATCCGAGGTCTTTGCCGTGGGGCGCGAGCGGTTCGAGCCGATGCGAGACTGGTTCTCGGCGCTCTATCAGGTGCTGCTTGGTGCGGACCAGGGCCCGCGTTTCGGGTCGTTCATCGCGCTCTACGGCGTGGACGAGACCGTGGCGCTGATCGACCGGGCGCTGGCGGGCGAGCTGGTCGGCTGAGCCACGTCCGATCTTGATTTTCCAGAATGCCCCGGCCACGGTCGTGGCGTTTTTGTCTGGAGAGTTGGATGCGGAACTTCGCCCTTTTGTTCGCGCTCATGGCCGGTGTCGCAGCGGCCGACACCTGGGAGGTCGGGCGCTTTGGCGTGTCCATCGACCTGCCCGAAAGCCATGAGGGGCGCAGCCTCGTCTGGCGCGCCGATCCACCGCCGGCAAATGCCGACGGGCAGCGGTTTCGGGTCGACGGCACCTCCGTTTCGGTGGCGGCCTATGGCGGCTATGCGATGACCGACGACTTCGCCGGGACCGCCGAAGAGGCGCGGGTCTTTGCGGAGCAGGACGGGAGCAGCGTCACCTACCGCGCCAATGGTCCTGATTGGGCCGTCCTCTCTGGTCGGCGCACGGACGGGACCGTCTATTACCACCGTATGGAGATCGCGCAGTCCTGCGAAGGGAAGGATTTCGTGGCCAACGTCATGATCGAGCGCGGGGCCGAGGATCGCTGGTTCGACACGCTCACCGGGCAGATCGCCAAATCCTTGACCGGCTGCGGGGACTGACGGCAGGACGGGCTCAAGATCAGACTTCCGAGCCGCGGGGTTCCCAAAGCTGGATCGGATTGCCCTCGGGGTCGTCGAGACGCGCGAAAACGCCGTTGGGATAGACCTCGGGGTCGACCTCGACTGCGATCCCGGCCTGGGTCAGTTCGGCCACCGCTTCCGACAGGTCGGCCACACGGAAATTCAGCATGAACTGTTGTGCCGGGTCACCGAAATATCCGGTATCGGCGGGGAAGGGGGCAAAGACAGTTGGCCCCGCCTCTTGCCGCCAGACCTCGGCGCCATAGTCGGTTGGCACCTGCAGGATGCCGAAATGGGTGTCATACCATTGGGCGAGCGCCTGCGGGTCACGAGCCCTGAAGAATACGCCGCCGATACCCGTGATCCTGACCATGCCAACCTCCATTCGATCTCCAGAGCCTCGTCTCCCGGTGGTGTTCTGGCAAGCCTGATGAAACTCATTTGGCTTGGCGCGCGTATCTCCTCCATATGAGGAGACGTGACATGAAGCACATTCTACTCTCGCTGACTTTGGTCTTTGCCTTCCCGCTCTTTGCGCAGGACGCGCGCGACACCGCCATTCAGGGCGTGATTTCAGGCCAGTTCGACGCTTTCATCGCCGAGGATGTGGAGGAGGCCTGGTCCTATGCCTCGCCGACGATCCAAGGCATGTTCAGAACCCCGCAGAACTTCGGGATGATGGTCGAGAACGGCTATCCGATGGTCTGGCGTCCGACCGACACGCAGTTCATGGAGCTGCGCGACGAAGGCGGGTCGCTTTGGCAACGGGTGCAGGTGGGCGACAGTTCCGGGGTCTATCACCTGCTTGACTACAAGATGGTGCAGATCGCGGGCGAATGGCGCATCGACGCGGTGATGTATCTGGAGCAGGTCGGCGTGGGCGTGTGAGCCCGGATCCCGTCAGGGTACGCGACCTTTAATGGCCGAGGTCGCGTTAATGCTTTGTTAACCTTGGTTAACAAATCCCTTGGACGACCCCATATTCCTCCTGAGAGAAGGGTGGAAAGGGGACCTCGATGGGTGAAACGGCGCTGGCTTTGATCCTGTGCGGGCTGCTGCTCGACGGGAAGACCGAGGTGGCGCATGAATATTCGGCGGCAGGTGAGGATTTCTCGATCCGCACCGACTGCGAGACCGAGACGACGGTCTACGAGGTCGGATTGGACAAACGTTCCTCCATCGACAGCGTCCACCAAGCGATCTTCGCCGCCTATCTGACCGACAAGTCGCCTGCCGTGGTCATGATTGACACCGACGGGATCGAGGACCGCTACGAATTGCAGGTCCGCAAGGTGGCCGAGGCGTTGGGCGTGGCCTATGATGTCTACGACAAGGATTTCCTGATCCGCTGGCAGATGACCGACTATCTCCGCAACTATCCGGCCCCTGAGCCATCGGTGCGCGAGCTCAGCGAACTGGCGATCGACTGAAGCGGGACGGCAGGGGGCGAAGCCATGGCCACCGGATACGAACCCTTGGACAGGCTCAAGCCGGTCGCGCATGACATCTGGATCATCGACGGGCCTGCGATCCGTTTCTACGGGATGCCCTTTTCGACCCGCGCCACCGTCGTGCGCCTTGCCTCGGGCGCCCTCTGGGTCCATTCGCCTACCAAGATGTCAGAGCCTCTGCGATCCGAGGTCGAGGCGCTGGGTCCGGTCGCGCATCTCGTCGCGCCCAACTGGATTCACTACGCCTATGTGCAGGACTGGGCGAACCTCTGGCCCGAAGCACGGACATGGGCCGCGCCGGGCGTGGCCGAACGTGCGGCGAAACACGGGGTACCCGGCGATTTTGAGCAGACCCTGAGGCAGGAGCCGCCCCCGGACGATGTGGAACGGATGATCGGCTGGAACCCCGAGGCCGTCATCCTCGCCCATGGGCGATGGTATGTGCAGGACGGGGTCAAGGAACTGCGCCGGGCCTTTCGCTGGGTGCTCTAGCGGCGAACGCCCCTCTCAGACACGGTTAAGCCCGGGTTGATAGCCCTGTTGCGAACCGCGCGGCCCGAGCCACGCGGAGGCTGCGACTTGAAAGGGGCACTCCATGAACGTTTCGATCACCCAGGGACTCGACCTGATGCCGCCCGTCTTTGCCGATGGCCTGTCCGTCTGGTCGAGCGGCAACGGCACGCCGGGGTCCGCCACCTATGACGGGGCGGTCAACGCGGCCTATGTGCCCTCGGACCAGCATTTCGGCGGGTGCATCGAATTGCTCAAGACCGACGCGACGCAGAAACTGCGCTGGATGGGGCAGACGCCGGTTCTGCCGGGCACCTACCTGCGCATCACTGCGCGGGTGAAGGCGATGAGCGGGATCTTTCCGCAAGTGCGCGTGGCGGGCTATGCGCTCAACGCCTCCGGCGGGCATGTCACGGGCCTGACCGAGGTGGCCGCATCAACCACGCTCGACACCTACGGCGAGGTGGTGACGGTGACGGGGATCGTCGGCACCGGCAACCGGACCGGGGTGGACATGTCGTGGCCCACGGCGGCCAAGGGACATTTCGGGATCGATCTCGTCGGCGGGTCCGGCGGAATCGTCCGGGTCGACGACATCGTGATCGAGGACATCACCGAGGCCTTTCTGCGTGACATGATCGACGCGGTCGACGTGCGCGACTTCGGCGCTCTCGGCAACGGCACCACCGACGACCGCGCGGCCTTTGCCGCCGCCGATGCCGCCGCCGGGGGCCGCACGATCATGGTTCCCGACGGGACGTTCCTGATCGGCACGTCGCTGTCCATCAACAACAAGATCCGCTTTGACGGCACCCTCACCATGCCGGCCTCGGCCCGGCTGGTGCTGCAGAAGAACTTTGACCTCACCACCTACATCGACGCCTTCGGGGACGAGGTTCTGGCCTTCAAGAAGGGCTTTCAGGCGCTCATGGATTACTCGGACCATGACGGTTTCGACCTCAGGGGCCGCAAGATCGACGTCTCGGCCCCCATCGACATGCGCGATGCCCTGAACGACAACGGCACCTTCCTGATCCGCCGGGTGCTGCGCAACGGCCAGTTCAACGTGCTCGACGATCCGAGCTGGACGCCCACCGTCAAGACCTCGCAGGCGAGCTACAACCCGAACAACCCGCTTGCGCTCACCAATGTGGTCAATGCCGCGCAGATCGCGCCGGGGTCGCAGATCACCGGCAACGGCGTGGGGCGCGAGGTCTATGTGCGCTCGGTCAACGTCGCCGCCCAGTCGATCGAATTGTCCCAGCCGCTTCATGGTGCCAGCGCGACCCAGACTTACACCTTCACACGCTACAAATACGTTCTCGATTTCATGGGTTTCGACAACCTGCGCCGACTGACCTTCTCGGACATCGAAATCCAGATGAACGGCTTTGGCAACGGTGTGCTGCTGCCCGGCACCGGCGAGAACATCATGTTCAAGGACTGTTTCTTCCTCAAGCCTGCACACAAGACGATCACCAGTCCTGGCCGGGCCTGTCAGGACCTGCACATCGACCGTTGCCAGTTCATTTCGAACGAGCAATCCACGCCATCCGTGAACCGGGTGAGCGTCGGTTTCAACGTGAACGCCAACGATGCAAAGATCCGCGATAACCGGTTTCAGCGCATGGGGCTGTCGGCAATCCTGAACGGAACCGGTCATATGGTTACCGGCAACCACATCTTTCAGGGCGACAACGAGTCGAATGCGCCCCGCACCGCCGGTTTGGTCTTTACCTACGAGCCGGCGCTCGCCTCGGTCACGGGAAACTACATCGACAACTGTTCGATCGAATGGACCAACGAACATGACGCGCGCCCGGACTTTGCGGGTGAATTCGGCTTCGGCACGCTCACGATCACTGGAAACATCTTTTACTGCTCGAACGCGATCTCGAGCTTTCGGTTCATCCGGGTCAAACCCTACGGCACGGGCCATTTCATCTCGGGCTTGCAGGTGAACCAGAATGCCTTCTACGCCGCCAGCGGCAACATCGCGCGGGTCGAAGAATGGGACGACACCCATGCTGTCGCGGATTACTGGCGGTTCCGAAACATCTCCTTCGAGAACAATAACTTCGCGGGTATTTCTCAGGCTACGTCGAGCCCCGTGACGCTCGAGTTCCAGCAAAACACGAACGCCACGACCTGGACGCTCGACCCCTCGGCCTACCTGCCGTTCGGCGGGAATGCCCGCACCGTCAGCGCGGTGGTCAAGCAGGAGGCGATCCAGAACAGTTCGAACGCGGTCGTCGACTCGATGCCCTATGCCAAGACGAACCAGGGAACCGCATACAAATATGTGCAACTGGTCTGGCCGCAGGCTTGCCGCGGCACGGTGCAATGCACGGTGCGTGTGGACCGGCCGCTCTGATCGCACCCAGACCCGTCCGAAGCAAGGGCCGACGCCCGGTCCGATTGGCCGGGCGTTTGTCGATCTGTTTGCATTTCCAACCGCCTTTCCGGGTCCTCGCCCACGTCAGCGTTCCCCCGCCGACAGGCCAGCGAAACCCTTAGGCTACCCTAGTCAATTCCGCCTTCGTCAGGTTATTGTTAACCAAAATGCAACCCGATCCCGTATAAGGGACCGGAGAAGACATGAGGGCAGGAATGAACCAGATGACGATCACGCGCCGTGGCATGGCATTGGGGCTGGTGTCCCTGACCGCGCTCTCCGCTTGCGGGCGTAGCCCGCGCGGGGCGGCGATGGCGGGACCGGGCGATGCACCGCCGCCGCGCCCGGCACCGGCGAGCGCGCCGAATGCGGGTTTCGACGACTGGGTGGTCAGTTTCAAGAACCGTGCGGCCTCGCAAGGTTTCACGCAGGCGCAATTGGACAGCGCGTTTCGCGGCGTCGGCTACCTGCCCAGCGTCGTGGCCAACGACAACAAGCAGACCGAGTTCACCCGCACGCTTGAGGATTACATCGCCATCGCGGCGAGCGACGAGCGCGTCACCAACGGGCGCGCGAAGTTCCGGCAGTTTTCCTCGGTCCTCTCCGGGGTGGAAAGCCGCTACGGCGTCGATGCCAAGGTCGTCGCGGCGGTTTGGGGCATGGAATCAAGCTATGGCGCGCGCCGGGGCGAAACGCCGATCGTGAGCGCCATGGCCACGCTGGCCTATGACGGACGCCGCCGTGACTTCTTTGAACAGCAGCTCATCGCTGTGTTGAAAATCCTCGCCGCCGGCGACACGACTCCCGACCGGATGATCGGGTCCTGGGCGGGGGCCATGGGGCACACGCAGTTCATGCCGACCTCCTACCTGTCCTACGCGGTGGATTATACCGGAGACGGGCGGCGTGACATCTGGGGCGACGATCCGTCGGATGCGCTTGCCTCGACCGCCAATTACCTCAAGAAATTCGGCTGGACCAAGGGGCAACCCTGGGGGGTCGAGGTGCGCCTGCCGCAGGGCTTCGACCGCTCGAAGATCGGCTTTTCGATAAGCCGCTCGCCCGCCGATTGGGCCGCGATGGGCATTCGCGACATGGACGGCGGCACCGTGGGCAACTACGGGTCCTCGAAGGTCATCCAGCCCGCGGGTGGCGGTGGCCCGGCCTTCATGGTCTTCAACAACTTCGAGGTCATCAAGCGCTATAACAACGCCACGTCCTATGCCATCGGCGTCGGCCATCTGGGTGACCGGATCGCGGGCGGCGGGCCGATCCGGGGCAGCTTTGGCCCCGATCCGCAGGGGCTGACGCTGGACGACCGAAAGGACATCCAGCGCCGCCTGACCGCGCGGGGCTTTGACACCGACGGCACAGACGGTGTCATCGGTGCGAAATCCGAGGCGGCGATCCGCGCCTTCGAGGCTGCGAACGGGATGCCCTCGACGGGCATCGCCACCAAGGAACTGCTCACGCGGCTTGGCGGTCGTCCGGGCTGAGGCAGGTGGCCTGAGGATCAGCCGCCGAGCGAGGCGCCAAGCGCCATCTCCTCGGGCGCCACGCCCCGCCTCCGGATCACACCCTTGCGGTGCTATTGCGCGGCCTCCTGTGCCTGATCGGGTGGATCTGGCGCGTTCAAATTGCACTTCGTCGGCGTGCTGGTGCGCCGACAGCCCGACGTGGCCCTTCGGCGTGGCAAGGGTCGCGAGGGACCGCCGCGCGTCAGTCATGGTTCCCTCGTGTCTGTTCTCCTTTGGCGCAGCGCGTTCGAAGCGGCTGCCCTTGGCAAGCGGTTTGGAAGGACCTAGCTGTCTGGGAGCTGGAAAACGGGGAGCTTGCCCATGTGGAACGAACGATTTGCGACCGAGGACTATGTGTTCGGCACGGCGCCATCGCAATTCCTTGTCCGGCAAGCGCACCACCTGACACCTGGGGCCCGCGCGCTGGCCATTGCGGACGGCGAGGGGCGCAACTCGGTTTTCCTCGCCCAAGCGGGGCTCGAGGTCACCGCGATGGAGGCCGCGCCCAACGCGGTGGCCAAGGCGCGAAAGCTCGCCGCCGAACGAGGTGCCCGCGTCGATTTCCGCACCGCGGACATCTTTGACTGGGACTGGGAGGCGGAGCGTTTCGACGTCGTCGTGGGCGTGTTCTTCCAGTTCATGGGTGCCGACGGTCGGGCGCAGGTGTTCGATGGAATGAAGCGCGCGACCGTGCCGGGCGGCATCGTGATGATCCATGGCTACACGCCGAAACAGCTCGAGTACGGCACCGGCGGACCGAAGGTGCTCGAGAACCTGTATACCGAAGCGGACTTGTCGGATGCCTTTGCAGGGTGGGATATCCTGCGGCTCGAGGCCTATGAGGACGACCTGGACGAGGGGGCAGGGCACGCCGGTCGATCGGCGCTCATCGACCTCATCGCCCGAAAGCCGCACTGACGGCACGTCCGCGCTTTTCAGTCTCCGTGCTCCGTGACATGACAGGCCCATGGCCAAACTCGCCACATATCGCGGTCACGCCCGTTCCCATCTGACACTCGGCTTGCCGCTGATCGGCAGCCAGTTGGCTCAGGTCGCGGTGCAGACCACCGACACGCTGATGGTCGGCTGGTATGACGTGCGCGCGCTCGCCGCGCTGGTGCTGGCGACATCGCTCTACCTGATCCTGATGATCTTTTTCTCGGGCTTCGCCTGGGCCGTGACGCCGTTGGTTGCAGCGGCGGCGGAGCAGGAGGACGAGCAGCGGATCCGCCGGGCGACGCGGATGGGGCTGTGGCTCGTGATCGGCGGCGGGGTGCTTTGCCTGCCGATCTTCTGGTTCTCTGCCCCGATCCTTCGCGCGCTTGGGCAGGAGGCGGACCTGGCCCTCATGGCGCAGGAGTATCTCAGGATCGCGGGGTTCGGCCTGCTGCCCGCGCTGGCCGTGATGACGCTCAAGGGCTACTTGTCCGCGCTCGAACACACGCGGGTGCAGTTCTGGGTCACGGTGGGCATTTCGGCCTGCCGGAACTAGGGATCGAGGGTGCGGCGATCGCGAGCCTCTTCGTCAACATGGCTTCGGCCGTGGCGCTTGCCGTCTATGCCTTGCGCAGTTTCCCGAACCACCGTCTGTTCCAGCGTCTCTGGCGGCCGGATCCCAAGGCGCTGCGGGGCGTGGCCGGCATGGGCTGGCAGATCGGTCTGACCACGGTAGCCGAGGTGGGGCTGTTCAACTTTTCCTCAATCATCATGGGTTGGATCGGCGCGGTCCAGCTGGCCGCGCACGGGATCGCGCTTCAGGTGTCGACGGTCGCCTTCATGGTGCAGCTTGGCCTGTCCAATGCCGCCACAGTCCGGGCCGGGCGCAGCCTTGGCCGGCAGGATCACGAGGGGCTGCGCGATGGTGCACTCACTGTCTGGGGGCTTGGTTTCCTCTTCGCGCTGGTGACTGTGGTGATCTACCTGACCCTGCCCGAAGTGCTGATGGGGGCCTTCGTCGACCCGGCCGATCCGTTACGTCCCCAGATTATCGCCATCGGCGTTTCGCTTCTTGCCATGGCGGCGCTGTTCCAGATCGCGGACTCGGCACAGGTGATGGGCATTTCGGTCCTGCGCGGGATGCAGGACACGCGGACGCCGATGCTCATGGCGGCCTTTGCCTACTGGGGCATCGGCGCGCCAGCGATGTGGCTTTTCGGGCTTGGGCTGGGCGGCGGCGCGGTCGGGGTCTGGGTCGGGCTTGTCGCCGGACTATCGGCCTCGGCCATCATGGTCGCGCTCAGGTTCCGGCATCTGTTGCGACAGGTCTGATCGGACGCCATGTTCGAAAAGTGAAATCGGTTCGGGTACTTTCTGCACTTCTTAGTTCTGAAATGCAGGAAACCGTCAATCACCCTTCATCAGCCTTTCGGCTTTCTTCCGCACCAGAAGCGTGCGCAGGTCGTGCATGGCGAGCAGGAGCGAGTCCGTCACCATCTCGAGGTGATGGTCTTCGGCCCGGGTCTGCACCCAATGCGCGGTGTAGTTCAGGTGGTCCACCGCGCGCATGATGTCGTCGATGTCACGCGCCTCGAGCAGCGCCTTGCGCTCGGCCAGCCAGTCGGAAATCGCCGCCATGTCGGCGTTCGACAGGGTGCGGTCGCCATGCGGCTTTATCTCGCCATTGCGGGTGTTGACCACGGCGATCTGGTCCATTTCGATGCGACGATGGCGGTTCTGCGTGTCCACCTTGAACACGAAGGCCCCGTTCTCACGAACCCGGAAATAATACTCGGGAAGTTCCGTCGACATGCTCTAACACTTACTCCTGCCAAGCCCCTGATACAGAAGCCTGACCGCAGGGGAAAGGGGAACGCAAGTTTCCCCTGCGGAAACAATGGCCTGATTAGTTCAATTTCGCACAGAAGTTTTGAATGCGGGTGCAAGCCTCGGTCAATTGTTCGTCCGACGTGGCATAGGAGACACGGAAATTCGGGCTGACACCGAAGGCCGCGCCAAAGACCACGGCGACGCCGGTGTCCTCGAGCAGCTTGGTGCAGAAGATCTCATCCGTCTCGATAATGGTGCCATCGGGCGCTGTCTTGCCGATACAGCCGGAGATGTCCGGGTAGACATAGAACGCCCCTTCGGGTGTCGGGCACGATATGCCTTGGGCCGCGTTCAGCATCCTGACGACGAGGTCGCGACGTCGCTGGAAGAGCCGTGCGTTCTCGGGCAGGAAATCCTGCGTGCCGTTCAGCGCCTCGACCGCTGCCCACTGCGAAATCGTGCAGGGGTTCGACGTGGACTGCGACTGGATCATGCGCATCGCGTTGATCAGCTCGACCGGACCGCCCGCATATCCGATTCTCCAGCCAGTCATGGCATAGGCCTTGGACACGCCGTTCACGGTCAGCGTGCGGTCGTAGAGCGCGGGCTCGATCTGGGCGGGGGTGAAGAATTCGAAATCGTCGAACACGAGGTGCTCATACATGTCGTCGGACATGATCCAGACATGGGGATGTTTCACCAGCACGGCTGTCAGCGCCTGAAGCTCGGCACGGGAATAACCCGCGCCGGTCGGATTCGAGGGCGAGTTGAATATGAGCCATTTCGTCTTGGGCGTGATCGCCGCCTCGAGCTGGGCGGGGGTCATCTTGAACGCAGCCTCCACACCACATTCCACGATCACCGGCTCACCGCCCGCGAGCAGCACCATGTCTGGGTAACTCACCCAGTAGGGCGCCGGGATGATCACCTCGTCGCCGGGGTCGAGCGTTGCCATGAGGGCGTTGTAGAGGATCTGCTTGCCGCCCGTGCCGATAGAGATCTGTTTCGGCGTATAGGTCAGCCCGTTCTCGCGCGCGAATTTATCGCAAATCGCCTGCTTGAGTTCCGGCATCCCGTCGGGCGCCGTGTATTTCGTCTTGCCCGCCTTGATGGCCGCGATGCCGGCGGCCGCAATGTTCTCGGGCGTGTCGAAATCCGGCTCGCCCGCGCCCAGCCCGATCACGTCGCGCCCGGCCGCCTTCAATTCCTGCGCCAGCGTCGTCACTGCGATGGTTGGCGAGGGTTTCACACGTTTCAGCGTCGCAGAGAGAAAAGCCATTGTCGCATCCGGGGGTTCAGGTTTCGGCCTTTGGGTCTTAGGCTTGGGGAAGGCCGCATTCAAGCGGGAAGGGAGGTCCAGATGGACGACAATTGGTATTCGGACGACAGCGCAACCTTCGGCGATCGCCTCGCGGCGGCGCGCGAAAAGGCGGGCATGAAGCAAAAGGAACTGGCCAAGCGCCTGGGCGTCAAGGTCAAGACGCTCGCGGCTTGGGAGGATGACCTGACCGAACCGCGCGCCAACCGGCTCCAGATGCTCTCGGGCGTGCTTGGCGTGTCGCTGGGCTGGCTTCTGACTGGCACCGGCGACGGCGTGGCGGCCCCGGACGACGTGCAGGAACTGACCCCGGACGCCAAGGACATTCTGCTTGAGATTCGCGAGCTTCGGGGCGATATCGGCGAGACATCGAAACGGCTCGCGGCGCTCGAAAAACGGCTGCGGCGGGTGCTGGAAGCGGGGTGACAGGATGGAGACCGAGGACGCGCGGCTCAAACGGATGACCATGCGGTCGTGGCGGCGGGGGACCAAGGAGATGGACATTATCCTTGGCCGGTTCTGCGACGACCGTCTGGCCGGGCTGGGCCGGGACGATCTGGATCTCTACGATGAGCTGTTGTCTGAGAACGATCAGGACCTCTACCAGTGGGTGACCGGGCAGGTGCCTGCGCCCGCCCGTTTCGCAGGGCTGATCGCGGTTATCGCGGACCATGCCGGGGGACGGGGCTGACCCTACGCTCTCGTCCGGTCGCCGCCGCACAAACGAGATTTTCCGAAGCGTTTAACTGAATATTCTGATTTTTGCCGCAAGACGACTCTGACCAAACCCAACAAAGGGCAAGACGGAGTCTGGTATGAGCATTCATGGGCCCATCATCGGGCAAGCGATTTCGAACGGTGCAGGAACCGGGTTCCTCATCCAGTATATGGAGGTGCTGTCGCTGGTCGAACGGTTACACCGGCTTTTGCTCGACGTGATCAAGGACGAGTTCGAACGGCTGGGCGTGCTGGAGATCAACGCGGTGCAGGCGCTGCTCCTGTTCAACATCGGCGACAACGAGGTGACGGCGGGCGAGCTGAAATCGCGCGGTTACTATCAGGGGTCGAATGTGTCCTATAACCTCAAGAAGCTGGTCGACATGGGCTACATGCACCACGAACGGTCCGAGATCGACCGGCGTTCGGTGCGGGTGCGGTTGACCGAAAAGGGCCGCCATGTGCGCAACGTGATTGAAGAACTCTTTCACCGCCACGCCAAGGGGCTCGAAGACCGCGCCATCCTGTCGCTCGACGGGATCGATGAGGTGAACTCGTCCCTAAAGCGCGTCGAGCGGTTCTGGACCGACCAGATCCGCTATATCTACTGAGGTTTGCCTGACGGCGGTGTGTCCAGCGCCCCGACCGCCAACGCCTTGATCTCGCGAAGGAGCTTGCGCCGCATCGTGCGTTCGTAGTCTTCAAAGCCGTCTGCCGTCTCGACAAAGGCATCGGGTCCGCGAATGACGAGCGTCTCGTAATAGGACACGAGGTCCTCGGGTCCGGGACCTTCGCCCATGCCGTCTATGGTCATGACGACAAGTCCGTTGATCGTGATCCCGTCGAGTGCGGCGAGGTTGCCCAAATCCTGCGGCCGCGGCCCAGTGTTCGACTTGCCATCCCCAGAGATGTCGAGCGTCGCGCTCCAGCAGTCGGGAGCCTGTTCCAGCACCTGCGCCCCCACGGCCATGGCGGTGCCAAGCGCGGTCGATGGCGGGGCGGGCTGGCGTTCCGTGGCGCGCAGGGCACCAGCCACCGACCCGAGCACGGCGGCATCCGTCACCAAGGTCCAGTCGACCAGCGTCTGCTGATAGGTCGGCCCCCGACCCCGACACGTCGAGCGCGAGGGCAAGTGCCTGCCGGCACCCGTCCTCCTGTGCGGCGGCGAGACCCGCGAGGCTAGAAGCGAGACTGAAGGCTGACGCCGCCAGAAATGCTCTGCTGGGTGTAGATCGAGACATTCGACCAAGTCCGATTGGCTTGCAGGGTGACGACGGGGGAAAAGCCCATGTAGCTCAGGCCCCGGAAATCCGCCGTGATACTGGCGCCGAGGATGTGATCCTGACGCCCCGTCAAGGAAAACGGCGATACGGCATAATCCTTGTAGGCATAGGACGCCCCCACCGAGAACAGCGCGCCCACGATCGGCCGCGACAGGGCGTAATCCACCCCAATCGAGGGCATCCGGTAGACCTGTGCGGGCCCGGTCGAGAAACTCTTGGCAAAGGTGGCGGTCACCGACACATCATCACCCCAGGGCAGTTCATGGGAATAGGTCGCGCCAGCGCGGAGCACCGTCTCGGGCAAGAGGCCCGGCGCCACGATTTCCGCCCGGTCGGCCCGCGCCGTCAGGGTGAGCGAGTCGCGCCCGTCGACCAGCGGAAAGGTCAGGGCCGCACCCGCACCGTAGAAATCCGAGAGCTTGTTGCCACCATACCAGTTTCGCCCGGCCCGACCCGACAGGTCGAGCCGCGTGCCGTTGGTGTCGAGGATGAAGCTCTGCCGAAGCGCCAGCGCCACCTGATAATAGTCGTAATCGTGCCCGGACACGCCGGGGGCGGCAGCCCGCGACCCGGCATCGAGCCAGTTCATGCGTCCGGCCACTTCGACCCCCACCGTCGTCTGGGACCGGGGCGTCGAGATCAGGCGATAGTAGAGGCCCAGTTCTGCCTCCGCCGTCCAGCCCGAAAGGGCCCGTGCCGTAGGCGACAGGACAAAGGGCAGCCCGGCGATCATGATGATCTTTTCCGACGACCCGTTGTTGATGTTCGTGTTCGGCGACAGTCCCGCCGAGAACCGGAAGGACCACGGGTTTTGCCGGCGCACCGTCTGATAGACGCGGGCCACATTCGCGACCTCGGCGTCGCTTTGGGTGTGCTGCACGGCGCGTCGCAGCCAGAATTGTGCAAGCGTATAGTTGCCGTCCGTCGCGACCACGTCCGCGACGATCATCGCCGAGGCATAACGCGCGGCCTCGATGCCTTCCGAGGCGCGGTAGGCCTCGATCGCGGTGTCGCGTGCGGCACGGGGTTGGCCGAGACTGGACAGGGCGCGCGCGCGCAGGAGCAGCGCATCAATGTCCCTGGGGTTTTCGGCGATCACCACGTCAGCAAGTGTGAGCGCGGTCGCGGGGTTGCCGGCCTGCAGCGCCTCGACCGAAGCCGAAAGCCGGTCGTCCCGGCCCTGCGCCATGGCGGATGTCGCCGTCAAGGTCATACAGACCAGCGCAACGAAAAGCGTTCTAACCAAACTGCCCTCTCACCTCGATTTTCTCCACAGTAGGCCAAGACCGCCGAGAACCCAAGCCGCACGAAATCCCGCTCGGGCGCTTTGGGCGCCTTGGCGCGCAGGTGTTGCAGTCACGTCGCCGTATCGTGCGGCTCGTGCAGGGATGTTGGGTCTTTGACCGTCTCCCTCTACTATATATGGAGATGTTGGGGCCGCGAGGGATTCGCCGCGGCCGGTCCAACGCCAGCGGAGGGACAGATGCGCCAATACCTCGATTGCCTGCAGACCGTGCTCGATCACGGGACACCATCGACCGACCGGACCGGCACCGGGACGATCTCGTATTTCGGAATGCAGGCGCGCTATTCGTTGGCCGACGGCTTCCCTCTCGTCACCACGAAGAAGCTGCATCTGAAATCCATCGTGCATGAGCTACTCTGGTTTCTCGCGGGCGACACGAACATCGGCTACCTCAAGGAAAACGGCGTCTCGATCTGGGACGAATGGGCCGACGAGAACGGCGACCTCGGCCCGGTCTACGGCCATCAGTGGCGGCATTTTCCGTCTGTCTCCTACGAGAACGGTCAGCCGGTCATTGGCGAGGTCGACCAGATCGCGAAGCTCGTCGAGCAGATCAAGCGCACCCCTGACAGCCGCCGGTTGATCGTGTCGGCCTGGAACCCGGGCGAGGTCGACCAGATGGCTCTGCCGCCCTGTCACACGCTTTGGCAGGTGCGGATCATCGGCGGCAAGTTGCACCTGCAACTCTATCAGCGGTCGGCGGACATGTTCCTTGGCGTGCCTTTCAACATCGCCTCCTACGCGCTGCTTCTGGTGATGCTTGCCCATGTGACCGGCTATGAGCCGGGGGATTTCGTCCATTCTATCGGCGACGCACATATCTATTCGAACCATATGGACCAGGTGCGCGAGCAGCTCTCGCGCACGCCGATGGAGCGTCCGCGCCTGCGCCTGACCCGCGACGTCCCGTCGCTTTTCGATTTCCGCTACGAGGATTTCGCCTTCGACGACTACACGCCGCAACCCGCGATCAAGGCGCCGGTCGCAGTATGATCTCGCTCGTCGTCGCAAGGGACCGGAACGGGGCCATCGGCAAGGACGGGGGCATCCCGTGGCATGCGCCCGAGGACCTGCGCCGGTTCAAGCGCGAAACCATCGGCGGGGCCGTGATCATGGGGCGCACGACATGGGAAAGTCTGCCGTTCAAGCCCTTGAAGGACCGGCTGAATGTCGTGGTGTCGCGCGACAGGAGCCTGGCCGATCATGTGGTCAGGTCCGTCGAGGCCGCGGTGGATCTGGCACGGGCAGAAGGCTATGACCGGATATACGGGATCGGCGGGCAGGGGATCTATCGCGACATGCTGCCCCTGGCGCACCGTCTGGTGATCACAGAGGTGGATCTCGAGGTCGATACGCCGGATGCAGTCTTTCCGCCCTTCGATCCCGAGGCCTGGGTGCGGATAGCGGCTGAGCCGGTCGCATCTTCGACGGTGGGACTCGTGCTGACGGAATGGCTGCGCAAACTGTGACGGGGTCTCGTCCCTGCCTCACAAATACGCTGCAGTGCGGAAAATTCACTCGGCGAATGTATCACAGGGTGTCGTCAGAGGGCCACAAACCGGGCATCAAGAAAATTTCAACAAGTATGGAACCAAGGTAACTATTGAAACGTTTCGTACTGTTTCGTAGAATTTTCATATGGGATACTGGGTCATTGGTAGGGCCGCGCTCTTGGCGCTCGCTCTTGGAACAAGCTCCACGACTGGTGCATTTGCCTTGGGTTCGTGGGAATGCGTTGCAATCGACGGCGCAAAAGACACGGTCAGCGATGCTGCAACGCAGGCGACGCTGTCCAAGAAGTTCTTCGTAAAGAACGACGGCTCCCTGCAGGTTGTCGATGTCGTGGTAGAGGCGCCTGCGCCGAAACGAACCGTCTACGAGGTCATCGTGGACGGGCTTGTCGAGGTCTTGGGTATCCAGGCGCCGCGTCAGTTCGTCGACCGTGTCGCCCGCGCCGACCGCAAGGAGGGCCGCCCGCCCGAGGCGATCTACTGGGCGCTCTCGCCAACCAAACCGGCGGGCCGCAACGCGTGGAAACCCCAGTGCTGACTGGCTGACACGATCGGCTGAGGGCCCGCGCGCCATCAGCCCGCGTTCGCATCCTTCCCAGGTATCCGCGCCTGCCTGCATGCTCGACTGATCCGGTCGTCTCGCCAGACCGTAATCCTTGAAGAAATCACATTCGAGGTGCGCGATGCAGGCGATTTTTCTTTATCTGGTGACGGCTGTCATTTTTCTCGGGATTGATGCCGTGATGCTGAACAAGGTCATGAAACCCTTGTTCGAAACCCATCTGGGCGACTGGCTCCAGCTTCCGATCCGCATCGTGCCCGCCGCGATCTTTTACCTTTTTTATGTGGGGGGCGTTGTCTGGCTGGTATCCTGGCCCGCGCTCAAGAACGGCACGCCGGTAAGCGCGCTGGTCAGCGGCGCGGTGATCGGTGCGCTTGCCTATGGCACCTACGAGTTCACGAACTACGCGACCCTGCGTCTTTGGTCACCGCAGATGGTGGCGACTGACGTGATCTGGGGCACGGTCCTGACCGGCTTTTCCGCCTGGGCGGGTGTGATGATCATTCGGGCCTTCCAGTCCTGAGCAGAACGGCGCCTTGCGCCGGTTCTGATCGACCGAAAAGCAAGAAACCCCGCGGCAGACGCGGGGTTTGTCATGTTCTCGGGAATGATCAGAGCGACTTGATGTCGCCTGCGCTTTCGCGCCCGTCCCGTCCGGGGATCATCTCGTAGGACACTTTCTGATTGTCTGCGAGGCTTTTCAACCCGGCGCGTTCCACGGCCGAAATATGGACGAACACGTCCTTGCCACCATCGTCCGGGGCGATAAAGCCATAACCCTTGGTCGTGTTGAACCACTTCACGGTGCCAGTGGGCATTCCGTCTGTCTCCTTCAGTCATACCGTCCGCGACATTGCGACGGGGTGGTGCGGCAAGTCTTCAGCTGCCCCGCACCAGCGGTTGACTGGAAGTACTGTTGTCACGCAAATCATGGTGAACAAAGCGGAACAAAAATCAAGTGAAGTTTGCAGGAGGCCAATGAATGAAGGTGTATGGGATCAAGTCCTGCGACAAGGTGCGCGCGGCGATGAAGGCGCTCACATCTGCCGGGCGCGCGCCGGAGCTGGTGGATATCCGGGAGCAGCCGCTTCAAATATCTGATCTCGAAGCATTTCACTCCGCCTTCGGGGATCGGCTCGTGAATCGTCAGTCCACGACCTGGCGCCAGCTGTCAGAGGCGGAACGTGGCGACGATCCGGTCGCGCTGATCGCTGCCCATCCGGCGCTCATGAAGCGTCCGGTGATCGTCGATGGCGCGCGTATGAGCATCGGCTGGGATGCCGCCGCTCAGGCCGACTGGCTCTGACCGTTGCCACCCCTCGCGAGTCGGTCAATCGACAGGGGACCGCCGCCCAATAAGACGCAGGTCGCGAGCGGCATCATCCACAGCAGCCTTTGATCGAGGATCACGCTGTCCGGTGCCCGGTCGAAGATCGCCCCGAGCGTGATCCCGTCGCCCCATGAGCCGTGGCCGATCAGGTCGGTGAGGCTTTGCAAGAGGATGAACCCCATCATGCCAAGCGCGGCGGGCCGGGTGAACAGGCCTAAAGCCAGAAGAGCGGGCAGCAGGAACTCGGCAAGAGTGCCGCCGGCAACGACGAGGTCGTGAAAGGGTGACAGGGCGCTGACATCGTAGTTCACCGCCTCCATCGCGCGTGGAAAGATCTGCGCATAGGCGTTCACTGACAGCGCGGCACCGTCGATCTTGGTCAGGGCCGAGGCCCAGTAATAGGGTAGCAGCACGGCGACAAAGATGAAGCGCGCAAGGGTCGGAAGCGCCAGGGGCGCGGACATGTCGAGCCAAAGATAGAGGCGGTGTAGGGTCAGGGTCACGACGGGAACTCCACGGTGACGATGGCGCCCCGCGCGATGAGCCGGGACAGGGCGCGAGGAAGATCGAGATCGGGGATGCGGGCCGCGTCGCCGATCGGTTTGTCGCGCAAGGCGTCGATGAACGCCGCCTCGGCGCTAGGGCTGCGTTCGGCGAGCGGGTCCCAGTCGGGGCGCGAGACGAGCACGGTTTCGGCTCCGGCGCTTGGTTTCGGCGCAAGTGCATCGCGATTTGCTCGCCAGATCGAATAGAGCGGGTATCGGGAGGACAGCACACGAACCGCCGGGGCAAGCCCGATCTGCGCCGCACCGATCCTCGGGTCACGCAGGACATCCTTGTCCACGGCGACGGCATCGGCGGCGTGGTAGGCCTGCAGGATCGCCCGATCGAGCCGCGCGCAGTCGGCGAGATAGGGCACGGTCGCGGCGGGCGCAAACGTCTCGATGAAAGAAGGGAAAGCGGCGCCGTACGTTGACAGAACGGGCGAGCGTGGCGGGTTTCGGCGGATGAACACGGTCGCCATGGCGCGGAAGAACGGATGTCCCACAAGCCGCGCAACGGTCGGAAAGCCGTCCTCCAAGGCATCGGCGAGGGAGGCGATGACATTGTTGCGGTAGACATTGAAGCGATCTTGAGCGGGCGCCTCGCCCGGTGTCAGAAGACCGGCGGGAACGGACGTGTCGTCGAGCAGGTGGGAGGACCAGAGCATCGGGGATTCTCCTTTGGACACGGTCATGAGGCGCGCGTGTGGCGGCTCGGACGATCTGCGAGGATTCCGGGATTCTAGAATTCTAGAATCCTGAAATGATGGTTTTAGCTATCTATCTCAGGACCTTGCGTCGCACCCCGACCTTGGATCGAGACCCGAGGTGTCGCCTTGCCCGGACCGCTTCGGCCTCGAGTGTCGACCAGTCAGGCACATCGGTGTCCCATTCGATCAGCGTCGCCACCGGGCCGGTCCGCGCAATCGTCTCGGCGTAGAGCGTCCAGACATCCTCCGCCACCTCGCAGCCGTGGCTGTCGATCAGAAGCGGCGCTCCGGTGCTGTCTGACTGTTGGTCATGCCCGCCCAAGTGGATCTCGCCGACCGCCTGCATGGGGAAGCCGGCCAGATAGGCCCGCGGGTCGATCCGCTGGTTGGTGCAGGAGACCTGCACGTTGTTGACGTCGAGAAGAAGCCCGCAGCCGGTGCGCCGCACGATCTCGCGCAGGAACTCGGTCTCTTCCATCTCGGTGTCGGTGAATTCCAGATACAGGCTCGGGTTCTCGAGAAGCAGCTGCCTTCCCAGCACCTCCTGCACCCGGTCGATATGGCGACAGACGCGGGTCAGCGTCACAGCGGTATAGGGCAGGGGCAGGAGATCGTTGAAGAACAGGCCGCCATGGCTCGACCAGGCGAGATGTTCGGAAAAGCGCGCAGGTTCCAGCCAGCGGACCAGATGCGCGACGCGGGCGAGATGGTCCTCGTCCAGCGTCTCGCCACCGATCGACAACCCGACACCGTGGACCGAGATCGGGAACCGCTCGGCCAGCGCGCGAAGCTGCGCGAGCGGCCTGCCGCCGTCGCCAAGGTAATTCTCGGCGTGGATTTCAAGCCAGCCGACCGCGCCGGGATCGCTGATCAGGTTCGCATAGTGCTGCGGCTTGAAGCCAACTCCCACGGTCGCGGGCAGGCCCTGTCTGGTTGTGTCCAACATCTGTCCCTCCAGTCCCAAGGGGGCGCGGGCGGCGTTCCTCGCCCGCGCCCCGGTGCTGTGCGTGGTTCACATCGCCGGCAGGTCGCGCTCGAGCGGCTCGAGCGAACCCATGCGTTCCACCATGTCGGAGGTCATGCTGGCCTCGATCGTGATCTCCTCGCAGGTGCCCGCGGGGACCAGCGACCAGGCGTTGCCCTGATAGTCGACCTTGGATGTGCCGGCGCAGGTCGTGCCCGGTCCTGCCGCGCAGCCGTTTTCACCGGCCTTCGCAACGCCGTAGCATTTTTCCATGTCCTGCGCCGAGGCCCCGGTCGAAAGCGAGGCGAGCGCGGCGGCCATGGCACCCGCGATGGTGAGATTGGTTTTTAGAGACATTCCGTCCTCCTGTTTGCGTTCGTCAAACCGCGTCTGGCGGTGGCCAATTGGTAGGTCGCAGAAGGCGTAACAAACCACTCACAGCGCCGTGCGGCGCGGCCCTGTGACGCGGCTGAAACAAACGCTTTCGTGAGTTGGACGTGAAAAGGGCGGCCCCATGGACCGCCCTTTTTTTAGACTTATCAAAGGTTTGGCGTCACGCTAGGTCAGGCGGCGTCGCCTCAGCCGAGAGCTGGGCTATCACGTCATCGAGACCCGAGACCCGCGTGTCCTTCTCGCCCAGGCGACGAATTGTAACAGTTCGTTCATCCACTTCCTTCATGCCCACAGCGAGGATGACCGGCACCTTGCCCACGGAATGTTCGCGGACCTTGTAGTTGATCTTCTCGTTTCGGGTGTCCGCCTCGGCCCGCACACCGGCGGCGCGCAGGTGACGGACCACGTCGTGCACGTAGTCGTCCGCGTCCGACACGATCGACGCCACGACCACCTGACGGGGGGCGAGCCAAAAGGGGAGTTTCCCCGCGTGTTCTTCGATCAGGATGCCGATGAAGCGTTCGAAGGAACCCAGCACGGCGCGGTGCAGCATGACCGGACGATGCTTGGCCCCGTCCTCGCCGATATAGACCGCGTCCAGCCGCTCCGGCAGGTTCGGGTCCACTTGCAGCGTGCCGCATTGCCATTCGCGGCCAATTGCGTCGGTCAGCGTGAATTCAAGCTTGGGGCCATAGAATGCCCCTTCGCCCTCCTGCACCTCGAAGTCATATCCCGCCGCCTTGCAGGCATTGCCAAGCGCGGCCTCGACCCGATCCCACGACTCATCAGACCCGATCCGTTTCTCGGGGCGGGTGGAGAGCTTGATCGTCCAGTCGTTGAACCCGAGGTCGGCATAGATCGCGGCGAGGAATTCGATGAATTTCGCTGTTTCCGCCTCGATTTGGCTTTCCATGCAGAAGATATGCGCGTCGTCCTGCGTAAAGCCGCGCACGCGCATTATCCCGTGCAGCGCGCCCGAGGGTTCGTAGCGGTTGCACGAGCCGAACTCGGCCATGCGCAGTGGCAGGTCGCGGTAAGACTTGAGCCCCGAGTTGAACACCTGCACGTGGCAGGGGCAGTTCATCGGTTTGAGCGCATTCACCGTCTTTTCACGGGCATGATCTTCGTCCACTTCGACGATGAACATGTTATCCTGATAATTCTCCCAGTGGCCCGAGGCCTCCCACAACTTGCGGCTCACGACCTGCGGGGTGTTCACCTCGACATAGCCGCCGCGATCCTGCTGGCGGCGCATGTAATCCTGAAGCGTCGTGTAGATGCGCCAGCCGTTCGGGTGCCAGAAGATCTGACCGGGCGCTTCCTCCTGCATGTGAAACAGGTCCATCTCGCGGCCCAGACGGCGGTGATCGCGCTTCTCGGCTTCTTCGAGGAAGGTCAGGTATTTCTTCAGCTCGTCGCGGTTCTGGAAGGCGACGCCGTAGATGCGCTGGAGCATCGGGTTTTTCGAGTCGCCGCGCCAGTAGGCCCCGGCCACCTTCATCAGCTTGAAGGCGTCGGCAGGCACTTGCCCCGTGTGCTGAAGGTGCGGCCCCCGGCAGAGGTCCTGCCAGTCGCCGTGCCAATACATGCGGATGGGCTGGCCGTCGTCCGGGATCGCATTGACCAGCTCGACCTTGTATCTCTCGCCGGTCTTCTCGTAATGCGCGATGGCATCGGCGCGCGACCAGACCTCGGTGCGCACGGCGTCGCGGGCGTTGATGATCTCTTTCATCTTCGCTTCAATCTGGCCCAGATCCTCGGGCGTGAAGGGCTCCTCACGGTCGAAGTCGTAGTACCAGCCGTTCTCGATCACCGGGCCGATGGTGACCTTGGTCGCTGGCCAGATCTCCTGCACCGCCCGCGCCATGATATGGGCGAGGTCGTGTCGAATGAGTTCGAGAGCCTGCGGCGCGTCCTTCATCGTGTGGATGGCCACGCTCGCGTCCGCGTCGATCGGCCATTGCAGGTCGTGGTGCCTGCCGTTCACCGTCGCGGAGATCGCCTTTTTCGCGAGCGAGGTCGAGATATCTGCGGCCACCTCGGCAGGAGTGATCCCCGCCGCATAGTCGCGCGTATTGCCATCAGGAAATGTAAGGGAAATTTGGCTCACAGCCTGTCTCCTCGTCGGTTTGGCGCCCACGGAACGCCCGGTTGCGGGTTATGTCTGGAGAGCGGTGTCGCGCGGCGGGGGAGCCAAGTCAACCCCAAGCCAGCCCCTTGTCGCTGATCGCGACCCTGGGGGCCAGCCAACGCAGAAGAGGATGACATGGCGGACAACACCGCGCGTGGTTCCACGACCGACGAGGGCAGCGGTGCGGGCACCGACGTCGAGCGGGAGGTTTACGAGACGCTGGCGGGCGAGCCGCGCGACAGTGCCGAGGCGCGCAACGGGCTGATCCACATGGCATCGCTGACGCTCACCAAGCTCGGCGATGGTCTGATGGACCCGAAGCTCGTTCTGGCGTGGCTCCTGAACGCGCTCGGTGCGCCTGCAGTTTTCGTGTCCGCGCTGGTGCCGCTGCGCGAGGCGGGGTCGCTCCTGCCGCAGATCTTCCTCGCCCATCGCCTCAATGCCATGCGCCAGCGCCGCTGGAAGTGGGTGGCGGGCAGTCTGGGGCAGGGGGCGGCAGTCGCGGCACTCGCACTGGCCGCGCTCATGCTTGAGGGCACGGCGGCGGGCCTGGCCTTCGTCGCCGCCATCGTGGTCTTTGCCCTGTCGCGCGCGGCGGCTTCGGTCAGCTACAAGGAGGTGCTGGGCAAGACGGTTGCAAAGACGCGGCGCGGCGCGGTGACGGGATTCGCAGGCTCGGCGAGCGCCGTGGGCGTCGTGATCTTCGCGGGGCTTCTCATGTCGGGTTGGCTCGAGGGGCAGGGGCCGCTCGTGGGTGCCCTGATCCTTGCCGCCGGTCTGTGGCTCGCCGCCGCGGGGCTGTTCTCGACCTTGAGAGAAAATCCCTCGGACCCGTCGGACAGCCGCGATGCGCTGCGCCCGTGGCAGCTTTTGCGCGAGGACCGGACCTTTGCCCGCTTCGTCGTCGCACGGGGATTCCTGACCGCAACCGCGCTCACCCCGCCCTATTTCGTCCTGCTCGCAGGGCAGGGTGAGGATCGGGGTCTTGGCGCCTTGGGTGCGCTCGTCGTGGCATCCGCCGCCGCGTCGTTCCTGTCATCCTATGCCTGGGGCCGGTTCTCGGACCACTCGTCGCGGCTGGTGCTTGTCGCCTCGGGCGCCATCGGCGCGACCGTCATGGGCGCCGCCATTGCCGCCGACCTCATGGGCCTCGCCACGACAGCTTACCTTATGCCCGCGCTGCTCTTCGTTCTGATGATCGCGCACCACGGGGTCCGGCAGGGGCGGTCCACCTACCTCGTCGACATCGCGCCCGAGGACGCCCGCGCAGCCTATGCCGCGACCGCCAACACGTTGATCGGCGGGCTTCTGCTTGTCTCCGGTGCCTTTGGCGGGGCTTTGTCTTTCATCGGGCCTAAGGCTGCGTTGGCCGGCTTTTCCGCCATGGCGCTGATCGGTGCCATCGTCGCCTATGGGCTGGAAGAAGCCGAAACCGATTGACCCCCTTTCCAACCCCTTGATCCTCATGCAGGATTGCCGCAGGGACGCAGGGAATACCGAGGCAAGCAATAGGGGCAGGCGTGGCAGGGCCAAGCTATCTGGACACCGCTGATGGGCGGCGCATCGCGTATCATGTCAGCGACGGAGCAGGGCCGGGGGTCATCTTCCTGGGCGGGTTCATGTCGGACATGGAGGGCACCAAGGCACTGGTGCTCGAAGACTGGGCGCGTTCGCAGGGCCGGGCGTTCCTGCGCTTTGACTATTCCGGACACGGCCAGTCTGGTGGCGCCTTTACCGATGGCGCGATCTCGGACTGGGCGGCGGATGCGGCTGCCGTGATCAGCCACGCGACAACCGGCCCGCAGATTTTTGTCGGGTCGAGCATGGGCGGCTGGATCACGGCGATCCTCGCCCGCCGGATGCCGGAGCGTTTCGCGGGGTTTATCGGCATCGCCGCTGCGCCGGACTTCACCGAGGACAGTATGTGGCGCGATTTCTCGGAGGACGAGCGGGCGCAGTTGATGGAGGCGGGCACGGTGCTGCTGCCCTCGGCCTACGGCGATCCCTATCCGATCACGCGTCGCCTGATCGAGGACGGGCGCGAAATGCTCGTGTTGCGCGATCCGCTGCCGATGGACTGGCCCGTGCGGCTCCTTCAGGGCACGGCGGACGAGGATGTGGAGCGGCAGGTGGCGCTTACCCTGCTCGACCACATCGACGGGCCGGATGTGACCCTGACCTTCGTCAAAGGGGCAGACCACCGGTTTTCCTCGCCCGCCTGCCTCGCGCTTCTGACCGCGACGCTCGAGGATATGCTGGGCGGGACGCGCCCATGACGACCCGCGCGCGGCGACTCGATCCGCGAGATGGCTGCCAACCTGCTCTACATGGCCCCGCCGCGCTTTGCGCTCTGCGGGCATGACTTGGGCGGTGCCGTCGCGATGGAGGTGCTGCGCCGTGCGCCCGAGCGGGTCACGCGGCTCTGCCTCATCTCGACCTCACCGCTGCCGGAAACGCCGGAACAGGCGGTCTGGCGCGAGCCCCAGATCGTGCGCGCACAGGCGGGCAAGCTCGATGCGGCCATGGCCGAGACCTTTCCCCCGGAGTGCTTTGCCCCCGGCCCCTACCGCAACGACGCCATCGCCATCGTCGGCGCCATGGCGACACGTCTTGGCCCCGAGGTCTTCGTGCGCCAGTCCCGTGCCATGCAGCGTCGCCCGGACGCGCAGAAGGAGCTGCATAACCTGCGCGTGCCCTCGCTCATCCTCTGCGGTGAACATGACAAGATCACGCCGCCGAAGCGGCATATGTTCATGGCCGAGCTGATCCCCTATGCCGAGATCGCGACCATAGATGATGCAGGGCATTTCCCCATGCTCGAGACACCGCAGAAGACGAGCCTCGCGCTCGAGGCCTGGATGGACTTGCCGCCGCTGCCGCGCTGAACCGTCGCGCCGAGCGCTGCGTCGAATGAAAAGGGCCCCGCGATTGCGAGGCCCTTTTGTCATGGCTCATGCAGGTTCAGACTGCCTTCAACGCCGGTTTGCCGTCCGTCTTGACCGCGCGGGGCGCACGTTTTTTCTTGGCCTGTGCTTCATGGGCGCCTGCGTGTTCGTCCATGAAGGCGAGCACGAGGGGGCGGATGTTGTCGCGCCAGCTCTTGCCCGCGAAGATGCCGTAATGGCCCGCGCCGGGTTCCAGATGCTGCGCCTTCATCTCGTCAGGCAGGCCGGTGCACAGTTCAAGCGCGGCGAGGCACTGACCGGGGGCCGAGATGTCGTCCTTCTCGCCCTCGACCGTCTTGACCGCGACATTCGTGATTGCGCCGATGTCCACGCGCTTGCCGTTGATCTCGAACACGTTGCGCGCAATCTCGCGTTCCTTGAAGATGCGGTCGACGGTGGTGAGGTAGAACTCCGCCGTCATGTCCATGACCGCCAGATACTCGTCGTAGAACTTGTTGTGCTTGTCGTGATCCGACGCCTCGCCCCGCGCGGCGCGCATGATCTGGTTGTTGAACGCCTTGGTGTGCTTTTCCGCGTTCATCGTCATGAAGGAGGTAAGCTGCTGGATGCCTGGATAGACGAGCCGCCCGGCGCCGCGATACTTGAACCCCACCGACTGGATCACGGTTGCCTCGAGGTGATCCATCGCGACACGGTCGCCGAAATCGGTCACGTCGGTCGCCGCCGCGCTAGGGTCGATCGGACCGCCGATGAGGGTGAGCGTCTGCGGCTGTGCCTCGGGGTCCTCGGCGGCGAGATAGGCGGTGGCGGCCAATGTCAGCGGCGCGGGCTGGCAGACGGCGACCACGTTGATGTCCGGCCCGAGGTGACGCATGAAATCGACGAGGTAGAGGGTGTAATCCTCGATATCGAATTTGCCCTCGGACACCGGGATGTCGCGGGCATTGTGCCAGTCGGTGATATAGACCTCGGCATCCGGCAGGAGCGAGGCGACGGTCGAACGTAGAAGGGTGGCATAGTGCCCCGACATGGGCGCAACGAGCAGCACGCGCCGGGCAAGCGGCTTGCGGCCCTGCACGTGGAAATGGATCAGATCGCCGAAGGGTTTCTTGATCAGCCGTTCGACGCGCACAACGTGATCGCGGCCCTCGGCACCCACGACCGTGTGAATGCCCCAGTCGGGTTTCGCCACCATGCGGGAAAACGACCGCTCTGTCACTTCACCCCAGCCGCGCAGCCACTGGAAGTAAGGGTTGGGTATCATCGCAACGCCCGGCGAGCTTCCGATGGCCTGCGCCGTGGCGCCCAGCCATTGGTTCGTGATGCGAACCGACTCGGTCAGATCGTACAAAGGAAGATACCGCATAATAAAACGCCTTTCGGTTGCGTCGCGCTGCAGTCTTCCGTTACCTTGGCTCTGTTACAAGTCGGACCTTTGGAGGGGTCCGACGGAGCTTCGCAAGGCAGCAAGAAAATTGCTGCATGTGCGAAACGTAGGGTGGAACGTTTCACATGACAACAAATGAAATAGAGTTTCGTGAAGAAAGCGAGAAGCTGAAGGAAAACCTGCAGAAAATCGAGGCGCTTTCGACACGTTTCGCCACCGCGCTCGCGCAGAAAAAGCCGATCCGCCACGCCTTGCAGGCTCCGGGCGAGGATTTTTTCGCGGCGTCCACCGCTGCCTACTGGCAAAAGATGTTCAATTCCCCCGGCGAGATGTTCGAGCATCAGGTGGAATACTGGGGCAAGACCCTGCGCCACGCCATCGAGGCCCAGCAGAGCTTTCTCGCCCATGGCAAGCCGCCCGAGGACAACTCGCCCAAGGACCCGCGGTTTCGCAACCCGCTCTGGGACACCCATCCCTATTTCAACTACATCAAGCAGCAGTATTTTCTGACCTCGCAGGCGTTGGCCGAGTCCACGGCCAAACTCGAGGGGCTCGACGATCAGACGAAGCGGCGGGTGGATTACTTCACCCGGCAGATGATCGACATGATGGCGCCGACCAATTTCCTGGCCACCAACCCCGACGCGCTCGAACGCGCGGTGGCGACCGAGGGGCAGTCGCTGATCGACGGGCTCGAGAACATGATCCGCGATCTCGAACGGAACGACGGGGAACTCGTGGTCACGCTCTCGGACCCCGACGCCTTCAAGGTGGGCGAGAACCTTGGCACCACGGAGGGCGGGGTGGTCTATCGAAACCGCATGTTCGAGCTGATCCAGTACAAGGCGGTGACCGAAGAGGCCTACGAGATCCCGCTCCTCATCTTCCCGCCCTGGATCAACAAGTTCTACATCCTCGACCTCAAGCCCGAGAACAGCCTGATCAAATGGATCACGGAACAGGGCTTCACGCTTTACGTCGTGTCCTGGGTGAACCCCGACCTGAGCCATGCGGACGTGGGCATGGACAACTATGTCGAGGAGGGGTTCCTCACAGCCATAGACGAGGTGCGGGCCCTGTCCGGACAGGACAAGATCAACGTCATCGGCTACTGCATCGCCGGCACCACCCTGTCTCTGACGCTGTCGCTGATGAAGCAGCGCGGCGAGGATAAGGTGAATTCGGCCACCTTCTTCACCGCGCTCACCGATTTCTCGGACCAGGGCGAGGTGGGCGTGTTCCTCGACAATGATTTCATCGACGGGATCGAGGAAGAGGTCGCCCAGAAGGGGGTCATGGGGTCGCTCTACATGGCGCGCACCTTCAGCTACCTGCGGGCCAACGACCTGATCTATATGCCCGCGGTGCGCAGCTATCTGCTCGGCACCGCGCCGCCGGCCTTTGACCTGCTCCACTGGAACGGCGACTCGACGAACCTTCCGGGGCGTATGGCGGTGGAATACCTGCGCGGCCTGTGCCAGCGCGACGAGTTCGCGGGCGAGGGGCCGGGCTACCCGATCTTGGGCACGCATCTGCGCATCGAGGAGGTCGAGGTGCCGCTCTGCGCGATTGCCTGCGAAACCGACCATATCGCCGCTTGGCGGTCGTCTTACCGTGGCATCCGCAAGATGGGATCGAAGGACAAGACCTTCATCCTGTCCGAAAGTGGCCATATCGCCGGGATCGTGAACCCGCCCTCCAAGAAGAAATACGGCCATTATACTAACGAAAACTGGCCCGAGGACCCGGCGGACTGGCAGGCAGGCGCGACCCGACACGAGGGCACATGGTGGTTCCGCTGGGCCGAATGGCTCGCCTCAAGGTCGGGTGACAAGCGTCCCGCACCCGCATTGGGCGATTCGTCTCACCCTGTTCTCGCCCCGGCACCGGGAACCTATGTGCTCGCACGTCCTATTCTCTGACGGGGTATTGCCGAAGGTGATGGGCAAGGTCCTGATAATTCGGGCAAAGTGACCCTAGGTCAGCAATCTCTCGCTGCAGCGCAGAAAAAACTTGATTTGCTGCACTGCAGCATCCATATTGTTTGCAGAAGCAGAATGAAGACCCCGGATCGTTCCGGGGGCAATCTGGAGAGAGAGAAGACAAATGGCCAAGACCACCGATTACACCAAGATGTACAGCGACATGATGGGCGCGTTCCCGATGGACATGTCCGCCTACGAAGGCGCGATGAAGTCCTCCGCGGCCCTCGGCGAAAAAATGGCGAAACTCGCCATTGGCGCTGCCGAGAAATCGACCGAGATTTCGACCGCCTGGACCAAGGGCACCCTCGCCAAGATGGGTGAAATGTCCTCGACCAAGGAAGATCCGGCTGACTACACCAAGGCGATGACCGATTTCGCCTCGGCCCAGGCTGAAATGGCTGCCGAGCACATGGCCGCCTTCGCGGAAGTCGCCAAGAAGGTTCAAATGGACACCGTCGAACTCATGCTTGCCGCTGGCAAGGACATGGGCGAAGAGGCGACCGCCGCCGTGAAAAAAGCCACGGACGAAGTGTCCAAGGCGACCAAGAAAGTGTCCGAAGCCGCCAAGTAAGGCGCTCGCTTCGACAAGGACAATCGCGCTGACGTCCTCCTCCCTGTCAGCGAGATGACCTGGGCGGACCCTCATGGGTTCGCCCTTTTTCGTTCACGGACATTCTTGCCCGAGCGCAGGGGCCGCAGACGATTTCTTCCCCTTGGCGAAAGCCGTGCCCGCATTCGCGAGACGACAGTGCTTGCTTTTGGTTTCTGCATGCGCGTAGGCTTTTTCTGCAGTGCCGAAGGCACCAGAAATCAACGCTTTGGGAGGGAAAGTTGGCAGACACCAAGGAACCGCTGCTGATCAAGCGATACGCCAGCCGCCGTCTCTACAACACCGAGACGTCCGATTACGTGACGCTCGACGACATTTCCGGCTTCATCTCCGGGGGCCGTGAGGTGCAGATCGTGGATCTCAAGTCCGGCGACGACCTGACCCGGCAATACCTCTTGCAGATCATCGCGGATCACGAAAGCCGGGGCGAGAACGTGCTCCCGGTCGATGTGCTCACCGATCTCGTGCGCACCTATACTTCTCAGGCGCAATCCGTCGTGCCGCAGTTCCTCGCCGCGTCCTTCGAGATGCTGCGCGAGGGACAGGAGAAGATGATGGAGAACCTGCAGCATATGCCCGTGGCCAAGGTGCCCGGGTTCGAGGCGTTGCAGGCTCAGCAACAGGCCTTCATGAAGGCGATGATGCTGAACTGGCCCATGGGCACCTCGATGCCGGGGATGGAGGACGAGGGTGCCGCTGACGCCAAGGCCGGGACCAAGCCGGCGACCGGTGCCGCGGCCAAACCCGCCTCCAAGGACGACGATCTGGACGCGATCAAGAAACAGCTCGCTGAGTTGCAGAAAAAGCTGTCGGACATCAAGTAACGGCGCGGGGGCGACCCCTTCGTAACGCCCGCCTGAACATTAGGAGAGCGACGTGGCCGAGACATCCGGGCGGATCACCCTTTGGGGGGTCGAGGTCTTTGCGGCCATCGTCGAGGAACGCTCGATCTCGGCTGCCGCCCG
The DNA here is from genome assembly GCA_001626765.1 of Maritimibacter sp. REDSEA-S28_B5. GTDB lineage: Bacteria > Pseudomonadota > Alphaproteobacteria > Rhodobacterales > Rhodobacteraceae > Maritimibacter. Next base: position 45,671 of record LUOO01000044.1, read on the forward strand.
CCGTCTGGGGGCCAGCCCGTCGAGCGTGAGCCAGCAGCTCACCAACCTTGAAACCGCCATGTCCACGGTGCTCATCGACCGCTCTGCGCGACCGTTGACCTGCACACCTGCGGGTGAGCTGTTTCGCCGCCGCGCGGTGGTGATCCTGAACGAGGCCGAACAGGCCCGCGCCGAGCTTGCCGCTGCCGACATGACGCGGCTGTCGCGCTTTCGTCTCGGGATGATCGAGGATTTCGACGCAGATGTAACGCCCGCGCTGCTCACTGAACTGGCCGAAGCCTGGCCGCGCACGCAGTTCCTGCTTGAAACCGGGGCTTCTCACCGGCTTATGGACCAGCTCGAGGCGCGCGCGCTCGACCTCGTCGTGACCGCCGACATGGGCGCGGTGGGAGAGGGGCTCGAGGTGCATCCTCTGTTTCAGGAACCCTTCGTAGCTGCGGTGCCGCCGGGCACCGACGGGGGGCTCGAGAGCCTGCGCAAGCTGCCCCTGATCCAGTATTCCGCCCGCCATTTCATGGGCCGCCAGATCGCCGCGCATCTCGCGCGCGAGGATCTGCGGCCCAACCACCGCTTCGAATTGGACAGCTACCACGCCATCCTCTCGATGGTATCCGCAGGGCAGGGATGGACGATCCTGACCCCGCTGGGGGTCCTGCGTGCCAAGCGTTTCGTGGGCGACGTGGATATCGTCCCGTTGCCGCTTGCGCCCTTTACCCGGCGGATCATGCTGACGGCGCGGCGCGATGTGCTGGGGGGGCTGCCCATGGACGTGGCCGACCGCCTGCGCGCGCGCCTGACCGCGCTCATCGTAGATCCGACGCGGGAGCGGCTTCCCTGGCTCGCGGACCTCATGCGGGTGCTCTGACGGCGGCCGGGTCCTGCGTGATTGGGGAAAGATGAAAGGGCCGCGCGGTTTCGCACGGCCCTTCGGTCTGTCTGTCGCGAACGGTTATTCGGCGGCGACGCTGGCCGCCGACTTCACGTCCTGGGCGGCGGCGATAAGTGCCTCCGCGATGAAGTCGAGTTCGTCTTTCTTGAGCCGCACCGGGAGCCGGGTGTCGCAGGCACGCATGAGCATCGCCTTGGTGCCCGGCAGTGGCCCCTGATCGCCGATGAACTGCCAGTTCCAGAAGGCACGGGCGTTGTCCTCGTGCAGGCCGAACACCTGCACCGACACGCCGCGCCGCTTGGCGGCATCCATGAAGGCGCGGGTTTCCTCGTCGGTCATGTCCACGAGGTTGAACTGGATCGAATCCGGCGCGCGCGTCTCGGGCGCGAGCGGCGCGGGCACGTCGATCCAGGGCGAGGTATTGAGCCGCTCGGCCACGTAGTCGTGATTGCGCAGACCATCGGTCACGCGGCGGGTCAACTCGCCTATCTGGGGACGCACGACGGCAGCCGAAAGATTCGACAGCCGCGTGTTGTAGAGCGGCAGCTTGTTCTGCCAGCGGCCGAAGGCTTCGGCCAGCTCGCCCGTATTGTCGCCGCGCGGCTCCTTGTGCTTGCGCCAGTTGTGCTCATAGGCGCCCGACATGATCACCGCCCGTGCCGCGATGTCCGGGTCGTTGGTGATCAGAACGCCACCCTCACCGGCATTGAGCATCTTGTAGGACTGGAACGAGAAACACCCGATCTTGCCGATGGTCCCGATCTTCTCCCCATGCCAGAGCGTGCCAAGGCTATGCGCCGCGTCTTCCACCACCGGAATGCCCCGTGCATCGCACAGCGCCATGATGGCATCCATGTCGGACGTATGCCCGCGCATGTGGCTGATAATCACCGCGCCGACCTCGTCGGTGAGCTTCCGTTCGAAATCCGCCATGTCGATGCGGTAATTGTCCATGACGTCCACCAGTACCGGCACGCAGTCGGCGTGAACGACCGAGGAAGGCACGGCGGCGAAGGTGAAGGCGGGGATCAGCACCTTGGTGTCGCGCGGCAGGCCGAGCGCCTTGAGCGACAGAAACAGCGCCGCCGAGCACGAGGCAACGGCGAGCGCGTATTTCACGCCCATCATGTCGGCGAACTCGCGTTCGAGCAGGGCGACGGGGGCGTCCTCGGGTGCCGTGTAGCGGAACAGGTCGCCCGATTGCAGCAGCCGGTCGATCTCGGCGCGGGCAGCTTCGGGGATGGGTTCGGCGTCGTAGACATTGGGACCAAGTCCCGTGGTGGCTGCAGACATGCTCGTATCCTTTTCGGCTTTTCCGAAAGTCTTATTCGGGAAAACTGTAACAGGCGGGTGACAGCCTGAAAACAGGTTTCTTTCGAGCGCCCTCGAAATGGAAAAATCCCGCGCCTTTCGGGGAAAGCGCGGGATTTGGTTCTGCGGGACGGGCTGCGATCAGACGTTGAGGAGAAGGTGTTCCCGCTCCCACGGGCTGATCACGCCGAGAAACTCCTCGTATTCCGTCCGTTTCACGATGGAATAGACCCGCGCGAAATCCTCGCCCAGCACCGCGTGCATTTCCTTGGCCTCGTCGAAGAGGTCGAGCGCGGTGCCGAAGTCGCGCGGGATCGACTCGTCGGTCTCATAGGCGTCGCCCCGGAACTGGGGCTCGGCGCGCACGTTCTGCGTCATCCCGATGTAGCCTGCGGCAAGCGAGGCGGCGAAGGCGAGGTAGGGGTTCGCGTCCATGCCGGTGAGCCGGTTCTCGACCCGTCGCGCGGCAGGGGAGGACAGGGGGATCCGGATGCCGGTGGTGCGGTTGTCGCGGCCCCATTCGAGATTGATGGGCGCCGCCGTGCCGCGCACGTAGCGCCGGTAACTGTTCACGTAAGGTGCCAGCACCGCGATCACCGAGGGCAGGTATTTCTGCAGGCCCCCGATGAAGTGAAAGAACGCGTCGGTGTCGCCGCCCGCGGGACCGGCAAAGATGTTCTTGCCGGTCTCGCTGTCCACAACGGAATGATGGATGTGCATGGCCGATCCCGGCTCGTCGGCAATGGGTTTGGCCATGAAGGTCGCGAAACAATCGTGGCGCAGAGCCGCTTCGCGGATGAGGCGCTTGAAATAAAAGACCTCGTCGGCGAGCAGCAGCGGATCGCCGTGCCGCAGGTTGATCTCGAGCTGGCCCGCGCCGCCTTCCTGCGTGATCCCGTCGATCTCGAAGCCCTGCGCCTCGGCGAAGTCGTAGATGTCGTCGATCACCGGGCCGAACTCGTCGACGGCGGTCATGGAATAGGCCTGTCGCGCGGCGGCGGGGCGGCCGCGGGGGCGACGGGGGACTGGTCCTCTTCCATATCCCTCATTCGCTCCCGCTCCCTCTCCGGTTACGCTGTCGTTGCGATCATGCCGCGGGCTGAGCCGCAAATTCCTCGCGATATTTGTTGCGCAGGCTGACCTTGTCGATCTTTTCGCTGCCCAGCTTCGGCAGCGCATCGGTCGCCATCCAGATGCGATAGGGCACCTTGAACGCCGCCAGCCGCTCCTGCAGGAAGGCCGTCAGTTCGTTTGCATCGACGCTGCTCTCGGGTTTCAGCCACACGACAGCGCCGACTACTTCGCCCAGCCGCTCGTCGGGCAGGCCGAACACCGCGCATTCGTTGACGTCGGCATGTTCGTAGATCGCCGCCTCGACCTCCTGACAGCTGATATTCTCGCCGCCGCGGATGATGATGTCCTTCTTGCGATCGACGATGAACAGATAGCCGTCGGCATCGAGATAGCCGAGGTCGCCGGTGCGGAAATAGCCATTGTCGAAAAAGGCCGCCTTGGTCGCCGCCGGATTGTTCCAATAGCCTTCGAAATTGCAGATCGACCGGATGCACACTTCGCCGACCTGTCCCTGCGCGAGCGCCGCGCCATTGTCGTCGAGGATCGCAAGATCGACGAGCGGTTTCGACGTCGGGCCGGTCGAAAGCGGCTTTTCGACGTAATTTTCGTTGATGATGCCGCAGCCCACGGCGTTGGTTTCGGTAAGGCCATAGCCGAGCAGCGGCTTGCCTTCGCCCATTTCGGTCGCCAGGCGCTTCACATGTTCGGGCGGGCGCGGTGCCCCGCCGCCGGCGTAGCTTTTGCACGTCGACAGATCGTAATTCTTGCGGTTCGGATGGACGAGAATCTCGTAGCTCATCAGCGGCACGCCGACGAAATAATTGACCTGTTCGTCCTGGATCAGCCGCATCGCCTCTTCGGCATTCCACTTCGGCATCAGCACAAGCTTCCGGCCGAGCGCGAAGCTTTGCAGGAACACGGGGATTTCGGCGGTGACGTGGAACAGCGGGGTGCAGATCAGCGTCGCGGGCTGAATATCGGACATCTGCCCGTCTTCGGTCAGAAGATGGACGATGCTCGCGGTCTGGGTGACATAGTTGAAGATCGCCTGGACCACCGAACGGTGACGCGAATAGGCGCCCTTCGACTGACCCGTCGAACCCGAGGTGAAGAGAATCGTCGCCAGATCGTCGCCGGTGAGCACGGGCAAGGCGGTGTCGGCGCTGCCGCTCACCGGCGCGATCGCTTCGTCGATCGGGCGCGTGATATCGAGCGTCACGACCTTGGCACTGTGCGTCACGCCGGGTTCGGCCAGCCGCGCCGCGCGCTGCGGATCGGCGATTACCAGCTTCGCCTCCGCATCCTCGATCCCCGCCGCCAGCTCGCCGCCCTGCCACCAGCCGTTGAGCAGGGTCGCGCAGCCGCCCGCGAGCAGGATGCCGAGGTAGCTGACGCACCAGGCATTGGCATTGCGCATCGCCAGCCCGACACGGTCGCCGCGCGCGACGCCGTGCGTTTCGATCAGTCCCGCCGCAACTTTCCGCGCGGCGGCATAGACCTGTTTGAAGCTCAGCCTTTCATCGCCTTCGACCAGAAAGGTGGCGTCGCCATGCTGCGCACAAAAAAACGCAACATAGTCGCCCAGATTCGTCGGCGCATTGGTGATGAAGGGCAGCGAACGCCCGTCCTTTTCGATGGATCCGACCTGGATCGGCCCGCCGGGGCCGGTGATCAGTTCATATGCGGCGTCCAGGCGCAGATCGAGCGCGGATGGCATCCTGTATCTCTCCTCTTGGTCTCGTGGCGCTTACCCCTTATGGGGAAGCCCTCTCCTGGGGAAGGTTCCGAGAATATATGTTTCTTTTTGCAACCCTAGCCGAAGCAACGCAATATGTGAACTTCCATGACCTGATGGGAGACAATAGCGCGATTGCCTTTTCGGTATTCGGGCTTCCGATCCGTTGGTACGCCCTCGCCTATCTCGCGGGCATTTTCGTCGGCTATTGGTATCTTACCAAGC
>LUOO01000045.1 GCA_001626765.1 Maritimibacter sp. REDSEA-S28_B5
ACCGTGGTGACTGCGGACATCGAGGCCGACAACGGCGTCATCCACGTGATCGACACGGTGGTAATGCCCGGCGAGAGCGGCGCGAGCTGCTGACGACCCCCGGCATGTCATGGGGCGGTTCTTGAGGGGCGCGAACTTTTTTCCCTCCTCACGGAACCAAGTCCCGGGTTCGCGCGTCTCATCTACGTCCCATGACTGTCCCGGCCGGGAACCCCCTACCCTCCCGGCCAAGCCCGGAGCCCCCAAGGCTCCGGGCTTTTCCTTTTCGCCTCAGGTGGTTGAGGTTTGATCGGCGGTGTTGCGAACTTTTTCTCTCGCGCGGGGAACCAAATGAGACGCCCGCGCGTATATGAGATGTCCCATGACTGTCCCGGCCGGGGTTTCCCTACCCTCCCCGGCCACCAGACCCGAAGCCTGTCCCGGCTTCGGGTCTACCTTTTCCGGGAGGCCATTCCTGAACGACAGGCTTTCGACGTCAGGCGTGCGGCGTGCCGAGCCAGAGCCGCACCAGCGCCGCCTCGGGGGTCTCGCGCCCACCGTTCTCGACACCTGTATTCCAAAGCGGCGCCCCCGCCGCATAGGAGCCGGGGACGAGCCCACCCGCCTCGCATTGACTCACCGCCCGGATGCGAACACCCCGCGCGGCGGCGTCCACGAGGGCGGCAAGCACGGCGGGGTCGTTCATCACCGTGCCCGAGCCGAAAACCCGCAGCACGGCGGCATCCAGCGTCTTTAGCGCGGCGGCGAGGCTCTCGGCGGGCAACCCCGGCGTCAACACGAGCATCGTCACCCGCCGGCCCGGATCGAAGCGCCGTGTCGGCGGCGGGGGCAGCGGGTCCTGCGGCACGGCGCGGAAACTGTCGTCGCCAATGGTGTCGTGCTTGACGAGTCCCCCCGCCTCCATCACCCGGCTGGCAAAGGCGCATTTCACGCCGCGCCAACGCGGATCGAGGAGCGTCACCACGGCGAGGTTGAGGTTCGCCCGCGCCCCCTCGCCCGCGCCGAGCGGCGCCATCGCGCCGCAGAGCATTACCCGCGCCTCGGTTCCGGCGAGCGCCTGCGCCAACGCCGCGCCCGTGTAGCTCATCGTATCGGTGCCATGGGTGACGAGGACCGAATGATCGGGGTGGGCGTCGATGAGGTCGAGGATCGTGTTCCAGTCTGTGGGGCCGACATCGGAACTGTCCACGAGCGGGTCGAAGACATGGGTGGTGAGGCGAACGCCGTCGGGCAGCATACCGGCGACAGCGGCCTCGACCCGGCCTTTCTCGGGGGTCAGGCCGTCAGGTCCGGGCACCATGCCGATGGTGCCGCCTGTGTGGATGAGAAGGATGTTCATGTGGGAGGTATGCGACGCGTCGGGGGACCGATCAACCTTGATCCTTGTGCCCAACTCCGCCAAGACTGCCCCAACGCGACCTGAGGACCGACCATGACCCTACCCGTCAGCACGCAAGCGAAATATTGGGGCATCGCGGCGCTCGTCTTTTTCGCTTTGCTTTACCTCCTGGGCGACGTGATCCTGCCGTTCATCCTCGGTATGGCCATCGCCTATTTCCTCGACCCGCTGGCCGACAAGCTCGAGGCGATGGGGTTCAAGCGGATCTGGGCGACGGTCACGATCACGCTCGTCGGGCTTCTGGTCTTTGCCCTCATGATCCTGCTCATCGTGCCGACGCTCGTGCAGCAGACGACGGCGCTGTTCGACGCCGTGCCGCAGATCGCGACCAACATTCGCGAATGGCTCGTGACCAAGTTTCCCGACGTGGTGGACGAGGGCAGCGTGCTGCGCCAGTCGCTCGATAGCGTGGCCAAGACCGTGCAGGAAAAGGGCGGCGAGCTGGTCAATGCGGTCCTGACCTCGGCCCAATCGGTGTTCTCGGTCGTGGTGCTGATCGTCGTCGTGCCGGTGGTGACCTTTTACCTCCTGTGGGACTGGGACCGGATGGTGGCGGCGATCGACGACCTTCTGCCGCGCGACCACGCCCCCACGATCCGCAAACTGGCGAGCGACATCGACCGGACGCTGGCGAGCTTTATCCGGGGGCAAGGCACCGTCTGTTTGATCCTTGGCGCCTTCTACGCCATCGCGCTCATGGTGGCCGGACTGTCCTTTGGCCTGATCGTCGGGGCCATCGCGGGGGCGCTGACCTTCATCCCCTATATCGGGGCGCTCGTGGGGGGCGCGCTGGCCATCGGACTCGCGCTCTTCCAGTTCTGGGGCGAATGGTGGCACGTCGGCATCGTTGCGGGAATCTTCGTCATCGGCCAGTTCCTCGAGGGCAATTTCCTGACTCCCAACCTCGTCGGCTCGTCCGTGGGCTTGCATCCGGTCTGGCTGATCTTCGCCCTGTCCGCCTTTGGCACGCTCTTTGGATTCGTCGGGATGCTCGTGGCCGTCCCGGTCGCCGCCGCGCTGGGGGTCGTGCTGCGCTACCTCATTTCGCGTTACAAGGAGGGCAGGCTTTACAAGGGCTACTCCGACGCCGCGATCCTGCCGGAAGACACGGTAGAGTAAGGCGGGCGCAGAATGCCGAAACAACTGGCCTTTGACCTGCCCGTGCGAACGTCGCGGGAGCGGGGAGACTACTTCATCGCGCAGTCGAATGCCGTCGCGCTCGCGGCGGTGGAGCGCTGGCGCGACTGGCCCGGTCGCAAGATGGTGCTTACCGGTCCCGAGGGGTCGGGAAAATCCCATCTGGTCGAAGTCTGGGCGACGCTCTCGGGGGCCGAGATCGTGCCGGCTCGCATCCTGACCGAGGATATCGTCGCGCCGCTCGCGGGTCGCCATGTCGCGGTAGAGGATGCCGACCGGATCGCGGGCGACGATGCTGCCGAAACCGCGCTTTTTCACCTGCACAACCTCGTCCTGGCCGAGGGCGGCGCGCTGCTCGTCCCCTCGCGGCTCGCGCCCTCGCGCTGGGGCCTCGACCTGCCCGACCTCGCGAGCCGGATGGAGGGCACGACGGCGATCGCGCTCGACACTCCAGACGAGGACCTGATGAGCGCGGTTCTGGTCAAGCTCTTCGACGACCGCCAGATCGCGGTGACACCGCCGCTTGTCGCCTACCTTGGCACCGGGACGGCATAACGTCATGGAACGGTTACGTTCATGCCGGATACAGCGCCCATGCCAGACGATAGCACGATCATCCCCGAACCTGCCCTGAACCCGGATTTCCTCGAAACCGCGTTCCCGACCCCCATGAGCCTGCCGCCCGAGGACTACGAGGGACCGAAGCGGTTCTTCAATCGCGAGCTGTCGTGGCTCGGGTTCAACTGGCGCGTGCTGGAAGAGGCGGCGAACATGCGCGTCCCGCTGCTCGAGCGGCTGCGATTCCTGTCGATCAGTGCGACGAACCTTGACGAGTTCTACACCGTGCGCGTCGCGGGCCTGCGCGAACTGGCCAAGGCGGGCAATACCACGCCGGGGTCTGACGGGCTGTCGCCTGCCGAGCAATTGGTGCTGATCAACGCCGACGCGCGCCGGCTCATGGCGCAGCAGCAGGAGACCTTTGATGCGCTGACCGCCGAGATGGCCGAGCAGGGCATCATCATCTGCACACGCGGCAAACTGACCAAGGCGGATCACACCTATCTCGACGGGGTCTTCCTGAACCGCGTGTTTCCCGTGCTCTCGCCCCTCGCGATCGACCCGGCGCATCCGTTTCCGTTCATTCCCAACACTGGCTTCTCGCTTGCGCTGACGCTGGAGAGGACGAACGACAAACGCAAGCTTCAGGCGCTTTTGCCGATCCCGCATCAGATCGACCGCTTCGTGCGGCTGCCTGAACGCAACGGTGCGGCGCGATTCCTGCCACTCGAGGAACTGCTGCTTCTCAACATTTCCTCGCTCTTTCCCGGCTACACGGTTGCGGGCCACTGTGCCTTTCGCGTGCTGCGTGACAGCGATCTCGAGGTCGAGGACGAGGCTGAGGATCTGGTCCGCGAATTCGAGACCGCCCTCAAACGCCGCCGCCGAGGCGAGGTCGTGCGGATGAAGATCTCGGCCAAGGCGCCGCCGTCGCTCGAGGCGCTGATCAAGCGCGAGCTGCACGTCACCGACGACGAGGTGGTCGAGGTGGACGGGCTGATCGGCATGTCCGATCTCAAGGAATTGGTGCTCGACGAGCGCCCTGACCTGCTCTGGCCGTCCTTTTCCCCCCGCGTGCCGGAACGGGTGCGTGACCACGAGGGCGACATCTTTGCCGCGATCCGGCAAAAGGACATGTTGCTACACCACCCCTACGAGACCTTCGACATGGTGGTGAAGTTCCTCGAACAGGCGGCGCTCGACCCCGACGTGGTGGCGATCAAGCAGACGCTCTACCGCACCTCGCGCAATTCCCCCATCGTGGGCGCGCTGTGCGAAGCGGCGGAGGCGGGCAAGTCCGTCACCGCGCTTGTGGAACTGAAGGCGCGCTTTGACGAGGCTGCGAACATTCGCCAGTCCCGGCGTCTGGAACGCGCAGGCGCTCATGTCGTCTACGGGTTCATGAACTACAAGACCCACGCGAAAATCTCGACCGTGGTGCGGCGCGAGGGCGATGACCTTGTCACTTATACCCACTTCGGCACGGGCAACTACCACCCGATCACGGCGCGGATCTATACCGACGTATCGCTCTTCACCTGTGACAGCGCGCTGGGGCGCGACGCGACGCGGGTGTTCAACTACCTATCGGGTTATGCCCAGCCCGAGGGTCTGGAAAAGCTCGCCATATCGCCGCTCACGCTCAAGTCCACGCTGATCGAGATGATCGAGGCCGAGGCCGAACATGCCGAGGCGGGGCGTCCGGCGGAAATCTGGGCCAAGATGAACAGCCTTGTGGAAGAGGACGTGATCGACGCGCTTTATGCGGCCTCGCAGCGCGGCGTGAAGATCACGCTTGTCGTGCGCGGTATCTGCGGGCTTCGTCCCGGCATCGCGGGATTTTCGGAAAACATTCGGGTCAAGTCCATCGTGGGCCGGTTCCTCGAACATTCGCGCATCGTCTGTTTCGGCAATGGCCATGGGCTGCCGTCCAAGAAATGCCGCGTGTTCATGTCGTCCGCCGACTGGATGGGTCGCAACCTCAACCGCCGGGTGGAAACGCTGGTGGAAACCACGAACCCTACCGTGAAGGCGCAGATCGTGTCGCAGATCATGGCAGCCAACCTGCACGATCAGGCGCAAAGCTGGGTCATGCAGCCGGACGGATCGTTTCTGCGCCCGGACGTGGCGGCGATGGAGAACCCGTTTTCCTGCCACCGCTTCTTCATGGAATATCCCTCGCTCTCGGGTCGGGGCAGCGCAGGTGCATCGGACGTCCCCGAGCTTGCCCACAGCCACGACTGACGCCACGTTCTGAACAAACGATCCCTCCCCGCGTTGGGCAGAAACGTCTTGCGACACGGCGCAAACGCGGGCCATAAGCGGGACAAAGGCCAATCGGGAGACCCGCATGGACGGAACCGAAGAACGCAACTGGGGCCCTTTCGGTCGGCCCCTGTTCGAGGACCCCTCCGCCCGCAACCTGTCCCGCGTGGGTGTGGTCGACATCGGGTCAAACTCGGTCCGCATGGTCGTCTTTGACGGGGCGGCGCGTTCGCCCGCCTATTTCTACAACGAAAAGATCATGTGCGGGCTGGGCACCGGGATCGCCGAGACCGGGCGGCTTCACCCCGAAGGGCGCATCCGGGCGTTGAAGGCGATCAAGCGGTTCCAGCTTCTGGCTGCGGGCATGAACATGCCGCCGCTCACCGCCGTGGCCACCGCCGCCGTGCGCGACGCCGAGGATGGACCGGAGTTTCGCGAAGAGGTGCTGCGCGAGACCGGGCTGTCCATGCATGTGATCGACGGCACCGAAGAGGCGCGGCTGTCAGCGCAGGGAGTTCTGCTCGGCTGGCCCGATGCGAACGGGCTCATGTGCGACATCGGCGGCTCGTCCATGGAGCTTGCCGTGATCGAGAACGGCGAGGTGGGAAAGCGTGTCACATCGGGTCTGGGTCCGCTCAAACTCGCCGGGATCAAGGGCGGAAAAAAGGCGCTGAAGGCGCATATCGACGCGACGCTCGCGGACCTGGCGGCGGAAATCGGCACCCATCATCAACGCCTCTACCTCGTCGGTGGCTCGTGGCGGGCGATTGCGCGGCTCGACATGCACCGCCGGAATTACCCGCTCACCGTGCTGCACGAATACCGGATGTCACCCTCGTCCCTTGCCTCGACACTGAAATGGATCGGCAAAGTCGACCTGGAGGAGGTGCGCGCCCACACCGGCACCTCGTCGTCGCGGATGGCGCTCGTTCCCACCGCCGCCGAGGTATTGAAACGCCTCACACGCACCTTCCGGCCCAGGGAAATCGCGGTGTCCTCCTATGGTATCCGCGAGGGGATGCTCTACGAGCAGATGCCCGACCGTCTGCGCGCCCGCGATCCGCTGATCGAAGCCTGCCGTTTCGCGGAACAGAAGGACGCGCGGATGCCGGGGTTCGGCAAGTCGCTCTATGCCTTCATCCGGCCCTTGGTGGCCAATGATCCGGCCCCGCGCCGCCGGATCGTGAAAGCCGCCTGCCTGCTCCATGACGTGACATGGCGGGCACACCCCGACTACCGGCACGAGGTCTGTTTCGACAACGCCACGCGCGCGAACCTTGGCGGGCTTACCCATCAGGAACGGGTGTTTCTGGGTCTGTCGCTTCTGCACCGTTACAAGAACAGCCGCGAGGACAGCCCCTTCGAGGACCTGTTCGGGATGCTGTCGGAAAAGGATATCGCCAAGGCGGAAATCGTGGGCAAGGCAATGCGCTTCGGGGCGATGCTCGCCGTGGACGAGCCGCACAAGAAGGCGGAGCTGATGTATCGCCCGAAGAAGCACGAGCTTCATCTGACGATCAAGCCCGAAGCGGCGGGGCTATATGGCGAGGTCGCCGAAGCCCGGTTCCAGAGCCTGTGTCAGGCGCTGAACGCGCAGCCGGTGGTCAAGATCAGCGCGGGCTGAGGCCTGACGCAAAACCCTAAAGCTCGGTGCCCTCGCCCGGAACCTCGGTCGCCTCGCCCTCGGGCAGCGGAACCTTGCGCCGGATGATGATGTCGCCATTTGGCAGCCGCTCGGGCGCCTCGTAGGCATTCAGGTCCTCGATATCGTCGAGCATGTCGCGCCAGGCGTCGGCCACATCCTCGGACAGCGGACCAAGCTCGTCGGCCAGACCGTCGAGCAACATGCGGAACCCCTCCCCGATCTTTTCGCGTCCGGTCTCAGCAGACTCTGTGTCTGCCTGCGCAGCGGCCGGTTTCGCTATCACGGGAAGCGCCATGAGGACGCAGATGACAAGAACGATGATCTTTTTCATGCGTTGAGTATGGGTGAGCCGTCTTTGCCTGCCAAGCGTCCTGTGATCACGCGCACGTCAGACCGGCAGATCGACGCTCACCGGGAAATGGTCGGACGCCGCGAGAAGCGCCTCGCGCAGTTCCGGGGTCTCGTAACAGACCGGATCGTCGAACGGGTGCCAGATGCGCCAGTCGGGTGTCAGCGCAGCCAGGTCGGGCGAGACCATGATGTAGTCGAGCAGCGCCTGAAGATAGCGTCTTTCCTGCCGGATGTAGAACCGCGCGGTGACCGGCATGGCCCCCACCCGTTGCGACAGGGCAAGCCGCGCGTGGGGGTCCGTCAACTGCGCTGCGCCCCCCTCGCCCAGCACGATCTCGACCCCGGACCGGCCAAAGAGCTTTTCGTATTCATCCAGCCCCGGACCATCGTTGAAATCGCCCAGCACGATCAGGCTGTCGCCAGCGATCAGGTGTTCATCGACACGCTGGCGCAGCCAGATGCACTGCGCCATCTGCTTGCGCCGGTTCTCGATCGCGATGCGCGTGATCTCGGCGGGGTCGTTCGATCCGTAAGGGGCCTTGGACTTGGCATGAACGCCGATGAGCCTCATTTCGCGGCCCGAAGGCTTGTGAGTCAGCGCGACCTCGAGCGGCGGTTTCGACCATGTGACGAGGTCGGGGGCGGCATCGACGTTCAGGTCGATACGAAAGGTGCCGTCGAACCGGGGGGCATCCGGGGCGCCTTTCTTCCCGGTCTCATGCCCGATGGGGTCGTGGCGCGCCGCGATCACCTCGGGGTCATAAAGAAGCGCAATTTCCTGCTGTGTCTGATTCTGGAACCCCATGAGCGCCCGCGAGGTGCGCAGGCCAAAGGTGCGGGCAAAGGCTTCGAGCGCCTTGACGGTCGAGCGGCGGCGGCTGTCGTCCGGCGCCTCGATGATCATCACCGCGTCCGCGTCCATCGCGGTGAAGACGATGCCCAGCGCCGCCAGTTGATCGGCCCGCGTCACATCATGGCGTGCGGACCATTCGTCGTCGGCCAGTAGCATCCCGTCGTTGTCGAAAAGATTGTCGAACCATTCGACGTTGTAGGTCGCGATCCGCATCAGGCGGCGGCACCCTGTATCTCTTCCCAGGCACGGTTGATCGCGATGAGCTGCTTTTCGGCGATTTTCACCGCCTCTTCCGGCACGCCCCGCGCGATCAGCCGGTCGGGGTGACTTTCGCGCACTTGCCGCCGCCATTCGGCGCGAATGTCCTCCATCGACATGTCGGGGCTGACGCCCAGCACGCTGTAGGGGTCCGGTTGCGCGTCGGGCACGAAGCGGGCCCGCATCGCCCGGAACCGCCGTTCGTCGATGCCGAAGATCGAAGAGACCTGAAACAGAAACTCGTTCTCTGCCGGGTGATACTGCCCGTCCGCCATGGCGATGTAGAAAAGCCCCTCCATCAGATCGCAGAGCGCCGGATCGCCACGCCCGAACATTCGCGCGATTTTTTCGGCGTAAAGCTCGAACCCGGCCACGTCGGTCCGGGCGAGGTTGAAGACCCGCGCCGCGCTTTTTTCCTCTGAGGGCGGAATCGTGAAGACCTCGCGGAAGGCCGACACCTCGTTCCTTGTCACTTCGCCGTCCGCCTTGGCCATTTTCGCCCCCAACGCGATCACCGCGATGGCAAAGGCTGCCGAGCGTTCGGGGGGCGTGGAGGAAAAGCGCGAAAAGACCTCGGACAGGCTTTCGCCGTTCGCGAGGGCCGCCAGGGCTTCGGTGATGCGCGACCAGAGGGACATGCCCCGATCTAACACCAAATGACCGGATGATTACAGGTGCATATCGGCGCAGGCCCGGCAAAGTTCGCGCATCCCGCTGGGCGTTTCGATCCGCGCGGACATGGCAAGCGGCCCGACTTCGACCCGCAGCCGTTCACGCAGGTGCGGGTCCGACAGGAACGGGTCGAGCGCGCTGGCCAGGGCCACCCCGTCTGGATGGGTGAGCACGAGCGACGCGAGCCTGAGCCTGGCATCGGGAATGTCCGGCCCCGGATGCGAGCCGTCCCATTGGATGAGGCTAGGAAAGAGCCCGTCGAAGGGCAGCTTGCCGTCGGGCGGCACCGCCATGCGCCAGCTGTAGGCCCCACGCGAGAGTGCCGTGCCGGTGCCCATGCCGGGGGGCGCGAGGTCGAGCGCGGCCTGAAGGTTGGGCACCCTCAGCACCCAGTTGGTAAGCCGCGGTTCGTCACGCGGTGTGTCGAGATCGAAAAACCGGGGGCGCCCGGGTGCAGTCGCCGCCGGGTTCACCGCGATGACCTCGAGGTACTCCTCGGGCCCCATCGACATCAGCCGATTGTGCGTCCCCATTGCCACATGGTCCCCGCCCCCATCCATCGGATGGCCGAGCGCGGTTTCAACAAGCGTCACGCCGTCGGCCAGCGCCGGGGTCGTGACCACCAGATGGTCAAGTTGTGCAAACATGTTCCCAATCTCCGGTGAACAGTTTGGCATGAAACGCTTTCCAACGAAAATGTTATCTGGAACGGCGCTTTAGGGGCCGGCAGATCGTGGGCGGCCCGGCTTTGTGCCCCTATATGGTCACGAAGGATTGAACATTGGAGAAATGTTCGCGGACTGCCAGAAAGTAACCTGAACAAACAGAAAGAAAGGGGATCGCATCTATGCTCGAGAAGTTCTTCAAACACGAGGCCGCAGGGGGGATTGCGCTGATGCTCGCGGCGATTGCCGCGCTGATCATCGCGAACTCCGGATTGTCGACCTACTACGATCTCGGGCTGAATTCGATCCTCTCCGTCACCATCGCCGGCGAAGGCCTGTCCAAACCGCTGATCCTGTGGATCAACGACGGCCTCATGGCGATCTTCTTCTTCTACATCGGGCTTGAGCTGAAGCGCGAGATGCTGGAAGGCAAGCTCAAGAACCCGCGCGACATCATGTTGCCGGGGCTTGCCGCCGTGGGCGGTATGGCTGTGCCTGCCGTTCTCTACGCGGCGGTGAACTGGGGCGAGCCGTCGATCGTCGGCTGGGCTATTCCCGCGGCCACCGACATCGCCTTTGCACTGGGTCTTCTGGCGCTGGTGGGCAGCCGGGCACCGACCGGTCTCAAGATCTTTCTGCTGACGCTCGCGATCCTCGACGACATGGGCGCGATCCTGATCATCGCGCTGTTCTACACGGCCGATCTGCAGACCAAGTATCTGCTCCTGTCGCTGATCCCGCTCGCGCTCATGGCCTGGCTCAACTTCCGCGCCGTGCACCGGATCGGGCCGATCATCATCCTTGGCCTCGTGCTCTGGGTGCTGGTGCTGAAGTCAGGCGTCCACGCGACGCTGGCGGGTGTGGTCACCGCGTTCTTCATCCCGCTCAACGACCGCTGGGGCAAGTCGCCGCTGCGCTCGCTCGAGCATATGTTGCACCCCTGGGTGAGCTTCTTCATCATCCCTGTCTTTGCCTTCGCCAACGCGGGGGTCGTCGTCGCTGGGCTGACGCTGGGCGATCTTTTCGCACCCATCACGCTGGGCATCATCCTCGGCCTCGTGCTGGGCAAGCAGATTGGTGTACTCGGTCTGACCTGGCTCGTGGTCAAGATGAACCTCGCGCAGCTGCCTTACGGCGTGAACTGGAAGCATGTCTATGGCGTCTCGGCGCTCGCGGGCATCGGCTTCACCATGTCGCTCTTCATCGGTGGCCTGAGCTTCTCGGAAGCGGCCGATATGAACCACGTGCGACTGGGCGTGCTGGTCGCATCGCTTATCTCGGGCCTGATCGGGTTCTTTGTCCTGTTCTATGCGGGCAACCCCGAGAACGTGGACGAGCCGATTTCGGACGAAACGCCGGTTCAGCAGCCCGCACAGTAAGCGGGCTTACGGCCCTATGACAGGAGGCGCAGGGCCAGCCGGTTCTGCGCCTCGATCGTTCCGGGCAGGTCGATGGTGGTCAGGTGACCGTCGCGCACCACCTGCCGCCCCTCGACGATCAGGTGTTTGACCCGCGGCGGCCCGGCCAGAAGCAGCGCGCCCGCGTCCCAATTCCCCGCCGCCTCGATGGACGCCATGTCCCAGAACGCGATATCGGCGCGTTTGCCGACAGCGATCTGGCCGCAGTCGTCACGGCCGAGCACCTCGGCCCCGCCCCGCGTCGCGATCCACAGCGCCTCGCGCGCGCTCATCTTGTCGGCGCCATAAGCGACCCGTTGCAGAAGCATCGCCATCCGCGCTTCGGCCACGAGGTTGCTCGCGTCGTTCGAGGCCGAGCCATCGACGCCAAGCCCGACCTTGACGCCCGCGTCCCGCATCGCCCGGATCGGCGCGATGCCGGATCCGAGACGGCAGTTCGAACAGGGGCAATGGGCGACACCGGTGCCCGAGCGGGCGAAGAGGTCGATCTCTGCCCCGTCGAGCTTTACGCAGTGGGCGTGCCAGACGTCATCGCCGGTCCATCCCAGATCCTCGGCATATTGGCCGGGACGACAGCCGAACATCTGCTCGCTGTAGGCGATATCCTCGTCGTTCTCGGCCAGATGGGTGTGCAGCATCACGCCCTTGTCGCGGGCGAGGATGGCCGCGTCGCGCATCAACTCGCGGGTCACGGAAAAGGGCGAACAGGGCGCGACGCCGACGCGGACCATCGCCCCCTCGCGGGTATCGTGGTGCGTGTCGATCACCCGGATGCAGTCGTTGAGGATGTCCGCCTCGCGCTCGACAAGGCTGTCGGGCGGCAGGCCACCGGCGCTTTCTCCGATCGACATGGCGCCGCGCGTGGGATGAAAGCGCAGCCCGATTTCGCGCGCCGCGTCGATGGTGTCATCGAGCCGGGCGCCATTGGGGAAGAGGTAAAGGTGGTCCGAGGTCAGCGTGCAGCCAGAGAGGGCGAGTTCGGCAAGCCCCGTGAGCGCCGAGACCCGAATCTCCTCAGGTCCGAAACGGGACCAGGTCGGATAGAGCGTCTTGAGCCAGCCAAAGAGCAGCGCGTCCTGCCCGCCCGGCACGGCGCGGGTGAGGGTCTGGTAGAGGTGGTGGTGGGTGTTGACGAGACCGGGGGTGACAAGGCACCCGCCCCCTTCGATCACCTCGCCTTTTTGCGGCAGATCCCGCCCGATCGCGGTGATCACCCCATCCGAGACCTGAATATCGCAATCCGACAACTCCGACCTGGTGTCGTCCATGGTCAGGACCAGTCGGGCGTTGCGAATGTGCAAGTCGGTCATGCGGGCGCACGCTCCAGTATCGCCAATGCGGCCGCGTGAATCTTGGAGTTCGCGGCGGCGATCACACGGCCGCCTTGGGCCGCCGACCCGCCGCGCCAGTCGGTGACGATACCGCCCGCCGCCTGGACAACCGCCATGGGGCCTTGGATGTCGTAGGCCTGAAGCCCCGCCTCGACCACCAGATCCACCTGCCCCGCTGCGAGCAGCGCATAGGCGTAGCAGTCCATGCCGTAGCGTGTGAGCTTGCAGCGCCCGGCGAGGTCGTGGAAAGCCGCGCGCTCCGCCTCGGACCCGACTTCGGGAAAAGTGGTGAAGATCGTGGCGGCGTCGAGCGCTGCGGTCTGCCGCGTGGCCAAAGTCGCCTCGCCCTGTGGCCCCGTGACCCGCGCGATGCCGAAGCCGCCCTCGAAGCGTTCACCGATAAAGGGCTGGTCGACGATGCCGTAAGCCGGGCCGTCCCCGTCGCCCACGGCGATGAGCACACCCCAGGTCGGCGTGCCCGAGATGAAGGCCCGCGTGCCGTCGATGGGGTCGAGCACCCAGACAAGCCCGCTGGTCCCGGCGCTCCTGCCGTATTCCTCGCCAAAGATCCCGTCGTCAGGACGCCGCTCGGCCAGCACGTAGAATGTCACCGGTCGCGCGTCAAGTGCGCGGGCGCGTCAGGCTGCGTCCGACAGGACCCTTGCCAGTTCGAACAAGCGCCGACGCTGGTTCTCTGGGATCGAGTAATAGCTGCGGATCAGTTCGAGGGCTTCCTTGTCGGCCAGAATGTCGTCGGGCAAATGCTGCTCCATGCCGCGTTCCACGCCGCCCTCGAGCCCCTCGAAGAAAAAGCTGATCGGGACGCCGAGCGCATCCGAGATATCCCAGAGCCGCGAGGCCGAGACCCGGTTCATGCCGGTCTCGTACTTCTGGATCTGCTGGAACTTGATCCCGACACGTTCCGCCAACTGCTGCTGGGTCATGCCCACCATCCAGCGGCGATGCCGCACGCGTTTACCTACATGTACATCCACGGGATGTTTCATCACGGTCTCCAATCACTCGGTCCACAACATCAACAGAGAGCGCCTGTTCCCGTTCAACCACAACCTGTCTTTTTGGCCAGTCGCACAACCTGACGAAATTTTGTTTATTTTCAGTTTTCTAGCAACGGGTGATCCCGCAGCCCTGTGCGATTTGGCCGACTCCTACCCCCTACGAAATACGCGCATAGCGTGTTTCGCGTATCGGGAATTGCATTTTGGGAATCGACTTTTGGGTTATTGGTCCGGTTACCTGTCCAGTTGTATGTCCGGGAAAGCCGCCCTGTTCGTCGCGCCGCGTCTTGCCCCGTTTCAAGGTTCAGTTTCTGCTTGCGGGCGATCCATGCCAGTTCACGCGAAATGTCACGTAGCGTCCCGCTCGCATCCTGCTGCCCGCCGAAGGTAGCGTCACCACCAAGGAGGACATGATGAAAGCATACCAGATTCTTTCCTACGACGAACCCCCTGTGATTGCAGAGGTTGAAAAACCCTCGCCTTCCGCGGGTCAGATCCTCGTGGAAATCGCAGCCTGCGGGCTGAACTTCGGCGATCTTCTGATGGCCAAGGGCCAGTATCAGGAAAAGCCGCCGCTTCCCCTCACGCTGGGGATGGAGGTCGCGGGGCGTGTCGCGGCACTTGGTGAAGGTGTCGACAATGTCGAAGTAGGTCAACGGGTTATCGTCGGGTCCGGTCACGGCGGGCTGGCCGATTTCGGCGTGTTCCCGGCGAACAAGGCGCAGCCGATTCCGGACGAGATGCCCTATTCGGACGCCGCCGCCTTCAACGTCGCATATGGCACGTCCCATGTGGGGCTCGATTACCGGTGCCGTCTGCAACCCGGCGAAAACCTGCTCGTTCTGGGCGCAGCCGGCGGCGTGGGCATGACCGCCATCGAGATCGGCAAGATGATGGGCGCCACCGTGATCGCCTGCGCGCGCGGCAAGGACAAGCTCGCGGTCTGCAAGGATGCGGGCGCCGATCACTTGATCGACAGCGACACCGACGACATCCGCGAGGCGGTCAAGGACCTGGGGGGTGCGGACGTGGTCTACGACCCCATCGGGGGCGAGCAGTTCAAGGCCGCGATGCGGGCCTGCAACCCCGAGGCGCGAATCCTGATCGTGGGCTTCGCCTCGGGCGAGGTGCCGCAGATCCCGGCCAACCACCTGCTCGTGAAGAACCTCAACATCATGGGCTATTACTGGGGCGGCTATAACGCCTTCAAGCCCGAGGTCATCCAGAACTCGATGCGCCAGCTCATCGCGTGGTATTCCGAGGGCAAGCTCAAGCCGCATGTCTCGCACGCGTTGCCGCTCGAACAGGCAGGCGAGGCTTACGAGCTTCTGCGCTCGCGGAAATCCACCGGCAAGGTCGTCGTGACCACCGGGCGGGGCTGAGACAGCGCCGACCCGAGACCGGAATAGGCCTGCCGGAGCATCCGCAACAGCGCTTCGGCAGGCTCGCCCCTCAGGCTCTCGGCCACGTAGAGATTGACGTGGTTCTCGCCCAGATCGGGCAGCGCGCCGCAATGGTCGATCGAGGCCAGGGGTTCCATCTGCGTTCCCGCTAGCCGCGCGTGAATTGCGAGATCGGCCACCACCGTGGCGTCGATGGTGCGGCTCATCTCGCTCGTCACCGCCATTTCCCAAGGGATACCGGCCGCATCGAGCGCGGCCTGCACGCCCGCGCGGAACTTGCAGCGTTCTTCAAAGGCGAGACGCACGGGCCGCTGGCGCCAGGCCTTGCCCCCAGGCGCCCCGACCCAGGTGAGGGGCAGCTTGCACAGCGTTTCGCCATTGCCCTCGCCCGGCTCTTCGGTCGTCAGGATCACGTCGCAGTTGCCACGTGTGAACTCCTCTTTCAGAGCCTTGGTGAAGGAAGAAATCAGGGTGATCTTCATGCGCGGAAACTCGGCATTGAAGAGCTGCAGCACCGGCGGCAACGCGGGCAGCACGACGTCATGGGGCACCCCCAGCGTGATCTCGCCCTCGAGCCCGGCATCGGTGAGCTTGGCCCAGATCGTGTCGTTGAGTTCCAGCATTCGGCGCGCATAGGACAGCAGCTGCTCGCCCTCGGCGGTCAGATCGAGCGATCGACCGGTCCGGTCAAAGAGCGACGCATTGACCGATTCCTCGAGCCGTTTGAGCTGCATGGACACCGCCGATTGTGACAGGTGCAAGAGCCCAGCCGCCCGTGTCACGCCACCCACATCGACCACGGTGACAAAGGCGCGCAGCGCCGTCAGATCGAGATTTCGCGCCATATCACCCCTCGTGATGGATTAGTTCAAAATCATTCGTTTTGATAATTCACCGTTCTGTCGCAAACATCAAGCATCCTGATCAAGCACGATGGAAACATCACATTTCGCAAAGGTAAGACCATGCCCGCCCTCCGCTCCTCCGCCGTCATCGCCCGTGGCGCCCGCCGACGCTTTTCGCCCATCGCCCTCGTCGCCCAATTCATCACGCGCATGGTAGCGCCCCGCCGGTCGCGCGCGGCGCTGGCACGGCTCACGGACGCGCAGTTGAAGGACATCGGGATCACCCGTCGTGAGGCCTGGTCGGAAACAAACCGGCCCTTCTGGGAGCTTCCCGAACGCCACCGCTGGTAATCTGGCGAAAATGTTATGCCGGGGGTCATCTTTGGCCTCCGGAAATCCTTGAATTGCAAGCCGGCTCTGCCAATATTTCATCCGAACCCGAGTGCAGTCCGCACGACGGTCCTGGGATAACTCTAACGGAGGCAGCTGATGGCTGAGTATCAAACTGCCCGCGCAGGTGTAGGCACCCGCGCCGGACAGATCGACGAGGGGCTTCGCGCCCATATGAACAAGGTCTACGGGACCATGTCCGTGGGCCTTTTGGTGACGGCAGCGGTGGCCTGGGCCTTTGGCTCGTCGCCGGCCCTGCTCTCCATCCTGCGTGATCCGGTGACGCTGTCGCCGAACATCTTCGGCTGGATCGTCATGTTCCTGCCGCTGGTGATGGTGTTCGCTTTCGGCGCGGCGATCAATCGCCTCTCCGCCGCCGGTGCGCAGCTTTACTTCTACGTCTACGCCGCCGTGATGGGCCTGTCGCTGTCGTGGATCTTCGTGGCCTTCACCGGCTTCTCGATCGCGCAGACTTTCCTCATTACCGCGATCGCCTTTGCGGGCCTGTCGCTCTGGGGCTACACCACGAAAAAGGACATCTCCGGCTGGGGGTCGTTCCTGATCATGGGCCTTATCGGCCTGATCGTGGCGTCGATCGTGAACATCTTCCTTGGCTCGCCCGCGATCCACTTCGCGATCTCGGCCATCGGTGTTCTGATCTTCGCGGGCCTCACCGCCTATGACACACAGAAGCTCAAGAACGAATACCTCGCCCACGCCCATGCGATGGACGCGGAATGGCTGGCCAAATCGGCCATCATCGGGGCGCTCAACCTGTATCTGGACTTCGTGAACCTGTTCATGTTCCTGCTGCAGTTCCTGGGCAACCGCGAGTAACCGCGCACAGCACATCCGGGCGGCATTGTCGCCCAAACGGGGCCGGTCGGAAACGACCGGCCCTTTCGTTTTGACCTTGGAAATTTTGGCAAGAAACCTTCCGCACGGGGTCGCATTTCAGACGTAATCGAGGGCCATTCCGGGGTGGGGGCACAATGGTAAATGAGGAAGCAACCATGACGACCATCACACTCGTCGGCACCGGGGCGTTCTTCTGCGGCGTCGCCCTGCTCTATCTCGTGATGCAACGCACGCGGAAACGGCGCCTCGACGCGCTTGAGGGCGGCGAGATCTGAGATCCGCCACCCAGAGGGGGAACGGGCCGTCTGTGGAAAGCAGGCGGCCCGTTTTTTGTTGCGGTGTTCTGAACGGCCGTACGCCCCTACAACATCAGGCGCATCTGAACTGCAGGGAACCGCAGCCCCGGCGCCAGCGACAATTCCACGCCGCCGAAGTCCGCAAAACCCTGACGGGCATAGAACCCCCGCGCGGTCAGTGTCGAGAGACAGTTGAGCACGCGGACCCCTTCGCAGCGCGCATGGTCGACCACATGCGCCACCAGAACCGACCCGATGCCCATGCCCGCCAAACGCGGCTCCACCGCCACGTGGCGCATGTGCCCCCAGTCCACGGGCGCGGCCCCTCCGGTCGGACCGAGCCATGTCCAGCCGCCCGCCGCGATGATTTCGCCATTGCCCGCCTCGGCCACGTGGTAGCCGGTGCCCGCCAGCAGCGCGGGCTGCGCCACGCCGATGGTCGGCAGGGCGGCGGCGAGGACGTTGGGGTGGTAATCCGGGGCAAGGAGCGTGCCGTAGCTCTCGGTCAAGAGACGGGTGACCGCCGCCTCGTCCGTGAGCCGGGCGCGCCGGATCGTAAAGGGAGGGAGCGGGTGCCGGGGGAGCCCGGCGAAAATTTCGGGTTGGTGTATCATCCTGTCGGTCCTTGGGCTGGGTTTTTGCCGGGACCGCGCGGGGGGAAATCAGGTCTTCAAATGAAAAACCGCGCGGCCCGTGGGGGTCGCGCGGCTTTTTCGGTCTTGTTCCGAAGAAGGCTTACTTGATCTTGCCTTCTTTGTACTCGACGTGCTTGCGCGCGACCGGGTCGTATTTCTTTACGACCATCTTTTCGGTCATGGTGCGTGCGTTTTTCTTGGTCACGTAGAAGTGGCCCGTGTCCGCGGTCGAGTTCAGGCGGATTTTGATCGTGGTCGGCTTCGCCATGGTTCCAGCTCCTCATCGGGCCTGCGCCCGGTCGAATTCCTTGAAGCCCGCCTTTTACCGACGCCAGCCCGCGAGTCAACAGGGGAAAGCGCCGGGACGACAAGATTCCGCTGACAGGGGCGCCCACCGCGTGGGCGAGGCGCAGCCGAGACGGCGCAAAATCTGTGTCCGCGTCAGCGGACGCCATTTGGTCAGGGTTTCGGCTTGCCCATCGTGTCGTGGATCTCGGCAACCTGCGCGTCGGTCAGTTGCAGGCCGGTCGCGAGATTCCTGAGGAACATCTTCTCGGCCTCGGTGTCCACGGTGATCCCCATGAGCGCCGAGGAATAGACCTGTGCCTTCGCGTTCTCGCCCGCCGAAGTGGCAAGCGCCATGGGATCGACCGGCGCGTTGAGCTGCGCCTCGACAAAGGCCAGTTCCTCGTCGGAAGCATCGTCGAGCGAATCGAGGATCGTCTTGCGTTCGCTCGCATCGATCTCGCCGTCGGCCTTGGCGGCCATGATCATCGCGCTGATCATGAGCTTGGCGTTTTCCTCGGTCGCGCGCCCCACGGGGGTTCCCGCCGTCATCGAGGCGAACATGTCGCTCATCTGGCCGGAGCCGGCCTTGGCCGCGCTTGTCATTGCCGCCATGAGGCTCGCCATCCCTGCCTCGGTCGCCTCCGACATGTCGGCGGCCTGATTGCCCCATTTGCCCATCATGCTCTTCATGGCGTCCGCCCCGCCCGGCACGCCGAAGCGTTCGGCCATCTGCGCCATCTGGTCGGCGAAGGGCCCCGAGGTCCCCGCGCTGCGCATTTGCGCGCGCACCGCGTCCATGCCGCCCATGTCGCGCACTTTCTGAACGCCGCGCGCCGCCGCGAAACCGACGGCCAAGGTGGCCAATGTCCGAACAAAGCTCATGATATATCTCCATGCTGGTCTGATCCCAGCCTGCGCCGGGGCGGGCCTGAAAGCAAGCGAGAGCGGCCAAGGCCGATGGGGCGGGGGACCATGCGCGGATGGCCTGTAAGCCGGATTCTGTTCCCCGGATTGCTCCGGTTCGACGATCATTCCTCTGGTGACACCGTTGCCGGTGCCCTCTAGCTGCCAACCCGGACCTCCAGACCAAGGCGGTCTTGGGCGCGCGGCCCGCGAGGTCCCTATTCGGCGTTGCTCCCGGTGGGGCTTGCCATGCCGGTCCTGTTGCCAGTCCCGCGGTGGGCTCTTACCCCACCGTTTCACCCTTACCCCGACATGCGGGGCGGTCTGTTCTCTGTGGCGCTTTCCCTTGGGTTTCCCCAGCCGGGCGTTACCCGGCACCGTTGCCTTGTGGAGTCCGGACTTTCCTCGATACGTCATCGCTGATTGGACGCACCGCGACCGTCCGGCCATCCGCGCGGGATTGGAATTAGGCTTGACGGATCACCGGGTCAACGGGAAAGCGCGCGGCGAGGTCCAGCGCGATGGCCATGTCGGTCGCGTCGAGCCGCCCCCGCGTCCAAGGGCGGAATCGCTGGCGGAGCGCGCCCAACACGGCCTCGGCTCCCTCGCCCACCGGGTAGCCAAAGCGCCCGGCAGCCTCGAGAAACGCGGTCTCGGTGGGGGACCCTTTCCCGTCGGCAAGGATGGGCCACACCCCGTGGCCCGCCCGCGCGAGCCCACGCCAGTCGAAGCGACGGCCGGGATCGGCCTTGCGCGAGGGCGCGAAATCGGAATGCGCGAGGATACCGTGGTCAGGGACATCCCACCGCGACCGAATGTTCGATAAAAGCAAGCTCAACGTGGTCATCAGGGGGTGAGAGAAGGGGACAATGCCGGAGTTGTCCAACTCGATCCCGATCGAGCGCGAGTTCAGATCGCCCGATCCACCCCACTCCCCTGCCCCCGCGTGCCAGGCGCGCGCCTCTTCGTCGACCAGTTGCCACAGGGTCCCGTCCCGCCCGATGAGGTAGTGGGCCGAGACCTCGTGCAGTTCCGAGCACAGCCGCTCCAGCGCCGACTCGGCGCTCGCCATGGCCGTGTAGTGCAAAACGATCAGGTTCGGAACGATCCCGTCCCGGCGGGGCCCGCAATTAGGCGAGGGATGCCAGATCGCCCCCTCTGCGCCCTGCGCGGGAGCGCTACTGGGCCGTGGCCGTCGAGGTCGTGACATAGTCGGGTTGCGCGGGCACCGCGTTGCGGGCGGCGCGGAACGGTGCCGGATCCCAGAAACAGGCGAAACCGTCGCCGTCCGGGTCCATCCCCTTGGGGTCACGGTTCGGGCCACCGGCGTCGAGAAACGCCTCCTGCGCGCGGTCCTGCGAGGTGAACTTGCCGCAGTTGCGTTCAAAGCGGGAATTGGCCGCGATGGAGGAACGGGAATACATCTGCTGGCCTCGACGCCCCGCCGCCCCCTTCGCGCTGGGGCAGCGCGGTGGGCTGGATCACGACGTATTGCGCGCGGTTCTGCGCCAGACGCGCGGCGTCGCTTTCGATCGACTCGCGCTCGGCCACCGCGTTGAAGTTCTGTTCGTCCGATATCGACGACACCGAGGCCGCCGTCCCCGTTTCGACCGCCGCGACCGAAGTACCGACCGTGGCGGGACCCGTCGCCACCGGCGCGGCAAAGGTCGAGGCGGCAGGCATGGCCGATGCGGGTGCAGGCGTCGTCTGGAATCCCAGCACCTGCCCGGCCTCGGCGGCGATTGCGGCGCCTTCCGACGTCGGCGCACCGCCCGCAGTCGACGACAGCGGCTGCGCGCTCACCGGTGCGGCGGCGGGCATCACGGACTCGGTGTTCTCGAACACGTTGCTGGGCATGGACGACGCGCAGGCCGACAGGAGGCCGGCCAGAGCAATAGACGATACGGAAGCTGCCAGACTGCGCATGAGCTTGATCCTAAGGGGAAACGTCCCGGCGCTCTACCACCATTTTTCCGGCTTGGAAACAAAACCCGCGGCCTGTTCCAGCGCATAGGCGGTATTCAGCAGATCGCCCTCTTCCCAGGGTTTGCCGATGAGTTGCAGTCCGAGCGGCAGTCCCTGCTTGTCGAGCCCGGCAGGCACCGAGATACCCGGCAGACCGGCGAGGTTCACGGTCACGGTGAACACGTCCTGAAGATACATCTCGACCGGGTCGGCATCCGCCATGGACCCAAGACCAAAGGCCGCGCCGGGGGTCGCTGGCGTCAGGATCGCATCCACTCCTTGCGCGAACGCCTCGTCGAAGTCGCGCTTGATCAGCGCGCGCACACGGCGGGCGCGGTTGTAATAGGCGTCGTAGAAGCCCGCCGACAGCCTCGAGCATCTTGCGCCCGGTCTGCCAGAGCGCCTCGATCTCGTCCGACATGCCGTCCACGCGGTATTCGCGCGGGATGCCGATGACCTTGCCGCGAATGTCGCCGGTGAGCATTGCCTCGAAATTCGGGACGGCGAGGTCGGCGGAGGTCGAATCCTTCTCGTCATGGCCCGACATGGCTTCGAGCATGATCGCCGCGTCGCGCACGGTCTTGGTCATCGGACCGGCCTGATCGAGCGAAGAGGCAAAGGCGATGATGCCCCAGCGCGAGCAGCGGCCATAGGTCGGCTTGATGCCCACGGTGCCGGTGAGTGCGGCGGGCTGGCGGATCGAGCCGCCGGTGTCGGTGCCGGTGGCGGCAAGACAAAGGTCGGCGGCGACGGCACTGGCCGACCCGCCGGATGAACCACCGGGGGTCAGGTTGCGGTCATCGACCTTCCAAGGGTTCACGGCATTGCCATAGGCCGAGGTTTCGTTCGACGAGCCCATGGCAAATTCGTCCATGTTGAGCTTGCCCAACATGACGGCGCCCGCGTCCGCGAGCTTGCCGGACACGGTTGATTCGTATTCCGGCTTGAAGCCCTCGAGGATGTTCGATGCCGCCTGCGAGGCGACGCCCTTGGTGCAGAAAAGGTCCTTGATCCCCACCGGGATGCCGCACATCGCGGGCGCATCGCCCGACTTGATCCGCTCATCCGCAGTGGCGGCACGCTCCAGCGCGATTTCAGGGGTCTTGTGGACAAAGGCGCCCAGCGCATCAGCGCCGTCGATGGCCGTGAGGCAGGCTTGTGTCAGTTCGACCGATGTCACGTCGCCCTTCTTCAGCGCATCACGGGCTTCGGCAATCGTCAGCTTGTTCAGGTCAGACATTATTCCACCACCTTCGGCACGGCGAAAAAGCCCTCGCGGGCATCGGGGGCATTCTTCAGGATCTTGTCGGCCTGATCGCCTTCGGTCACCACGTCCGCGCGGCGTTTGAGCCGCATGGGTGTGACCGAGGTCATCGGCTCGATCCCGTCCACATTCACTTCGTTCAACTGCTCGATGAACCCGAGAATGTTGTTGAACTCTTCGGCGAGCGCGGGCAGCGCGTCCTCTTCCACCCGGATCCGGGCCAGATGCGCGACCTTGCGCGCGGTGTCCTTGTCGATCGACATCATGGTCTCCGTGATATGCGGGCCTTGTTCCGGGGCGGTTTAGCTTTGTGGGCCGGGCTTCGCAAGCGGCTGGCCAAGCGTCGGGCCTGGTCCGGGGTGGTTGCGCAGGTAGGTGGCGATGAGCCAGCCCAGGAGTAGCGCGTTCAGGCAGTGCCACAGGAAATGCGTGCCGATGGGCAACTGGCTGCACATGGGTTCATCGAGCGTGCGCAGGAACAGCGACATGGCCAGCAACGCGGTCGCCGTCCAGAGATCCCACGCGAGCTTTCCAGACGCCATGACGGCGAAACCGGCAAGCCACAAGAGGATCGGCAGGTAGCCCGCCGAAGAGCCGAGCCAGGGAAACATCGGCGCGGCCTGCGCCACGAGAGCGGTGAAGGGAAAGAAGCCGAGGGTGATTGCGGCGGCGTAGAGAAGCGGCTGCTTCATCAGGTCATGCGCGGTGGCGAAGGTGAACACGAGCACGAAGATCAGGATCGGCGCAGTATCGGCGACCCCGGCCCAGCGTGTGGCGAAGGTGTGAAACAGAAAGGACCCGACCCCGATGGCCGCGAGGATGCCGGTCAGAAGCAGCGCCAGCGGCAGATCGGGGCGATGGCGCACCTGCCGCCACAGAACGAAGGCCGAGACAAGGAACGCAAGGTTCGTCACCGCGTTGAGGGGTTCGGCCCAGAACCCCGGCCCCATACGTTCGCAATAGGCATCGACGGCAGCAGTCCAGTCCATGGTCATGTCTTTCCGGTTGTTGGGGCGTCGGGCGCTGGTAGGCTCGGGATCAAAGCAAAGGAGACGCCCCATGAAAATCATCTGGCTCGGACACGCAAG
This sequence comes from Maritimibacter sp. REDSEA-S28_B5, assembly GCA_001626765.1. Lineage (GTDB taxonomy): Bacteria > Pseudomonadota > Alphaproteobacteria > Rhodobacterales > Rhodobacteraceae > Maritimibacter. The sequence goes on from LUOO01000045.1 coordinate 23,507, forward strand.
CCTGCGGATCGAACTCGAAGGTCAGGTTCTGCTGATCGACCCCTGGCTCGACGGAAACCCGATGCTGCCCGATGACCGTTACGACGAGGCAACGAAAGGCGCGACCCATGTGCTCATCACCCATGGTCACGGCGATCATGCCTCCTCGGGGGCGGAGTTGTGCAAGACGCTCGGTGTGCCGGCGGTCGGGATCTTCGACCTCATGGGCTATTGGGAGGAAAAGCACGGGATCGACGTGGTCGGCTTTAACAAGGGCGGCACGGTGGATCTGGGCGGCGTGAAGGTGACGATGGTCAACGCCACCCATAGCTCGTCCTTCTCGGGTGAGGATGGCCCGGTCTATGCCGGACACGAGAGCGGGTACATGATCGAGGGCGAGGGCCATGTGATCTATGTCTCGGGCGACACCGACATCATGGCCGACATGGAGTGGATGGGCGATCTGCACAAACCCGACATCGGGATCCTCTGCGCCGGCGGGCATTTCACCATGGACATGAAACGCGCGGCCTATGCGGCCAAGCGCTATTTCGATTTCAGGACCGTGATCCCCTATCACTACAAGACCTTCGGGGCGCTCGAGCAATCGGCAGAGGCGCTGGCGGCTGGCCTGCCCGGGCGAAGAAACCCTTGAGGAGCGTTTCGGCCTCGGTGGCGGCGATGCCGTCGTAGACCTCGGGCGCGTGGTGGCATTGCGGGTGGCTGAAGACCCGCGCGCCATGGGCGGTGCCGCCGGATTTCGGATCGGAGGCGCCGTAGTAGAGCCTCCGTATTCGGGCGAAGGAGATGACGGCGGCGCACATCGGGCAAGGTTCGAGCGTGACGTAGAGGTCGTGGTCGGCAAGGCGTTCGGATCCGCTTGCCGCGCAGGCGGCGCGGATGACCAGGGTTTCGGCATGGGCGGTCGGGTCGCTAAGTTCCCGCGTGCGGTTGCCGGCGCGGGCGACAATGTCGCCTGAAGGGCCGACGAGCACCGCGCCCACGGGCACTTCGCCGCGCGTGGCGGCAGCGCGGGCTTCAGCCAAGGCTACGTCCATATGTGAGCGGAAGGCGGTCATGTCCCCATGTGACCCGGTTTTGATTGCTGGACAAGTGTAAGGCCGGGGCCTATCCGGGAAAGCATGAGCGATACACCTAAATCCGCCCCCGGACCCGGTCCCAAATCTGCACCCAAGAAGGGGCCGAAGTCTGGTCCGAAGCCCGCGGCCAAGCCTGCGGCATCGGCGTCGGAAGGCGACCGCATCGCCAAGGTGCTGGCGCGCGCGGGTGTCGCCTCGCGCCGGGACGCCGAGAAGATCATTGCCGAGGGCCGGGTGTCGGTGAACGGCAAGGTGATCGACAGTCCGGCGCTCAACGTGACGGGTCGGGACAAGGTCGAGGTGGACGGCGCGCCTCTCGCTGCCGCCGAACCGGCGCGGCTGTGGCTCTATCACAAGCCCCTTGGCCTCGTGACCTCGGCCCGCGACGAGAAGGGGCGCGAGACTGTCTTTGACAAGTTGCCCGAGGACATGCCGCGGGTGATGAGTGTCGGTCGGCTCGACCTGAACTCGGAGGGGCTCCTGCTTCTGACCAACGATGGCGAGGTGAAGCGCAAGCTGGAGCTGCCTTCGACCGGCTGGGTGCGCAAGTATCGCGTACGGGTGAACGGGCGTCCGGGCGATGACACGTTCGAACCGCTGCGGCGGGGCGTGACCGTCGAAGGCGAGACATTCCAGGGCATGAGCGTGACCATCGACCGGCAGCAGGGCGCGAACGCCTGGCTCACGGTGGGTTTGCGCGAGGGCAAGAACCGCGAAATCCGGCGGGCGATGGAGGCGGTCGGGCTGACCGTGAACCGGCTGATCCGGATATCCTACGGGCCGTTCCGTTTGGGCGAGTTGAAGCCCGGCGCGGTCGAAGAGGTCAAGGCACGGGTCTTGCGCGACCAGCTTGGGCTGGAGGCACCGCCGGAAGAGGCGCCGAAGCCAACGGTAGTGCGCAGCCGCAAACCCAGCGAACAGGGTCGCACGCGCAAGAACGCTTTGGCGGCCAAGGCCAGCGGGGCAAAGGGTGGCGGTTTCGCCGCGAAGCCCTCGGGCAAGCGGGCCGGTCCGGCACGCGACGGCGTGCCCGACGAGCGGGGCGGGAAGGGCCCGGGGCGGTCCTCGGGGAGCAAGCCCATTGACCGCGCGACGGGAAAGCCCGGCGGGACGTTCAACCGAAAACCCGGCGGTGGGCGCTCGCGTGGGAGCGCCGGGGAACGCACGGGCGGAAAGCCCGGGTCCAAGCCTGGCCCCAAGCGTTAACGCAGCGCCCCGATCATCAGCGAAATCCGGCTTTGCGGACAAGTTCTGTCCCTTGCCCTTTGCGCCCCGGCGCATCCCGCCTATATCTTTCCAAAGACAGCACTTAGGTCGCAAAGGGGGTGCCGCTTGTCCGGATCTGCGTTGCAGCGTCTGAGCTATTTCCTGCTCGTCGCGCTCATACTCTATGTCGCGATCACGGGGGGCGGCTGATGGCCGAACGCTTCGGAGGCAAATACTCGCCTGACGGCGGCGTCCCCGTCACGAACCACCCGCAACGCAATGCCTTCGACGGAAAGGTGCGTGCACGTGCGGGCGGGCGGGTGAATTTCCTGTTCGTGGCGCCCCTGCCCCTCGCCATTTCCGCGTTCTTTCTGGACCCTGCGGGACTGGCGCTCCGGCTCGTGGCTTTCGGCACGCTCATTCTCGCGGCCTGGCTCACCCGCGAAGGCGTCGCGGCGCAAGAGGCCTATGATGCGCGCAAGATCGCGCGCCGTCCCGCCTTTCCCCGCAAGATCGCCGGCAGCCTGCTGACCGGGGCCGGGCTGGGGCTGGCCGGACTCGCCTCGGGTCCCGTGAACGCGGTGATCTTCGCCGTGCTGGGCGTCGGTTTGCATTTCATGGCTTTCGGCCCCGATCCGATGCGGTCGAAAGGCATGGAGGGTGTGGACGAGTTCCAGACGGATCGCGTGGCCCGCGCCGTGGGCGAAGCCGAAAAGTTGCTTGCTGCGATGAAGGATGCGGTCATGCGCGCCCGCGACCGGCAGGCCGAGGCCCGCGTGGACAGTTTCCTCGTCACGGCGCGCGCCATGTTCCGCACCATCGAGGACGATCCGCGCGACCTGTCGGCGGCGCGCAAGTATCTGACCGTCTATTTGATGGGCGCACGGGACGCGACGGCCAAGTTCGCCGACGTCTACGCAAGGTCGCGCGACCAGAAGGCCAAGTCGGATTACTTCGCGCTGCTCGACGACCTGGAACGCGGGTTCACGGCGCGGACGCAGAAGATGCTGACGGCCGATCAGGACGATCTCAACGTCGAGATCGAGGTGCTGCGGGAACGGCTCGCCCGCGAGGGCGTTGTGGCAGGACGCGGGTAAATTGCGTCCTTTAGGGGACAGGACAGGGGACAGGACATGGACGATAAGACATTGAAGACGGCAGCCGTGAAGACCGCCGAAGTGGACGAGGTGACCGCCGTCGTCCTGCGCGAACCCTCGACCGAGCTTGTGCCACTGGAACGGGCGGACGCGACGCAGGGCGCCGAGATCCGCAAGCGGATGGACGAGATCGACGTGACGAACAGCCAGTCGATCATCGAGTTCGGGTCCTCGGCGCAGGCGGAATTGCAGACCATCAGCCAGGAAATGCTGACCGGCGTGCGCAACAAGGACGTGGGTCCTGCGGGCGACAGCCTGCGCGACATCGTCACCGCCATCCGCGGCTTTTCGGTCAGCGAGCTCGACATGCGCCGCAGCCGGTCATTCTGGGAAAAGATCACCGGCAAGATGGCCCCCGCCGCGAAATTTGCCGCGCGCTACGAAGAGGTGCAGGGCCAGATCGACCGGGTGACCGACAACCTTTTGCGTCACGAGCACACGCTGCTCAAGGACATCAAGTCGCTCGATATCCTCTATGACAAAACGCTCGCCTTCTACGACGAGCTTGCCCTCTACATCGCGGCGGGCGAGGCCAAGATCGCGGACCTCGACGCCACCACAATCCCGGCCAAGCAGGCCGAGGTGGACGCCGCGCCCGAGGAAGAGGGCATCAAGAAGGCGCAGGAGCTGCGCGACCTGCGCGCGGCCCGCGACGATCTGGAACGGCGGGTCCATGACCTCAAGCTCACACGTCAGGTGACGATGCAGTCCCTGCCCTCGATCCGGCTCGTGCAGGAGAACGACAAGTCGCTGGTGACCAAGATCAACTCGACCCTCGTGAACACCGTACCGCTGTGGGAGACGCAACTGGCGCAGGCGGTGACGATCCAGCGGTCGGCCGAAGCCGCCGGCGCTGTGAAGGAGGCCAACGACCTGACCAACGAGCTTCTGACCTCGAACGCCAAGAACCTGCGCGAGGCGAATGCAGTGGTGCGCCAGGAAATGGAACGCGGCGTGTTCGATATCGAGGCGATCAAGACCGCGAATGCCGATCTGATCGCCACGATTCAGGAAAGTCTTGCGATCGCCGACGAAGGCAAGGCGAAACGGGCGGCCGCTGAGCAGGAATTGGTCAAAATGGAAGGCGAATTAAAAGAGACTCTTGCCGCCGCCAAGGCACGTGATACCGCTTCGGGAGCGAACATCGGGAGCGCCGTTTAACCTTGAAGACCAATCTCGCCATGGCCCCGGCCCTCATCGGGGCCCTCATGTTGTCGGCCTGTGACATGGCAGGGCGCGGCGCCGTGCTGACATCGCCCGTGCCCGTTGACCGTCCCGAAGTGGCCATGGCCGTGCCGCCCGCCGGGGCCCTGTCACCGGAACTGGTCGATTACTACGGGCGGCTTCAGAACGGGCTCTTGCAGCAGGGTCTGCTGCGCACCGATGGCGGCGGGCCGGATGCGCCATTCACGCAGCGCGACGTGGTGCGCAATTTCCTGCGCATCGCCTTTTACGAGGAATACACTGACGCGGGCGGGCGCCTCGTCGCGCGCGAGGCGGCGAGTCGGATGCACCGCTGGGACAAGCCGGTGCGGCTGACCATCGAGTTCGGCGACAGCATGTCCGCGCGCGACAAGTCCAAGGACACCGCGATCCTCAACAGCTTTGCCCAGCGGCTCGCGCGGGTCTCGGGCCACCCGATCTCGACCGGGCGCAACGGGAATTTCCACGTCTTCGTGGTCAGTGAGAACGAACGCCGCGCGCTCGAGCCGCGCCTGCGCCAGATCATGCCCAACATCTCGCGCACCGCATTGAATACCGTGATCAACCTGCCCGAATCGACCTATTGCCTCGCCTTCGCGACGGATCCGGAACAGGACGGCACCTACGATCAGGCGATCGCGATCATCCGCGCCGAACACCCGGACCTCTTGCGGGCCTCCTGCATCCACGAGGAGGTTACGCAAGGTCTGGGCCTGTCCAACGACTTCCCGCTCGCGCGCCCGTCGATTTTCAACGACGACGAGGAATTCGGTTTCCTGACCGGACATGACGAGATCCTGCTCAAGATGCTCTATGACCGGCGGTTGCGTCCGGGGATGACGGAAGGCGAAGCACGGCCTATCGTGGAGCGGATCGCAGCCGAATTGATGGGGGGCGAGGCCTGAGGGTCGCCTCCCCGATGGGACATTCCTGGAGGGACACATGGGCATTCTCGATTTCCTGAGCGGGCAATTCATCGACGTCATTCACTGGACGGACGACACCCGCGACACGATGGTCTGGCGTTTCGAACGCCACGGGCATGAAATCAAATATGGCGCCAAGCTCACGGTGCGCGAAGGACAGGCGGCGGTCTTTGTCCACGAGGGGCAGCTGGCCGATGTGTTCACGCCGGGCATGTATATGCTCGAGACGAACAACATGCCGATCCTCACGACTCTTCAGCATTGGGACCACGGCTTCAAATCGCCCTTCAAGTCCGAGATCTATTTCGTCAACACGACCCGGTTTACCGACCTCAAATGGGGCACGAAGAACCCGATCATGTGCCGCGATCCCGAGTTCGGCCCGGTGCGCCTGCGCGCCTTCGGCACCTATGCGACGCGGGTGGCCGATCCGGGCAAATTTTTGCTCGAAATCGTGGGCACGGACGGCGAGTTCACGGCCGACGAGATCAGCTTCCAGATCCGCAACGTGATCGTGCAGAGCTTTTCGCGCATCATCGCGGGATCGGGTATTCCAGTGCTCGACATGGCGGCGAACACCGACGAGCTGGGCAAGATGGTCGCCGCCGAGCTGACCAAGGTCGTGGCCGACTACGGCCTGTCGATCCCCGAGTTCTACATCGAGAACATCTCGCTCCCTCCTGCCGTGGAAGAGGCGCTCGACAAGCGCACCTCGCGCGGGCTGGCGGGCAACCTCGACGAGCACATGAAGTGGTCGACCGCCGAAGCGCTGTCCAAGGGCGGTGCGATGTCCGAGGGCATGGGCGCCGGGCTCGGCATGGGGATGGGCATGGCGATGGGGGGAGCTGCGCGCGCAGGCGGCGTGGCTGGTCCTTGGGGCGCGGCCCCTGCCGGGACCGGAATGGCCCCGCCTTCCCCGCCGCCGCCACCCACGGAAAAGGTCTGGCATATCGCGGTGAACGGCGCGACGCAGGGTCCGTTCTCGCGCGCCACAATGGGGCAGAAGGCCGGCGCCGGGGAAGTCACGCGCGAGACGCTGGTCTGGACCGCCGGTCAGGATGGCTGGGTCAAGGCCGAGGACACCGATCTTGCCACCCTCTTCACCGTGATGCCGCCACCCCCGCCGCCCGGCGTCTGACGGTGCGCAATATTGCGCACCCTGCACGCCGTAGGGTGCGCATTCACTGCGTAGCTATCGCAAACCGCTCAACATCATGGTCTCGCGGCAGGCGTCGGGCGGAAACTCGACGTTGTCATCCCGCACCGCCGGAAAGGGACGCGACGGCTCAACCTGGCTTTCCCAGACCCATTCGCCATTGAGGCACAGATCCTGCGCCTGATTGCCGATGTTGAACCCGAAGCCGGGGGTCCCGCAATCCTCGCCCAGACCGTTCATGTTCCAGGCCTGCGGCATCTGCGCGGCATCGGAATAGACCACGAACTGCGACGGTTCGGGCAGAAAGGTCACGGTCCACGAGGTTTCCTCGGTCAGCATTCCCAAGGCCCAGCGCCCGATCGGTTTCTTGCCCTCGTAGCCCTCGATGGCAAAGCAGGTGAGGTCGCCTTCATAGACCACGTCCGCCCCCGCGAGGCTCTCGTCAAAGGACATGACCCCGCGCAGCGAATACCCGCCCGCGCCCTGCCACTGGAACCGATAGGTGACATCCTCCGCCATCACGGGACCAGCGGTGCAGAAGAGTAGGAGGAAAGACCAGCGCATGGCGAACCCTCGCTCGAACACGCGCGCGATACAAGGCGGGGCTGTCACGCCTCCGGGTTCCGACCCGCGCCCGCCCGTGCTACCAACCTCGCGACACCCGCCCGACACCGGCAAACGGAGCCCCGACTTGACCCGCATCACCCGCTCGCCCGATTGCGGCAATTCCCCCAAGAACCAGAAGGCTGAAGAGATAGCGCTCGCCCTCATGGGGCAGACGCGCCTCGACCCGGACCTCCTGTCCGAAGGCGCGAGTTGGGAAAAACCCGGTGGCGCGCTCGTGGGGCGCGCCGCGATCATGGCCGAGCTCGAAACGCCCGCGGATCACGAGTGGATCGAGGTGACCGAGGTCGTGACCCACGGCAAGGCGGGTTCGGTTTCGGGCCGGTTCAAACGCGCGGGAGAAAAGCCGAAACTCTTTTGCCATGTCATCCGTTTCACCTCGGCCTCGGCCAGGCAGATCGCCCAAATCGTGAGCTTCGACCATGCAGGATGAACCCAACCCCTTCGACGTCACCGCCCCGGTCGAGGAGCACCGTTTCCCCTGCGACCAATGCGGCGCGGACATGCGGTTCAACGCGAAGGCGGGCGAGTTGGTCTGCGACCACTGCGGGAACGTGATCAAGATCGAAGGCCACGGCGGCGAAGTCCCCGCGATCCGCGAGCTTGACTTCAAGGCGGCGCTCGAGGCCCGCCTGCCCGAGGCCGAGATCGAGGAAACCCGGATCGCCAAATGCACCAACTGCGGCGCGCAGGTGGAGTTCGACGCCGACACCCATGCCAGAGAATGTCCGTTCTGCGCCACCCCCCTCGTCACCGACACCGGCTTGCATCGACAGATCAAGCCCAGGGCGGTCCTGCCCTTCGGCATCCCGGAACGCGCTGCTCACGATGCGATGAACAAGTGGCTGGGCCGGCTCTGGTTCGCGCCCAACGGCTTGCAGGAATACGCGCGCAAGGGACGCAAGATGGACGGCATTTACGTGCCCTACTGGACCTATGACGCGGACACCAAGTCATCCTACACGGGCGAACACGGCACGGTCTACTACGTGACCCGCACCGTGATGCGCAACGGCAAGTCCGAGCAGGTGCGCGAACAACGGGTGCGCTGGCGCCCCGCCTCGGGCCGCGTCGCGCGGTTTTTTGACGATGTGCTCGTGCTCGCCTCGCGGTCGCTGCCCAAGACCTACACGGACGGCCTCGCGCCCTGGAACCTGTCCCATCTCGAACCCTACCGCCCCGAATACCTCGCGGGCTTCCGGGCCGAGGGCTACACCGTCGAACTGGCCGAAGGCTATGACGAGGCGCGGCGCTACATGGACGCGGTCATCCTGCGCGACGTGAAGTTCGACATCGGCGGCGACCGCCAGCGAGTGCATCAGGTGAACACCAGCGTCTCGGACGTGACCTTCAAGCATATTCTCCTGCCGGTCTGGCTCGCCGCCTACAAGTATCGCGGCAAGACCTACCGCTTCGTCGTGAACGGCCAGTCCGGCAAGGTGCAGGGCGAACGCCCCTATTCGGCGTGGAAGATCACCTTCGCGGTCCTCGCAGGCCTTATCGTCGCGGCGGCGGCAGGCTATTTCTTCAGCCAGTATCAATAAGGCCACCCGGTGACCGATTACGACACGCTCTTTTCGCTGCTCAAGGCCCGCCATTCCTGCCGGGCCTTCAAACCCGACCAAATCGCCCGCGCCGACATCGAGGCCATCCTGACCGCTGCCCAGCGGGTTCCCAGCTGGTGCAACGCCCAGCCGTGGCAGGTCCAGATCACCTCGGGTGCCTCCACGGAAGAACTGCGCGAGGGCATGGCCAAGGCCATTGCCGAGGGCCGCTCGGGCAGCGACCTTCCGTTTCCCACCGGCTACACCGGCGCGCACCGCGACCGCCGCCGCACCTGCGGCTGGCAGCTTTACGAAGCAGTCGGCGTGGAGAAGGGTGACCGCTCAGGGTCGGCCCGCGAGATGATGAAGAACTACAGCTTCTTCGGCGCGCCGCATGTGGCGATGATCTCGTCAGGGGCCGAGCTTGGGCCTTACGGCGCGCTCGACACCGGCGGCTTCATCACCGCATTCTGCCTCGCCGCACAGGCGCGCGGCATCGCCACCATCGCGCAGGCCGCTCCGGCGGGCTTCGCCCCCTTCCTGCACGACCACTTCAGTCTGGGCGACGACCGGCTCGCGCTCTGCGTGATCTCCTTCGGATACGCGGACTCCGACCACCCCGCCAACAGCTTCCGCACAGAACGTGCGCCGCTTGAAGACTGGGCCAGCATCCTCGACTGACGGCACCGGCCCGACCGGGCCCGCAGCCTTCTGCAATCCTTTCATCTTTCCCCCAATACGCCGGGGGTGTGGTGGCAGAGCCCCCACCTAAAGCGTGACGGCACCGATTGCGCGCCCCGCCCCCCTCGGCTAAACGGACATGTGACCGCTAACATGAACCGGAGAAGCCCATGATCCTCTGCGCCGGCGAAGCCCTGATCGACATGCTGCCCCGCGACACGACCGGTGGCGAACCGGCCTTCGCGCCCTATGCCGGCGGCGCGGTCTTCAACACAGCCATCGCACTTGGCCGTCTGGGGCAGGCCACCGGGTTCCTCTCGGGCCTCTCCACCGATCTCTTCGGCACGCTCTTGACCGACGCGCTCGCCGCCTCCGACGTGGACGCGGGCCTCGCCATTCGCTCGGACCGGCCCACCACGCTCGCTTTCGTCACGCTCACGGACGGCCATGCCACCTATGCCTTCTACGACGAGAACACGGCGGGCCGCATGATCACGCCCGAGGACCTGCCCCCGCTCCCTGATAGCCTCAGCGCGCTCTTCGTCGGCGGCATCTCCCTCGCCGTCGAACCCTGCGCCACCGCCTACGAGGCGCTCCTGATCCGAAACGCGCGCGCCTGCGTCACGATGATCGACCCCAACATCCGGCCCGGCTTCATCCGCGACGAAGCCGCGTTCCGCGCCCGGATGGACCGGATGCTCGCCGCCGCGGATATCGTGAAGATCTCGGACGAGGATCTCGACTGGCTCGGCTTCGACGTCACCACGCTTCTGGGCATGGGTCCCAAGGTCGTCTGCGTGACCGAAGGCGCCAAGGGCGTGACCGCACATACCTCGAAGGGGCAGGTGCAGGTGTCAGCCACCCGTGTCACGGTCGTCGATACCGTGGGCGCAGGCGACACGTTCAACGCGGGCTTCCTCGCAGGCCTTGCCGACGACGGCCTTCTGGACAAGACCATCCTCGACGGGATCGACCCGATGGCGCTCGTCCCCGCGCTCGACCTCGGCGCGCGCGCCGCCGCCGTCACCGTGTCACGTGCGGGCGCCAATCCGCCCTGGAAACACGAACTTTGATCGAAAGCCCGGACCATGCGCGCACTCCTCCAACGTGTTTCCGCAGCCTCCGTCACCGTTGACGGCGAGGTCATCGGCCAGATCGGCCCCGGTCTTCTCATCCTCGTCTGCGCCATGCAGGGCGACACCACGGCCAATGCAGAAAGCCTCGCCGCCAAGGTCGCCAAATGCCGGATCTTCAAGGACGAGGCGGGCAAGATGAACCGCGCGCTTCTCGATACCGGGGGCGAGGCGCTGGTGGTCAGCCAGTTCACACTCTCCGCCGACACCCGTTCCGGCAACCGTCCCGGCTTTTCGACCGCGGCAAGGCCCGAGGAGGGCGAAACGCTTTACGAACATTTCGCGGACCAACTGCGCGCGCAGGGCATCACCACCGCGCAGGGCCGCTTCGGCGCCGACATGAAGGTCGCGCTCGTGAACGACGGGCCGGTCACGATCTGGATGGAGGTCTGAGGGGCCGCCCCCGGCTTCCCCGCCGCCGCACCGTCGCGAGGCCGCTTTACAAAGCCGGGGCAAAGTCCAATCTCGCCGCATCTCCAACCACGGATGCCCCCATGTTCCCGACCTCGCTTTCCCCGACCGCCGCCAGCCTGCTCCCGATCCTCCTGCTCGGTCTCTCCAACGTCTTCATGACCCTCGCGTGGTATGGACACCTCACGGTCAAGTCCGCACCCCTGCTCCTCGTCATCCTCGCAAGCTGGGGGATCGCGTTCTTCGAATACTGCCTCGCCGTGCCCGCGAACCGGATTGGCCACACGGTCTATTCCGCCGCGCAGCTCAAGACGATACAGGAGGTCATCACCCTCATCGTCTTTGCAGGCTTCTCGGTCCTCGTGCTCAAGGAGCCGCTGGGCTGGAACCACGCGATCGGCTTCGGTCTCATCGCCGCCGGGGCCGCCTTTATCTTTCGCGGCTGACGGCAACATTCCCAAGCGAGGTCCCCCCTTCACTGGTTCATAAGTATCCCGGAGAGGGATTTGGGGAGAGGCAGAGCCTCTCCCCAACCGGTCGGCTTTCGCGCCAACGAAAGGCGAACCCCTTATAGCCTTGCCCCAAGGATGGACGGCTCACGCCGCGCCCCGCAGGTTTCGCGCGGGCAGATCCGGCAGGAGGTCCCGACCCCGAGTGCCCGGCCCGGACTTTCCGCCAGCGGCTCGATCAGCATCGTCGCTTCTTGCACCGGTGGCTCGTCGATACTGGCGGCGGGGCGGGGCAGCGACACGGCGACACAGCGAAAGAGCCGCCCCTCCCGCCCCGGCATCTCGACCACCTGCACCACGGGCTGCGCGGGTCGGCCTAGCGCCTGATAGAGCGGCCAGAGAGGACAGGCCGCCCCAAAACGCGGCAGAGGGAATCCCTCAACCGGCTTGCGCAGGGTGATCGTGCCCGACCCGTCGCAGACCACGAGCCCCGCCTCCGACAGAGACGCCATCCGGCGCAGCACCGCATCGAGCCCGACGCCGAACCCGGCGGCCAGCCGCACCGGATCGCCCCCAGCCCCGTCGAGCGAGGCGCGGAAGGCCCGCTCCGGCATCGCCCGCGCATCGGCGAGGTAGCGCACGAGCATCATGCGGGCGAGATCGCGCGCACCCCGGTCGCGCAGGGCCTCCGCCCCGTCCAGAAGCAGCGCCAGTTCCCCCTCGCCCACCGCGGGTTTCTCGAGCGGCGGGAAGTGATACTGCGCCGCCTCGACCATCGCGGCCATGTCGTCGACCGCGGAGACCTGCATCTCGCGCGCATCCGCGCCCGCATCGAGGTAGTTCACAAGTCCCGACGCGGAATGGGACAGCCGCTGCGCCTCTTCCCGCATGTTGCGCAGGAAACGGGCCTGCCAGTCCGGGTCGATGTCGGCCGTATCGGCGAGGATCGCCGCGGTCGAACGGATCGCGGTCACGGTCGAGATCACCTCGTGCAGGGACGCGGCGAGATGTGGATCATGGGTCAGCCGGTCAGACAGCGTCTCCACCACCCTCTCGAGGTCATCGATCCGCCGCGCCTGCGCGGTGACGAGCCCGGCCCATCCGGGAAACCGTCCGGCGAAATCCTCGGCCCGTTCGCGTTCCGGCAGATCGACCGCGGCCCCTGACGACACCCGCGCCGCCGCGTCGCGCAACCCGGTCACCAGCGCCTGCCCAGCGCCCTGCGACAGTTGCGACGGTTCGACGTCGAGATGGCGCGCGAGATCGACGAGCAGCTTGCCCCCGATTCTCCTGCGGTTGTGTTCGATGAGATTGAGATAGGCGGTCTAGATCCCGACATCGCGGGCCAGGTCGTCAGGCGCGTCTCGGGCATGTGTTCCTCCCCCATCCGGTTGCCGGATTTTCCTTTGATAATCGCGGCTTTCTGCAGATGCGCGAAAATTTATTTACTAACTTAGCATCTCTTGAGTTCATTTGTTTACAAAAATATCATTGTTCTATAACGATTTGTTGCTTCATTTTCATATCGTCCCTCATACTCCCCACAGCCTGTAAAAGGCGCGCGGCATGTGCGGGGAGGCCTTGCCGTATTTTTCAAAAGGGAGGAGACGTATGTCCAAATCCAACTTCACGCGTCGTGGACTGCTGAAGACGGGTGCCGTGACCGGTGCCGGTCTTGCGCTGCCCACCATCTTTACCTCGGCCGCTTCGGCCTTCACGAACGAGCCGACCGGCTCGACGGTGAAATTCGGCTTCAACGTGCCGCAGACCGGTCCCTACGCGGAAGAAGGGCTCGACGAGCTGCGCGCGCAGGAACTGGCTGTTCAGCACATCAACGGCGAAGGCGACGGCGGTATGCTGTCCACCTTCTCATCGAAAGCACTGGACGGCACCGGCATCCTCGGCAGAAAGGTCGAATTCGTCACCGGTGACACCCAGACGAAATCCGACGCCGCCCGCGCCGCGGCCAAGTCGATGATCGAGAAAGACGGCGTCGTGATGATCAACGGCGGCTCGTCCTCGGGCGTTGCCGTGGCCGTGCAGGAGCTGTGCCAGTCGGCCGGCATCATCTTCATGGCGGGTCTCACCCACTCGAACGACACCACCGGCAAGGACCGCAAGGCGAACGGCTTCCGCCACTTCTTCAACGCCTACATGTCGGCAGCCGCCCTCGCACCGGTGCTGAAGAACGCCTACGGCACGGATCGCCGCGCCTATCACCTGACCGCCGACTACACATGGGGCTGGACACAGCAGGAATCGATCCAGGCCGCGACCGAGGCGATGGGCTGGGAGACGGTGAACAACGTTCTCACCCCGCTCTCGGCTGGCGACTTCTCGTCCTACATCGCGCCGGTCCTGAACTCGGGCGCCGATATCCTCGTGCTCAACCACTACGGCGGCGACATGGTGAACTCGCTCACCCAAGCCGTGCAATTCGGTCTGCGTGACGCCCAAGCCAACGGCAAGAACTTCGAGATCGTCGTGCCGCTCTATTCGGAACTGATGGCCGCCGGTGCCGGCGACAACATCAAGGGCGTCTATGGCTCGATGAACTGGAACTGGCAACTGACCGACGAAGGCACGCAGGCGTTCGTCAAATCCTTCGGCGAGAAATACGGCCGTCCGCCGTCGAACTCGGCCCACACCTGCTATGTCCAAACGCTGCTCTATGCGGATGCCGTGGCGCGCGCCGGGTCGTTCAACCCCTGTGCCGTGGCCGAAGCGCTCGAAGGCTTCGAGTTCTCGGGCATGGGCAACGGCGACGTGCTCTACCGTGCCGAAGATCACCAGTGCTTCAAGGATGTGCTCGTGATGAAAGGCGCCGAAAGCCCGACGACCGAATACGACACGCTGGAAATCGTCGAAACGACGCCGGTGGATCAGGTCATGTATGCCCCCGATCACCCGATGTTCGGCGGCGCGGAAGCCTCGCTGGGCGAGTGCAACGCGGGCGCGTAAGCCACTACTCCACAGAGGGCGGGGGGCATCCCCCGCCCTGACTTCATTGACCGGTAGCGGGCGCCAAGACCTGCACCGGGCTTATCGCTGACAACCAATCGCTTGGGTGGGGACGACATGGACGCCATCATTCTTCAACTCCTGAACGGGCTCGACAAGGGGTCGGCCTACGCGCTCATCGCGCTGGGTCTGACGCTCATTTTCGGCACGCTCGGGGTCGTGAACTTCGCGCACGGCGCGCTTTTCATGATCGGTGCCTTCTGCGCCGTGACGCTCCAGAAAATCATGGGGCTTTCGTTCGAACAGGTCGATCCGACCAAGACCGACTTCCTGGGCAAGCCGCTGGTGGTCAAGGTCCCCTATGTCGAAAGCTGGTTCGGCGCGGACTTCGGCGCCTGGCTGATCAACTGGCAGGTGCCACTGTCGATCCTGCTCGCCATTCCGGTCATGCTGATCGTCGGCTTCGTCATGGAGCGCGGCCTGATCAAGCATTTCTACAAACGGCCCCATGCCGACCAGATCCTCGTGACCTTCGGCCTCGCGATCGTGTTGCAGGAGCTGGTGAAATATTTCTTCGGCGCGAACCCGATCCAGACTGGCGCTCCGTCGCAATTCTCGGGCTCGATGGATTTCGGCGTGCTTCTGGGTTTTGACCCGATGGCAATCATGTATCCCTACTGGCGGCTGGTCTATTTCCTCTTCGCCGCCGTGGTGATCTTTGGCGTCTTTGCCTTTCTCCAGTTCACCACCTTCGGGATGGTCGTGCGCGCCGGTATGGCGGACCGCGAGACGGTCGGTCTTCTGGGCATCAACATCGACCGCCGCTTCACGCTGATGTTCGGCCTCGCCGCCGCCGTCGCGGGGGTCGCGGGGGTGATGTATACGCCGATCCTCGCCCCGAACTATCACATGGGGATGGATTTCCTCGTGCTGTCGTTCGTCGTGGTCGTGGTCGGCGGCATGGGCAGCCTGCCCGGAGCCGTCGCCGCCGGGTTCCTCTTGGGCATCCTGCAGAGCTTTGCCTCGATGAACGAAATCAAAAGCCTCATTCCGGGGATCGACCAGGTCATCATCTACCTCGTCGCCATCCTCATTCTGCTCACCCGTCCCCGCGGGCTCTTGGGCCGCGCCGGCGTGATGGAGGAATAACACCATGAAAATGCTCGGACTTTCCAACAAAGACACAACTTTCCTGCTGATCGTGGTCGGCCTGACGTTGCTCACCCCCTTCCTGCTGCAACCGTTTCCGGTGGCCTCGGGCGGAAACATGTTCAACGCAGGCTACCCGGACCTGATGCAGCGGTTCGCGATCTTCGGGATCTTTGCAATCGGCTTCAACATCCTCTTCGGCCTCACCGGATACTTGTCTTTCGGGCACGCTGCCTTCCTCGGTGTCGGGTCCTATTCGGTCGTTTGGATGTACAAACTGCTGGGCTACAACGTGGTCCCCGGTCTCATCCTCGCGATCATCGTCTCGGCGCTCTTTGCGCTTCTCATCGGCTATATCTCGCTGCGCCGGTCGGGGATCTACTTCTCGATCCTCACGCTCGCCTTCGCGCAGATGATGTATAACCTCGCCTATTCGGTGCTGACGCCGCTCACCAACGGGGAGACCGGGCTTCAGGTCTATTCCAACGACCCGCAGGTCCTGCGCGGGCCCGAGCACCTCGACGCGCCGCATTTCTTCAACCTGTTCAAGATGACTGACTCGACAAAGCTGACGCTCGGCGGGTGGGAGTTCACGCTGTCGGCCGGTTACTACTTTACCGCCGTCATCGCGATCATCGCCTTCTACATCAGCTTGCGCATCTTCCGCTCGCCCTTCGGCCTCATGCTGCGCGCGATCAAGACGAACCAGACCCGGCTCAACTATACCGGCATCAACACCCGTCCCTATACGCTCGCGGCCTTCGTCATCTCGGGCATGTATGCGGGGCTCGCGGGTGGCCTTCTCGCCGCGATGGACCCGCTTGCGGGCGCCGAGCGGATGCAGTGGACCGCCTCTGGCGAGGTCGTGCTCATGGTGATCCTTGGCGGGGCTGGCACCCTCATGGGTCCGGTGCTGGGCGCAGGCTTCATCAAGTATTTCGAGAACATTTTCTCGAAGATCAACGACGGCGTGCTGCATCAGTGGTTTGCCTGGATGCCCGACGGGCTCGAGAACGTGATCATCACCATCTCGCACTTCTTCGTCGGCAAATCCTGGCACCTGACCCTGGGCCTGCTGTTCATGCTGGTCGTCATCTTCCTGCCCGGCGGTCTCGTCGAAGGCGGACAGCGCATCGCGGCCCGGTTCCGTGGGCGCAAGGCCAAGGACGATGCGACCCACGCAGCGAAAACGCAGCCCTCGGCGGCCGAATAAGGAGAAACGGATATGGGAATCCTTGAAGTCAAGAACGTGGGCAAACGCTTTGGCGGCCTGCAAGCCCTGTCGGACGTGAACCTGAGCGTTCAGGAAAACACCGTCCACGCGATCATCGGACCGAACGGTGCAGGCAAGTCCACCCTGCTCAACTGCTTCGTGGGCAAGCTGATCCCCGACACCGGGTCGGTGATGTTCAACGGTCAGTCCGTGCTGGGGCTGAAGCCCCACCAGATCAACCAGATGGGCATTTCCCGCGTGTTCCAGACGCCCGAGATTTTCGGTGACCTCACGGTGATGGAGAACGTGATGATCTCGTGCTTTGCCAAGCGCGACGGGTCGTTCCGGCTGCATCCCTTCGAGACTGTGGCGCATGAGGTGGACATCGTCGACAAGGCCGAGCAGATGCTCATCGACGTCAACATGGCCGACAAGCGCCACATGCAGGCCTCGTCCCTGTCGCGCGGTGACAAGCGGCGGCTCGAAATGGCCATGTGCCTGAGCCAGGACCCCAAGCTCCTGTTGCTTGACGAACCGACCGCCGGCATGGCGCGCGCCGATACGAACAACACGATCGACCTGCTGAAAGAGATCCGCGAGAAGCGCGACATTACCATGGCGATCATCGAGCACGATATGCACGTGGTGTTCAGCCTCGCCGACCGGATCACGGTGCTCGCCCAAGGCACGCCGCTGGTCGAGGATGTGCCCGAAAAGATCAAGGGCCACCCCAAGGTGAAAGAAGCCTATCTTGGCGAAACCGGCGTGACCCAAGCAGCCTGAGGGAGCGGAAGGATGAAAGACATGAACGACAAGATCGCGGGCGAAGCCAGCCGTCGGGCGCCGATGGACCATTCGAAGAACGCCAACCACGCGGCCACCGCGCCGGCCTTTTTCTCGGTCTGGGACATTCACGCCTATTACGGCGAGAGCTATATTGTGCAGGGCGTGAGCTTCAACGTCCACGAAGGCGAGATCCTCGCGCTCCTGGGTCGCAACGGGGCGGGCAAGACCTCGACCCTGCGCGCGCTCGCGCGGACTGGATCACCCATGGTGACGCACGGGGAAATCTGGCTCGACCACCAGCCCCTGCACAAAATGGCCTCCTACGAGGCGGCGCAGAACGGGCTGGCGCTGGTGCCGGAAGATCGCCGGATCATCCAGGGCCTCACCGTGGAAGAGAACCTCAAGCTCGCCCAGATCGCCCCGCCGATCGGCTGGTCGCTGGAGCGGGGCTACGAGCTTTTCCCGCGGCTGGGCGAACGGCGCACGCAGGAAGGCACGACGCTGTCGGGCGGCGAACAGCAGATGCTGGCCATCGCACGCGCTCTGGTCCGTGATATCAAGGTTCTGCTTCTTGACGAGCCCTACGAAGGTCTAGCCCCTGTCATCGTTGACGAAATCGAGAAAACCTTGAATGTCATCAAGGCGCAGGGCATCACCACGGTCCTCGTGGAACAGAACGCGGTTCGGGCGCTTGAACTTGCAGACCGTGCCGTGATCCTCGATACCGGGACAGTGGTGTTCGACGGCACCGCCAAAGAGGTGCTCGACAACGAAGAGCTGCGTCACGAATACCTCGCCATCTGACGACGGCGAGCAGAGCCGCGACGGTCAGGAGGGGCCGTTGCCCAATCGTCCAAGCGCCAGCCGGTCAGAACGGCTGGCGTCTCAATGCCCGGTATCTGGGCAAAGTTACGGCACGGAGGAGGACCCCATGTCCGACAAAATGTATCCGCCTTCCGAGGCGTTTGTGAAGAACGCCCATATCGACGCAGCCAAATACAAGGACTGGTATGCGCAATCGGTGAACGACCCCGAAGGGTTCTGGTCCGAGCATATGACGCGGCTCGACTGGTCAAAGACCCCGACCAAGATCAAGAACGTGAGCTTCGCCTACCCCGACGTGTCGATCAAATGGTTCGAGGATGGCGAGCTCAACGTCTCGGCCAACTGCGTCGACCGGCATCTGGCCACGCGCGGCGATCAGACCGCGATCATCTGGGAAAGCGACAACCCGGACGTGGACAAGCACATCACCTACAATGAGCTGTCCCGAAACGTGAACAAGCTCGCCAACGTGATGAAGGACATGGGGATCGGCAAGGGCGACCGCGTGGTGCTTTATCTCCCGATGATCCCCGAGGCAGCCTATGCCATGCTCGCCTGCACCCGGATCGGGGCGGTTCATTCCATTGTCTTCGCGGGCTTCTCGCCCGAGGCGCTGGGGACGCGGGTTGCGGATTGCGGCGCGAAGCTCATCATCACGGCGGACGAGGCACCTCGCGGCGGGCGCAACACGCCGCTCAAGGCCAACGTGGACAAGGCGCGCAAACATTGCGGCAACGTCCCCTGTCTGGTGGTCGAGCGCACCGGCAATGACGTGGGTCTGGGCGAGTTCGACATCAGCTACAACGCGAAGATGGCAGATGCGTCGGAGGACTGCGCGCCGGAACCGATGAATGCGGAAGACCCGCTCTTCATCCTTTATACCTCCGGCTCGACCGGCAAACCCAAGGGCGTGCTGCACACCACGGGCGGCTATCTTCTCTATGCCGCGATGACCCATGAGTATGTCTTCGACTACCACGAAGGCGACATCTACTGGTGCACGGCGGACGTGGGCTGGGTCACGGGGCACAGCTATATCGTCTATGGCCCGCTCGCCAATGGCGCGACCACGCTCATGTTCGAGGGCGTGCCGACCTATCCCGACGCGGGCCGGTTCTGGCAGGTCTGCGCCAAGCATGGTGTAAACCAGTTCTACACCGCCCCCACCGCGATCCGCGCGCTCATGGGGCAAGGCAAGGACTTCGTGGAAAAGCACGACCTGTCGAGCCTCAAGGTGCTGGGCACCGTGGGAGAGCCGATCAACCCGGAAGCCTGGAACTGGTATAACGACGTGGTGGGCAAGGGCACCTGCCCCATCGTCGATACCTGGTGGCAGACGGAAACCGGCGGCCACTTGCTGACCCCCCTACCCGGCGCGACGCCGACCAAGCCGGGATCGGCCACGACGCCCTTCTTCGGCGTGCAGCCGGTGGTTCTGGATCCGACGAGCGGGCAGGAGATCGACGAGATCGCCTGCGAGGGTGTGCTCTGCCTCAAGGACAGCTGGCCGGGTCAGATGCGCACGGTCTATGGCGACCACGAGCGGTTCGTGAAGACCTATTTCTCTGACTACAAGGGCTACTACTTCTCGGGCGACGGATGCCGCCGCGACGCGGATGGCTACTACTGGATCACCGGCCGCGTCGATGACGTGATCAACGTCTCCGGGCACCGGATGGGCACGGCGGAAGTGGAATCGGCCCTGGTCGCCCACCCCAAGGTGGCCGAGGCCGCCGTCGTCGGCTTCCCGCATGAGATCAAGGGTCAGGGCATCTATTGCTACGTCACCCTGATGGAAGGCGAAGAATATACCGACGAACTCAAGACCGAGCTTCGCAACTGGGTCCGGTCCGAAATCGGCCCGATCGCCTCGCCCGATCACATCCAATGGGCCCCCGGTCTGCCGAAAACACGGTCGGGCAAGATTATGCGCCGTATTCTGCGCAAGATCGCCGAGAACGACTATGGCGCGTTGGGGGATACCTCCACGCTCGCCGATCCGTCGGTGGTCGATGACCTAATCGAAAACCGGATGGTGAAATAGGGACCTCCTCGTCGGACCATTCCAGGTAACGGCGAACACCGGCCGGCGCATCCAGCGCCGGCCGTTTTCATGGCGCGGGTGCGCCTGTCGTGCCGCAGGCGACCAACGGCTTTCGAAACAACTGGTTGGCAGCATCGGCCCCATAGCTCCCCGATCCGGAGGATGCCAAGAAGCCCCGGTTTCCGGGCCGTTCAGGCGGTGGCGCGCCAACGCAGGAAGTGAGTGGCGCAATATCAGGAACAAATCCCTTGGTGCGGCATTGTCACCACAACGGCGCGAGGAAAGCGCCGACTGCTCAAGAGGAGATCTTTCAATGAAACCGCTGAACAAGACCGTCATGACGAGCGCCGCCGCCCTCATTATCGCTGCTGGCTCCGCTTTCGCCCAAGACGTGACGACCGATACCGAGATGGATACCACGACCGAGGCCCAAGTCAGCACCGAATCCAACATGGATCAGGCTGCCGACGACCTCGAAAGCGCGGCTGAAAACACCGGCGACGCGATCGAAAACACCGCTGACGACGTGGCCAATGCCGCGGAAGACGCAGCAGATGACGTGGA
Source organism: Maritimibacter sp. REDSEA-S28_B5 (assembly GCA_001626765.1). Taxonomy (GTDB): domain Bacteria; phylum Pseudomonadota; class Alphaproteobacteria; order Rhodobacterales; family Rhodobacteraceae; genus Maritimibacter. The sequence goes on from LUOO01000045.1 coordinate 44,618, forward strand.
ACAGGCCGCGGAAGAGACCGCGGACGATATGGAAAACGCCGCCGATGACATGGCGGCGGACGTGGATGCCGAGATGGACGCCGATGCCGACATGGCTGCGGACACCGACATGGACACCGCGGTTGAAGGCGAAGGCGACCAGATGGCCGCGACCGAGATGTCCGATGACCTCGAAGCCGCCGCCGACCTCGAAATCTCGACCCTCATCGGCACGCCGGTTGTGAGCCAGGACGGCAATGACGTTGGCGAAATCGACAACTTCTACGACATGACCGGCGAGATCGTTGCCGTTGTCGGCATCGGCGGGTTCCTCGGGATCGGCGAACATGACGTGGCCATTGGCCTCGACAACCTCGCCGTTGCGGAAACCAACGACGCGGGCGAGCCGACCCAGTTCATGATCACCGGCTACACCGAGGAAGACCTCAAGTCGATGACCGAGTTCGATACGGAATCGGCCGCCGTGATCGACAGCTCGACCAGCCTGCGCAGCGCGATGAACATGTAATCGCCTGTCTCTCAGGATCCAGGGAAGGGTCGGCCTTGCGCCGGCCCTTTCCGCTTTTCAGCACAGAGACTGGACGATTGCTTGACCGCCGGGAGTCTCGGTTTTGAACCGATTGGTAAAATTATCTTGACGCAACGGCAAGAATCGGTGGGAATGAGACGTGTTGCATCACCTGGGATTTTCAAAAGCCATACTGCACCGATACTGCTGCCGATTACGAAGGCGAAGTCCACTCAGCCCCCAGTGCCGCAAGGCGCTGGGGGTTTCGTCTGGCGCCTATCGCAATCAGGACAGATGATCGCGTTTCGCGAGCATGAGTTCCAGACGCCGCATCTCGCGCAGCACCCTGTCGGCCTGGATCTGTGGCATGAGGCTGAGTTTGAGCGAGGTGGCGAGGATCAGGAGCACCGCGCCGGAAATGCCCCAACGAAGGGCAGGCAACACCTCGGTCGCGCCATAGAAGCGGACGGCGCACCACGCCCCCGCGATGAAGAGCGCGGTCTGGGTCACCATGAGCACCCAGGCCACCCAGCCGTTCTTGCCCCGAAACAGGTCGAAGCTCTGCTGGAACCAGCCTTTTTCGGCGGTGGCGTCGAGGATGTCGCGGTCCTCGGCGCTGAGCGCCTCTTCGATCATGCGGTCAAGTTTGTCCATTGTTCTCTCCTTCCAGAAGAGCGCGCAGTTTCCGGCGCGCGTGCATGAGGCGGGTCTTGACGGTGCCCATGGGCACGTCGAGGGCGGTGGCGACCTCGGTCACGGTGAGGTCGTCGAGGTAGAAAAGCGCGATCGTGGCGGCCTGATCGGGGGGAAGCCGCGATATGGCATGGCGCACGCGGGCCGCATCCACGGCGTCGGGGCCGGTCTCTCCCGTGACCTTGTCGGCTTCGGCGGCATAGGCGCTGGCGAGACTGCGATCCACCTGCCGCCGCCGGATTTCACGGGCCACGCGGCGGGTGGTGATGCGCAAGGCCCAAGGAAGAAAAGCGTGATCGTCGCGCAGGCCGCGCAGCCCGCGCAGGATTTCGACCCAGGCCTCCTGCGCGATGTCGCGCGCGGCTTCGCGGTCGCCCATGAGCCGGGTGGCATGGGCGAGGATGCGGCCCGCGTGCAGGTCGATGAGCCGCGCGGCCGCCCCCCTGTCTCCGGTCCGCGCCGAAGCGACGAGAAATGCGGATAGTGCGCGCTTTCTGGTTTGGTCCCGGTGATCCATGCCTCTGCCCTTCAGGGAAAGAGTGCGCGGAACACCGGGTTCGGTTCAATGATCCGGATCAGATACCGGTTGCCGCGGCCCTATTGAGCGGTCCAGCCGCCGTCCACGGGGATCGTGGCCCCGGTCAGGTTCTGCGCGGCATGGCCGCAGAGGAACACGGCGAGCGCCCCCAGATCCGAGGTCTGTGTCATGCGCAGCGAGGGCTGTTTTTCCGAAAGCAGTTCCGCGATGCCCGCGTCCCGGTCCCCGCCCGCGCGTTTTGCCGCCGCTTGGATCTGGTCTTCGATAAGCGGGGTTTCGGTGAAGCCCGGTGCGATGCAGTTCACGGTGATCCCGCCTGCCTCAGCGTCGCCCTTGGCGGCATATTCCAGCGCCACGACCTTGGACATGCCGACAAGCCCGTGCTTGGCCGCCACATAGGGCACCTTGTCCTTCGACGCGACGAGGCCGTGGACCGAGGCCACGTTGATGATGCGTCCGTAGCCGCGTTTCTCCATCAGCGGCAGCGCGGCCTTCATGGTGTGGAAACTGGCCGACAGGTTGATCGCGATGATCGCATCCCATTTCTCGTCGGGCATGTCCGTGATGCCCGCTGTGAACTGGATCCCCGCGTTGTTGACGAGGATGTCGATCGGCGACCATGCCTCGACCTCGGCGATGAGGTCATGGATCGCGTCGGGTTTCGACACATCGGCGGCAAAGAATTTCGCGTCCGGGGCACCGGCCTCTTTCACCGCCTTGACGGCATCCTCGGCATGTTTGTCGCCGGGGATCGAATGAACGGCGATCCTGATGCCGGCCTTGGCAAGCTCGGTCGCAATGCCAAGGCCGATGCCCGAGGTCGAGCCGGTCACGAGGGCGGTTTTTCCAGTGAGGAAGGACATGTTCTGCTCCTTCGGGTGAGGGTCACCCGTGTTGTTCAACGTGTTCGGGGCGAAGTCGGCACGCAGGCCCGCCCCGGTTCCAGATTGCGGCGAGAGCGCCGCGCGTGTCCGTGCCACCCAAGGCGCGCCAGCTGCCCTTGGTTCCAAGGTTAGGACGGGGTGCGACGATCTGCCAGAGGCGATTGCTGCAGGGCAGAAACTTTACCAGATGGTTGAAAGATGTCGGAGGCCCGTGCATTGTGTCGATCCGACGCGAAGGGACCCCGGCATGAACATGGAAAAACCTGCGACCCGCATCCAGCGCAAGAACCGTGAAACCATCCGCGAGGCGGCGCTCGACGTTTTTTCCCAGCACGGCTTCCGGGGGGCGACGCTCGACCAGATCGCCCAGGCGGCAGGGCTGTCCAAGCCCAACCTGCTCTATTACTTCCCCTCGAAGGAAGCGATCCATGTGGAGCTTCTGTCGCATCTGATGACCGACTGGCTCGAACCCCTGCGCGCCGTGGTGCCCGAAGGCGAGCCGGTAGAGGAACTGGTCGACTACGTCGTGCGCAAGCTCGACATGGCGCGCGAAATGCCGCGCGAATCCCGGCTCTTCGCCAACGAGATCGTACAGGGCGCGCCGCGCATCCTCGACATGATCACGGGCGAGTTGCGGGATCTGGTGGACGAGAAGGCGCGGCTCATCCGCGATTGGCAGGACCAGGGGCGGATCGCACGAGTCGATCCCTATCACCTGATCTTCTCGATCTGGGCCACGACGCAGCACTACGCCGATTTCGACATCCAGGTGCGGGGCGTTCTGGGCAAGGACAGCGGCGATGACCATTTCGACGACGCACGCCGGTTTCTCGTGCATATGTATACAGCCGCCCTGACGCCGTAGCGGGCCGGGACTGTCGGCGGCCAACCCCGGCAAGGGTATCTTAACCAAGTGCCCGGAAAGACTTGGACAAATCCTACACAGGCGCGCAGGTTCATAGACGATCAGGTGGGGGCACCGAGATCGGAGAATTGCTATGGATCTGTCCGGAGCTGCCCCAATCGGTGCCAGATGGGCGCTGCCCGTGATGGCGCCGGAAACCCGCGTGACGGCGGTGACGCAAGTGCAGAAACAGTCCGGGTCCTCCGGCGCCGGCACCGATGCCCATGACACGCCCGAGCAGGACCAGCATTCGGCCACGTCTCGCGACCTTCTCGCCCTGAGACGGGCGGTCGAGGACGGCAATCGGCCCGCGGGGCCACCGCCCTCGTTCGACGTGAGCATCCTCGAAATGGACCGGGACCTGAAGCAGATCCTCGCGCGGATGGAGGCGGACCGGGCAAAGAGCCGCGACCATGACGCGATCCAGACGTCGGAAGCGGCCCATGCGACGGCACGGGCGGCAGATGCCGACGCGCTGCGCGCCACGGCAGAGGCCGAGAGCGCCGAAGCGGTCGCGGCGGTGGTGGAACGGGCAAAGACGGTTTCCGAGGACGCGCCGGCGCAGGGATCCGCCGCAGGATCGGCGGAGCCGTCCCGCCGGACGACTGCGGATGAGGGGTCGCGCGCAGGTTTGTGAATCCCTTGGTGGTGACGGGGTAGCGGTTCACCGTGAAAGCGGTGCGCTGTGGATGGCGCGAGCGTGTCATAGGGTGATGAGCCCCTGGAACGACAGGCTGTCGAAGCACACAAGGCCGTGGCGCACGGCGTAGTGCGACGCCCCCCCTAAGCCACCGTAGATTTGAACATAGGCGTCTGGCTCGCCACATCCGGGCCCACGCCGCGCGGGGTCAGAGACCCCTCGCGCCGCGCCGCCGGTGTTCCCCCCTCCACCGGCGGCGTTCATCCTTGTGTTCGGACCGATCCTCGTCGGTGTTCGAATTTTGCTGTGCAAAATCCGACCCGCCGGGAGGGCCCTGCCCTCCCGGATCCTCCCGAAGTATTCAGGAACCAGTGAAGGGGAGCCGGGCCAGGTTCGGGCGCGGACCGCACGCTTTCGCCTTTTCCACGGCAATTGCATCGGGGGCTTTCCCTTCCCCCGGCCCCCGGCCTATAAGCGACAGAGAAATTTCCCCCGCGACAAGACGGGGGGTGCCACGGGTGGAGCGCGCGGCGACAGAGGGTTCGGACGAACCCGTCGCAAGACCAGCCCATTGAGAGAGACGGTGCCGAACCAATGACCAAGAAAGACCACGATAGCGACGTCGCCTTTATCCAGGCGCTTGCGGAACTCCTGCGCGAGAACGATCTGACCGAACTGGAGGTCAAACGCGAATATGGCGAGGCCGACCGGCTCAATGTTCGTGTGAGCCGCGGTGGCGGGGTCGTGACGCAGATGGTCGCTCCGTCCTATGCCCCCTCCTACGCGCCGGCCCCGGCCCATGCGCCTTCGGCGGCGCCGGCCCCGGCCGCATCTGCGAGCGACGATCCGGCGGATCATCCGGGCGCCGTGACCTCGCCCATGGTCGGCACGGTCTACATGCAGTCCGAACCGGGCGCGCCCGCCTTCATCAAGATCGGCGACAAGGTGGCCGAAGGCGACACGCTGCTCATCGTCGAGGCGATGAAGACCATGAACCAGATCCCCTCGCCGCGCGCGGGCACCGTGAAGCGCATCCTCGTCGAGGATGGCTCGCCCGTCGAATACGGCGCGCCGCTGGTCATTCTGGAGTGATCCGGGGTCGTGGCCATGTTTGACAAGATCCTTATCGCCAACCGGGGCGAAATCGCGTTGCGCGTCATCCGCGCGGCGCGCGAAATGGGCATCCAGACCGTCGCGGTGCATTCCACCGCCGACGCTGACGCCATGCATGTGCGCATGGCCGACGAAAGCGTCTGTATCGGGCCGCCGCCAGGCACCGACAGCTACCTGTCCATTCCCGCGATCATCGCGGCCTGCGAAGTGACCGGCGCGCAGGCGATCCATCCGGGCTACGGCTTTCTGTCCGAGAATGCCAATTTCGTGCAGATCGTCGAGGACCACGGGATCACCTTCATCGGGCCGTCGGCGGCGCATATCCGCATGATGGGCGACAAAATCACCGCCAAGGAAACCGCCGAGAACCTCGGGATCCCGGTCGTGCCGGGGTCGAAGGGCGGGGTTCCCGATCTCGAGACCGCTCGGGCGACGGCGGCCGAGATGGGCTATCCCGTCATCATCAAGGCGACCGCCGGGGGCGGTGGCCGCGGCATGAAGGTGGCCGGAAACGAATCCAAGCTCGAAACCGCCTTCCGCACGGCGCGGTCCGAGGCCAAGTCGGCCTTTGGCAACGACGAAGTCTATATGGAGAAATACCTCCAGAAGCCGCGTCACATCGAGGTGCAGGTCTTTGGCGACGGCAAGGGGGGCGGAGTCCATCTGGCCGAACGCGACTGTTCGCTGCAGCGGCGCCACCAGAAGGTCTTTGAAGAGGCGCCCGGCCCCTCGATCAGCCCCGAGGAGCGCGCGCGCATTGGCGGTATCTGCGCCAAGGCGATCGGCGACATGGGCTATTCCGGCGCGGGCACCGTCGAGTTCCTTTACGAGGACGGCGAGTTCTATTTCATCGAGATGAACACGCGGCTTCAGGTCGAACATCCGGTGACCGAGGGTATCTTTGGCGTCGATCTCGTGCGCGAACAGATCCGCGTGGCCTCCGGTATGCCGCTGTCTTTCGGGCAGGACGACTTGACGATCAACGGCCATGCCATCGAGATCCGGATCAACGCCGAGCGGCTGCCGAATTTCGCCCCCTGCCCCGGCAAGGTGACGCAGTTCCATGCCCCGGGCGGACTGGGCGTGCGGATGGATTCGGCGCTTTATGGCGGCTATTCCATCCCGCCCTACTACGACAGCCTGATCGGCAAGCTCATCGTGCATGGGCGGGACCGGCCCGAGGCGCTATCGCGTCTCCACCGGGCGCTGGGCGAGCTGGTGGTGGACGGGATCGAGACCACGATCCCGCTGTTCCATGCGTTGCTTCAGGAGGAGGACATCCTCACCGGCAACTACGACATCCATTGGCTGGAGCACTGGCTCGCCGAGAACATAGGTTAGGACGTGTCGGGCGGCGAGGTGAAGCTGACGCCCGAACTCCTTCTACGCGCTTACGGCGCGGGCATCTTTCCCATGGCGGATGCCCGCGACGATCCCCGGATCTACTGGGTGGACCCGAAGTTTCGCGGGGTCATGCCGCTCGACGGGTTCCACATGTCGCGCTCGCTGGCCCGGCGCATCCGGGCCGAGCCTTTTCGGGTGTCTTTGAACGAGGACTTCGCGGGTGTTGTCACCGGCTGTGGCGAGCGCGAAACGACCTGGATCAACGGTCCGATCTTTGAGGCCTACGGGGCCCTTCACGCCCGCGGGCACGCCCATTCGCTGGAACTGTGGGAGGGCGAGGCGCTGGTCGGGGGCGTCTATGGCGTCACACTGGGGCGGGCGTTCTTCGGCGAGAGCATGTTCTCACGCCGCCGCGATGCGTCCAAGGTGGCGCTGGCCTATCTCGTCGCCCATCTCGCACAGACCGGGTTCGAGCTGTTCGACACGCAGTTCCTGACCGAGCACCTCGCGAGCCTTGGCGGGATCGAGGTGCCGCGGGCACGCTATCACCAGCTTCTCGAACTGGCGCTCGCCGGGTCAGACGCGCGGATCGGGGCACGGCCCCTGCCTGATGCTCATTCGGTCGTGCAGCGCATCACCCAGACGTCGAAACGCGCGTGATCCAGCGCCGAGAGCGCCGGGCTCGAGGCCACCATCCAGGCATCGAAAAGCGGCGTTTCGTCGTTGTTCTCGCGGATCACGAGATGGGCAAAGGCGTCGCCCACCGGGTTGTCGGTGGGGTAGCGGCAATCGCCCAGCGTGATCTGGAGCCAGCCGATCTCGCCCGTTTCGCCGGTCTTGAGCGACAGATCGACAGTCTTGCCCGACAGCTTGTCCAGGCCCCGGATGTTGGCCCCGGTGCCCTCGACCACTTCGGGCCCCTCCTGCACGGTCGTCACCGTCTCGCCCTCGCCGGGGCGGAGCGGCGCGTTGGGGTCGTCCGGGTTGGGCGCGATGGGGTTGCCGTATTCGTCGAAGGGGACGTTTTCCTCAAAGACCTGATCTTCTGGTTCGTCGATCGGGCCCTCGATCACGTCGAGCGGCTGAAAGTCCGGTGGCACGTCGACGCCGTCGTCCTGCGCGAGGGTTGCGAAAGGGGCAACGGCGCAGGCCGTCACGAGAAGGAATTGACGCAGCATTAGCGGCTCCCGTTGTTGTTCAGCCGGTCGAGGAGAAGGTCGACGATGCTGAACTCCGGCTCGGCGGTGCGGAACTGACCACCGGGGGCCAGTGTCCCGGAGGCCGTGCCGGGGATGATTTCGACGTAGGTTCCGCCCAGAAGGCCCTCGGACGAGACGACGGCGAGGCTGTCGGACGGAAACTGGTAGGGGCCTTCCACGGTCAGTTCCGTTTCGGCCCCGAAGGTTTCGGGGTTGAGTGTGAGCCAGCTCACGTGGCCCACCGGGATGCCCGCGATGCGCACGTCGGTGCCCTCGGAAATGCCCTCGGCGCTGGCGAGCGACACGCGGTAGCGCGCGGCGTCGGTAGGACCGGAGAACCAGCCAAGGATCGTCGAGGCATAGACGAGCGCCGCGGCGACGAGCGCGATCACGACGGCGCCCGTCACGATGTCCACTATGTCGGATGAGCGGTAGGTCACGTCGCGGCCTCCAGTGGCGACCGGGGTGGGATCACTCCGGCTGCCATGCCTCGTAGTCGCGGCGTTCCACCGGGGCTTCACGGCGGATCGACCCGGCGGGGACATAGGCCAGCGCGGTGCCGGTCATGTTGTCGAGATGCGGCTTTTCCCAGTCCTTATGCACGAGCGGCGCTTCGGCGGGGTTCTCATCGAAGGTGAAATGCAGCCAGCCGTGCCAGTCGGCGGAAATCCGGCTCGCTTCCGGTTCGCCCGCATAGATCACCCAGCGTTTCTTGCCATCGCGTGTGGTGTAGAAGGTGTTGCCTTGCGCGTCTTCGCCGACCTTGACCCCACGGCGCGCGGTAAAGAGCCGGGTGCCGAGTGTTTCGCGGTGCCACCAGGTGAGAAGCGACAGGATGAAGCGCATGGAAAGCCTCCGGTTGTTCTCCTTTCCTATGCCAGCAAGGCCCGGTGAGGTCCAGCCGTTTCCGGGGCCCGGCCGGGCAGGTCGGCGGAGAAGTGAACGGCTATCGTGGCTGAAATGGCGCGATTGTTCACGGACTGGACAAAAAGGTTCACGTGGGAATGAAATAGTTCGCCCATTTTCACATTTTAGCCCCGATTGTCCGCGATACGGCAACGGTCGAGACCAGACTCCCTCAACTATTGCGAAAGACAGAACAGGACCGACAAATGTTTGATGCCCCCCAGCTTGCCGCCATCGGCCTTGGCGCGCTCATTATCGGCGCGGTGGAAACCAAGGGATTTCAGGAAAACCCGTTTCAGGAAGAGGCCCGGATGGACGGCGCGAAATTCGTCGCCGTGTCCGGTCGTCATGCCACCGACACCGCGATCTCGACCACGTCGCTTGGCAGCTTTGCCCAGGTGGACGAGGGCGAGCCCAACGGGTTCGAGACCGCCATCGTCTTTGCCGCCGACCTACGCGACCGCGCTGTTTTTGGCGCGCAGGAGGTGTGGCGGGCGCTAGAGGACTAGCGCCCGGCCGATAACAGCGGGATCGGTCAGGAAAGAATTCTCGCGACCGCTTCGATCTCGATCTTCATTTCCGGGTTCATGAGCCGCGCCTCGATCATCGTGGCGGCGGGCATGGCCGTGGCAAAGGCCTTGGACAACACCGGCCAGCAGGCTTCGAAGTCGTTGCCGTCGGAGAGAATGTATTTCACCTGCACCACGTCATCGAGCGTTGCGCCAGCTTCTTTCAACGCCTTCTCGATCGTGGCGAGCGCGTTGGCCGCCTGCTCGGCCACGTCATCGGGCATCACCATGGTCGCGTAATCGTAGCCGGTGGTGCCCGAGACAAAGACCCATCCATCCACCGCGACAGCGCGGGAATAGCCGATCTGGGCCTCGAAGGGAGAGCCGGAAGAGATGAGTTTGCGGGTCATGTGTGCCTCATGGATGGGTAACTACGCCGCCCTTGTATTGGGAATCGCGAGGGCGGCAAGAGGCTTGTTGATCCGATGAAAAAGGCGCCACAGCGGGCGCCTTTTCGTCTGCTCTAACGGGCGGGATCAGGCCGAGGCGCCCTCTTTCTTGCCTTGCTCTTCGGCGTAGATGAGGAGCGGCTTGGCGGCGGAATTCACCGCCTCTTCGTTAACGACGACCTCGTTCACGTTGGACATGCTCGGCAGTTCGAACATCGTGTCGAGCAGGATGTCCTCCATGATCGAGCGCAGGCCACGCGCACCGGTCTTGCGCTGGATGGCACGCTTCGCGATGGCCGACAGAGCGTCATCGGTGAAGGTGAGCTTTGCGTCCTCGATATCGAACAGGCGCTGATACTGCTTCACGAGCGCGTTCTTTGGCTGGGTGAGGATCGTCACGAGCGCGTCCTCGTCGAGGTCCTCGAGCGTGGCGAGCACCGGAAGACGGCCGACGAATTCCGGGATCAGGCCGAATTTCAGCAGGTCCTCGGGTTCGAGCGACTTGAACCATTCCCCGGTCTTGCGGGCCTCGTCATCCTTCACGTCGGCGCCGAAGCCGATGGCCGTGCCCTTGCCCCGCTGCGCGATGATCCGGTCGAGACCGGCAAACGCACCGCCGCAAATGAAGAGGATGTTCGTGGTGTCCACTTGCAGGAATTCCTGCTGCGGATGCTTGCGCCCACCCTGCGGCGGAACACTGGCCACGGTGCCTTCCATGATCTTGAGCAGCGCCTGTTGCACACCCTCACCCGACACGTCGCGGGTGATCGAGGGGTTGTCGGACTTGCGCGTGATCTTGTCGACCTCGTCGATATAGACGATGCCGCGCTGCGCCCGTTCGACGTTGTATTCCGACGCCTGGAGCAGCTTGAGAATGATGTTTTCGACATCTTCGCCCACGTAGCCGGCTTCGGTCAGCGTGGTCGCGTCGGCCATCGTGAAGGGCACGTCGAGAATCCGGGCGAGCGTCTGGGCGAGGAGCGTCTTGCCGCAGCCCGTGGGGCCGATGAGCAGGATGTTCGACTTCGCCAGTTCAATATCCTCGCCCGACTTCGCGGCGTGGTTCAGGCGTTTGTAGTGGTTGTGGACGGCGACAGAGAGGACGCGCTTGGCGTGCATCTGCCCGATGACATAATCGTCCAGCACGTCGCAGATGTCCTGCGGGGTCGGAACGCCATCGGTGGACTTGAGGCCGGACCCCTTCGTCTCTTCCCGGATGATGTCCATGCACAACTCGACACATTCATCGCAGATGAAGACTGTCGGTCCCGCGATCAGCTTTCGCACCTCATGCTGGCTCTTCCCGCAGAAGGAGCAATAGAGGGTGTTCTTGCTGTCACCACCGGAGTTATTCGCCATATCGTCGTCCAATCCGGGGCCCCTGCCCCGCTTATGTCGCGCGCGCACGCGCCAGAGCCTTTTGGTTCGCCCGAGTTTAGGGCAGCCCATCCGCCCCCGCAATGCCCGATTGGGTCATCGGCGGGGGCGCACGGTTTGTTTACGCCCCGCTTACGCTTCGATGGCCGCGCGGTTTTCGACGATCTCATCGATCAGACCCCAGTCCTTGGCGGTCTCGGCGTCCATGAAGTTGTCGCGTTCCAGCGCATCCACCACGGCCTTGAGTTTCTGGCCGGTGTGTTTGACGTAGATGTTGTTGAGGCGATCCTTGAGCTTCTGCGTTTCCTGCGCGTGGATCATGATGTCGGTCGCCTGGCCCTGATACCCGCCCGAGGGCTGGTGGACCATGATGCGCGAGTTGGGCAGCGAGAAGCGCATCCCCTTTTCGCCCGCGGTGAGCAGGAGCGACCCCATTGAGGCCGCCTGGCCCATCACGAGGGTCGAGACCTTGGGCCGGATGTATTGCATCGTGTCGTAGATTGACAAACCGCTGGTGACGACGCCACCGGGCGAGTTGATGTACATCGCGATTTCCTTCGAGGGATTTTCCGCCTCGAGAAACAGCAGCTGGGCGCAAATGAGCGACGACATGCCGTCATGCACCGGGCCGTTGAGGAAGATGATCCGCTCTTTCAGCAGACGCGAGAAAATGTCGTAGGCGCGTTCGCCCCGGCTCGTCTGCTCCACGACCATGGGAACGAGCGTGTTCATGTAAGTGTCGATGGGGTCTTTCATTGTCCGCCTGCCCTTGTTCTATCTGAGGTCGCCCCGGACGGGGCGGCGTAGGATGAATCCTAGTCACGGTTGAGGGGGGCTTCAAGGCCCCCCCGGACCGTGTTCCGTCACATGGGGCAGAAAGGTTAAGATCGGGTTCGCACCCTAGCTCGGGCTGAGACCACGCAGGCGCTCGGACCGGCGACGCAGAAGCTCGACCGTGGTGAGAAGCGCGATCGAGATGGCCACGAGGATCGTCGCCACGGCAAGGATCGTGGGCGAAATCTGCTCTCGCAGCCCGATAAACATCTGCCACGGCAGCGTCTTTTGCTGTGCCGAGCCCACGAAGAGCACCACCACGACTTCGTCAAACGAGGTGATGAAGGCGAAGAGCCCGCCCGAGATCACCCCCGGCAGGATGAGCGGCATCTGAATGCGCAGGAAGGTCGTCACGGGGTCCGCGCCAAGGTTGGCCGAGGCCCGCGTGAGCGAGCGGTCAAAGCCCACGAGCGTCGCCGTCACCGTGATGATCACGAAGGGGATACCGAGGGCGGCATGGGCCAGCACAACGCCCAGATAGGTGCCCTGAAGACCTGCGCGGGAGTAAAAGAAATACATCCCTGCCGCCGAGATGATGAGCGGCACGATCATGGGCGAGATGAGCACGGCCATGATCGCCCGGCGGAACGGCACATGCGGCTGGCTCAGCCCGATCGCGGCCAGCGTGCCGAAGCCCACGGCGAGGATCGTCGCGACGGGGGCGATCTTGAGCGAGTTCCACATGGCGCTCTGCCAGTCGGAGTTCGAGAAGAAGTCGCGGTAATGCTTGAGGCTGTAGCCGTCCGGGTCGAGCGCCAGCATCTCGGGCGTGAAGGTGAAGAAGTTCTCGGCGTTGAACGACAGCGGGATGATCGTGATGATCGGCGCGATCAGGAAAAAGAAGATGAAGCCGCAGATGAACAGATAAGTGTTGTGCCAGAGCGTCTGGCCGGCGGTGGCGTAGATCGGCACGCCCGAACGGTAATCCCCCCGCCCGATCCAGTAGATCCACCAGCTGACCACGGCCCCGACGATGATCCCGGCAACCGCCCCGCCCCATGTGCCAAGGACAAAGCCGACCACGGCGGTGAGCACGATCAGCCCGAGCCGTCCGGCGGTGCGGTTGGGCACGAAGCTCATCAGGACGAAGCCCGCGACGGCGCCGTAGATCAAGCCGATGACAAAGCCCATGAGGCCGTTGTCCGCCGTGTTGCCTGCGAGGAAGCCGAAGAAGCCCCCCATCGCCGCGCTCATCGGCACGGTGAAGCCCCAGAGGGGCGGCGTACCCTTGTCCACGATCAGTTCGTCGGCTGTTGCATCTGTCATGGCTTACCCCAGCTTCACGTTGTCGATGCCCACGATCCGGTCATAGGCCCAGTAGAGCACCAGCACGGCGGCGAGGAGGATGGACCCCAGCGCGGCGGCAAGGCCCCAGTTGAGCGACGACGAGATGTGATAGGCGATGCGGTTCGAGATAAAGATACCGTCGGTGCCACCCACGAGCGCGGGGGTGATGTAGTAGCCGATGGCAAGGATGAAGACGAGGATCGACCCCGCGCCGATACCCGGCACCGATTGCGGGAAATAGACCCGCCAGAAGGTCGTCCAGTTCGTGGCCCCCAGTGACTTCGACGCGCGTACGAAGCTGGGCGGAATGGTCGCCATGACCGAATAGAGCGGCAGGATCATGAAGGGCAGCAGGATGTGCGTCATCGCGATGATGGTGCCCAGCTGGTTATTGATCATCACGAGCCGCCCGCTGTCGGACAGGATGCCCGCCCAGACGAGGATGTCGTTGATCACCCCCTGCTGCTGGAGCAGCACCTTCCACGCGCTCGTCCGCACGAGGAGCGAGGTCCAGAACGGCAGGAGCACGAGGATCATCAGGAGCGAGGATTTCCGCATTGGCAGGTTCGCCAGCAGATAGGCGACCGGGTAGCCCAGGAGGATCGTCATGAAGGTGATCGTCAAGGACATCCAGATCGTGCGCCAGAAGAGCTTGAGGTAAACGGACTGATCCGACGGCAGCGTTTCGATCCCGTGGGGGGTCAGTTCGCGGTCCACGGCGTTGAGGAAATAGCCGGAGGTGAATTCGCCCGAGTAGGCCTTGATGGTGCCCCACATCTCGACGCTGGCCCAATCTTCGTCCACCTCGAGGAACGCCTCGCGGTAGGTCGGCGCCTCGAACCCCGGCACCGCCTCTTTCGCCGCCGTGAGTTCCTCGGCTCCGAAGCCCGTGTAGGCGTCGATGGCGGCGCCGTCGGTCAGATCGGCGTAGAGCATCGCGTGGACGAGCGGCCAGGGGCGTTCGGAGGCAGGGTTGTCCTCGTCCTCGTTCTGAGTAAAGCGGGCGAAGACCCGATAGGCTTCCGCCGTGCGCGGCAGGCGGTCCTCCATCTCGTCGTTGATCCGGAAACGGGGACCGGCATCTTCGGCGCCCTGTGCCTCGGCAAACCAGTCGGGATCGCCCATGAGCTCGGCCCAGAACGCCCCGTCGCGCCAGATCTCGTTCAGCGCGTCGAACTGGTCTTCGTAGACTTCTGCCATGTCTTCGACATCGCGGCCGGTCTGGCGAAAGAGCGAGGAAATCCCGGTTTCCTGGTAGTTGAGCCGCGAGCCGAGGCGCGTGTGCTCCTTGCGTTCGGCAGCGATGAACAGGTCCACGAACATCGCGTCGAAGACGGGTTCACCGGGGGTTTCGCCCGAGGCGTATTCCCAGTCGTCCAGAGCCTCGACCGTGCGGGGCAGCGTATCGGAGACGATGTTGTTTTCCACCGAGCGGAACAGCATGTCCGCGATGGGCGCGATGAAGGTGATCAGGATAAAGATCAGAAGCGGCGCGATGAGCATGAGGGCGCGCATCTTTTGCCGCCGCAGCGCCCGTCTCAGCGAGGCCTTGAGGGGCCTGCCGTCGGCGGCAAGCATCGGTCCGTTCTGGGTCGCGTCGCTCATGATCGGTATCCTGAGGTGTCTTGAGGATGGGGTAGGAGGGGCCGGAAGGCCCCTCCCCTATGCGCGGGTCGGCTTACTGCGCGAGCCAGGCCTGGAACTTCGAGTCCAGATCGTCGCGGTAGTCAGCCCACCAAGTGTAGTTGTAGACGAACACGTTTTCCGAGTTCTCGGGCGCGGTCGGCATATGCGGACCCATCGGGATCCCCAGTTCGGCGTGATCGCCCACGAGCGGCGCGGACGACGCACGGGCCGGGCCGTAGGAGATGTATTTCGCCTGATCGGCGAGACGCTGGGTGTCGGTGGCGTAGCGGACGAAGTCCATCACGCGGGCCAGACGGTCTTCCGGCAGGCCGGTCGGGATGATCCAGCCGTCAAGGTCGAACACCTGCGCGTCCCAGAGCATCTCGAAGGGCTGGTCCTGCTCTTCGATGGCCGAGAACCAGCGACCGTTGTAGGACGAGCCCATCACGATCTCGCCGTCGGCCAGGAGCTGCGGCGGCTCGGCAGCAGCGGACCACCAGACGATATCGTCCTTGATGGTGTCGAGCTTGGCGAAAGCCTGATCCTGACCTTCCTCGGTTTCGAGAACGTCGTAGATGTCGTCCTTGGCGACGCCGTCGCAAAGCAGCGCCCATTCGAGGTTGTTGATCGGGCGCTGTTCCAGCGCGCGCTTGCCCGGATAGGTTTCGGTGTCGAAGAAGGCACAGATGCTGTCGGGCGCCGGGGCGCCTTCGGGCAGGAGGTCCGGGCGGTAGGCGGCGGCGGTCGAATAGACGATCTGAGGAATATAGCAATCCGACACGATGAAGTCGCCGAAGTCGTCTTCCGCGGACGAGCCGTCATCACCTTCGGCCAGCATCTCGTTGAAGTCGATTTCCATCGCGAGGCCTTCGTCGCACAGGCGGATGGCGTCCGAGGCCACGACGTCGACGAGGTCCCAGGTGATGTTGCCGGCTTCGTTCATCGCCCGCAGTTTCGCCACGGCTTCGGCCGAGCTTTCGTCCCAGGTGATCGACACGTCCGGGTTCATTTCGAGGTAGGGTTCGACATAGGCTTTCTGCTGGCTCGCCTGATAGGCGCCGCCCCAGGACACGAGCGTCATGTCCGAGGCCATGTCCTGCGCGAAAGCCATGGAGCTGACGCCGGCGATGGCGGAGCCCATGAGGATGGTCTTGAGTTTCATTTAGATACTCCCAGTTGTTTGCCCGATTGGGATTTGGGGGAACGTAGGACCGGGCCTGCCCTCGTCCCCATGCCGCCCGCGCGCCCGTTTGGCGGCGCACGCGGGGGTATCCGATTACGCGTCGAGCGCCCGGCAGTCGCCCGGCAGCCAGCCGATTTCGATCTGCTGGCCCCGCTGCAGCTTGACCTGATCGGGGGCGTTGCGCGTCTTGATCACGAATTCCTCGTTGCCCGCGACCCGAAGCCGCGTGCGGAAGATGTCGCCCATGTAGATGAACTCGAGCACTTCGGCCTTGAGCGTATGGGCACCTTCCTGAAGGCGTTCCTTGTTGTATTCGACGCGTTCGGGGCGGATCGAAACCTTGGTGCGTTGACCGGCCTCGGCCACGTTGACGGGCTTGGCGTCGATGATCTCGCCCCCGTCAAGCTCGACGGTGCAGACGTCGCCGCGCATCTCTTTCACCACGCCCTCGAGCGTGTTGTTCTCGCCGATGAACTGGGCCACGAAGCTGTTCTTGGGTTCTTCGTACAGCACGTCCGGCGGATCGAGTTGCTGGATGCGGCCATCGTCGAAGACCGCAACGCGGTCCGACATGGTCAGCGCCTCGGTCTGGTCGTGGGTCACGTAGACGGTGGTGATGCCCAGGTCATGCGCAAGGCGCGTGATCTCGAACTGCATGTGTTCGCGCAGCTGCTTGTCGAGCGCCCCCAGCGGTTCGTCCATCAGCACGAGCTCCGGCTCGAACACGAGCGCACGCGCCAGCGCGATCCTCTGCTGCTGACCGCCGGAAAGCTGGGCGGGGCGGCGGTTGATGAAGCTGCCCATCTGCACCATGTCGAGCGCCCGCTTGACCTTGGCCTCGCGGTCGGACTTGGCGATCTTGCGCACCTCGAGCGGGAAGGACAGGTTCTCGCCCACGGTCATGTGCGGGAACAGCGCGTAGTTCTGAAACACCATGCCGATGCCGCGTTTGTGCGGCGGGATGTTGTTGATCGGCTGACCACCCAGAAGAATGTCGCCGTGGGTCGCCGTTTCGAACCCCGCGAGCATCATCAGGCAGGTGGTCTTGCCCGACCCCGACGGTCCCAGCATGGTGAGGAACTCGCCCCTGCCGATGGAGAGGTTCAGATCCTTCACGACGAGGTTCTCGCCGTCATAGCTTTTCTGAACGCGATCAAACACGACGAAACCGTCGTTTGTATCTGAGTTGGCCAAGCGACCCCCCGGTTTCCCTGTTGGTTATGAGTGACGCTTTTTGCGCCTTTGTCCCAAGGCAACACGATTGAACCAAGGATTTCAACCGGGTTTTGCCAGCTAAATGAGCGGTTGCTCAAAGACGAAGCTATCGAAACCGAAAGCGACATTGGTCACGCGCCATGCCGCCCGCGTTTTGAGCATTCTTGATTGAACGGTCAAAAAACCGGGGATTCGAGGGGGTTAGCAGGCGCCGCGAGTCGCCTCAGACCAGGCGATCGAGGAGGTCCAGGCAGGCGGCAAGCTGGTCGATGGCGACAAATTCATCCGCCATATGCGCCTGTGCAATCGACCCCGGTCCGCAGACCACCACGTCGCATCCGAGCGATTGGAAGAGCCCCGCCTCAGTTGCGAAGGCAACAACACCGGCTTCGTTCGCCCCCGTAAGCCGCGCCACGAGGTCGCGCGCGGCGTTGGTTTCCATCGGCTCGAAACCCGCGACTTCGCCGATGGTTTCGGTCACGATCCCGGCTTCGGGGTCCACGGCGCGCATGGCGGGCAGGAGCACGTCATCCACGTACGCCGCGACCTCGGACTTGACGAAGTCCATGTCGTCGGGCTGGACCGGGCGGAACTCCCATTCCACCTCCGCCTGCGCCACGATCACGTTATGCGCAAAGCCGCCATTGATCCCGCCGATGTTGAGCGTGGTATAGGGCGGCTCGAAGGGGCTGCCCATGGGCGCGCGGGATTTCAGCGCCTCGCGCAGCTCGAGCAGCTTCATCACGTAGCGTGCGGCGTATTCTGCGGCGTTCACCCCCAGATCGGGGCGCGACCCGTGGCCCTCGAGCCCGGTGAAGCGCGTGGTGTATTCGCAGCAGCCCTTGTGCCCCTCGATTACCCGCATTTCGGTGGGTTCGCCGATGATGGCCATCGCCGGCCTGACGCCCCGCGCGCGCAAGGCGGCCACGAGGTCCTGCGCCCCGAGGCAGCCGACCTCTTCGTCATGGGTAAAGGCGAAGTGGACCGGGCGTGACAGATCGCGCGTCGCATAGACCCGCGCCATGGCCAAGGTGCAGGCGATGAAGCCCTTCATGTCGCAGGTGCCGCGCCCGTAGAGCAGCCCGTCCTCCTCGCGCATCGTGAAGGGATCGGACGACCAGGCCTGTCCCTCGACCGGAACCACGTCGGAATGGCCCGAGAGGACGATACCGCCGTCGCCCTCTGGCCCCAGTGTGGCAAAGAGGTTCGCCTTGGTGCCGTCCGGGCTTTCGAAAATCTCGACCCTTGCGCCGATTCCTTCCAGATAGCCCGCGATCCAGCGGATCATGTCGAGGTTCGGGTCTATGGACACCGTCGGAAAAGCGATGAGACGGTCGAGGATCTCGCGCGTCTCGATCAGGCGCGCGGCTTTGGCGTCGGCTTGGGTCATCATGGCATCCGCTGGGCTGGTCATTCCCCGGTTCTAGCCGACAGAGGGCCGGGGTGAAAGCGACCCTTGCTCCGTCAGGCGGGGGGTGCCGGAACGGACGCGCGTTCGAGGACAGCGGCAAAGAACCCGTCCGTGTCATGGCACGCGGGCGTGAGCGAGAGGAAATCCCCCGGTGAGATGGATGCGATGTCAGGCATCACGTCTCCCAACGGCACCAGCCGGAACGCGGGGTGCGCGGCGAGAAAGGCCGCGACCTGCACCTCGTTCTCCTCCGGCAAGAGCGAACAGGTGGCATAGACGAGCCGCCCGCCCGGCTTCACCAGCCGCGCGGCGCTCGCAAAGATGCGGGACTGGAGCGCAACGAGATCGGCCAGGCCCGCCGCCCCGGACCCCCGCCAGCGGGTGTCGGGGTTGCGCCGCCATGTCCCCGTCCCCGAACAGGGCGCGTCGATCAGCACGCGGTCGAAGGTGCCTTTGCGCCGTTTGACCCATTTGTCGGTCTCGCTCGTGAGGAGCCTGGTCTCGGTGTTGTGCAGCCCCGCCGCCTTCAACCGTTCGGCGCAGCGTTTGAGCCTGCCTTCGCTCACGTCACAGGCGACGATGCGTCCCCGACCCTGCATCTGAGCGGCCATGGCAAGCGTCTTGCCGCCCGCGCCCGCGCAGAAATCCGCGACCCGTTCGCCGGGTCGGGCATCGACGAGCGCGGCCACAAGTTGCGATCCCTCGTCCTGAATCTCGACCGCGCCCGATTTGAGCGAGGCGAGGCGGGCGAGCGAGAACCGCTCGGGCACCCGGATCCCGTGGGGGGCGTGCGGTGTTTTCTCGGCACGCAGGCCCATGTCGGCCAGTTCGCGCAACACCGCCTTTTGCGTCGTGCGGTTCGGATTGATCCGCAGGTCAAGCGGCGGGGGCGCGAGGCAGGCGGCCATCTCGGCCGCGAAGGCCGCGCCAAAGCGGGCCCGCAGCGACGCCTCGGCCCAGCCGGGACATTCGAGCCGCGTCGTTTCGGGCATGTCAGGGTGATCGAGAGGCTGGCCCTTGAGGTCTGCTAGCATCCCGGCCTCGTCCTCGGTCAGCGCCGGAAAACGCCGCGTAACGGCCTCGGGCCAGAGGCCCTCGACAAGGACGAGCCAGGCGAGCGCCCGCTCGCGCGGGCCGTCCTCCATATGCATCCGGTCAAGCCACCAGCCCAGCCGCGCGTGATGGCGCAGTAGCCCATAAAGCGCCCCGATCAGTGCGCCACGCGTTTCGTCGTCCAGATCGCGCCGCCCCCGTAGCCAGCCGGAGGTCACCGCATCGACCGGACGCGGGTCACCGTCAACGGCGGCAAGAAGGTCGAGAAGATCGGAAAGAGGCACAGCAGGAGACACGGGATTTCGCTTCGGTCCAGAGGGCAATGTTCACCGCGCTCTCTACTAAGCGCGCGGCCCCGGGGAAACAGCCTTTTGTCCCTCGAGGCACGAGGGGTCATATCGCTGGTACCCGCGGCCGGACTCGAACCGGCACGGCACTAAGGCCAAGGGATTTTAAGTCCCCGATGTCTACCATTCCATCACGCGGGCCAGCGCGGGCGACCCTAGCGGAGGCACCGGGAAAGGAAAAGCGGTTCAGATGCCCTGCTCGACCCGTTTCTTCGTCTTCGAGAACTTCATCCCCGGTGCCGTCAGCTTGTCCGCAGGCCCGATCCAGGCATAGGCCAGCAGGCAGGGGTCGTGCTCGCCGGTGGTGATCCGGTGCTCGTGACCGGGGACGTTGAGGATGAGCGATCCCGGCGCGTAGACGGCAAGCTCGTTCTCGGACCACGCGCCCGCGACCGAGACATAGCTTTCTTCGATATCGTGGTGGCTGTGCTGGGGATAGGTGGTGTTTGGCGCGAAAAGGACGAACCCCAGCGTGATGCGGTCCGACACCACCGGGCCGCGCGGACCCAATACCTCGCAATAGGCGTATTTCTGGGCGAGCGCCTTGGGCACCTTCTCGTAACCGTATTCCCACGTCAGAAGAGGTGCCACACGTTCGAGCGCCCGGCTCATGCCCGACATGGGTCCCCGGTCGCCCAGATCGAAAGCGCGCCCCAGATGCGCCGTCACCGGCTTGTCCTCGGGGGTTCGGGCGATCACTTCCGGCCCCTCGTCGATGACCTTGCCAAGCGCGTCGCGCACCCGTTTGCGGTGCGAGGGGATGGCCTTGGACCCACCTGCGGACCCAAGCCGATACATCATCTCGAACTCCTGGATCAGATAGATCCAGCCGGGCCGGTCCCTGAGCCGCACCGGCGCGTTCATATCCACCAAAGGCTCACCGTCCTGCATCCACCCCCCTTTCATCTGTCCGAAAATACGCAGTCTTCACGCGACGCTGGCCCGACGCCGGGCTATCGCGGCGCGCCGTAAAGTTCGCGGATAAGGCCCCTTTCGGGCAGCCAGGGGTGCAGATCGACGGCCTTCTTGAGCCAGACCTCGCCCTCGTCCACCCGGCCCATCCTGAGAAGCGTCGCCCCCTTGCCCGACAGCGCCGGGATGTGGTTCGGCGAGAGCGCGATGGCCCGGTCGAGGTCGACCAGCGCCTCGCCGTAGCGCTCCTGATTGAAGAAGACATAGGCGCGCTGGTTCCAGCCCTCGGCCCATGTGGGGCAATAGGCGACGAGCGCGTCAAAGGCCTTGAGCGCCCCCTCGTAGTCGGCCACGTCGAGCCGCTCCTTACCCACATCCAGGAGTTCGCCCGACCAGGTGTCGGGCGGCGTTTTCCACAGCGCCCACATGTCGCGCAGCGCATCGCGGGCGGGCATGTAACGATCGGCAGCCTGGCCTTCGGCAATGAGCGTCGCCAGCGCCGGCTCGATGTCCGGGCCGGGCGGGCAGGTCTCGGCCAGAAGCGCCGCGGGACCGGAAGCGAACACAAACAGAGGGAGGACGAAATTTCGCATGACCCGAACCTGCGCCCGCGCGACCCCGCCGGTCAAGTGATCCGAACAAGCATCCGCCACCACCTTGACCGGCCGACATTCGCTTGACGCGCGGCCCGGCCCTGTGCCTTCTGCACGCATGTTCCCGATCCGCGACCACAACCCGTCCGAGCGCACGCCCTTCGTCACCTATGCGTTGATCGCGATCAACGTGGTGATCTTTCTGGGCCAGATCACTCTGCCCGAGCAGGAGATCAACCAGTTCCTCTACACATGGGGCTTCGTGCCGGGCCGGATCATGGAAGGCTACGGCTACGAGACGATCTTCACCTCGATGTTCCTGCATTCAGGCTTCATGCACATCGCGGGCAACATGCTTTATCTGTGGATCTTCGGTGACAACCTGGAGGACGAGCTGGGGCACATGGGGTTTCTCGGTTTCTACATCGCCTCGGGCGTGGCCGCCGCGTTTGCGCAGGCATTGCCCGATCCCTATTCGGGGGTGCCGATGGTCGGAGCCTCGGGTGCCATCGCCGGTCTACTGGGCGGCTATCTCCTGCTCTTTCCCAAGGCGAAGGTGGACGTGCTGTTCATCTTCATTATCATCTTCAAGATTTTCCCGCTGCCCGCATGGCTCGTCCTGGGGGCGTGGTTCGGGCTGCAGCTTCTGAACTCGGCCTCGCAACTCGACGAAGGCGTCGCCTACCTGGCCCATGCCGGCGGGTTCGTCGCAGGGTTCATCTTTGTCCTGCCGAAGTGGCTTCGCGAAGGCGGGCCCGCGTTCTGGCGACGCACCCATGGACATCCACCGCACCCGGAAGCGAAATACGACCTGAGCCGGTCTCGCATCCCCACGGTGCCGCGCCGCTGAGCCCGACCGTCGGGAACCTGCGCGACAGGCCCCGTTTGCCGCAGGGCGAGCGTCCGAGGCGCCAGACAGGGGTAAGCCTAGTTGCCTCCGACCGGGCGGTTCGCCACCACGGAGGACGCCTTGTCCGCAAGCGAGGGAAGCGACGCGGTCACGGTGAACCCCATGGCGACGCCAAGCAAGACGATACCGGCGGCCAGCACGACCCAGTCGACCGTCACGGCCCCGTCTTCGTCTCGCAGAAATCCCGGCATGTCATGTCCTTGCGCCATCGCGTCCTCCATTGATGTCGGTCCGGATAACGGACGATCCGGGCAGAAGTGCGGCAAGCTGAGGCCGGCGATGCGACAATCGCGCCTATCGCGCGGCCCATAAGTCAGGGGAACCGCACCGAAGGGACGGTTTCGGCACAGCTCTGTCGAGGATTACGCCGCCGCGACGACACCCGGAACCAGAACCAGGCCGGACCCGCGCTCAGCCCCGGACCGTCTTGGCGAACTTGTCGAAGATCTGTTCGTTGGCGGCGATGATCTCGCCCGACACCAGCGGGTCCTCGGTTGGGTCGAGCGCCTCGACCAGACCGCCCGCTTCCTTGACGATGAGCAGACCGGCCCCGATGTCCCAAGGATTCAGACGCCGCTCCCAGAAGCCCTCGTAGCGGCCCGCGGCAACATAGGCGAGGTCGAGCGCCGCCGCCCCCCAGCGCCGCACACCAGCGCAGGTCGGCATGATCCGCGCGAGGTCCTTCAGCGTCTCGGGCAGATCACCCCGCCCGCCAAAGGGCACGCCGGTCGCGAAGATCGACTGGATCATGTCGCGCCGCCCCGAAACCCGCAGGCGTTGCTTGTCGTTCATCCAGGCACCGGCGCCCTTTTCGGCAAAGAACATCTCGTCCTTGGCCGGGTCGTAAACGACGCCCGCGACGATCTCGCCCTTGTGCTCGAGGGCGATGGACACCGCCCAATGCGGCAAGCCATGCAGAAAGTTCGTGGTGCCGTCCAATGGGTCGACGATCCAGCGCCGGGTCGGGTCCTTGCCTTCTTCGCCGCCGCCCTCTTCGCCGAGCCAGCCGTAGTTCGGCCGCGCCTCCATCAGCTCTTCCTTGATGATGTTTTCGGCGGCGATGTCGGCCTTGGACACAAAGTCGCCCGCGCCCTTCATCGAGACCTGAAGGTTCTCCACCTCGCGGAAGTCCTTGACCAGCGAGCGCCCGGCCTTGCGGGCGGCCTTGATCATGACGTTGAGATTGGCGCTGCCTTGCATGGGTTCGGCTCCGGTCGGGCGTAGGGAAACAGATTGGTTTGGATCAGGTCGGGCGTATAGACGCCACGGCCCCGCTTGCCAAGGGCCTGCGCCACCCCGCCAACCCACGCGCCGCCCGCGCCCGCGACGGGGCTTGCGCCCGCCCTATTTACCCCGGGGCTTGCGCCCGCCCCGCCCCACCGCCACTGTCGCCCCATGTCGCTGCGCCAGATCCTCGTCACCGCCCCCGCCGCCACCCTGCCCTACCTCGTCCGCGCGATCGAGGCGGAGGGCTGCGTCGAGATGCGGGTGCTCACCACCCAACCCGAAGGTGACGCGGTTCTGCTGGTCCTCGCCGATGCCGACAACAGGCAGGCGCTTCTGGACCGGATGCAGGGCGTCTTCGGGCCGGAGAACGAGGGCGACTGGCGCATCACGCTTCTCCCCGTCGAGGCGACGATCCCCCGGATCGAGGAGGAGGACGACAGCGACGAGACGGGCAAACCCGAGCGCCGTGAGATCGGCTCCTCGGGCCTCACCCGCGAGGAAATCCAGACCAAGGTCTGGGAAAATGCCCGCACCGACCGCAATTACATCACCTTCGTGGTGCTTTCGACCGTGGTGGCCGCCTTCGGCCTGCTGTCGGACAATGTGGCCGTCGTGGTGGGCGCCATGGTCATCGCGCCGCTTCTTGGCCCGAACCTGGCGCTCGCAGTGGGCATCGCGCTGGGGGACGGCGCGCTGATCGGTCGCGCGATCCGAACGAACCTCGCCGGTGTCGTGATCGCGCTCGGCCTGTCGGTCCTGATCGGCTTTGTCGCCACACCCGATTTCGAGTCCAAGGAACTCATGTCCCGGTCTATCGTGGGCTTTGACGGCATGGCCATTGCGCTCGCCTCCGGCGCCGCCGCGGCGCTGTCGCTCGTCACCGGCATTTCCTCGGCCCTCGTGGGCGTCATGGTGGCGGTGGCCCTCCTGCCCCCCACGGCGGCCATCGGCATGTTCCTGGGCTTTGCCCGCCCTGATCTCGCCATGGGTGCGGCCACGCTTCTGGCCGTCAACGTGGTCTGCGTGAACCTTGCCGCCCAAGCCGTCATGTTCACCCGGGGCATCACGCCGCGCACCTTTCATGAGAAAAAATCTGCCGCCCGCGCGCGCATCATTTCCGCCGCGATCACGGTGGCGCTCGTCGCCGTCCTCGCCGCGCTGGTCTACTGGCGGCTCCTGCACCCGGTCGGCTGACCACGCAGGTCCTGACTTCTCTGGTTCATAAATATCCGGGGAGCGCGAGGTTTGTGAGGTTTGCATGCAAACCTCACATCGCAGCGCCCCTCGTCGGCTCGGCGGCGGGCCTCCGCCCACGGAAAAAAGCTGCGCCCGCCCCTCGACGCCGGCCTTCGCATAGATCGCCGCGCATTGCGCCCGCACGGTCCCCGCCGCCGTGCCCCGGATCCGCGCGATCTCGTCGTTCTCGATGCCCTTGAGCACCATGAGCGCCACGTCGCGCTCGGACGGCGTGAGCCCCCAGCCGGTGAAGAACCCGTCTATGACCTCGGCCATCTCGCCTCGTGCCGCCTGTGTAGCGGTTTCGAGGATCGCCATGCGGTCCATGACCCGGCGCAGCTCGAGCGCAAGGAAGACGACGCCCGCGATGAGCGAGACGGAAGCCGCGACCTCGACATAGCGGTGCCCGCCCTCGAAGGCGCCGTCAGTCGCGAGATCCCCGATCACGTCGGCCAGAAACACCGCGGCACAGACCGATTGCACGAGGATGACAGCGGCGAGCAGAATGGCCCGCCGCTCCGGTGTCCGTGCTGTCCGGGCCCGCTTCATGCTCAAGAACGCCGCCCCGGCAGCCGCTTGCGCCCGTGGATCATCGCCCCCACGAGGCTCAGGCGCGTGACGAGACTGTCGAGCAGGACGCCGCCAAGGTGCAGCAAAACGGAGGCCATGATCCAGGCATAGATCGCCTCATGCAGTTCCTCGACCCAGTCCATCCCGAAAAACGCCACGGTTCCCATCATGTACCCCGTCACCCCCATGCCGATCACGGAAAGCCACAGGTTGTAGGCCATGAGCGCGCCGGCAGGGTTATGGGAAAGATGCACGCTGTGTCGCCCGCGGATCAAGTCGCCAAAGTGGCGCAGGGCGGCGAGCGGGTTGAGCGGAAAGGCCGCGAACCGCGCGTGTTCGGTGCCGATCAGCCCCCAGAGCACCCGCAGCGCCACCAGCCCGACGGCCACGTAGCCCAGTGCCTCATGGAGCTTCGAGTCCGGGTCGTCCAGAAGCGCGTTGGTCAGCACCGCGGCCGCGAGACCCCAGTGAATGAATCGCACGAGTGGATCCCAGACCCGCACGCCCCGGTCGGGTCGGGACGGCGTTTGCGCCGCCCCCGTTCCCGCGTCCGTGACGGCCTGCGTCAGGAAACGATCAGTCATTGCCCGAGACCTTGATGACCTCGCCCGTCTTGGCGTTGACATAGACCTCGGCCATGAATTTGTCCTTCACGACGTAAGCCTCGATCGCCCCATCCTCCATGTCCATCTTGCGGACCTCGTAGCCAAGGCCCGTGAGCGCGTTGCGCACGGAGGCTTCGTCCGTGCCCAGAATGGTGCCCATGGCGAGATCGGTGGGCGCGGCCATGGCGGTGCCGTCATCGTTCGAAGCAAAGCCGGCGGCGGGCAGCGCGACGGCAAGGGCGGCAAGGGTCAGGGTAAACTTGTTCATGGTGTTTCCTTTCAGGCGCGAGCGGCGGGCGGGATGCCCGTCGTCTCGCACCTGACATGCCCCGCCAGCCAGCCCGCCGCGATTGGCGCAGGGCTTAGACCGATCGGCATAAGCGCCCGCTTAGAGCGGTTTCCCGCGCAAGGGCGCCCTGCCTTTTCCCGCGCAAGGGCGCCCTGCCTTTTCCCGCGCAAGGGCGCCCTGCCTTTTCCCGCGCAAGGGCGCCCTGCCCATCATGTGGGCGATGTAGGGCTTGGCCACCTCCTCGTCCCGCGTGGCCGCGTGCATCCGTTTGGTGAGCCCGCCTTCGGTGATCGGCAAGATCACGTAGTCCGGGTTGTCGCGATATTTCCCCAGCACCCAGTCGGGCAGCACCGTGACCCCGCGCCCGGCGGCGACCAGCATCAGGATGACTTCGGTCAGTTCCACCGGCCTTGTCCCGCGCGGCTCGACCTTGGCAGGCGTCAGGAGTTGGGTGAAGATGTCGAGTTTCGCGCGCTCGACCGGGTAATGGAGCAGGATCTCTTCCGCGAAATCCTCGGCCTCGATCCAGTCGTTCTCGGCCAGCCGGTGCCCGCGCGGGCAGACGAATTTCGGCTCGTAGTCGAAGAGCGGCGTGAAGGTGACCCCAGGGATCGACACCGGGTCCGAGGAGATGACGAAGTCCACCTCCTCGCGCCTTAGCGCCTCCATCGCGTCGAAGGCCAGCCGCATCCTAATGTCCACGTCCACATCTGGCCAGACCGCGCGAAAGCCGTCGAGCACCGGAAAGAGCCAATCGAAACAGGCGTGGCATTCGATGGCGATATGCATCCGGCCCGACCGGCCCGACTGCATGTTGCGAAACTCCTCCTCGACCCGCGCGACCTCGGGCAGGATCGTTTCGGCGAGGCGCAGGAGCTTTTGCCCGGCGGGCGAGAGCTTCATGGGCTTGGAGCGCCGGAGAAACAACTCCATCCCGACCTGCTCTTCCAACCCTTTGACCTGATGGGACAAAGCGGACTGTGTAATGTGAAGCATGTCGGCGGCACGCGCCAGCCCGCCCGCCTCGTGGATGGCGCGGATTGTGCGCAGGTGGCGAAATTCCAGATACATCTTGAGCAGCCCTCATAATCTTTCTGAATATTATGAATTTGTCTCAGATGATGGAAGCCCCTAGCTTGAGATCAACCAAAGATATGGAATTGCGACATGACCACGCCCAACATCAGCTTCGAATTCTTCCCGCCGCAGAACATCGAGGGCGCCTTCCGCCTTGCCGACACCGTACGCGAGCTTGCCCCGCTAGACCCCAGCTTTGTCTCGGTCACCTATGGCGCGGGCGGCACGACGCGGGAGCTGACCCATGACGCCGTGGGCACGATCCACCGACGCTATGGCCTCAACGTCGCCGCGCATCTGACCTGCGTGAACGCGACGCGGGAAGAGACCCTGGAGATCGCGCATCAGTATGCCGAGGCGGGCGTGACCGAGATCGTGGCGCTCCGGGGCGATCCGCCGAAGGGCGCGGACAAGTTCAAGGCCTATGAAAACGGCTTTGCCAATTCGGTCGAATTGATCGAGGCACTGGCCAAGACCGGCAAGTTCAACATCCGCGTCGGCGCCTATCCCGACCCGCACCCCGATGCGGGCCACACCGACGCCGACGTCGAGTGGCTCAAGCGCAAGATCGACGCGGGCGCGTCCTCGGCGATCACCCAGTTCTTTTTCGAGGCCGACACGTTTTTCCGCTTCCGTGACAAATGCGTGGCGGCCGGGATCGACGCGCCGATCATTCCGGGCATCCTGCCGATCCAGTCGTGGACGGGCGTGAAGAAATTTGCCCAGCGTTGCGGCGCGCCGGTGCCGCTCTGGCTTGACGAGGCCTATGAGCGGGCGCTCCGTGACGGGCGCGAGGAGCTTCTGTCGGTGTCGCTCGCCACGGAACTCTGTTCCGAGCTGATTGAGGGCGGCGTGGAAGACTTGCATTTCTACACGCTGAACAAGACCGACATCACCCGCGACATCGTCCATGCGCTGGGCGTCACGCCCAAAATGACGCTGGCTCAGGTCGCCTGACAGAGGCTTCCCACCGGCGGTTCAACGCCGGATCGCGAAATCGGGACCGGCGCACTCGGAACGGAGTGCGCCGGTCCTTCGTTGTCCCTCCTGACGCCGCGCCAGACGCGCGGCCAACGAACAGGAGGACACGCCGTGAAAGACAGCGTCGACAAGAACCAGATCACCACGATCAACCCCTTCACCAATGAGCCGATCAAGAGCTACGACCTCATGTCGAAACACGAGGCCTTCGCCGCCGTCGAGCGGTGCCACGAGGCCTTTCTCGACTGGCGCCGCGTGGCACCTCAGGAGCGGGCCAAGGTCATCGGCAAGATCGGCGAGGCGCTGACCGCCAAGGCCGAAGATTTTGCGACGCTGATGACGGAAGAGACCGGGAAGCTCCTGAAAGACGGCAAGACCGAGATCGAGCTTTGCGCCGCGATCTGCAAATGGACCGCCGAGACCGGGCCAAAGGAGCTTGCTGGCGAGACCCGCGACGTGGAGAACGGCGAAAAGGGCCATATCGAATATGCGCCCATCGGTGTGATCTACGGCATCCAGCCGTGGAATTTCCCGGCCTACCAGGCGATCCGCTATGCCATCGCGAACCTCATGGCGGGCAACGGCGTACTTTTGAAACATGCGGCAAGCTGCACTGGGTCGGGGCTGTTTCTGCGCGACCTCATGGAGGAGGCGGGCCTGCCCAAGGATCTCTTCACCGTTCTCGTAATCGACCATGACCTCTCGGACGAGGTCATCGCCCATGACAAGGTGCGCGGCGTGACCCTTACCGGGTCCGAGGGCGCCGGGCGGCATGTGGCGGAGAAAGCCGGCGCGGCGCTGAAAAAGACCGTGATGGAGCTTGGCTCGAACGACGCCTACCTCGTGCTGTCGGACGCGGATCTGGAGCTGGCGGTCAAGACCTGCGTGATGGGGCGGCTCTACAACAACGGGCAGACCTGTGTGAACGCGAAACGCTTCGTGGTTGTCGATGCGGTCTACGACCAGTTCATCTCGGGATTTGTCGAGGCGATGTCGAAGATCGAGCTTGGCGATCCCCGCGACGCATCCACCAAGTTGGGTCCGATGTCGCGCGAGGAGCTGCGCGACAAGCTCCATGATCAGGTGTGGAAGTCGATCGCGAAGGGCGCGAAGCTGTCCTGCGGCGGCAAGGTCCCCGACCGGCGCGGTGCCTTCTACCCGGCCACGGTGCTCGAAGACGTGGCGCCCGGTCAGCCCGCCTATGACGAGGAGCTGTTCGGCCCGGTCGCGAGCGTGATCCGCGCCAAGGACGACAAGGACGCGATGCGGATTGCGAACGATTCGAAATTCGGACTGGGCGGCGGGATTTTTTCGCGTGACGTGGAGCGAGCGGTGACGCTCGCGCGCGAGGAGTTCGACACCGGCATGGTCTTTGTGAACGGGTTCAACGTGGCGACGCCGAACATGCCCTTTGGCGGGGTCAAGAACTCCGGCTACGGGCGTGAACACGGTGGCTTCGGCATGAAGGAATTCGTCAACGTGAAGACGATCATCGAGAACTGAGGTGTTGCGCCGCCTGACGGCGTCGCGGCACTGGGGGAGGCTCTGCCTCCCCCAGACCCCCTCCGGGATATTTATGAACCAGAGAAGGAGGCGGGTTCGTGCGTGGCCGCGTTTGCCGCACGGCCCGCTTCGGTGAGGTCGTAGAGGCCCTTGTCGAGGCGCGCGAACCAGCCCAGTTGATTGAGATACATGATCCGCGTGGCGCGGGTGACGCCGGTTACCTTGGCGATGGCGGCGCCTTTGGAGGGGCCATGGGCCGAGAGGTGGGCGGCGATCTTCGCGCAGTCCTGTTTCCAGGCGGTAATGATCTGCCCCTTGGTGCCTCCCATGTTGGGATCGCCCTCCCGGCGGGCAAATTCGGACAGAAGGCGGGTCTTTCGGGCCGTGGACTTGCGCGGCGTGAAGGGGACCGGGTCGCAGTGGACTTCCACAAATCCATCTTTTTCACGCACAGAGAGGACACCGAGGCCCAATCTCTTGCACAAACCGATGTTTTCCTTGAAGGCCTTCCACCCCGACTTGCCCGACCAGCGCGGCACGGCCACATAGACGCTGTCGGTGACGGCCTGCCGCGCCACGGCCTGTTGCAGGAGCGTGAGCGAGAAGCCCGCCTTGAGTTCGACCACGAGCGGCTCTGACCCCTCGCGGCAAGCCAGCACATCGACCGGCCCGATTTCGGATTTCACCTCGTATCCCGCCGCCTCGAGCCACCTCTTCACGGGTGGATAAAGTGCGGTCTCTGCTCGTTTCGCCATGCGCCATCCTAGCGCGGTTTGCGACCGCGACAAAGGGGCCAACACAGGGGGTGGTGACAAGGTCTGCCCGTGAACCTATAAGGCGCGCGACTTTGAAACCGCTTTGCTCGCCTCGAGGGACACGCACATGACCACGCTCGTTTTCGGACATAAATCTCCTGACACCGATTCCACCGGCTCGCCGCTGATCTGGGCCTGGTATCTGAACGAGGTCAAAGGCGTCGACGCCAAGGCCGTGCTGCTGGGGGAACCCAACACCGAGGCGCTGTTCATGCTCGACCGTTGGGAACAAACGAAGCCCGAGATCATCAGCGAGTTGGCCCCCGGTCAGCGTTGCGTGATCGTGGACACCAACAACCCCGCCGAGCTGCCCTCCGCGATCAACGACGCGGACGTGGTGCAGATCATCGACCACCACAAACTCGTCGGCGGGCTCGAAACCAAAGGGCCGATCGACATCACGATCCGCCCGCTCGCCTGCACCGCGACCATCATGTATGACCTGATGGGCGACGACACGGCCCGGATGCCCAAGGAGATCAAGGCGCTCGCCCTGTCCTGCATCCTGTCGGACACGCTGGAGTTCCGTTCGCCCACCACGACCGACCACGACGTGGACGTGGCCAAGACGCTGGCCAAGGAGCTGGGCCTGTCGATCCCCGACTATGCCGCCGAGATGTTTGCGGCCAAGTCGGACGTGAGCGCCTTTTCGGATGCCGAGCTTCTGCGCATGGACTCAAAGGAATACGAAGTGGGCGGCAAGTCGTTCCGCGTCTCGGTGCTCGAAACCACCGCGCCCAAGATCGTGCTCGACCGCAAGGACAGCCTGATGTCCTCGATGCCCAAGGTGGCCGAAGAAGACGGCGTCGATCAGGTGCTTCTGTTCATCGTCGACATTCTGAAGGAAGAGGCGACGCTGCTCGTCCCCAACGATCTGGTCAAGACCGTAGCCGAGAAGAGCTTTGCCACCGCCGTGTCGGGCGACACGGTCGTGCTGCCGGGCATCATGTCGCGCAAAAAGCAGATCATTCCGAACCTCGCGCTCTGATCGCAGGACTGATCGGACCACGACGGGCGGCTTTCGGGCCGCCCTTTTTCGTTGCGGAACGCTGTCGTTTCCGGCTGCCCCTGCGGTTCACATCGGCTAAGCCTTTGGTCAGCCGACGAAGGAGCCGCCATGACCCGTATCATCGAAAGCCTTGCCGACATTGCCGCGCCCTACGATGCGCTGTTTTGCGACCTTTGGGGCTGTGTCCATGACGGCCACACGCCCTTTCCCGAGGCCGTGGCGGCGCTGCAAGCGTTTCGCGCTATGGGCAAGCAGGTCATCCTCGTCACCAATGCGCCGCGTCATCGGGCGAGCGTGGGGCGGCAACTGGCCAAGATGGGCCTGCCCACGGATACCTGGGACGCCATTGCGACCTCGGGCGATGCCGCACGGGTGGCGATGTTCACGGGCGCGGTGGGGTCGAAGGTCTGGTTCATGGGCGAGCCGGATGACCGGGTGTTTTTCGACCCGATGAAACTCATCGAGAACCCCGTGGATATCCGTGAAGTACCGCTGGACGAGGCGGAGGGGATCGTCTGTTGCGGTCCCTTCGATCCGCTGGCCGATCCGAACGACCTGCGGCCCGCGCTGCTGCTGGCCAAGCAGAAGGGGCTGAAGCTCCTTTGTGCCAACCCCGATATCGTCGTGGACCGCGGCGAGACGCGGGAATGGTGCGCCGGGGCGGTCGCGGCGATCTATACCGAGATGGGGGGCGAGAGCCTCTATTTCGGAAAGCCCCATCCGCCGATCTACGACCTTGCCCGGCGGCGGCTGGCGGCCATGGGGTCCCTGCCAGCGGACAACCGGATCCTTGCCATAGGGGACGGTATCCTGACCGACATAAAGGGTGCGCTGGGAGAGGATATCGATTCCCTCTTCATCACCGGCGGTCTCGCGCGCGCTGACACTGGCACCACGCGGCAACCGGACGCAGACCTGCTCAGCGCCTTTGTTTCAAGGGAAATGGTCGCACCGACCTATGCCATCGGCTATCTGCGCTAAGACCAATTGGCACTTGATTTCTGCAACTGCAAAGTAATATTATTGCTGGAACACGGCAATAAACCGCCATTTATTACCCACCGGATCTTTTGACCCCGGAACGCAGGAGCGAGGAGCCAATGTTGGATAATTTCCCCCGAGGCACGATCTGCATCGAGGATCTCGAGATCGGGATGCAGCGGCACCTCACCAAGGAAGTCACTGACCGGGATATCGAGCTCTTTGCCGAGGTCTCGACCGATCGCAACCCCGTCCATCTGGACGAGGCATACGCGCAGGACACGATCTTCGAGGGCCGGATCGCCCACGGGATGCTGACGGCGGGGCTGATATCGGCGGTCATCGGCGAGCAGCTTCCGGGTCATGGCACGATCTACATGGGCCAGAGCCTCAAGTTCCTGGCCCCCGTGCGTCCCGGCGATGTGGTGCGCGCCGAGGTGACGGTGATGGAGATCGACCACGCCAAACGCCGCGTGACGCTCAAGACCGAGTGCCACGTGGCGGGCAAGCCGGTGCTCAAGGGCGAGGCGACGGTGCTGGCCCCCTCGAAGAAGTTCGACTGACGGCGCCCCGTCCCCAAGGTCGCCCCCTTGTCGTCGTTGTGCGCTTCCACGAAGATGCGGCCATGACACGAGACATTGGCCACTCAGGCCCCCGCTATACCGATCTTGCCGCCTCGCTTCCCGCCTCGGTGCCCTTCGTGGGGCCAGAGACGCAGGAGCGTGACCGTGGTCACCCGTTCAGCGCGCGCCTCGGTGCGAACGAGAGCCTCTTTGGCCCCTCGCCCCGCGCGGTGGCCGCGATGGCCGCGGCGACGGGCGAGACGTGGAAATATGGCGACGCGCAAAGCTGGGACCTGCGGGCCGCTCTGGCCGGGCGGCTCGGCGTATCAATGGACAACATCATGGTGGGGGAAGGCATCGACGGCCTTCTGGGCTATCTCGTGCGGCTTGTCGTCGGACCGGGGGACAAGGTGGTGACCTCGCTCGGCGCCTATCCGACCTTCAACTACCATGTGGCGGGCTTTGGCGGTGATCTGGTCACGGTCCCCTACAGGGACGACCACGAGGACCCGGTGGCGCTGATCGACAAGGCGCGCGAAGTGGGCGCGAAGCTCGTCTATATCGCGAACCCCGACAACCCGATGGGCACATGGCACGACGCGGCCACGATGCAGCGGATGATCGAAACGGTGCCGGAGGGGACGCTTCTGGTGCTGGACGAGGCCTATCTCGAGTTCGCGCCCGAAGGCACCGCACCCGCGCTCGACGTGACCGATCCGCGTGTGATCCGGATGCGGACGTTTTCCAAGGCCTATGGCCTGGCGGGGGCGCGGGTCGGCTATGCCATCGGGACCGCCGATCTGATCTCGGCCTTCAACAAGGTGCGCAACCACTTCGGCATGGCGCGGCTGTCGCAGGTCGGGGCGCTGGCGGCGCTCGAAGACGAGGATTACCTCGCCGAGGTGCAGGCCAAGGTCGTCGTGGCGCGGGGCCGGATCGCGGAAATCGCGGCGGCGAACGGGTTGACCTCTCTGCCCTCGGCCACCAATTTCGTGACCATAGACTGCGGGTCGGACGGGGCATTTGCCCGCGCCGTGCTGGGCGAGTTGATCGCGCGCGATGTGTTC
This sequence comes from Maritimibacter sp. REDSEA-S28_B5, assembly GCA_001626765.1. Taxonomy (GTDB): domain Bacteria; phylum Pseudomonadota; class Alphaproteobacteria; order Rhodobacterales; family Rhodobacteraceae; genus Maritimibacter. The sequence goes on from LUOO01000045.1 coordinate 78,976, forward strand.
GTGCGGATGCCCTTTGCAGAGCCGCAGGACCGCTGCATCCGGGTGTCGGTGGGCGAGCCCGAGGACCTCGACGTCCTTGCGAGCGCCTTGCCAGAGGCATTGGCGGCGGCGCGGGGCGACTAGCGCGAATGTCGGAAAAGGACAAGAATTTGGGGCCTATGCCCCATCATCCGGTCAGCGTATACGCGAAAAGTGCGAGGGTGGCGCGGGAGCTGGTCGTCACGCGCGACTGGGTATCGAGCGTATCGGACCCGATCCGCTTCACCTCCGGCACCCCGATCGACCTGACGGGGCGCGAGGAGGTGCGGCACGGGCATCGCTGGCTCTGGGCCATCGCGGAAGGGCGCGAGGGCTGGGTGCCGGACGGGGTCGTGGCCTTTGTCGACCGCACGCCCTACGCGCTTCATGATCATTCGGCGGTGGAACTCACCTGCCAGGCGGGCGAGGTGCTGACGGCCATCGAGCGCACCCACGGCTGGACGCTGTGCCGGAGCGGTTCGGGCGAAACTGGCTGGGTGCCGGACGGGCACCTCGAGTTTCCCGAAGCTTAAAGCTTGTCCCGGATTGAATACCAGAGCATCGCGGCGGCCAGAAGCGGCGCACGCAGCGCGGCACCGCCCGGAAAACGCGGGGTCGGCACGCTGGCCATGAGGTCGAACCGCCCCGCCTGTCCCGCCAGCGCCTCGGCCATGATCTTGCCCGCCATGGTGCCCAGCGCCACGCCCTGCCCCGAGTAACCGGAGATGTCGTAGACCTTGGACGACAGCCGCGCCACATGCGGCAGGCGGCTCATCGTGATGCCCAGCGTGCCACCCCAAGCATAGTCGATTTTCACGTCACGAAGCTGGGGGAAAATCTCGACCATCGGCTTGCCCGCCTTGGCCGCGATGTCGTCGGGGAACTTGTAGCCGTAGGACTCGCCGCCCCCGAAAAGCATCCGCTTGTCGGCGGAGAGGCGGAAGTAGTTGATGACGAACTTGCTGTCGGCCACGGCGTGATTGCCGGGAAGCAGGTCGTCGGCAAGCGCGCCGAGCGGCTCGGTCGCTACGATGAAATTGTTGATGGGCATCACGCGCGCGGCGGTGCGCGGCTCGGCCTTGCCGAGATAACCATTCGTGGCCCATAGGACGTTATCGGCTTTGATGGTGGCGCGGTTGGTCTTGACTGTCACGCGCGGGCCTTCGGTGACCGACAGGACGCGCGAGGTTTCAAAGAGCCGCGCCCCGGCGGCGAGGGCGCCCCGCGCCAGTCCCAGCGCAAGTTTCAAGGGGTGGATATGGCCGGATGCCGTGTCGATGAGGCCGCCGTGGTAGGCGTCCGAGGCGCAGAGCGCGCGGAGTTCTTCGCGGTCCAGGGCCGACATGGAATTGTGGCCGTACTCCTCTTTCATCTTGCGAACGTAAGCATGCGTATGTTTCACGAAGCCCGGCTTGTGGTCGGCGTGGATCACCCCCGGCACCCACTCCGCCCCACCCGCGAACTCGTCCGCCAAGGCGCGGGTCAGGTCGACCGCCTCGCAGCCGATGTCCCACAGTGCCCGCGCGCGTTCCACGCCCACGAGTTTCTCGAGCGTATCCTGTTCGATCCGCTGGCCAACGGAGACCTGCCCGCCGTTGCGCCCCGATGCGCCGAAGCCAACGCGCGAGGCTTCGAGCAGCACCACGTCGAGCCCCGCCCGCGCCATGTGGAGCGCGGCGGACAGGCCGGTAAAGCCGCCGCCAATCACGACCACATCCGCAGAAAGGGCCCCCTCGGCCGGGTCCATCGGGGGCAACAGATCCACCGTCGCCGCATAGTAAGAGGCCGGGTATTCACCCGGCCTGTCGTTCACTGTGAGGATGTCGAGCGCCATGGGTTCGCGATCAGTCCGCCGTTTCCAGAAGCCCTGCGTCCTTGACATTCTTGTAGGCCTCGTCGAGCGACTGCACCGCGCGTTCAAAGAGCACGTCGATGTCGGATTTCGTCATCACAAGCGGCGGGGCGACGATCATGCGGTCGTAGACGTGGCGCATGATCAGGTTGTTGCCAAAGCAGCGTTCACGGGTCATGAGGCCCACGGTTCCAGGCTTGGCCTTGAACGGCTTGCGCGAGGATTTGTCGGCGGTGAGCGCGAGCGAGGCCATCATGCCCACGATGGTCGTCTCGCCCACGAAGGGGTGATCGGCCAGCTGGTGCCATTTCTCGGCCAGATAGGGCCCCGCCTCGTCGCGCACGTGATCGACGATCTTTTCCTCTTCGATGATCCGCAGGTTCTCGAGTGCCACGGCACAGGCGACCGGGTGGCCGGAATAGGTGTAGCCGTGGTTGAAGTCGTCGCGCCCGATGACCTCGGCCACTTTGTCCGACACGATCGACGCGCCCAGCGGGATGTAGCCTGAGGTGATGCCCTTGGCGACAGTCATGATGTCGGGCTGGATGTCGTAATACTCGGACCCGAACCATTCGCCCGTGCGGCCAAAGCCGGTGATGACCTCGTCCGCGATGAGCAGAATGTCACGCTCACGGCAGATGCGGTTCACTTCGGGCCAGTAGGTCGAGGGCGGGATGATCACGCCGCCTGCGCCCTGAATGGGTTCGGCAATGAAGGCCGCGACCTTGTCCTCGCCCAACTCGTCGATCTTCTGCTCAAGCTCGCGGGCGCGCATGATCCCGAACTCTTCGGGGCTCATGTCGCCGCCTTCGAGATACCAGTAGGGCTGACCAATGTGGTGGATGCCGGGGATCGGCAGACCGCCCTGCGAGTGGATCGACGCCATGCCGCCCAGGCTTCCCGACCCCATAGAGGTCCCGTGGTAGGCATTTTTGCGGCTGATCACGTTGAACTTTTCTGGCTTGCCCAGCGCGGCCCAGTAGGCGCGAACCATGCGCAGGTTGGTGTCGTTCGCCTCGGAGCCGCCCGAAGCGTAGAACACGTGGTTCAGGTCGCCCGGCGCGAGCTCGGCCAGCTTCTGTGACAGCGCGATGGCGGGCACGTGGGAGGACATGAAGAAGGTGTTGTAGTAGGGTAGTTCCTTCATCTGACGGGCCGCCACATCGGCCAGCTCGTCGCGCCCGTAGCCGATGTTGACGCACCAGAGGCCCGCCATCGCGTCGAGGATGCTTTGCCCCTCGCTGTCGGTCAGCGTCACGCCCTCGGCCCGAGTGATGATGCGCGCGCCCTTTTCGCCCAGCGATTTGTTCGCCGAGAAGGGATGCATATGGTGCGCCGCGTCGATGGCCTGAAGCTCGGCGGTGGGCATGTGATTCGTGATATTGTTCATGGGGCCTCCCGGTCGGGTCGTGCGCGCCGCCTCTTCAAGATGGCCTGTGCGCGAGGGGTCGTGAGTGGGATCCGGCGTCGCAAGAAGGCTGCGCCGGGCGTCGCCGGTCACAATATGATCAAATTTTTCCGTGTCAACGCAGGTGCGGGGTCAGGGTCAAAGGAAATCGGGGGCTTTGCCTTCGTCCTCGGTGGCGAGCGACGAGCGCACCTGCCGGATGCCTTGCTCGATGTCGGCGCGGATCGCCTGTGCCACGCCCTCGGCATCGCCCGCGCGCATTGCCGCCAGCGCTTCCTGATGCTGGTCGGGCAGGTTCGCGGTGCCCGCACGGCCCAGCATGACCCGAAGGGACGGGCCGGTGCGCAGCCACAACATGTTGGAGATCGAGAGGAGCACCGGGGCCTCGGCGCGTTCGTAGAGCCGGACGTGAAACAGCCGGTTGCCTTCGAGATACCCCCGCACGTCCCCCTTGGAGATCGCATCGTCCACCTTTGCATCAAGGGTTTCGAGCGTGGCAATGGTCGACTGGTCCAGACGGGGCACCGCGCGGCGGGCCAGTTCCGGCTCTACCGCGAGACGCGCAAAGGCCAGTTGATCATAGGTGTGGGCGTCCATCTCTGGCACGCTGACCCGGCGGTTTCCCTTGAAGCTCAATGCCCCTTCCGAGGTCAGGCGGCGGATCGCCTCGCGCGCGGGGGTCATGCCAAGGCCCAGCAGATCGACCAGTCCCTGGATGGTCACGGCCTGCCCAGGTGCAAGTTCGCCGGTGAGAATCATGTCCCTGAGCGCGCGATAGGCACGTTCGTGATCGGGCAGTTTGGCGTGGGTCTGGTTCATCGAGTGCTTTCCGGTCGGTGCAGTGGGGGCTGGTCTGACCAACGAAACGCACCATAGACGCCCCCTGTCCATTTGATCAAATGCTTTGGCGATGAGGTCACAGGGCGGCGAACGCGCGTTCCTTATGGACCGCCTTCTGGCACGGGGCGAACGCGCGTCAGGGGCGTGCGGGCAGACACCGGATGCGGTTCTGGCGCCGCCCAAAACTTGAGCAATGCCCAATGTGTGAGCCACTTTGCGGCGGATCGCGGGATATTGCCCATTGCCTGCTTGAGGTCGTTTTGATCAAATGCCCCGGACGAAACCCAACCGCGCGACGAGTCATCCGACCCGTGAGGTTCGCGTTTCGCAACGAAAACACAGGCCTAAGAACCAACAGGAAGGCAATCATGAAACTCAAAACCCTGCTCCTTGCAGCGACCGCGATGGGTGCGCAGGCCGCGATGGCCGACGAAGTGCGCGTCTACAACTGGTCCGACTACATCGACGAAGAGCTTCTGACCAAGTTCGAGGAAGAGACCGGGATCGAGCTGATCTACGACGTGTTCGATTCGAACGAACTGCTTGAAACCAAGATGCTCGCGGGCGGGTCCGGCTATGACGTCGTGGTGCCGACGGGATCTTTCCTGCAGCGCCAGATCGCGGCGGGCGCGTTCCAGAAGCTCGACAAGTCGAAGCTGCCTAACATCGAAAACATGTGGGACGTGATCGAAGAGCGGACTTCGCAATACGATCCGGGCAACGAATACGCGATCAACTACATGTGGGGCACCACGGGCATCGGCGCGAACGTCGGCAAGGTGACCGAAGTGCTGGGCGAGGATGCGCCCATCGACAGTCTCGCGCTGGTCTTCGATCCGGCGAACATGGAAAAGCTCGCCTCCTGCGGCGTGATGATGCTCGACGCGCCGGACGAGATGATCCCGGCCGCGCTGACCTACATCGGCGAGGACCCGGACACCAAGGACCCCGAGGTGATTGCAAAGGTCGAGCCGGTCTTTGCCGCCATCGCCCCCTATGTGCAGAAGTTCCACTCCTCGGAATACATCGAGGCGCTGGCGAACGGCGACATCTGCGTGGCCTTCGGCTGGTCCGGCGACATCCTGCAATCGCGTGACCGCGCGGCGGAAGCCGACAATGGCAACGAGATCGTCTACAACGCGCCCAAGGAAGGCGCGCTGATGTGGTTCGACCAGATGGCGATCCCGGTGGACGCACCGAACCCGGAAGGTGCGCATGCCTTCCTCAACTTCATCATGGACCCCGAGAACATGGCGGCGGCGTCGAACTACGTCTACTACGCCAACGGCAACAAAGCCTCACAGGAGTTCCTGAACGAGGACGTGATCGGCGACACCGCCATCTACCCGGACGAGGCGACGCTGGAGAACCTCTACACCAAAGGGCCCTATGACGCGCAGGTGCAGCGCACCGTCACGCGGCTCTGGACCAAGGTCAAATCGGGCACCTGATCCGAACGATCTACCCCCCGCGCGGAGCCTCCGCGCGGGGTTTTGCCTGTCAGGGATAGTGTGGGTGAAAATGGCACAACCGATCAAGAAACCGGCGAACGTCTTTGCGCCATGGGCCGACCCGAACGCGGTGCCGCTCATCCAGTTCAAGAACGTCACCAAGCGATACGGCACCTTCACTGCCATAGACGACCAGACCATCGACATCTATGAGCGCGAGTTCTTTGCGCTCCTCGGCCCGTCGGGCTGCGGCAAGACAACGATGATGCGGATGCTCGCGGGGTTCGAGACGCCGACCGAGGGCACCATCACCATCGGCGGCAAGGACATGGCCGACGTGCCGCCCAACAAGCGCGCGGTGAACATGATGTTCCAGTCCTACGCGCTGTTCCCGCATCTGTCGGTCTGGGACAACATCGCCTTCGGCCTCAAACGCGAGGCCAACATGGACAAGGAGCGGCTGAACGCACGGGTCGAAGAGATGCTGCGCCTCACCCGGCTTGAACAGTTCGCCAAGCGCAAGCCGCACCAGATTTCCGGCGGCCAGCGGCAGCGCGTGGCGCTGGCGCGTTCGCTCGCCAAGGCACCGAAACTGCTGCTGCTCGATGAACCGCTCGGCGCGCTCGACAAGAAGCTGCGCGAAGAGACGCAGTTCGAGTTGATGGACATTCAGGAAAAGACCGGCACCACCTTTGTCATCGTGACCCACGACCAAGAAGAGGCGATGACCGTCGCCTCCCGCGTGGCCGTGATGGACCATGGCAAAATCATTCAGGTGGACACACCGCCCCGCATCTACGAAGCCCCCGGCAGCGTCTATGTCGCGGATTTCATCGGCGACGTGAACCTGATCAAAGGCACGATCAGGAAGACCGGGCCGGAGGCCTACCAGATCCAGTATGCCGACAACGTGCCCCCCATCGAAGTAACGGAATGTGCACGTGAATTCTCGGACGGGGACAAGGTCACCTTCGCGATCCGGCCCGAGAAACTGCTCGTGTCGGAAACCGCCCCCCAGGACCGCGCCAACGCGATGGAAGGCAAGATCATCGACATCGGCTATCTGGGCAACATCTCGACTTATCACGTCGAACTGCCCAACGGTCAGATGATCAAGGCGGCGATGACCAACGCGACCCGGATCGACCGGCGGTCCTTTACTTGGGACGACACGGTCTGGGTGAGCTTCCGCTCCTCGGCTGGCGTGGTATTGCCCGAATGAGACGCGCGGCCCTTATCCTCCTGCCCTATTCGTGGCTGTTTGCATTCTTTCTGATCCCGTTCCTGATCGTGCTCAAGATCAGCGTCTCGGACCCGGCGCTCGCGATCCCGCCCTATACGCCGCTCCTCGACCTGAGCGAGGGCTGGGCGGGGGTCAAGGCCTTCTTCGCCGGGCTCGATTTCGACAACTTCAAGTTTCTGGCGAGCGACAACCTTTACTGGAAAGCCTATCTTTCGTCGCTCCAGATCGCGGTGACCTCGACCTTCCTCGCGCTCTGCGTGGCCTACCCGATCGCTTACGGCATGGCCCGGGCCCCGGATGAATGGCGCCCGACGCTGATGATGCTCGTCATCCTGCCGTTCTGGTCGTCCTTCCTGATCCGGGTCTATTCGTGGAAGGCCATCCTCGCCCAAGAGGGTCTGCTCAACCAGTTCCTGCTCTGGATCGGCGTCATCGACACGCCGCTAACGATTCTCAACACGACGACGGCGGTCTATATCGGCATCGTCTATACCTACCTGCCCTTCATGATCCTGCCGATCTATGCCGCGCTCGACCGGCTCGACACCTCGCTTCTGGAGGCCGCCGAGGATCTTGGCTGCACGCGGCTTCAGGCCTTCTGGCTCGTCACCTTTCCGCTGTCGCGGGGCGGCATCATCGCGGGCTGTTTCCTCGTGTTCATCCCCGTCATGGGCGAGTTCGTGATCCCCGAGCTTCTCGGCGGCTCCGGCACGCTGATGATCGGCAAGGTCCTGTGGGAGGAGTTCTTCTCGAACCGTGACTGGCCGGTGGCGTCAGCTGTGGCCGTGATCCTGCTCCTCCTCCTTATCGTGCCCATCATCCTGTACCTCAGGAACGAGCAGAAACAGCGGGAGGCGGGGGCATGAGACGTCTGAGCTGGTTCAACGCCACGTCGCTGACCCTCGGGTTCGCGTTCCTCTACCTGCCCATGGTGATCCTCGTCGTCTATTCGTTCAACGAATCCCGGCTGGTCACGGTCTGGGCCGGGTTCTCGACCAAATGGTATGGCGAGCTTCTGCGCAACGAGGCGTTTCTCGACGCCGCCTGGGTCACGCTTCGGGTGGCCGTCGTGTCGTCGACGCTGGCGACAATCCTTGGCACGGCGGCGGCCTACGTGCTGATCCGCGCCGGGCGTTTCCCCGGCCGGACGCTGTTTTCCGGCATGATGTATGCGCCGCTCGTCATGCCCGACGTCATCCTTGGCCTGTCGCTCCTCCTCCTCTTCATTGCCATCGGGCTCGACCGGGGCATGGTGACGATCATTCTCGCCCATACGACCTTTTGCATGGCCTATGTCGCCGTGGTGGTGTCGTCACGTCTGGCGACCTTCGACCAGTCGCTTGAAGAGGCCGCGCTCGACCTTGGCTGTTCGCCCTGGGACGCGTTCCGCTCCGTCACGCTTCCCATCATCGCGCCCGCCGTCGTATCCGGGTGGCTTCTGGGCTTCACGCTGTCACTGGACGACCTCGTGATCGCGAGCTTCGCCTCGGGTCCGTCCTCGACGACGCTGCCCATCAAGATCTTCTCGGCGGTCCGACTTGGCGTCAGCCCCGAGATCAACGCGCTGTCCTCGATCCTGATCGGGATGGTAACGATCGGCGTGATAACCTTTTCGATCAGCTCGAAACGGTCGATCACACGCCGGCAGAGAGAAGAAAATCAGGCCAACTGATGCAGGACTTTTTAGAAGAATACGCCGCCTTCTGTGACCAGCACGGGCGGCCCGAACGGGTCGAGTTGATGATGTGCGACATCAACGCGATCCTGCGTGGCAAATGGCTCCCCGGTGACGACGAGGACAAGATCGCCAAGGGTGGCGTTCGGATGCCGCTGTCGACCTATGCCCCCAACATCCTCGGCGAGGAAGTTGAGGCCACGGGTCTGGGCATCGCCATCGGTGACCCCGACGGGAACCTTATCCCCGTGCCCGGCAGCCTCAGGCCCGTGCCATGGGCTTCGGCCTCGGGCGGGACGGTGGCGCAAGTGCTCTGCGAGATGCATGACGACGACGGCGACGTGGCCCCCTATTCGCCGCGCCGCCAGCTTCAGCATGTGCTCGAACGGTTCCACGAGCGCGGGCTGAACCCGGTCGTCGCCACCGAGCTTGAGTTCTACCTCTACAAGCCGCGCGACGACCAGAACGACGCGCCCGTGCCGCCGGACAAATCGCCCACCGCGCAGAACTACGACCTCGAGGTGCTCGACCGCACGCAGGCGATCCTCGACGACATTCTCGACGCGGCCTGGGACCAGTCGATGACCCCCGATACGCTCATCGCGGAATACGGCCCCGGTCAGTTCGAGGTGAACTTTCACCACACGGACAACGTCATGGCCGCCGCCGACGATGCGCTCTACTTCCGCCGGCTCGTGCGCGGCGTCGCGCGCAAGCACGGGATGAGTGCGACCTTCATGGCCAAGCCCTATGCCGATTATCCCGGCAACGGGATGCATGTGCATGTCTCGGTCGTGGACAAGGACGGGCGCAACATCTTTGACGCGGGGACGGACGAACCCTCGGCGACGCTGAAACAGGCCGTCGCAGGCACGCTCGACACGATGGACGACCTGCAGGCGATCTTTGCCCCGCATATGAACAGCTACCGGCGGTTCCAGCGCGGCAGCTTTGCCCCGCATACCCCGGACTGGGGCTGGGACAACCGCGCCGCCGCCGTCCGCCTGCCCGAGGTGTCTGGCCCCGGCGCGCGGCTCGAACATCGGATCGCGGGGGCGGATGCGAATCCTTACCTCGCCATCGCGGGCGTGCTGGGGGGCATGATCTACGGTCTCGACAACCCCGACCTGCCGCTCGTCGCCCCGCTCGAAGAGATGAACGGCGAGTTTTCGGATGCGCTGACCTCGGACTGGGGGACGGCGGTCGAGTGTTTTGCCGAAAGCGAGATCGCGCGGGAGATGTTCATGCCGGGCTACCGCGACATCTATGCCGCCGTGCGCCGGGACGAGATTTCGCAGCTCACCAGCGCGATTTCGCAGATCGAGTATCGCACGTACCTCGGGCGGCTGTGACCCGGCTTTACGAGGATTTCGCCTATGGCGACGGGCCCAGGGTGGCCTGCGCCTGGTCGCTGTCGGATGGCTGGCCGGTGCTTGAGGCGGACCTGGGCGTCGAGGTCGCGGTGATCGGCGGCGGCTTTACCGGCCTCTCCGCTGCGCTGCATCTGGCGCAGGCGGGCACATCGGTCGCGGTGCTGGAGGCGCAGACGCCCGGCTGGGGTGCCTCGGGCCGTAATGGTGGGTTTTGCTGCATGGGCGGGGCCAAAGTGGAACACGCGACTCTTGCGCGGCGACACGGGACCCAAGCGGCGGATGATTTCCTCAGGGCCGAGGTCGCGGCGATTGATCTGGTCGAGGCCATCACCAATGCCCATGGCATAGACGTGAACCGCCATTCGGACGGCGAGATGCAACTGGCCCACCACCCGCGCGCGGCGCTGGCCTTTGACCGCGAGGCGGCAACGCTTGCGCGGATCGGGGTCGCGACCGAACGCCTGTCGCAGGGGGCGCTTGCCGAGCGTGGCCTTGGCATGACCGGAACCCACGGCGGATTGCATGTAAGAGCGGGCTTCGCGCTTGATCCCGGTCTTTATGTCGCCGGCCTCGCTCGTGCGGCGCGGGACGCGGGCGCGCAGGTATTCGCCCGCGCGCCGGTCACGACGCTCGACCGCGGCGCAGGCGGCTGGCGGCTCGCCACCCCCGGCGGGACGGTCACCGCGCAACGGGTGATCCTCGCCACGAACGGCTATTCCTCGGACAACCTGCCCCGCTGGATGGCGGGGCGCTTTCTGCCGGTGCAGTCGAGTGCGCTGATGACCCGCCCCCTCACGCCCGACGAACAGGCGGCCCAAGGCTGGACATCGGACCTCATGGCCTATGACACGCGGACCCTGCTCCACTACTTCCGAAAGTTGCCGGACGGGCGGTTCCTGTTCGGGATGCGCGGCGGCATCCGGTCCTCGCAGGCAGCCGAGGCGGCGACGCGCGCGCGTCTCCTGCGCCATTTCCACCGGCTGTTCCCAGCGTGGCAGAGCGTCGAGGTCAACCATAGCTGGTCGGGCCTCGCCTGCCTTGCCCGCCGGTTCACGCCCCATGTGGGGCCGGTGCCAGGGATGGAGGGGGTCACTGCCGCCTTTGCCTATCACGGCAACGGGGTCGCAATGGGCAGCTACTGCGGGGCGCTGGCCGCCGGACTGACCCGGGGCGAAGATCGCCGTCCCGAGGTGATCGCGACCCCGCCAGGGCGCTTCCCGCTGGGTCGTTTCCGTCGCCTTCTGCTCGCCGGGGCCTATGCGGGATACACGATCAGGGACGCGCTCTGAGCGCAGCCGCATGATGCGGAAATAACACGCAAATCCCCAAAAACCGCCCGCACGCGCTGCAAAGTGGAACCACCCCTGCCGCTCACGCTTTTTTCTTTTGATCAAATTTCGCGCCCGATTAACATTTTTCTCAGGGTCCGGGCGCAGACTGATCCGGGCTGAAGGCAAGACCATTGGAGGGCACGCGATGCAGGACCATCTTGTCGCCGCTGCCGACGACCTTGTCGGCGATGGCATCCGGGACACCGGAATACCGCTCACGGACAACCTGCGGCACTACGCGGCGATCACGCTGGCGCGCTACATGCGCGAACATCTGAGCGTGGATCGGCTGACTATCCGCATCGTGGACGCGATGGATCGCCGCGCCGACCAAGGCGAGCTGCGCGGGCTGGCCGATGCCTGTCTCATTGCCTGCTCGATCTTCGAGGCGCGGCTGCGCCACGCGGGCGGGTCGCTACGCCATTATGCGGGGCTGGGCCAGACCGCCTATGACGCGGCCTATATGACCGAACAGGCCTACTCCTTTCCCCATATGCGCGATGTGCTCGCGGCAGCCACGGGTCATGCGCCCGACGGGCTCAAATCCCTGATCGACACGGCACGGTCCGGGTCCACAAAGGCGGCGCAAACGCTCGCCGAGGACGGCATCATCGCTTTCCCGGCCCAACGCTTCATCCACTGACACCGCCCAACAAAAAGCCCCGTCCGGCAAGGGGGGCGGACGGGGCTCAATTTCGCGCTGGTGAGTTTGGGGGGCAGGATCAACGCGAAACTGTTCTGTGTCTGGATCGCGGCGCGCGCTTGGGATGCATACATGCGCGCGCGCCGCGGCCCGTCATGCGGCGGGTATCCCCCCCTCCACTTGTCGGGCATCTTCTGCGGCGATGGCGGCGACGAGGCGCCGCGCGGTATCACCACGAAATGTCGGATAGGGCGCAGGCAAGCCAGTCGCTGCACCGAGAAGCCAGGTCACGCTGTCCGGCGCGTCGGCGGGCACATGAACGGGTCTGGCAAAGTCCGGCTGTCGGGAAAACTGGCTGGCAATCGGTGGTCTCGTCATCGCAACGACAGGCCCGTGGCCATTATCGAATGTGAGGACCTCATCCCTCACCGCGACCGTTTCCACGGATTGCCAGCCGGATGTGGTGGCGAACTGCGTCCCGGAAGGCAGACCACGGGCGGCAAGGGACCCGGCAGCGTCCCCTTCCCATGACCCCATGTCGGCCATCCGGCGCGTCGCGCGCACATCTCGCTTGTCGAGCAGACCAAGCATGTCGTCTTCCCCAGGCGTTCATTCGACCGGGCAAGGTGGCAGCCCGCTGCGGTCGTGTGGTTCATTGGAAGCGTGCCGAGGGGAAAAACTCGGGCACAAATATGGCGATTGCGCGGCACTGTTACGAAACCGCCGACAGTCTCACTTTGACGCAGGTCAATGTTTCCGGCGCATTTACCGGTGCCACGCCTCAGGCCGGATCAAAGGCGTATCCGAAGCGCTCGATGTCCGATTTGCAAGCTTTGGCAAGGGCTTCAGCCTCGACCGCGCCGTAGTAGTGCCGGTAGTCGCGGTCGCGATTCGAAGCGTTCTCGTGCGCCACAGGTCCCAGCTTGCAGCCGATCCGCGCCTCGACCATCTCGAGGTCCTGCGCCATGTGATCGAGCCGCACGAAATGATCGCCGCGCAGGACTCCGTCTCGGTCGGTCACGTAGCGGGTGAAGGGGTTCGCCTCCATCGAGGCAAGGATCAGCGGGTCCAGAACGAAGGGCCGGAACTCGAGCGCCTTGGCCCGTTCCACCGCCGGATGGTCGAAATCCTGCGCCCGGAGCCAGTGATAATAGCTCACCATCCGGTCCCAAGGATTACGCACCAGCGTGAAGACGAAGAAATCCTCGATCTCGGCCTGTGTCACGAGTCCGTAGATATCGGTCAGCATGGAATGTTTCCACAGTCGCCCCGAAGTTTCGACATCCTTGACCCGTCCGCGCCGATTGCGCGCCTTGGGCGTGTCGCCCAGCAGGATGTCATCCTTCATCGCCTTGCCTTCGAGCATGAGCGCAAGGCTCGTGCCCCCGGTCTTGGGCGCATGAACAAAGATGTAGCGACGACCGTGCGAGATGATCATGGTGCAACCCTAACCGCCCGCGTGCCAACCGAAAAGCCGCATTGACCTGCGCGGGGCCGGGTTTAGATTTTCCCGAAGGACATGAGGGAGGATCACATGGGCTGGCTGCGCGACGAAACAGGTCTGGACAAGACACCGGCGAATTTCGTGCCGCTCACCGTGCTGTCGCATCTGCGCCGCGCCAAGGCCGTCTTTCCCGACCGGATGGCCGTGATCGACGGCGACCGGCGCTTTACCTATGCCGAGTTGCACGGGCGGGTGAGCCAGCTTGCCTCTGGGCTGTCCGGCCTTGGCGTGGCCTCGGGTGACGTGGTCGCAACGATCCTGCCCAACACGCTCGCGCAGGTCGAAGCGCATTGGGCCGTCCCGGCCCTTGGCGCGATCCTGAACACGATCAACACGCGGCTCGACGTGGACAGCGTCGCCTATATCCTGGGCCACGGCGAGGCCAAGGTGGTGCTGGTGGACACCCAGTTCCTCGGCCCCCTCGAAGCTGCGCTGAAGCGCATGGAGGGACCTGCGCCCCTCGTGATCGAGGTCTCCGACGCAAGCGCGGGATACCCCGCCACCGGCGCGCATCGGGAGTATGAGGCGCTCGTCGCATCGGGCGATCCGGATTTCGCCTGGGTCATGCCCGAGGACGAATGGGAAAGCCTCGCGCTCAATTACACCTCCGGCACCACCGGGCGGCCGAAGGGCGTGGTCTATTCGCACCGAGGTGCTTACCTGCACACGCTGGGCGTCGCGGTGGCCTGGGGTCTGAACAAGGACACGCGCTACCTGACCATCGTGCCGCTCTTTCACTGCAACAACTGGTGCCACACGTGGACGATCCCGGCGGTCGGCGGCACGGTCATCACCTGTCGCGACATAACGGCCAAGGCGATCTACGACGCCATCGCGGACCATGGCGTCACACATTTCGGCGGCGCGCCCATCGTGCTGAATTCCCTCATCAACGCGAAACCCGCCGACCGGCGCGCGTTCGACCACGTGGTCGAGGTCTATACCGCAGGCGCACCCCCGCCCGCCGCGACGCTAGCCGGGATCGAGCCTCTGGGCTTCAACGTCACGCAGGTCTACGGGCTGACCGAGATCTATGGCCACGGCACCGAATGTCTCTGGCGCGAGGACTGGGACGCCCTGCCCGACGATGACCGTTACGCGATCAAAGCGCGAACCGGGGTTCTGAACGCGGACATGGAAGCGGTCACCGTGATGGACGCCGAGACCATGGAGCAGGTCCCGATGGACGGCGAGACCGTGGGCGAGATCATGGCGCGCGGGAACATCGTGATGAAAGGTTACCTGAGAAACCCGGAGGCGACCACCGAAGCGTTTCGCGGCGGCTATTTCCACACTGGAGACATCGCGTTCCAGCACCCGGACGGCTACATCAAGATCACCGACCGCGCCAAGGACATCATCATCTCGGGCGGCGAGAACGTGTCCTCGGTCGAAGTCGAGAACGCCCTCATGCACCACCCGGCCGTGTCGCTCTGCGCCGTGGTGGCGAAACCGGACGAGAAATGGGGTGAAGTGCCTTGCGCCTTCGTCGAGTTGAAAGAAGGGGCGACGGCGACCGAGGCCGAGCTGATCGCCTTCGTCCGCGAACGGCTCGCGGGCTTCAAGACGCCCAAGCAGGTGCTGTTCGAGGAGCTTCCCAAGACCTCGACCGGGAAGATCCAGAAGTTCGAATTACGCAAGAAACTGACCAAAGTATGAGCCTCTGTCAGTCAAGAATGTTAGAATAATGCAATTCAATCCTTGAAGGCGGGCGCCCGTTTCTGCATCCCGGCCAACACGGCCTCCATCTGGTTCGCGCCGCCGATAAGGTCCTGTTGCACCCGGCTTTCCGCCTTCAGCACATCCTCGGCCGACGCGCGTTCCGTCTCGTCGATCAGCGCCTTTGCCGCGCGGATCGCATCGGGCGAGCGCCCCGCGATGATGCCCGCTAGGTCCATCGCGCGGGCCAGCGGATCGTCCACCACCTCGGTCACAACACCCCAGCCCAGCGCCGCCTCGGCCCCGAACACTTCGGCGGTATAGGTCAACCGCCGGAGCACGTCGCCCCGCAACAGCCGCCGTGCCAGATGCATTCCCCCCATGTCGGGGATGATGCCCCACTTCATCTCCATGATCGAGAACGACGCATCGGGCGACGCGATCCGCATGTCCGCGCCCAGCGCGATCTGGAACCCGCCGCCGAAGGTATAGCCCCGGATCGCCGCGATCACCGGCACCGGGCATTCCGCCCAGACCATGCTCGTCGCCTGATAGATGTTGGACCGCCCATGGGTCCGGTCCTGAAACCCGGCCTGCGCATCCTGTGCGATGGACGCCATCGCGGCCATGTCGAGGCCCGCGCAAAACGCCCGCTCGCCGCCCGTGAGCACCACGGCGCGCACGCCCTTCGCCTGCGACACCTCGCGCCCCGCCTCGATGATCGCCTCGATCTGTTCGCGGTCGAGCGCGTTCATCTTGTCGTGCCGCGCCATGGTCACGACGGCAATATGATCCTGAATGTCGATGGTCACACGTTGCGACATCTCTCACTCCTCCTGAAGGTTCACCGGAACCATGGTTCCGATCAGTTTGGCGATCAGAGTTTTGCGCGGCCCGGCAAGGGCCCAGACCTCGGCCTCGCATACAAGCTGCCGTTTCCCGGCGCGCAGCACGCGCCCCTCGGCCAGCATCCGTTCGCCCGCGCCGGGGGCGAGCAGGTGGATTTTCATCTCCGAGGTCACGATCTCCTGCGCCGGCGGCAGAAGCGTCAGGCCCGAGAACCCCGCCGCCGAGTCCCCGATGGAAAAGGCGAGCCCGGCGTGGGCCAACCCTTGTTGCTGGCGCACATGGGCGGGCATGGTGCTTTCGATGGCCACATGGCCTGGCGCCACGCTGACCAGTCGCGCTCCCAGCGTCTCCATCATCGACTGACGGGCAAAACTGTCGGCCACGACGCGGGCGAAGTCCGGGTTTCTCGGGGTGAAGTCCTGCATGATGCCTCCCACCGATACCCTGCCCAGCGCCATCCAGACCGGCAAGCGTGACGGCGCGGCACGCGGGGCTCGTCTATCGCGGCATTGGGATCGGCACCGGCCTGGCCCCGGTCAGCACCGCAATTGCGCCCGGCTTCATCAGCGCCGCCAGTGCCTTGTCCGAGACCCGAAGCCCCCCGGTATAGGTGCCATAGGCCGGCAGGATCACCCGCTCGCCGTCGGACAGCAGGCAGGGCCGCGACCGGCCCGCCACCCGCGCCTTGGGATGGTAGTGCCCCGACACCTCGCCCACCGCGCCGGGCACGGCAATATGGCGAAACACCAGCGGGCCAAGCTGCACCTCGGCGCGATGCTCGCCGCCCAGCGCCACGGGTGCAGGATCATGGTTGCCCTCGACCCAGATCCAGCGCCGACCGGCCATGAGCCGCGCAATCCAGAGCGACAGGTCGTCATCCAGCCCGCCCACCGCTGCATCATCGTCGAAACTGTCACCAAGACAGATCACGACCCGCGCCGCGACCGCCTCGATATCCGCCTCGAGCCGCGTGAGCGTGTCCTGGACCTCGTAGGGCGGCAAGAGCGCGCCCGCCCGCCGGGCATAACGCTCGGACCGCCCGAGGTGCAGGTCGGAGACCACCAGAGCGCCTTCCTCAGGCCAATAGAGCCCGCCCGACGGCAGGACCGTCAGCGCGACATCGAGGCAGGACAGGACATAGGTGTTCATCCTTCGTTCCATACCGTCAGCCGCTCGCCCCCGCAACGCGAAACCGCGCCCCCTTCACTGCTTCATAAATACTTCAGAGAGCGCGAGAGACTGGTCTCTCGCATGGCTCGGCCCGCGCCCTAGCCCGGATCGAACCATGCAGATGGGCCAGTCACACCAGCCGAAGGCCCGATCCCTCGACCATCCGCCCGATCACATGCCCCTGCGCGCCAGCCGCTGCGATCCCAGCGAGCGCCGCGTCCAGATCGCCCGGCGCGACACAGGCGAGGAACCCGCCTGCCGTCTGCGGGTCCCAGAGCAGATCCGCTGCCGCGCCCACAGCGCCCTCAACAGGCGCCGCCGCCTTGTTCGCCGGAAAGATCGTCGAGCGATGCCCGGCCTCGGCGAGCGCAAATGCACCGTCATAGAACGGCACCTCCGACAGGACCACCTCGCCCCCCAGACCCGAGGCGCGGCAGATCGCGCCCAGATGCCCGGCCAGCCCGAAGCCGGTCACGTCGGTCATCGCCCGCGCTGCGCCCAGGGCCCTTGCCACCGCTCCCTGCCCCGTCGCCATGATGTCGAGCATCGCCGCCAGGTCCGCGCCCCGCGCCGCACCCTTCATCTCGGCGGCCAGCAGCGTGCCCGATCCGATCGGGCGGGTCAGCACCAGCGCATCCCCCGGCTTCGCGCCCCCCACAGTGATCGCCCGGTCGACGAGGCCGGTGACCGTAAAGCCCACGGTGCATTCCGCCCCCATGGTGGTGTGGCCGCCGGCGATTTCGGCCCCCTCGGCGGCAAAGACCTCGGCCGCGGCCCCCATGATCTCTTCCATCGCGCGAGCCTGCAGCGTCTCGGTCTGGCGCGGCAGCGTCACCTGCGCCAGCACCGCCTGCGGCGCGGCCCCCATGGCCAGCACGTCGCCCAGCGCGTGATGGGCGGCAATTTTGGCAAAGAGGCCGTAGTCCTCGGTAAACGCCCGCAGGTGATCGGTGGTCAGCACCTGCCGCTGCCCACCCATGTCGAGCACGGCGGCATCGTCCCCCGGTCCGGTCAGGATGTCCGCCCGCCCGACCCGGGGCATCCGGCCAAGCGTAGCCGACAGCACACCCGGCCCCACCTTCGACCCGCAGCCCGCGCAGAGCATCTGTTCGGCCCCGCCCAATTCATCACGCACCCCCTCCGCAACGACGCGCGGCAGTGGCGTGCCTTTCATCGGGGGCAGGTCGCGGAACTTGTCCATGAACCGCTGGTCGATCCGGTCCTTCCAGCGCCACAGGAGCGGCCCTGACAGCGAGAACCGCCCCCGCTGGGCAATCGCAGATTGGCCACCCAGCGAGACGAGCTTGAGAAAATCGCGCTGCGGTTTGAAAGCCCGCATCTCGCCACCCGCGAGTCGCGCCCGCAAGTTGTGCAAGAGCACCGGTGCCACGCGCACCGCATAGACACCCGCCTTGACGAGAGGTCTTGGTGAGAAATGGGCACAGTCGCCCACGGCGAACAAATCCGCCTGCCCCGAGACCCGGCAATCCGCGCCGGTCAGGACGAACCCATCGTCGGTCACCGGAAGTCCCGTCTCGGACAGCCATCCATGTGCCACCGCGCCCGTCGCCCCCACGGTGAAGCGAGAAGGCAGGGCATCGCCCGCCGCCGGGAGCACTCGGTCCGCCTCGATCCGCGCCACGCTGGAAGAGAGCCGCAGGTCGACGCCAGCCTCCGCCAGCGCCGCGCGCATCCGGGCCTCGGCACGCGGGGCGAATCCCGAAAGCGATCCGGTTGCCTCGACCAAGGCGACCTTCGGCACGGCACCGTCGCGCGCCAATGCGTGGTGCATGGCCAATGCCACTTCGCATCCCGCCACGCCAGCGCCGATCACGCAGACTTCGGGCGGGACCTCGCCCGCCGCGACCCTGTCGCGAAACCGGGCAAAGGCCGAAGCGAAACGATCCAGCGGCTTCACGCCCAGCCCATGGGCACCGAACCCCGCGACACCCGGCAGTTCCGCATGGATGCCCACGTCGAGCGAGGCGACGTCATAAGCGATCTCGCGCCCGTCCGTCAGGAAGACGCGCCTGGACATGGCATCCACGCGGCAAGCCGCGCCGCGCACCAGACGTGACCCTGCAAACCGGGCGAGCCGCACGAGGTCGATATCCAGATCTGCACGCCGGTAATGCCCTGCGATATGTCCGGGCAACATGCCGGAATAGGGCGCGGTCGGTCCGGGATTGATCAGCGTGACCCGGACGCCGGCGAGAGGCTTCATCGCCCACATGCGCAGGACAAGCGCGTGGGCGTGGCCTCCTCCGATCAGCACGAGGTCTCGGGTCAGGGGTATCTGGGTCTGCATCGGGCGCCTCCTGCCATCGTCTTATCGCCCTCAGCAGGGATTGCCCATCTGTCGCCGCGCCGCACCGGTTTCGGCGCAGGCACCTTGCCGGGTCGACCGGAAGACCCGGATAACGAGACGCGCCGTCGCGTTGACAGACCGCCTCGTGACTGTACGGTCCGTGCACCGGTCGGATGGTTTCACGGGACACGCGGATGCACTTGTCAAAATTCACCGACTACGCCATCCGCGTTTGCCTTTATCTCGGAGTCCGGCAGGGCGACACCGTGAAGATCAGCGAGATCGCGCAGGCCTATTCCCTGTCGCAGTCCAACCTGATGAAGGTGGTCAACCGCCTTGTCGATGGCGGTTACCTGCGCAGCCAGCGCGGGCGCAGCGGCGGCGTCACACTGGCCTTTGCGCCCCAGGACATAAGGATGGGTGAGGTGGCCCGGTTCATGGAGGGCGAGACGGCCGTGGTCGACTGCGCGTGCTGCCTGCTGTGCGGTTCCTGCGGCCTGACCCGTGCCCTGCGCGAGGCTCAGATCGCCTTCTACACCCATCTCGACCAATGGACCGTAGCCGATGCGTTGAACGCGCATCCGCGGACCCTTGGCCTGCTTCTGGGCAACCAAAGCGGCTGGGCTGCTGACACCGGGCCAACGTGACGCAGCGGACGCGGACATGACGAATCACGCCCGTGTCGCGAGGTGCGCCGCTGCTTCGTTTCTGCCTGCGAAATAGCAGCCGGCCAACCTCGACGCCCAAGTTTTGGGCAAGGCAGTCCGTTCATGCCGCATGGCAGCATGGCAGGCCCCCTTCCGCTTCCGCGACCGCTTGCACCGTGGCGATGCCCACCGGATAACCAAGCCAAGGGTCGCGCGACGTTTGTCTCGCCCCAATGCCGCAACGGCGCGGCGTTTCTTGTCAGACCCGGTCAGGCCGCAGGCCCGGCTCCGGTCCCGCAGCAACGATGCTGCCCTCTCGATCAACAATCGAACGTGGGGAACGGGCCACCCCTGCTGTGCCCTCCCACCGACAGAAACCGCCGCGGCCCAGTCTCTCGGGTCCGTCAGATACCGGAGGACAGCATGTCCAGACAGAAACTCGTCATCGTGGGCAATGGCATGGCACCGGGCCGAATGCTCGATCATCTTTTCGATATCGACGCGGGCGCCTATGACGTCACCATCTTCAACGCCGAACCGCGCGTGAACTACGACCGGATCATGTTGTCGCCCGTGCTGTCCGGCGAGAAGAGCTTCGAGGACATCGTGATCCACGACGATGCCTGGTATGCCGGCCACGCAATCACGCTGCACCGGGGGCACAAGGTCGCCCGGATCGACCGTGACGCGAAGACCGTCACCTCGGCAGGTGGCATCACGGCCGCCTACGACAAGCTCGTCATCGCCACGGGGTCGGACCCCTTCATCATCCCGGTGCCCGGCCACCAGTTGCCCGGTGTGCTCGCCTACCGCGATCTGGATGACGTGGAGCGGATGAAAGCCGCTGCCGCCAAAGGAGGCCGGGCCGTGGTCATCGGCGGCGGGCTTCTGGGGCTCGAGGCTGCCGCTGGCCTCAAGGCACAGGGGATGGAGGTCACGGTCCTCCACCTCATGCCGACGCTTCTGGAGCGCCAGCTCGACCCGGCGGCGGGCTACCTCTTGCAGAAGGAACTCGAGGGCCGCGGCATCGACATCCGCTGCAAGGCAAACACGAAACAGATCCTCGGCACCGATGCGGTCGAGGGCGTCGAGCTCGATGACGGCACGCTGATCGAGGCGTCCGTCGTGGTCATGGCCGTGGGTATCCGCCCCAATGTGGCGCTGGCGAAAGAGGCCGGCCTGAGCGTCGAGCGTGGCATCGTCACCGACGCCGCGATGCGCACTTCGGACCCCGACATCCTGTCGGTGGGCGAATGTGTTCAGGTCGATGGCCGGGTCTATGGCCTTGTCGCGCCCCTCTACCAGATGGCGCGGGTTGCGGCGCAAACGCTGACGGGGACCGAGGCCGGTTTCAGCCACACCGAGACGCCGACCAAGCTCAAGGTAACGGGGATCAATCTCTACTCTGTCGGCACCTTCGACGACGGCCCCGGCTACGAGGACGTGGTCCTGCGCGATGCGGCGCGCGGCAGCTACAAGCGCGTGATTCTGAAGGACAACCACGTCATCGGCGCGGTTCTCTACGGCGATGTCGCCGACGGCGGCTGGTACAACGAGATGCTCAAGTCCGGCGAGGACGTAAGCGGCTTTCGCGACACACTCATCTTCGGCCAGAACCATCAGGGCGGCGGCGCGATCGATCCGCTGGCCGCCGTCGCGAACCTGCCTGACGATGCCGAAATCTGCGGCTGCAACGGCATCTGCAAGGGCCAGATCGTGACCGCGATCAATGACAAGGGCCTGACCTCGTTGGCAGAGGTCCGCGCGCATACCAAGGCGTCGGCGTCCTGCGGGACCTGCACCAACCTTGTCGAGAACCTCATGGCGCTGACGCTGGGTGACGCGGTGCAATCCGCCCCCGAGGGCCTGTGCGGCTGCACCCACCATACCCACGGCGACGTGCGCCGCCTGATCCGCGCGATGGAGCTGAAGTCGATCCCCGCCGTGATGCAGGCGCTCGAATGGACCACGCCCGAGGGCTGCGCGAAATGCCGTCCGGCGCTCAATTACTACCTCGTCGCGGACTGGCCGGGAGAATACGAGGATCACCAGCAATCGCGTTTCATCAACGAACGCGTCCACGCCAACATCCAGAAGGACGGCACCTATTCGGTCGTGCCGCGGATGCTCGGCGGCCTTACGACCCCCGACCAGCTTCGCGCAATCGCCGACATCGCGGACCGTTATGACATTCCGACCGTCAAGGTCACGGGTGGCCAGCGCATCGACCTTCTGGGCGTCAGGAAAGAGGACCTGATCCCCGTGTGGAAGGATCTGGGCGACGCCGGGATGATCTCGGGCGCGGCATATGCCAAGGGTCTGCGCACGGTAAAGACCTGTGTCGGCAAGGACTGGTGCCGCTTCGGGACGCAGGACAGCATGGGGCTGGGCATCAAGCTCGAGAAATATCTCTGGGGCGCGTGGTCGCCCGCGAAACTGAAGCTCGCCGTCACTGGCTGCCCGCGCAATTGTGCCGAGGCGACCTGCAAGGACATCGGCGTCATCTGCGTCGATAGCGGGTTCCAGATCGTCTATGGCGGTGCCGCTGGCCTGCACATTCAGGGCACGACCGAGCTTGGCACGGTCAAGACCGAGGAGGAGGTGATCGAGGTCATCGGCGCGCTCACGCAATACTACCGCGAGAGCGGCTTCTACCTCGAACGTATCTACAAATGGGCCGACCGCGTGGGATACGACCACATCAGGTCGGTGGTGCTCGACGACTTGGACGAGCGCCGCGCGCTGGCGGAACGCTTCGCCTTTTCGCAGACATTTGCCCAGATCGACCCCTGGGCCGAGCGCGTAGCCGGGGCCGAGGCACACGAGTTTGCACCCCTCGCCGTCATCGACGCCCCCGAGGGCGCATCCACCAAGACCGTCATGGAGCCCGCCGAATGAACGTCCAGCTTGCCAAAACCGACCTTGACTGGCGCCACATCGGCACCATCGACGACATCAAGCCGCAGGGCGCCCGCAAGGTCCGCTGGGGCGACATGACCATCGCGGTGTTTCGCACCGGCGCCGACGCGATCTTTGCGCTCGAGGACCGCTGCCCGCACAAGAACGGACCGCTGTCGGAGGGGATCGTGCATGACGGCTGTGTCACCTGCCCGCTGCACAACTGGGTCATCCGCCTCGAAGACGGCACCGCGCAGGGCGCGGACGAGGGGTCGACCCGGAGCTATCCGGTCCGGATCGACGGGCGGGACATCTACATCAGCCTGGGTTAACCCCTGTCCCGGCTGATAACGAAACGGGCGACCCATAGGCCGCCCGTTTTGCGTATCCGTGGTGCAGGACGATCAGTCCTTGGCACGTTCCACATAGCTGTTGTCGGCGGTGTTGATCACCACGCGGGTGCCCACGCCGATATGCGGCGGCACCATGACCCGCACGCCCACGTTGGTCATCGCGGGCTTGTAGGAGGACGACGCGGTCTGGCCCTTGACCACCGGTTCGGTCTCGGTGATTTCGACCGTCGTTTTCTGCGGCAGTTCCACTGAAATTGCGGCGCCTTCGAAGGTCTGCAGGAACACGCGCATACCGGGTTCGAGAAATGCGGCAGCGTCCCCGATCACATCGGCCGGGGCGGCAACCTGATCGTAGGTCTCGGGGTTCATGAAATGATAGCCCTCGGGATCGTCATAAAGGAAATCCCACTCGCGCTCGTCCACATCGGCCTTTTCCACCTGTTCGGTGGTTTTCCAGCGGGCCGACACCTTCACCCCGTCGTCGATCCGGCGCAGGTCGGCCGAGGTCGTCGGCGTGCCCTTGCCGGGGTGAAAGTTCTCGGCCTTGAGAACGACACAGAGCCGACCGTCGATATCGACGACGTTGCCCTTGCGAAGAGAGGAAGCGATGACTTTCACCGGATGATCCTTTGACGTATGCGGGACGCGAAAAGCCCCCGTTCGGCGCTAGGCCCTAGCCCATCGGCGCGCGAAAATCCAGTCACGAGGCACGAAAATGTCCGAAAACCAGTGGTGGAGCCCGGAGCGACACGCCGACCGCCGCCCCATGCTGCTGGCACGCAACCGGGTGCAGGCGGCCATTCGCGGCTACCTGATCGGCGCCGGGTTCACCGAGGTCGATCCCCCTGCGCTGGTGGTGAGCCCGGGGAACGAGACGCATTTGCATGCCTTCGAGACGCAGGCCATCGGAAATGACGGCGTGGCGCGGCCCATGTATCTGCACACCTCGCCCGAGTTCGCGATGAAGAAACTGCTCGCCGCGGGCGAGGGGCGGATCGCGGCCTTCACCCATGTCTGGCGCAACCGTGAACGCGGCGCGCGCCACAGCCCCGAGTTCACCATGCTCGAATGGTATCGGGCGGGCGAGGATTACGCGGTGCTCATGGACGACGTGGCCGCGATGATCCGTCTCGCCGCCGGGGTCGTGGGGGTGGACCTGCTGCGCCATGGCGAGGCGGTCTGCGACCCAGCCCTGCCCTACGAGCGCCTGTCCGTGGCCGAGGCCTTTGACCTCCACGCGGGCATCGACCTGCTGGCCACCGTTTCGGCCGACGCCATCCCCGACCGCAACGCACTGGCCACTCAAACGGCGCGCGTCGGTGTTGCCTTTGGTCCCGACGAAAACTGGTCCGACATCTTTGCCCGCGTGCTGGCCGAACGGGTCGAGCCGCATCTGGGGCGTGAGAGGATCACGGTGCTCGACCGCTACCCCGCCTGCGAGGCAGCCCTTGCCCGCACCTGCGCCGACGACCCGCGCGAGGCGGAGCGGTTCGAGGTCTATGCCTGTGGCGTTGAACTGGCGAACGGGTTCGGGGAATTGACCGACCCGGTCGAACAACGCCGCCGCTTCATGGCCGACATGGACGAGAAGGAGCGCATCTACGGCACGCGTTATCCGCTCGACGAGGATTTCCTCGCGGCGCTGGCGATCATGCCGGACGCATCGGGTATCGCGATGGGCTTTGACCGGCTCGTGATGCTCGCCACCGGCGCGCCGAAGATCGACGACATCCTCTGGGTTCCGGTGAGCTAGACGCTATTTGCCCACGATCTTGGGCAGCTGCTCGACCTGCCAGCGGTCGAGGTCCTTCTGGTATTGATCGAGTTCCTCGTAGGGAATGAGGCTCGGGTGCAGCCGCGCGGTGTCGTCGCGTTCGGGGCCGTATTGCCAGCCGTTGAACAGCCGGTCGATGCTCCACGAGTCGTGTTCGACCATGGCGAGCGGCTCCAGATTGGCCTCGACCAGCTTGCGCAAATCGGCCTCTGACATGTTGGAATTTACCTTTTCGGTCAGCCCCAGCGCCTCGAGCTTGGTCTTGGCGTGATCGGCGGCGCGGCGGTTCGCGTTGCGGAAGTTCTCGTCCAGATCCTCCCACGGATTGGATTGCTTGGCATAGGTCGTATAGGCCTCGTGAAACCCCCGCGCGGCACGGTCGAGGCTGCCAAAGAGCATGGTCGCGGTCAGCACCGGGCGGCGCGGCGCGCTTTCGACACCGGCGCGCGACAGGGTTTCCGCGATCTCGCTCTCATGCGCCCGTTCGATCCAGATCGGCGCACGCGGCACCCGCCCCTGATCCATCGCGCTTTCGAGCGCGAGCGCCCGCGTCAGGTCGCTCGCCTCGCCACTGGCGAGGAAAACGCCCATCAGCGGAGCCTCGTCCGAGGCGATGCGCAGCTCCGCCATCGGCGGCAGCACGCCGCCCGCCGCCCATTCATGCACGGCCCAGCGCACATAGCCCTGCACCGGCCCCAGAACGTCCCCGATCTGCGCGCGCACCCGGTTCATGTCGCGGGCAAAAACCGTGATGCGCGGCGGTCTCAGGCCCGGAAAAGGCGAGACCTTGACCAATTGCTCGGACAGTGCCGAGAGCGAGTCGCTCCAGCCGACAAAGACCCAATGCAGCCCCGCGTGGCCCGCGTTCTTGGCGTCCAGAAACAGGTTTCGCTTGTGGAAAAAGGTGCGCGCCGACAGTTCCTCGATATTGAAGGGCTCGAAACGGAACCGTTTGGACGAGGCGAAAAGCCCCTGCCGCACGATGAGTTGGCGTTTGAGCGACCGGCTCGTCACCCTCAGGAACACCCGCGTCGGGGTCTCGGGGTCAATGTCGCGGTCAAAGCGGGTGGGTTCGAAATCGCGAAACGTCTCGACGATGCGCAGAAGTTCGAGGTCCGAGGCAAAGACGACGATGGCGCGGGCCGCCATCATGCGAATGCGGCTCCACGACCGGCGGTCGTAGATGTCGCCCTGCATCACGATCACGTCCTGCCCGAGGGTGCGTCGCACGGCGTCGGCGTCTTCGTCGGGCGGCACCATGATGGCCATGGGCACGCCCTCGTGGCGCAGGTCGCGGGCAAGCTCGGTCGCATAGGCGTCCCAGCCGAAGATCACGTAGTGATCGGAGAGCCTGCGCGCTTCGAAGGCCGTCAATAGCGGACGCCAAAGGCGCTCGGACACCGTGACCGCGTAGCCTGCCAGCGCCAGCGGAACCAGCAGCCGCGCCACCCCGATCATCCAGAGTGCCAGCGTGCTGCCCTGCCCGCCCAGATCGTCGGGGTCTTCAAGGATGAACATCCGCGCCGTCAGATAGGCGGCATCCGTGAGCATGAGCAGGAACTGTCCCGGCCCGGTCGCCTGCCCGAAGGGCATGACCAGGAGATAGCCCGCCACGCCCAGAAGCACCGCGAGACCCAGAAGCCATTGGGTCAGCGAAAGAAAGAACCGCCTGTCGCGTTGCGTGATCATGTCCGGCCCCTATTCCGCCGCGATGTCGCGCAGTTCATCCATGAGCGTCGCCTGCCGCCCCAGGAAGGCGAGCGCGGCAAAGTCACTCAGGACCGCCGCGCGTCCCTCTTCGTTGGCCATGAGCGGGTCGTAGATCGCGCGGGCCGCGTCGGTGTCGCCCTTGAACATGAGCGCATGGGCCAGCGCACGGGTCGCGGCGGGACTGTCTGGCAGGAGGTCGAGCGCCGCGCGGGCCGCCGTTTCGGCTGCCTCGTCCTCGGAAACAAAGATGCCGTAGGTCGCCTGCCGCGCCAGGAGCTCGGCAAAGCTCGGGTCGGGATAAGCGGTGTCGCCCGCCAGCGCCCGCAGGTCGCGGGCGACGGCGATTGCCTGCGCAAAGGCGTCATAGGCAACCCTCAGATCGCCTCGCGTGCCCTCGAGCTGTCCCTGCGCGTTCAGGGCAAGGATGAGGTCGCGCTGCGCCACGGTCACGGCAGCCGGATCGTCACCAGCCTCCGTCAGAGCAGTCTCTGCGAGGTCTTGCGCCTCGCGGTAAGCGTCGCCTGCCGCCGTCACATCATCCGCCGCCAGGGCCGTGTCGCCAAGGCGGGCAAGAACGACGACCAGATCGTGCCGCCCCGCCGCACCTGCGCCGCGCAACGTCTCTGCCGCCTCGGTCAGCGCAGCGCGGATCGTGGCGCTGTCACCGTCCCGGCCCGCCACCGTGGCAAGGGTCGAAAGCGCCGAGGCGAATTGCAGCCTTGCGTCCGTGTCATCGGGCTGGCGCGCCGCGATGTCGCGGGCAAGGGTCACCCCCTCGTCCAGGTAGCCGCGCGCGGCCTCGCCCAGACCGGCAAGCCCCAGCGCCCGCCCCGCACGGATCACGGCGGCCTGCAGGGGCACCTGGCCACTATTGTCTGCCGCAGCGATGTCCCGCAGAAACCCGATCTGGCTGTCAAATGCCTCGCGGGCAGCTTCGACCTCACCCAGCCGTATCAGCGTCATGGCCTGCGCGCCCCAGGCGGTCGCCTGTTCGCGCATCCGCGTCGGGTTGCCGGGCTCGGCAGCGATCAGGGACTCGCCGATCACCAGACCGGCGGCGCGAGCATCGCGTGCGGCAGCGTCGTTCCCCGCCTCGGTCGCTACCACGGGCAAGCCGGTCGTAAGCGGCGGCGAGGTCGCGCTGCCAGCCCGCGTTGTCGGGCGCGCGTTCGACCAGGGCCGCGCGCACCGCGACGCCCTCCTGTGCTGCCTCGAGCGCACCGATCAGATCGCCGGCGGCTTGTCTCGCCAATCCCACCCGTTCAAGCGAGACGGCAAAGTCCCGTTGCCAGTCCACATTCGCATCATCAAGCGCGGCAAGCTCGCGCCGCAGCGCAAGCCCGGCCTGATAGGCGTCGAGCGCCCCGCTCCCGTCGCCGAGCTCGCACCGGATGTCTCCCACCGCGTTCAGCGCCACCGACACGTCACGCTTCCAGACCGTGTTCTGCGGGTCGATGGCGGCGAGGTCCTGGCGGATCGCGAGGCTGCGTTCAAAATCCGCCGCCGCCGCATCGAGATCACCCAAGGCGTATGCCAGATCGCCCGATTTGTTCAGCGCCACAGCCAGGTCGCGCTGCCATTGGGTGTTCTCTGGGCTTGCCTCGGCCAGCGTCGTGGTGATGCCCAGTTGGCGTGCAAAGACGTCCCGCGCACCGTCGAGATCCGAGGTCGCGCGGCGCAGGTCGCCGATCCGGCCCAGGGTCACAGCGAGGTCGCGCTGCCAGCCGCTGCTGGTCGGGTCACGTTCCAGAAGCG
Source organism: Maritimibacter sp. REDSEA-S28_B5 (assembly GCA_001626765.1). Lineage (GTDB taxonomy): Bacteria > Pseudomonadota > Alphaproteobacteria > Rhodobacterales > Rhodobacteraceae > Maritimibacter. Next base: position 107,437 of record LUOO01000045.1, read on the forward strand.
CCGTGCGGATGGTGAGCGCGATATCGAACGTGGCGAGGGCGGATTCCACATCGCCCAGCGCCTAAAGCACGTCCGCGAGGCTCTCGAGCGAACCCGCATGGTCGCGCTGCCATTCCACGTTCTGGGGATCGCGCATGGCAAGTGCCTGGTCGATCCTGAGCGCCTCGGCAAAGGCCGCAAGCGCGCCTTCCACGTCGCCCGAGGACCGGCGCACCTCGCCCAGACGGCCCAGCCAGTTGGACAGGTCGCGCTGCCTTTGCACCGTGTCGGGTTCCTGCGCGGCGAGGGCGCGCACGATGGACAGGCTTTCTTCATAGGCGGTCTGGGCCGCCGCCAGATCACCCAGCGTGCGGTTCACATCGCCCAGACGCCCCAGGGAAAGCGCAAGATCGCGCTGCCAGTCGATATTGGCCGGATCGCTTTGCAGAAGCCGCCGATTGATCGTGAGGCTTTCGGTATAGGCCGCCCGCGCCGCGGCGAGGTCGCCCTTGGCCTCGGCGATGCCGCCAAGCTGGTCGAGCGACACGAGCAGCCCGCGTTGAAGCTCGGTATTGGCAGGGTCCGCCTGCGTAAGCGCCCCGTTGATGTCGAAATTTTCCTGATAGGCCGCCTGCGCCCCATCCATATCGCCGGTTTCGCGCAGGAGATCGCCGTAAAGGCCCAGAGACAGCGCCAGATCGCGGCGGGTGTCGGTGCCGCTCGCGTTGAGCCCGACCGAGGCGCGCGACAGCGCCACGGTTTCCTCATAGGTCGCCCGCGCGGCCGGCAGATCGCCGGTCCGCTGCTGAAGCGCGCCCAGCCGCACGAGCGCCGCGGACATGCCGCGCCGCCAGCGGGTGTCGGAGGGTGCAAAGCTGTAGAGCTTGCGCCAGACCTCGAGGCTCTGGTCGTAGTAGTCGCGCGCCTCGGGCAGGTCGCCCCGCGCCTCGGCCATATTGGCGAGCCGGTCCAATGCCAGCGCCTGATCGCGGCGGAAGGTTTCGTTGGCGGGGTCGCTTTCGAGCAGCGAGGTGGTGATCGCAAGCGCCTCGGCATAGGCCGATTGCGCGGCTTCCATATCGCCCTGCGACCGGCGCACGTCGCCCTGCATGGTGAGGCGCACGGCGGTCGAGCCCTTGAGCACATCATCGCCCTCGAACCCCTCGGCGAGCGCGGTTTGCAGCGTCTCGACCTCGCCCAGAATGGCCTCGCGCACCGACAGCGGCAGCGCGTAGTCCTGAAAGCTCTCGACGATGCCGTAGGACATGGAATCCGCGACCGACACGGCGGTGCGGAGCGCCCGTTCCGCCTGCGCCTGCGCTTCGAGCGCCGCGCCGCGCTGGACCCAGGCAAAGCCTCCCAGCGCCCCCACGACGACGAGACCCGCGACCGACCCGGCGGCGACATAACGCGCCCGGCGGTTCGAGGTGCGGCGGCTTTCGAGGATGTAGCGCCGTTGCAGTTCGGTCGGGCGCGGCGCCGAGGCGGGCTGTTCCACGAGCCAGCGTTCGGCATCCTCGAGGTCGCGCCCGCGCAGGGGCTGCGCGCCCAGCCGGGCCGAGCGGCTCCAGCGTTCGGCCATTTCACCCAGCCCATCGTCGGCATCGACGAGAAGCAGCGCGCGCGGGGCAAGCGCGCGACGGGCGGTGAGGTCCTCGAAATCCACCTCGGACAGCCGGATCACGGCCTCGGAGCGGTCGTAGTCACGCGGCTGGGCGGTCTGTCCGGGGCGGTGCGGCTGCACCTGCACGGTCCATATCCCATCGCGGCGGTTGCGTTCGTGAAACCGCTCGGCCACCTCGCCCGCCCCATAGAGCAGGTCGAAATGGCGAAGCTGGCGCAGCTTCCACGCGACGTAGCCCGGCTGCCAGATTTCGGAAAAGCGCGCGAAGAAGGCCCAGAGAAGTGCGGCGGGCGCGGTGAAGCGCGCGACGTTGAGGAGCGCGGCGGAGAGCGTCCCATTAGGTCCCTCGGGCCGGATCTGGATCGGGGCGACGCTGGCGAAGAGCTTGAAGGTATAGAATATTCCGTCGAGCAGCGATTGCAGGACCATCCAGGGCCCGGTGGCCTGCGGCACCCAGACGAGCAGGTAGGAGGTCAGACCGAAGACGAAGCTGACGACGGCGAGGATCAGGGACCAGTTTCGCGTCATGGCGCGCCTGCCCCCCGGTCGGCCATTACCAGCCCGACTCGGCGGCGGCGGGGCACGTGGCGAGCGTAGGGGCGGTGGTGCCGTCCTCGCAGCTGACCGAGGCCATGGCGCCCGCACGCACCTGCGCCGTCCCGATGGCGCGGCGCGCGGTGGTGTTCGCTTGGGTCTCGTCGGTTTCGCGGGTCGGGGCCATGGCCGGGGTCGCGGGCACCTCCCCCTCGCCGGTCTCAAGCGCGGCCATTTCGACGAATTGTTCCTCTTCGAGCCGGCGCAGTTCCGCGACCGCCTCGGCCTGGGTCAGCTCGCCCGCCTCCACACGCGCGCGCAGGTCGGCGTAGGCATCCACCTCGACAACCTCGCCCGCCTCGTTGGTCTTGGACACGACCGGGGTCGCGCGGCCCCGCGCCCGATCGAGCGTCAAGCCCGCAGGCGCGGCCTGAAATCCGTCCATCCAGTCGAAGGAGAAGATAAGATCGCCACGCTCGGTGCAGGCAGACATCAGGCCGAAACTGGCGGCGGCGACAAGGACTCGAATCATGAAACTTCCAAAATCAGGCAGACGGCTGGCAACGGATTGATTGTTAAGAGATGGCCGGATGCGCCTCACGGGCGCAAGCGGCCTGCACCGGGAGATTGGGGTCGGGCGGTGTGGAGGGGGCACAGGGGACAGGCCGCCCGGAGGGATAGCCAGATGTGCCACGGGAGGGGCGAGCGCTGCACCGGAAGACGTTTCCACCTTAATATCAATAGGTTGGAATCTCTCCGGCCTTGCGCGGTGCAGAACCAGTCAAGTCGTGGCGAGACGATCCAATGCGATTGCCAGCACGTCATTTGCCACAGCCTCGGGCGTGCGGTCGCCGTCGATCACGACGCAGCGGTCGGGGTTTGCGGCGGCGAGGTCGAGAAAGCCCTGCCGCATCCGCACCTGAAGATCGGCGCCGAAATCCTCGAACCGTTCCTCGGCGGTGCGACGGCCCTTGGCGCGGGCGTGGCCCTTGGAGGGGTCCATGTCGATGATGACGGTGAGGTCCGGTTCGCGCCGGATCATCAGGGCGTGAAGCGCATCCACCGTGTCGCGCAGGCCGGGGCCGCGCAGACCCTGATACATCCGCGTGGAATCCGCGAAACGGTCGCAGACGACGACCTTACCCGCCGCAAGCGAGGGTTCGATCAACCGTTCGAGGTGGTCGCGCCTCGCGGCGGTGAAGAGCAAGATCTCGGTCTCGGCGGACCAGCGGTCCGGGTCGCCTTCGAGCACCAGTGCGCGGATCTGTTCGGCCCCCGGCGAGCCGCCGGGTTCGCGCGTCGCGACCACGTCGAGGCGGCGCGCCGACAGCGTATCGGCCAGCATCCGGGCCTGCGTCGACTTGCCGGAGCCGTCGATGCCCTCGAAGGTGATGAAATATCCGGCCATCCGGGTCAGTTGGCGGCGGCAGCGGGCGCGGCGTCTGCCGGGGCAGCGGGTGCGTCCGTCGCCGCAGGCGTCACGGAGGGCGTCTCTGACGTCGTGTCTCCTGCGCCGTCCCGGTCGGCGAGGTTACGCGCCATTACGAGCGCCTGGGTCGCGGCGGCCTTGAACTTGGGGCCGAAACCCGCCTCGGCCACGCTGGTCGTCGCCACGAGCGGCACCACGGTTTCCCCCATGCCCGCACGGGTGATGGTAAGCGTGGCAAGCTGGGTGCCCTGTGCCACGGGTGCCTCGATCGGGCCGGTCCAGTCGACCTTGCCCTCAATCGAACCCGAGGCGGTGACGGGCATCAGCAGCTCCAGATCCTCGGCAGGTGCCAGCGCCACGGTGGCGGCGTCGCCAAGCCAGACGGGCACCTCGGCAATCACCTGCCCTGCCTTGACCGGCGTGCGCATGGCGAACTGGCGGAACGACCAGTTGAGGATCGAGGCGCTTTCGTTGCGCCGCTCCACATCCGAGGAGAGGCCCGAGATCACGAACACGATGCGGCGGCTCCCCTGCATCGCAGACCCGACGAGGCCATAGCCCGCCTCTTCGGTATGGCCGGTCTTGAGCCCGTCGGCCCCCATGCCCAGCGACAGAAGCGGGTTGCGGTTGTGGCGATTGTCCGGCGCGCGTCCGTCGAAATCGAACTCCTGGATGCCGAAGTAATGATAATACTGCGGGAAATGCTCGATCAGCCGCTCCGCGAGAATACCAAGGTCGTGCATACTCATGCGCTGCGCCGGATGCGGCCAGCCCGAGGAGTTGCCGAAGGTCGAATTGGACATGCCCAAGGCCCGCGCGCGTTCGGTCATCTGGCTTGAAAATGCGTCTTCGGTGCCGCCCAGCCCTTCGGCCACCACGACGCAGGCGTCGTTGCCCGACAGAACGATGATGCCCTTTATCAGTTCTTCGACCGTGGGCTTGTCCTGCGTGTTGAGAAACATCGTCGAGCCGCCCATGGCCATGGCCCGTTCGCTCACGTTGAAGCGGGTGTCGAGCGAGACGCGCCCGTCCTCCAGCGCCTCGAAGAGCATGTTGAGCGTCATCAGC
>LUOO01000046.1 GCA_001626765.1 Maritimibacter sp. REDSEA-S28_B5
GGTGATCGAAATGGCCTGTGCCGCGCTGCAGGGCGAAACCACTTTTTCGGGGGGCTTCGCGGAGCGCGCTGACTATGACGGCGATGGTCTCGAGGATATTCTGATCGACCGGGGCGGCAGTTCCTGCACCACGGCGCGGGACCTATACTGCGACGAGGCCAGTTGCGATCACGTCCTCTACCGCGCGGGCGGTGCGGGGTTCACCGTCGCGCTGGAGGCGCGGGTTCGGTCCGTGATCGACGAGCCTGGACCGGGGGTCACGCTGGAGGAAAGCGGAGCGGCCTGCGGGCGGGAGGCCGACTTTCCCTGTGCCACGCGCATGACGCTGACCGATGCGGAGCCGCTCTTTGAGACTCGGCTGCACGGGACACTGGCGGCGGACTGGATCGCGGAACTGACGGACAGCCAGCCCCGGTGACGGCGCTGCCGGTCAGCCGTAATGCGCGACCGGCGTGCCCGCAATGGCCGACATGTTCAAAAGCCCGCGCGCCGTGATCGAGGGCGTCACGATATGCGCGCGGTTGCCCATGCCCATGAGGATCGGCCCGACCTCGAGCCCGCCCGCCTTCATCTTGAGCACGTTGCGCACGCCCGATGCCGTGTCGGTATTGGGGAAGACGAGCACGTTCGCCGCCCCCTCGAAGCGGGCATTCGGGAACATGCGGTTGCGCGTCGCCTCGTCCAATGCGCTGTCGATGTGCATCTCGCCCTCGTAGGCAAAGCCGCGCGGCGCGCTGTCGAGGATTTCGAGCGCCCCGCGCATCACGCGGCCCGTGGTCGAATCGAGGTTGCCGAACTGCGAATAGGAGCAGAGCGCGATTTTCGGGATCAGGCCAAAGCGTTTCACATGCCGCGCCGCCCCGATCACGCTTTCCGCGATCTGTTCGGATGTCGGCTCGGGATGCACATGGGTATCCGCGATGAAGAGCGGCCCGTCCTGCAGGATCATCAGTGACAGTGCGCCCACCGGATGCAGCTTTTCGGGCCCGCCGCCAAGGATGTCGGAGACGTATTTCAGGTGCCACAGGTATTGGCCGAAGGTCCCGCAGATCAGGCTGTCGGCCTGACCCAGATGCACCATGATGGATCCGATGGCGGTCGTGTTCGTGCGCATGATCGCGCGTGCCACGTCGGGAGTCACACCGCGCCGTTCGAGGATCGAGTGATAGGTCTCCCAATATTCGCGGTAGCGGGGATCGTTTTCCGGGTTCACCACCTCGAAATCCGCGCCTTGCTTGAGCGGCAGACCGGCGCGGGCGAGGCGGCGCTCGATCACCTCGGGGCGGCCGATCAGGATCGGGCGGTCGGTGGTTTCCTCGAGCATCGCGTTGGCGGCCCGAAGCACGCGCTCGTCCTCCCCCTCGGCAAAGACGATCCGGCGCTCGGCGGTGGCGGCGGCTTCGAACACGGGCCGCATGATGAGAGCGGAGCGGAACACCGAACTGTCGAGCTTCGCCTTATACGCCTTGAGGTCGTCAAGCGGGCGGGTGGCGACGCCCGTCTCCATCGCGGCCTTGGCCACGGCGCTCGCGACCACGCCCATGAGGCGCGGGTCGAAGGGTTTCGGGATCAGGTAATCGGGGCCGAAGGACAGTTTCTCGCCCCGGTAGGCGGCGGCGGCCTCGGCGCTGGTCGTGGCACGGGCGAGGGCCGCGATGCCTTCGATACAGGCGATCTCCATCTCGTCGTTGATCTCGGTCGCGCCCACGTCGAGCGCACCCCGGAAGATGAAGGGGAAACAGAGGACGTTGTTGACCTGATTGGGGTAATCCGAGCGCCCCGTGGCGATGATCGCGTCCGGCGAGACCTCACGCGCGAGGTCGGGCAGGATCTCGGGCGTCGGGTTGGCCAGCGCAAAGACGATGGGGCGGGGGGCCATACGTTTGACGTGGTCCTGCGTGAGCACGCCGGGACCGGAAAGACCGAGGAAGAGATCCGCGCCGTCGATCACGTCATCCAGCGTGCGCTTGTCGGTCGCCTGGGCAAAGGCGGCCTTCTGCGGGTTCATGCTCGCCTCGCGGCCCTCGAAGACCAGCCCGTCGATGTCGCAGAGCCACACGTTTTCGCGTTTCACGCCCAGTTTCAGGAGCATGTTGAGGCAGGCAATCCCCGCCGCGCCGCCGCCGGTCGAAACGACCTTGATGTCCCCGAAGTCCTTCTCCGCCACACGCATCGCATTGGTCGCGGCCGCGCCGACGACTATGGCTGTGCCGTGCTGGTCATCGTGAAAGACGGGGATGTTCATGCGCTCGCGGCAAATTTGTTCAACGATGAAACAATCGGGCGCCTTGATGTCCTCGAGGTTGATCGCGCCGAAGGAGGGCTCCATGGCGCAGATGATCTCGGCCAATTTTTCGGGGTCCGGCTGGTCCAGTTCGATATCAAAACAGTCGATGTTTGCGAATTTCTTGAAGAGGACTGCCTTGCCCTCCATCACGGGCTTGGAGGCGAGCGCGCCGATGTTGCCCAGACCAAGCACGGCGGTGCCGTTCGACACGACGGCGACGAGATTACCGCGCGCGGTATAGCGGCTTGCGGTGGTCGGATCGGCCTTGATTTCAAGGCAGGCTTCGGCAACGCCGGGGGAATAGGCAAGCGACAGGTCGCGCCCGTTGGCCATGGGCTTGGTCGGCCGGATCTCGAGTTTGCCGGGGCGCGGATACTCGTGGTAATCCAGCGCCGGATGCCGGTTGGTGCCCGTTCCGTTTCCCAAAGCCTCGCTCGACATGCCGCATCCTCCCAAGATAGTTTAACGTTAAACCACTTTCTGTCGCGCGGGGCATAGCCGATTTCGCTGCGTCAAGGCAAGGCGCGTCTTGATTCGCCTTGCGCCCTCGCGCATTCCCGCCATTCTGGACCATAAGGTCAAACGGAGGCTCTGTTGACGCAAAAATCCCTCATGGAACTGGCGGTAGAGGCGCGCGACCACGCCTATGCGCCATATTCTCACTTCAAGGTCGGTGCCGCGATCCGCGCGGCGTCGGGCAAGGTGTATCAGGGCGTGAACGTCGAGAACGCAGCCTATCCTGAAGGCACCTGCGCGGAAGCCGGGGCTATCGCCGCAATGATTCTGGGCGGCGATACCGAGATTGCCGAAGTCGCGGTCGTGGGCGACGCGCCCGCGCCGGTGACGCCCTGTGGTGGCTGTCGTCAGAAGTTGGCCGAATTTGCGCCCAAGGGCGTCGTGGTCACCATGGGCACGACGCAGGGCGGCGAACTGGTGCAGCGGATCGAGGAACTGATCCCGCACGCCTTTGCCGCCGCCCAGATGGAGCGCTGAGATGGCGCGCGCCTTCATCGTGGTTCTAGACAGCGTGGGCATCGGCGGCGCACCGGACGCGGGCAAGTTCTTCAACGACGGCACGCCCGACACAGGCGCGAATACCATTGGCCATATCGCCGAAGCCTGTGCCAAGGGCCGGGCGGAGGAGGGGCGCAGCGGCCCGCTGCGTGTCCCCAACCTCGACCGGCTTGGGTTGGGGATGGCGGTGAAGCTCGCCTCGGGCATGATTGCACCGGGTCTCGGGGCGGAACCCGTGGGCACATGGGGCGCCGCGACCGAGGTCTCCAGGGGCAAGGACACGCCGTCGGGGCATTGGGAACTCGCTGGCCTGCCGGTGCCCTTCGACTGGACTTATTTCCCCGATACCGAGCCCTCCTTTCCACCCGAGGTCACCGAGGCGCTGATCCGCACCGCCGGGACCGAGGGCATCCTTGGCAACCGGCACGCCAGCGGGACCGAAGTGCTGGATGACTTGGGTGCCGAGCATATGCGCACCGGCTGGCCCATCTGCTACACTAGCGCGGATTCCGTGCTCCAGATCGCCGCGCATGAAGAGGTCTTCGGCCGCGACAGGCTTTACGAGATGTGCGAGGCGATGGCGCCGATGCTCCACGACATGCGCGTGGGGCGGGTCATCGCGCGGCCCTTCGTGGGCGATGCCGAGACCGGGTTCATCCGCACCAAGTACCGCCGCGATTTCGCGCTGACGCCGCCGGACCGCACGCTTCTGGACTGGGCCCATGATGCCGGGCGGCCGGTCCACGCGGTCGGCAAGATCGGCGACATCTTTGCCCACCGGGGCGTCACGGACAATGCCAAGGGCACGGATGAGGAACTGATGGAGGCGCTGGTCGCGCTTGCCGAAACCGCCGAGGACGGCAGCCTCGTCTTTGCCAATTTCGTCGAGTTCGACAGCCAGTATGGCCACCGCCGTGATCCCTCGGGCTATGCCCGCCACCTCGAATGGTTCGACGCCCAACTGCCGCGACTCTTCGAGCGGATGAAGGGCAAGGACCTGATCGTCTTCACGGCGGACCACGGCAACGATCCGACATGGACGGGCACGGACCACACCCGCGAACGGGTGCCGGTGCTGATCCACGGCAAGGGCACGCGCAAGCTGGGGCTGGTCGGGTTTTCCTCGGTGGGGGCGAGCGTCGCGGCCCATCTGGGGCTCGAGGAACGCGGGGCAGGGAAGTCGTTCTTATGACCGAAAGGATGAGCGAAGAGCAACGGGCGGCGCTTCATGACGCCTTGGCGGCCATGCCGAAGATCGAGTTGCACCACCATATCGAGGGCGCAGCGCCACCCGACTTCGTGCGCCGGATCGCGGCGGAGAAGCGGCTCGACGTGTCGTCGATCTTCGACGCCAAGGGGGCCTATGACTACGACGGGTTCCTCGAGTTCCTGTCTGTCTACGAACGGGCCACGAAACCTCTGTCCTCGCCGGATGACTACAATCGTCTGACCCGCGCCGTGCTGGAAGAGGCGCGGGAGAAGAACGTCATCTACATCGAGAGCTTCGTTTCGCCTGCCTTTTGCGGTGGCTATGACGTGAGTGCGTGGAAGGAATACCTTGACGCGATCCGCGAGGGCGCGGCCGAGGTGCCGGGCATCGCGCTCCGGGTCATCGCGACCGCCGTGCGCCATTTCGGCCCTGAGGCCGCGACGAAAAGCGCAATCTGCGCGCAAGAGAGCGCGGGCGATTTCACGGTGGGCTTCGGGATCGGCGGCGATGAGAACCACATGACCCCGCGCGATTTCGCCTATGCCTTCGACGCGGCGCGCGAGGCCGGGCTGAGGCTGACCGGGCACGCCGGCGAATGGGGCGGGGCGAAAGAGGTGCGCGAGGCGATCGAGGCCTGGGGGATCGAAAGGGTGGGGCACGGAGTGCAATCCATCGACGACCCGGCGCTCGTCGATTACCTCGCCGCCGCAGGGATCGTGCTTGAGGTTTGCCCGGGCTCGAACGTGGCCCTGGGCGTCTATCCCGATGTAGCCTCGCACCCCATCGAGAAACTGCGTGAGGCGGGGGTCCGGGTCACCGTCTCGACCGACGATCCGCCGTTTTTCCACACCGATATGACAAAGGAGTTCACCGATCTGTCCGATGCCTTTGGCTGGACGGTCGAGGATTTCGAGGATCTGAACCAGGCGGCACTGGAGGCCGCCTTTTGCGACGAGACGACGCGCGCCCGACTGAAAGAAAGACTGGAGAGATACGATGGATAACCACCTGACGGTCGTCGACCACCCGCTGGTGCAGCACAAGCTGACGATCATGCGGGACAAGGACACCTCGACGGCGGGGTTTCGTCAGCTCTTGCGGGAAATTTCGCTGCTTCTGGCCTATGAAGTCACGCGCGAACTGCCGATGACGACGAAGAAGGTCGACACGCCGCTGACCCGGATGGATGCGCCCATCCTCGACGGCAAGAAGCTCGCGCTCATCTCGATCCTGCGGGCGGGGAACGGGCTCTTGGATGGGGTGCTGGAACTGATCCCCTCTGCCCGCGTCGGGTTCGTCGGGCTTTACCGAGATGAGGAAACGCTGAAGCCCGTGCAATACTACTTCAAGGTGCCGAAAAACCTTGAGGACCGCATGGTGATCGCGGTCGATCCGATGCTCGCCACGGGAAATTCGAGCGCCGCGGCGATCGACCTGTTGAAACAGGCCGGGGCCACCAACATCCGCTTTCTCTGCCTGCTGGCCGCCCCCGAAGGCGTCGCCCGGATGAAGGAGGCGCACCCCGATGTGCCCATTGTCACCGCCTCGCTCGACGAGCGGCTCAACGAAAAAGGCTACATCGTGCCGGGTCTTGGCGATGCCGGCGACAGAATGTTCGGAACGAAATAGGTTGTTTCCGCATTTTATCAGGGGTTTGCGCCACAAACTCTTTACACCTTGGGGGAAGCACCCCATGGTGGACTAAATATAGTGTTGGGGGACACGAATGAAGCTGCTGACTACCTTTAGCACCCTGGCCGCTGCTGCCGCACTCGCCACTACCTTTGCCACCAGCGCGACTGCCATCACGCTGGATCAAGGGGCGAAACCCAAGGAAACACCGCCCGGAAGCTACCGGGGCGACATCTATGTGGATAGCCGAGGCTGCGCTTATGCGCGGGCCAATATCGGCAGCCAGACCAACTGGGTGCCGCGCCTCTCCACAGGTGATCGCAACGAGGTGGTCTGTGGACTGACCCCGACTTTTGCCGCTGGTGGTGCCCGTCCCGGGGCGGTGCCCGCGCCCATCGCGCCGCCGGCCCCCGCGCCGGTCGCCGTCGCGGCAACCACAGCCGCCCCCACGGCAGAGCCGGTGCGCATGGCTGCTGCTACCGCACCCATGAGCAACACGATGGCGCGACCCTCGCAGCAGCCGCTCTTCGGCAACCTGCCGACCCCCAGCCCGGCGCCGGCACCCTCGAACCTGTCGCCCAACCGGGGCGATGCCGCCCAAGGTGACGGTGGCGCCGCGACGCAGGCCGCGTTCCGCCGCGCGCCCTCGACCCGGACGCTCAACGTGACCTGCCCGACCACCGGCAACTCGGCCCGCGTGATGATAGGAGGCAATCCCGTCAACGTGAACTGCGGCGGTGTGATGACCCAGCCGCGCACCTATGCGGTGCGCCACACCGACGGCAACACGACCCAGATCGTCGCGCATCCCTCGCCGGTGACCGTGGCCTCGCCCGTCTATGCCGCATATGGCGACACGGGGGCCTACCGCGCGGCCGTTGCCAATGGCGTCGCCTACCGTGTCGCGGTTCAACAGAACCCGGCGCGGGTGCAGATCGGCGGCACCGGAAACGTGGCGACCTCGTCCGAGGTCGTGGTCCGCTCGGCCATCCAGCCCGGTGGCGTGATGCGCCGGGACGAGACCCGACCTGTGTCAGGCCGCCCGATGCCCGCAGGCTCGCCGCCCGTGGCCAACCGGTCCTACACGGCGCCCTCGGCTGGCACCTCCTATGAGGCATACCTGCGTGACAAGATCTCCGCGGGTGACGTGAATGCACGAGGTGCGCTGGAGCGTTACCAGGCGGAACAGGCGCAAGTGCGTCAGGTGGCCATTCCGCAGCAGGTCGTGCGCGTTCCGGCAGGCATGCCCGCGAGCAACCCGGTCTACTACTCGTCCCGCTCGCCGCAGGTGCCCGCAGGTTACCGGCCGGCGTGGAACGACGACCGTCTCAACCCGAACCGGGGACCGCGCACGCTTCAGGGCGAATATGACATGCAGCAGGTCTGGACCAACACGGTGCCGCGCCGCGTTATCGTCAACCAGTGACATCGGTCGGATAAGCACCTTGCATACAAGGAAAAGCCCCGCATCTTGCGGGGCTTTTTCGTTTGTGAAGAGGGTACCTCAGTCGGTGCAGATGCCCTGGATCGCGACCCAGTCCGCGTCGGGGATCAGGGGCGAAGCCTCGGCAATCGGCACCGGGTCGCCCTCGATCAGGGCGAGGGTCGTTGCGCCTGTCGCGTCAACCTCATAGGCATAGGGCGTGGTGCGGATGCCGATCTCGTCGAAGCGCGCGATCAACGCGGTGTCATCGACCGGCTCGGGACTGGCGGTGAGAAGCACACGGGCGTAGTCGTCGAGCGCATCGTCCGAAATTTCGCCGGTGGTGAGCATACGCACCGTCGCCACCAGCCCCGCATGGTCGAGAAGGTCGCGCATGGGGTCATGGCGCTCCACGCGCAAACGTTCTGCCAGGATGAAGCCCGCAGGCACATCGGGTTCCGGCGTGTCCTCGACCAGGTGCTTGTTGATGAGGATCACGCCGCCCGGCAGATGCGCCGTCGTCTCGACACCCGAGGGCACGACGAAGATCCTCCCCGGCGCCTCGCCCAGCACGCGCCGCCCCAGCTTGGCCAGAGCGGTTCGACCGGCGGTGGCGCCGCAGGGTTCGCCCGCGAACTGGCGCACGCGGGACAACATCCGGTCGCCCACCGCCTTGCGCGTGGCGTCGGGCAGGAGGGACACGGTCTGGTCGGTGATCTTCTCCGGCAGCCAGAACACAGCACCGGCGAAGAGCGCGAGCCCCGTGGCGACGGTCAACCCCATCCGAAGGCGGCCCTGGCGCGGCCTGCGGCGCGCGATGGCGCGGCGCACCTTTTCGATGGCCGCGATCATGTCGTCGTCTTCGAGCTCCAGCGTCTCGATCTCGTCCTCGGCATCCGAAGGGGCAAAGATCGCTGGGCGCCTGGACGGGTTCTGACGGTGGACGGCTGGGAGCGACCAATGTGCGAGGGGGCGTTCGTTGCGATCCGCTATTGTCAGGGTCGCCTCGCCGATCGACACGATGACCTCGACCCGCTGCACGTCGGGTCGAGCGCGCCAAAGGCCGGTCGCCTCAAGTCGTGCGTAATCAGTGAGGGCCGTTTTCGGCACGCGGCGGGTCCGTTTCTGCTCGGTCTCGTTTTGGTTGTGCGCAGGATACAGGGGAAGCGCGGGCTTGGGAAGATGAGGGGTTGCGCCTTGGGCTTTGCCCAAGGCGCGGTGTCGGGGAAAGGCTCGCCGACAGTGTTGCTCGGGCAAATGGCGCAACACCAACGGCCTCCCCGAACCCCTCTCCCCAAACGCCTCTCCGAAGTATTCATGAAGCAGTGAAAGGGAGCAGGGCCAGGGCGCGGGGTGGAACCCGATTGCGGCGAGGCGGGGGTTTGGGTAACAGGTGCGGGACATTCAGACGGAGAAAGACATGACGGATATCGCCCCTCTGCGCCTCGGGATTGCCGGTCTTGGCACCGTCGGCGTCGGCGTCGTGAAGATCGTGCGCAAACACGCCAAGCTGATTGAGAAGCGGACGGGGCGTCCGGTCCAGATCGTGGCTGTAGCGGCGCGCAACCGCGCGAAGGAGCGCGGCGTGGACCTCACGCGCTATGACTGGGAAGATGACCCCGTGACGCTCGCCACCCGCGATGATGTGGATGTCTACGTCGAACTCATCGGCGGGTCGGACGGACCGGCAAAGGCCAGCGTCGAGGCGGCGATCGCGGCAGGCAAGCATGTGGTCACGGCCAACAAGGCACTGCTCGCCCACCACGGGCAAGCGATTGCGGAAGCTGCCGAGGCGGCTGGCATCGTATTGCGGTTCGAGGCTGCCGTGGCAGGCGGCATCCCGGTCATCAAGGCGCTGACCGAAGGGCTTGCGGGCAACGAGATCACGCGTGTCATGGGTGTGATGAACGGCACCTGCAACTACATCCTCACCCGGATGCAGGCGACGCGTCAGGGTTACGAGGCGCTTTTCGACGAAGCGGCGAAGCTGGGTTATCTCGAGGCCGATCCGCAGCTCGACGTGGGCGGGATCGACGCGGGCCACAAGCTGTCGCTCTTGTCGTCCATCGCCTTCGGTACGCAGGTGAATTTCGACGCGGTGGAGCTTGAGGGGATCACGCGGATCACGCTCGAGGATATCGAACAGGCCGCCGACATGGGCTACCGGATCAAGCTCTTGGGCGTGGCGCAGACCACGGGACGGGGACTCGAGCAGCGGATGAGCCCCTGTCTCGTGCCGTCGAACAGCCCCCTGGGGCAGCTCGAGGGCGGCACCAACATGGTGGTGATCGAGGGCGACATGGTCGGGCAGATCGTCATGCGCGGGGCCGGTGCGGGCGAGGGGCCGACCGCCTCGGCGGTCATGGGCGACGTGATGGACATCGCGCGGGGCATCACGATTTCGACCTTCGGCAAGCCCGCGACGGCGCTCACGCCCGCAGTGCCCGCGAAGGCAGCGGTGCCCGCGGCCTTCTACCTGCGAATGACGCTCGACGACAAGCCGGGCGCGCTGGCCAAGGTGGCGGCGGTGCTGGGCGACGCGGGCGTGTCGATCAACCGGATGCGACAGTATGGCCATGACGAGACGGTGGCCCCGGTGATCATCGTGACGCACAAATGTTCGCGTGAAGCGGTGGACCGGGCGTTGTCCGGCATCGGTGCCACCGGCGTCGTCAAGGGCGAACCCGTCGCCATCCGGATCGAGGACGTCTGATGCTGAGCCATGTCACGGTCGGGGTTTCGAATTTCGATCGGGCCATGGCCTTTTACACCCCGCTTTGCGCGGAACTGGGTCTCAGGCACCGGTTCACCGAGGATCAGGACGGCCGGCGATGGTCCGGGTGGATGCCTGCGGGCGCGGATCGCCCGCTGTTCATCGTCACCACGCCACTCGACGGCGCGCAGGTGGCGGGGAATGGCAACATGGTCGCCTTTCTGGCCGGAACGCGGGGAATGGTTGACCGGGTCCATGCCGTGGCGCTCGCGTCGGGCGGGATAGACGCAGGGTTACCGGGGATCAGGCCCGAATATCACGTGGATTACTACGGTGCCTACTTCCGTGATCCGGACGGGAACAAGCTCTGCATCGCCTGCCACGCCCCGGAGTAGGGTGAGCTGCAGCGGCGCACGTCGATGCATGAGATCTGATATTTCCTGCCCTGTATCGCTCGATACGGCCAACCAAAGTTGAAATAGTATAATTTCTGTGGTCGCCAGCTTGATTGTGAACGGCGCGAACCTCTTGGTCGGGAAGGACCTTTCACCCGAGCTCGCTGACGCTGACGTGCCGCATGGTTCTGCACCTGCTCGGGACGTTTGCGGACCGCGCGGCAGCGTGTCTCTCAGCCCAGATGTCCAGGACGCCGGGGTCGTCTGTGCCGCATCCTGAAAACCCCCGGTCTGCAAAGAGTCGCGCCTGTTTGCGCAAACCTTCCCCCGCGTGCCTTCCCCCGGAAGGGGCAGGCTGCTAGGGATTGAAAAACTATACTCCTGAGGGACGCATTCCATGACCGCTTCACCCGTCGTTTTCGCCGACCGCATGCTATCGCTTGGCCTCGCCCGCGTGTCCGAGGCCGCCGCCATGGCCTCGGCCAAGCTGATCGGGCGCGGGGATGAAAAGGCCGCCGATCAGGCCGCCGTCAACGCCATGCGCAACCAGCTCAACCTGCTCGACATCGCGGGCACCGTGGTGATCGGCGAGGGCGAGCGCGACGAGGCGCCGATGCTCTACATCGGGGAAGAGGTCGGCACCGGCAACGGCCCCGAGGTCGACATCGCGCTCGATCCGCTCGAGGGCACGACGCTGACCGCCAAGGACATGCCCAACGCGCTGACCGTCATCGCGATGGCCCCGCGCGGCACGCTGCTCCATGCCCCGGACGTCTACATGGACAAGCTGGCCATCGGCCCGGGCTATCCGAAGGATGTCGTGAGCCTCGAGATGGGCCCGCGCGCACGGGTCGAGGCGCTGGCCAAGGCCAAGGGCGTGGCGCCGGGCGACATCACCGTCTGCGTGCTGGAACGCCCGCGACATGAGGACATGATCGCGGAAATCCGGTCGACAGGTGCGGGCATCCGGCTCATCACCGACGGCGACGTGGCCGGTGTCATTCACTGCGCCGAGGCGACGACCGGCATCGACATGTACATGGGCTCGGGTGGCGCACCAGAGGGGGTGCTGGCGGCCTCCGCGCTCAAATGCATGGGCGGGCAGATGTGGGGTCGCCTGACCTTCCGCAACGACGACGAACGGGGGCGCGCGGCCAAGGCCGGGATCAAGGATCTCGACCGGATCTATGCGCGCGACGAGATGGTGCAGGCCGACGTGATCTTTGCCGCGACTGGTGTGACCGATGGCTCGATCGTGCAGGGCATCCAGCGCGAGCCGGGATATCTGACCACCGAGACGATCCTGATGCGGTCCAAGACCGGGTCGGTGCGCCGCATGATCTACCGCAACCCGGTGGAGCGCGTGGACGCCTGAGCGCCCGCCGACTGACGACAGGGCCGACATGAACAGAGAGCCGGGTGCAGTCCGCTGCGCCCGGTTTTTCTTTGTCCCGCATGGGCGCGCGGTGGCCCGCGACCTTGCGGGGGCAGGGCAGAGGCAATATCCCATCCCCATGACTGATTACCTGCCGAAGTCCGCTTACCTCAACGTGGAAGAAAGCCTGTCGGGCCGCCGCTGGATTGGGCCGGGGGTGGAGCGCGAGCGCATGACTGAGGCGCTGGGGCAGGCCACGGGTCTGCCTGCCGCCGTCTGTGTCGTGCTGGCGGCGCGGGGGATCGCGGCGGAGGAGGCACCCGGTTTCCTCGCCCCGACGATCCGCGACACGTTGCCTGACCCGCGCGGGATGCACGACATGGAGGTGGCAGCGACCCGGTTCCTGCGCGCGGTCGAACGCCGCGAGCGGATCGCGGTCTTTGCCGACTATGACGTGGACGGTGGCAGCTCTGCAGCTCTCCTCATCGACTGGCTGCGCCAGATGGGGCGGGACGCGACACTCTACATCCCCGACCGGATCGACGAGGGCTACGGGCCGAACGTGCCCGCGATGGAGGCGCTTGCCGCTGACCATTCCCTTATCGTCTGCGTCGATTGCGGAACGCTGTCTCACGACCCCATCGCAGCCGCCGTGGCCAAGGGCGCGGATGTCATCGTGCTCGACCACCACCTGGGGGGCGAGACGCTGCCCCCGGCGCTCGCCGTGGTGAACCCCAACCGGCAGGACGAGGTTGACGCGCCCGGCTACCTCTGTGCCGCCGGGGTCGTGTTCCTGATGCTGGTCGAGGCCGGGCGGCAGCTGCGCGAGAGCGGCAAGCGGGGGCCGGACCTTATGGCCATGCTCGACCTCGTGGCGCTGGCCACGGTGGCCGATGTCGCGCCGCTGGTGGGGGCCAACCGCGCGCTCGTGGTGCAGGGGCTCAAGATCATGGCGCGCCGTGCCCGTCCGGGCCTCGTGGCCCTGTCTGATGTGGCGCGCATGAACGAGGCGCCGCGCCCCTATCACCTGGGCTTCCTGCTTGGCCCCCGCGTCAACGCGGGCGGGCGGATCGGGGCGGCGGACCTTGGCGCGCGGCTCTTGTCCACCACCGACGTGCAGGAGGCGCAGGGCCTCGCCGCGAAGCTCGACGCGCTCAACACCGAGCGGCGCGAGATCGAGGAACAGGTGCGCATTGCCGCGCTCGATCAGGCCGAGGCGCGCGGACTGGACGCGCCCCTCGTCTGGGCAGCGGGGGAGGGCTGGCATCCCGGTGTGGTCGGGATCGTCGCCTCGCGCCTTAAGGATTATGCCCATCGTCCGGCCATCGTGATCGGCTTTGACGGCGACGACGGCAAGGGATCGGGGCGTTCCGTGTCGGGCGTTGATCTGGGCGCGTCGATCCAGAAGCTGGCCGCCGAGGGGCTGATCGAGCGGGGCGGTGGACACAAGATGGCCGCTGGCCTGGCGCTTACACGCGCGCAGCTCGAACCGGCCATGGCGCGGCTGTCCGAATTGCTTGCGCGGCAGGGGGCCGGGGAGGGCGGGCCGCGCGATCTGGCCGTGGACGGGCTGCTTATGCCAGGGGCCGCCACGGTCGAATTGATTGAAGAGATCGAGGCGGCGGGCCCCTTTGGCGCGGGCGCGCCCGGTCCACGGTTCGCCTTTCCCGACGTGGCGATCGGCTTTGTGAAACGGGTGGGGGAAAAGCACCTCAAGGTGAGCTTCAGTGACGGTCTGGGCGGCAAGATCGAGGCGATTGCCTTTGGTGCCTTCGATAGCCCGCTGGGGCCTGCGCTCGAAAGCCATGGCGGAGCGCGATTCCATGTCGCCGGGCGGCTCGAGGTGAATCACTGGAACGGCCGTGCGACCCCGCAACTGCGCCTTGAGGATGCGGCACGCGCCTAGCCGCCCATGAAGGCCGTCACCCCGCAACCCCTTGTTTTCAAGGGGCGCATGGCGGCTCTTGCGGCGCGTCACATGGAATTTCAAAATTTCTTCGCGATCCCGGTTTTTTCCTCTTGCGGTCACGCTGCCGTTTTCTTAGAACCCGCCTCACGCCAAGCGCGGCCCGTTCGTCTATCGGTTAGGACGCCAGGTTTTCAACCTGGAAAGAGGGGTTCGATTCCCCTACGGGCTGCCATTTTCCCGCAGCATTCTTGATCGAACAGACCCGAAAAAGCCCGGTGACGTCGCATGTCATGACGCGTGGAACCTTGCCGAACCTGGTCGGCAAGGTGCTGCTCTCTCTTGTTTTTCTCTGGTTCAGGTGATTGCGTAGACGTCGATGACGACGCTGTGCCCGGCAGGGGCGATGGAGGCGATGAAGAGCGTGCGGGAAAGCCAGCGGTGTGGGCCCTCGGGCGCGTCGAAGCGGGGCGCGGCGCGCATGTAATATTCCGACGGTTTGACGCTTTCCCCGGCGCGCAGACGTGTCCGAACGTCGTCCGACGATACGCGCAGCCCGTCGTTCTCCACGAGGATGAGCGTGCCGTCCTCGGCCTCGATCGTGTATTTTGCCGATATGAGGCTGCTACCGTCCGGTGCGATGAGCGGCCAGTCCGAGCCGCCCGGCAGAATGCGACCCGTGAGTCTCTGCCCAAAGACACGGCCTCCGGTGATCGGGATGTGCAGGCGCTCGCCATGTGGGGCCATGCCCGCCGAACGCGGGGCGTCAATCTCGGCCTCGATGGTGAAGACGGGGTCGAGGTGGGGGACCACGGGGCCGCTCATGCGGTCACTCTGGCGTTCACGCCCGCGAGCCAGGCACACATCTTTTCGAGCTTCACGACCGCGTCGTCGCAATAGTCCATCGACCGCAGGTAGCCGTGAATAAGCCCCAGCCCCTCGTCAAACACCACCGGCACGCCCGCCGCGCGCAGCTTGTCGGCATAGGCCACGCCACTGTCACGCAGGGGATCGTTCTGGGCCACGGCGACAAAGGCCGGGGCGACGCCCGACACGACATCGGCGACGAGAGGCGCGACGCGAGGATCTGTGGTCAACAGGTGCTCGTTGTCCGCGCCCCCCACATACATCCGGTTCACGCCCGGCATCCCCTTGGTCTGGAGGAGCGGCGCATTGGCGTTCTCGATCATCGAAGGCCGGGTCAGGTCGAAATCGGTTGCGGGATAGATCAAGAGCTGCCCGGTGAAGCCGAAATCGCGCAGGGCGAGGGCCACGGCCGCCGACAGGTTGCCGCCCGCGCTGTCGCCACCAATCGCGATTCTGCCTGGGTCGATCCCCAGCATCCCGGCGTTGTCGCGGCACCAGCGCGCCACGTCGCAGAGCTGGTCGAAGGCGGCGGGGAAGGGGTGTTCGGGGCAAAGCGCATAATCGACCGACACGACGGTCTGACGGTTCCACGCCGCGATCCGCGCCGTGATGTCGGCATGGGTTTCGGGCGAGCCCTGCATGTAGGCACCGCCGTGGGAATAGATGAGGCAGGGCTGGCGCCCGCCGCTGTCGTGCCGGTAGACGCGCACGCGCACCTTGCCCGCGGTGCTGGAGCTTTCGACCCAATGCTCGGCGCTGTCATCCACGCCCTCGGGCTTGGGCAGGGCCATGTTGGCCGCGACGACCTCGAAATGCGCGCGGCGGTCCTGAGGGGTCGCGCCGGGAGGAAGTGTGGCCCATTCGGCCTCCCATTTGGTCATGAAGTCGGTGATCTGGGGGTTCAGCATGTCATTTGTCCGGGTTTCTGGCAAAGGCGGTGATCATCTCGACCGCGCGGTCGCGCAGCGATTTCTGGCCGCGCTGGGTGAAGAGGGCATTCCCGAAGAGCGCCGAGAACGTCGGCTGGTTCGAGACGTTGAAGAAGGAGAGCGCCGAGATCTGCCAATGCAGTTCGGTCGCGTCGAGACCGGGGCGGAAGTCGCCGCTGGCTTCACCTCGCGCGATCAGACCCTCGAGCCGGGAAATCGCGCCGGCGTTGAGCGAGGTGATGATGCTCGAGGCTTGGAGGTGTTCGGCATGGTGGACGTTCTCGATCATCACCATGCGGATGAAGTCGGGGTTCTTGCGGTGGTGGTCGAAGGTGAAGCTGACGAGCTTGGCTAGGGCGTCAAGCGGCGGCAGCCCTTCGAGGTTCAGCTCGATCTCGCCCTTGCGGACGTTGCCATAGGCCGCTTCGAGCGCACGGGCATAAAGCCCCTCCTTGTCCCCGAAGTAGTAGTAGATCATTCGCTTCGAGGTCTTGGTCCGGGCCGCGATGTCGTCGATCTTGCCGCCAGTGAAGCCGCTTTTCGCGAACTCCGAGATAGCCGCGGCGATGATATCGCGCTTGACGCCTTCCGGGTCCTGTTTCCAGCCGCTCTTGGTCTTGTCACCTGATTTCAAAGGCTTTCCCAAAGGCTTCCTCCCTCGCCATGGCAATGGTTAGCACGGCCATTTTGTAACCGGAAGTACAAACTGCTTGACGAAATGTAACCGCGGTTTCATTTTGCCGCGCAATGGGATCCGACTCGGGGGACCCAGGGGAGGAGACCCGGAATGACCACGCGCCCGCTCGCAGAGAGCCGGACCAACGACACGCTCAAGGTGCGTGTGGGCCTCGTCGGGCGCGGCATTGCCCAGTCGCGCACCCCGCGGATGCATGTGGAAGAGGGTGCGGCGCTGGGCGTCGATTACCGCTACGACATCGTCGATCCCGACATGATGGCCGATGCGCCGAAGCTCGCAGACCTGCTCGACCGGGCCGAGGCCGAGGGCTTTGCGGGCCTCAACGTGACTTTCCCCTTCAAGCGCGAGGTCATGGCGCTGCTCGACGAATTGTCACCGGCGGCGCGAAAGGTGGGCGCGGTCAATACTGTCGTCTTCGACAAGGGCTGTCGCCGCGGCCATAACACCGATTTCTGGGGCTTTGCAGAGAGCCTGCGCCGGGGTCTGCCGGATGCGCCCAAGGATGGCGTGCTGCTGCTTGGCGCGGGCGGAGCAGGGGGGGCGGTGGCCCATGCGCTCGTCGATGTCGGGGTAAAGCACATTCTGATTCATGACCGTGACCGTGACCTCGCGCAGGCGCTCGCCGCACAGGTTGGCGGCGCGGTGCCTGAAAGCCTAGCCATCGCGGCCCGCGCGGTGGACGGCATCGTCAATGCAACCCCCATGGGCATGGCGAAACTGCCCGGGTCAGCCATCGACGTTTCCCTGATCGAGCCGCGCCATTGGGTGGCCGACATCGTTTATTTTCCAAGGGAAACGGAATTGCTCCGCGCGGCGCGTGCGCGGGGGTGTCGGGTGCTCGACGGCTCCGGCATGGCGGTCTTTCAGGCCGTGCGCGCCTTTGAACTTTTCTGCGGACTCACGCCCGATCCGGACCGGATGCGGGCGACCTTCGAGTCTTTTGAAACTGTCTGAACGCCAACGGGAGGAAAACCATGCGTCTGACCCTAACCACCGCCGCCATCGCGATTGTCGCCGCCACGCAGGCCTTTGCACAGGACAAGGTCACGCTTGTCTATTCCGACACCGTGCCGGAAAACGACCCGCGCTCGGCCATCCTGAAAGAGAGCTTCGGCGCTTGCTTGGGAGATGAGTTCGATTTCCAGCCCTACCACGGCGCGACGCTGTTCCAGCAGGGCACCGAGCTGACCGCGATGCAGCGCGGCAACCTCGACATGGGCAACCTCGCGATCTTCGACTTCTACAATCAGGTGCCGTCCACCAGCGTTCTGGGCACGCCGTTCCTGTTCCGCGACTATGACCACATGCGCGCGGTCTACAATTCCGACGTGCTCGCCGATCTGGAAGCCGAGATCGAGGAAAAAGCCGGGGTCAAGATCCTCGCTTATCCCTACATCGGCGCGCGCCATCTGGGCTACAAAGGCGACAAGGAATACATGACGCCCGAAGACCTCGCTGGCATGAAGCTGCGGATGCCCGGCGGCGAAGGCTGGCAGTTCGTGGGCGAAGCCATGGGCGCGACCCCGGTTCCCGTCGCGTTCACCGAGGTCTACACGGCGCTTCAGACCGGCGCGATCGACGGGCAGGACAATGGCTTCCCGGCCGTCGCCTCAATGAAATTCTACGAGGTGATCGACTATGTCGGCATGACCGCCCACCTGATCGCGGCGAACGAGTTCACCATCTCGCTCGACAAGTGGAACTCGATGACCGAGGGCCAGCAGGCCAAGGTTCAGGAATGCGCCGACAACTTCGAGGCTGCACTCGATGCCGAGACGCTGAAGCTCGAAACCGAGAAGCGGGCCGAGATCGAGGCGGCAGGCGTCACCGTCTACCAGCCCGACAACGCCGCGTTTCAGGAGCACGTGCTGGGCGTCTACCGCGACAGCAAATACTCCGCCGACTGGCCCGAGGGTCTGGTCGACGCGATTTCCGCCATCGGTCAGTAAGCACACTCACGAAACACCGGTATCAGGCGGGATTCCTCGCCTGATACCTCTTGAAGTCAGGGCCTTGCGACGGGGCCTCGGGAGGCACGAATGGACCGATTGACAACAATCTGGGCGTGGTTGGGACGCAGAGCCGAGAACATTCTCGCGCTGCTCCTGTTTTCCATGTTTGTCACCTTCCTCCTGCAGATCGTGTTTCGCTACTTCCTGAGCCTGCCGGTCGGCTGGACCGTGGAATGGGTCACCATCGCGTGGCTCTGGGGCATCCTCTTCGGCTTTGCCTTCGTCGTGCGCGAGAGCGACATCATCCGACTGGACGTGCTCTATGCCACGATGCCACGTCCGGCCCGCCGTGTGATGGACGTGATCACCGGGCTGACCGTTGCGGGGATATTTCTCTACACGCTCCCGGCAAGCTGGGACTACATCGACTTCATGATGCGCGAGCGCACCGCCTATCTGCGCGTGCCCTATTTCTGGGTCTTTATTGTCTACATCCCTTTCGCCCTGTCGGTCGCCCTGCGCGGGCTGATGACCGCATGGGCCGGGATCGCCGGCACCGGCCCGACCTTCGACACCGAGATGAGCGCGGAGACGCACGACTATGATTGATCCCTTCACGCTCACCCTGATCCTGATCGCCGCGCTCACGTTGATGGGCGCCTCCGTCGGGCTGGCCATGATCGCGGGCAGCTTCGTCTACCTGATCCTCAAGGGCTTCGATCCCTCGATCGCCTCCGAAACGCTGCTTCAGGGGCTGTTCAACAACTACACGCTTCTCGCGATCCCGCTCTTCATCCTTGCCGCCGACATCATGAACGTGGGCTCGCTGGCCGACCGACTGCTCCGTTTTGCGCAGGCGCTCGTCGGGCGGTTCCGGGGCGGGCTGGGGCATGTGAACGTCGTGTCCTCGCTCATCTTCTCGGGCATGTCGGGGAGCGCGGTGGCCGATGCCGTGGGCATGGGCAAGATCATCATCAACATGATGACCCGCGACGGCCAGTATACCAAGAGCTACGCCGCCGCGATCACCGCCGCGACCGCCACGGTCGGGCCGATCATTCCGCCGTCCATTCCCATGGTGCTTTACGCCATCGTGTCGGACCAGTCGGTCGGGTTCCTTTTTGCCGCGGGCATGGCGCCGGGCCTGCTCATGGCGCTGGCCATGGGGATCATGAACTACATTATGGCCCGCAGGCATGATTTCCCGGTGGACGAGGTCGTTCCGATGCGCGACTTGCCCAAGATCACGTGGAAGGCCTTTCCGGCGCTCATGCTGCCCGTGATCCTGCTCGGCGGCATCTACGGGGGCATCATGACCCCGACCGAGGCCGCTGCCGTCGCCGCCTTCTATGCCCTGATCGTCTCGGCTTTCTTCTACCGCTCGGTCAAGGCCAAGGACTTCTACGAAGCGCTCCTCGGCTCCGCCCGTTCGACCGCCTCGGTCGGTGTGCTCGTCGCCGGGGCCATCGTGTTCAACTACGTGATCACGCGGGAAAACGTGCCCGTGTCGATCTCGAACTGGCTCGGGCAATATGAACTGAGCCGCTTCTGGTTCCTGATCGTCATCAACTTGCTGTTCCTTGCGCTCGGCATGGTGCTCGAAGGCGGGGCGATCCTGCTCATCATCGTGCCGATCCTCATTCCCACGGTGCGCGACATGGGCATCGACCTCGTCCATTTCGGGGTGATCGTGGTGGTCAACACGATGATCGGGCTGATCACGCCACCTTATGGGCTGCTCCTGTTCATCACGGCGAACATCACGCAGACCCCGGTGGCCAGGATCATCCGCGACGTCTGGCCTTTCATCATCGCGCTTCTCGTGGCCCTGATCATCATCACCTATGTGCCCGACTTCGTCCTCTTCATCCCGCGGATGCTGGGCTATCAGGGGTAGGCGATGAAAACCTCGATCGCGACCGTCTCCCTCTCCGGCTCGCTCACCGAAAAGCTCGCCGCCATTCAGGCGGCGGGCTATGACGGGATCGAGATTTTCGAGCAGGACTTCATCGCCTTCGACGGCGCGCCCCGCGACGTGGGGCGCATGGTGCGCGACCACGGGCTCGAGATCACGCTCTTCCAGCCCTTCCGCGATTTCGAGGGGCTGCCGGAGCCGTACCGGACCAAGGCTTTCGATCGTGCCATGCGCAAGTTCGACCTGATGGCCGAGCTTGGCACCGACCTCGTGCTCTTTTGCTCGTCCTGCCACCCCCGCGCGCTGGGCGGGATCGACCGGGCGGCGGATGACTTTGCGGCGCTGGGCGAACGGGCGGCCAAGCGCGGGATGCGCGTGGGCTACGAGGCGCTCGCCTGGGGCAAGCATGTCGATGACCACCGCGACGCATGGGAGATCGTGCGGCGTGCGAACCACCCCAACATCGGGCTGATCCTCGACAGCTTTCACACGTTGGGGCGCGGCATCGACCCGGAGACGATCCGGCGCATTCCGGGCGACAAGATTTTCTTCGTCCAGCTCGCGGACGCGCCCAAGATCGACATGGACCTGCTCTATTGGTCGCGCCACTTCCGCAACATGCCGGGCGAGGGCGACCTGCCGGTCACCGACTTCATGCGCGCGGTCATGGCGACGGGCTATAGCGGGCCGATCAGCCTCGAAATTTTCAACGACCAGTTCCGGGGCGGCTCGACCACGGGCGTCGCGCGGGACGGCTACCGTTCGCTCATCGCGCTCATGGACGACGTGCGCCGGGCCGAGCCGTCGCTCGCCCTCGACCTCGACCCGATCCCGGCGCGGGTTCCGACGCAGGGCGTGGCCTTCGTCGAGTTCGCCACGCGGGGCGACGAGGCGCGCGCGCTCGAGCGGCAACTGGCCACGCTCGGGTTCGCCCGCGCGGGCAGCCATGTGAACAAGGCCGTCACGCTCTGGCAGCAGGGCGACATCCGCATCGTGGTGAACGAGGAAACCGAGGGCCATGCGGGCGCCTCCTACAACGCGCGGGGCACCACGGTCTGCGACATCGGCCTGTCGGTCACGGATGCTGCCGCCACCGTCGCGCGCGCCCGTGCGCTGGGGACCGAGGCGTTTTCGCAAGCCACCGGGCCGGGCGAGCTCGACATCCCCGCGATCCGGGGCAACTCCGGGTCCGTGCTGCATTTCATCGACCCCGCCTCGGGGCTCGACCGGGTGTGGGAGGTCGAATTCGGCGCAACCGCGCGGCCAACGGGTGCGGGCCTCACCCGGATCGACCACCTTGCCCAGACCATGAGCTACGAGGACATGCTGGGTTGGACGCTGTTCTACACCTCGCTTTTCGAGATGCGGAAATCGCCCATGGTGGACGTGTTCGATCCCGATGGCCTCGTGCGGTCTCAGGTGGTCGAAGCGCCGGACGGGGCGCTGCGGGTCACGCTCAACGGCGCCGACAGTCACCGGACGCTTGCGGGCCGGTTCCTGTCTGACAGCTTCGGGGCTTCGGTTCAGCATATCGCCTTGGCGACCGACGACATATTCGCGACCTGCGAAACGCTCGCGGGGCAGGGGTTCGAGCCGCTCGTCATGCCGCAGAACTACTACGACGATCTCGCCGCGCGCTTTGACATCGCGCCCGAGCTGCTTGCCCGGATGCAGGCGCTCAACATCCTCTACGATGCCGACGAGCGGGGCACCTATTTCCAGTGCTATTCCCGCGCCTTCGCCGGGGGGCTGTTCTTCGAGATCGTCGAGCGCGCCCCGGCCTATGTGGGTTTTGGTGCCCCGAATGCCCCCTTCCGCATCGCCGCGCAGAAACGGGCGAGCCGGGCCAAGGGCATACCAGCCCGCTGACTCGCGCCGAATGACGCAAAAACAGGCAGTTGCCGACAACTCGCCGCCCGCGCGGGCGTGTCGGCTGCCCTGCTATTGTGCGGTCAGGGCAAAGGTGAAAGGCTGACAGGGACCCAGCGCGGACCGGGATCGCCCCGGACAAGCACCCAAAGCAGAAGAGTGTCCATGTCGATCAACGCGGCCATCTACCACCTGACCCATTACGTCTATGACCGACCGGTCCAACTGGGACCACAGCTCATCCGTCTGCGACCCGCGCCCCATTCGCGCACCCGCGTCATCTCGCATTCCCTGCGCGTCAGTCCCGGCGGGCATTTCGTGAACCACCAGCAGGACCCCTACGGCAACTGGCTTGCCCGCTTCGTGTTTCCCGAACCCGTGCGCGAGTTCAAGATCGAGGTCGATCTGACCGCCGACATGACCGTCTACAACCCCTTCGACTTCTTCGTGAACGAGGAGGCGCAGGAGTGGCCGTTCAGCTACCCGGAGGAGTTTGAAGGCGATCTGTCGATCTACCGCACGCCCGAACCGATGACGCCGCAGGTCAAGGCCTATGTCGACGCGATCGACAAGACGCCGCGCGGCACAGTGAACATGCTCGTCGACATCAACGGGCGGCTTCAGCAGGACATCGGCTACGTCATCCGGATGGAGCCGGGGGTGCAGACGCCCGAGGAAACCCTGAGCCTTGCCAAGGGGTCGTGTCGCGATACCTCGTGGCTTTTGGTCAATGTGCTTAGGCATCTGGGGTTTGCCGCGCGGTTCTGCTCGGGCTACCTCATCCAGCTGAAGCCCGACCTCGTGTCACTCGACGGACCTGCGGGGACCGACCACGATTTCACCGACCTGCACGCTTGGTGCGAGGTGTTCTTGCCTGGCGCCGGATGGATCGGCCTTGACCCGACATCTGGCCTTCTGACCGGCGAAAGCCATATCCCGCTCGCCGCGACGCCGTATTACCGCAACGCAGCCCCCATCGTGGGCGGCTATTCCGCCCCGCCCGAGACGCAGACCACGTTCCACTTCGATATGCAGGTTACGCGCGTCTCGGAACATCCGCGCATCACCAAGCCGTTCTCGGACGAGGCATGGGAGGCATTGGACGCGCTCGGCAACAAGGTGGACGAGGCGCTCGCGGCACAGGACATGCGCCTCACCATGGGGGGCGAGCCGACCTTCGTCTCCATCGACGATTTCGAGGCCGACGAATGGAACACCGCCGCCGTGGGTCCGACGAAACGTGACCGGGCTGACGTGCTCATCCGCAAGCTGCGCGACCGCTTCGCGCCGGGGGGCTTTCTGCACTACGGGCAGGGCAAGTGGTATCCGGGCGAGACGCTGCCGCGCTGGACGTTCTCGCTCTACTGGCGGCGCGACGGCAAGCCCGTCTGGTCCGACGAGACGCTGATCGCTAAGGAAGGGCATACGGGCGCGACCGCCGATCAGGCGTCGGATTTCATGACGCAGTTTGCCGAAAACCTCGGGATCGAACCGGACTACGTGCGCCCGACCTACGAGGACCCCGCCGAGTGGATCCTGAAAGAGGCTGATCTGCCATTGAACGTCACGCCGCAGGATTCGAAACTCAAGGACCCGGAAACGCGGGCGCGCATCGCCAAGGTCTTTGAACGCGGGCTCGAGAAACCGGCGGGCTTCGTCCTGCCCGTGCAACGCTGGCAGTCCAAGGCGACCGGCCCGCGCTGGATGAGCGAGAAGTGGAAGACGCGGCGCGGGCATCTGTTCCTCGTGCCCGGCGACAGCCCCCTGGGCTTCCGCCTGCCGCTGGGGAGCCTGCCGCACATCCCGGCGTCCAACTACCCCTATATCAACGTGCAGGACCCGACGATCCCCCGCGCGCCGCTGCCCGATTACCACGAGCGCCGTGCGGCGGTGATCGCCGAAATCGACCGGATCGCCCGCGAGGAATCCGACGCGCCCAAGGTGACGGAGGAACGCGAACAGCCCGTCTCGGCGCTGCGCGAGGCCGAGCGGACCGAACATCAGGAGATCGTGGAGCAATACCTCGATGCGGGCGGCGGGCGGGTGCGCACGGCGATTGCCTGCGAACCGCGCGACGGGCGGCTGTGCCTCTTCATGCCGCCGGTCGAGGCGCTGGAGGACTACCTCGAACTCATCGCCGTGGCCGAGGCGACCGCCAAGGATCTGGGCTTGCCGCTTCATATCGAGGGCTACACGCCGCCGGGCGATCCGCGCCTGAACGTCATCCGTGTCGCCCCAGATCCGGGCGTGATCGAGGTGAACATCCACCCCGCGACCAACTGGGCCGAATGCGTCGAGATCAAGATGGGCGTCTATGAGGACGCGCGCGCCACGCGGATCGGGGCCGACAAATACATGATCGACGGCAAGCACACGGGCACGGGCGGTGGCAACCACGTCGTCGTGGGCGGCATGACCACGATGGACAGCCCCTTCCTGCGCCGCCCCGACCTGCTCAAGTCGCTGATCCTGCATTGGCAGCGGCACCCGTCGATGTCCTACCTGTTCTCGGGCCTCTTCATCGGCCCGACCTCGCAGGCCCCCCGGATCGACGAGGCGCGGCACGACACGCTCTACGAGCTCGAGATCGCGCTCGACCAGATCGGCGGGCCACAGGATGGACCGCCGCCGCTGCCTTGGCTCACCGACCGGCTCTTGCGCAACATCCTCATCGACGTGACCGGAAACACCCATCGGGCCGAGATCTGCATCGACAAGCTCTATTCGCCGGATGGTCCCACGGGGCGGCTCGGCCTCGTCGAGTTCCGGGGCTTTGAGATGCCGCCGGACGCCAAGATGAGCCTTGCGCAACAGGTGCTGATCCGCGCGCTTATTGCCCGTTTCGGGGACACGCCGCTCAACGGGAAGCCCGTGCGCTGGGGCACGACGCTGCATGATCGGTTCATGTTGCCATATTTCGTCTGGCAGGATTTCCTCGACGTGCTGCGCGACCTCTCGGCCCATGGGTTCGAAATGCGGCCCGAATGGTATGAGGCGCAGAAGGAGTTCCGCTTTCCCTTCGCGGGCGAGGTCGAATACGAGGGCGTGCATCTGGAGCTTCGGCAGGCGCTGGAGCCGTGGCACGTGCTGGGTGAACGCGGGGCCATCGGTGGCACCGTGCGCTACACCGACAGCTCGGTCGAGCGGATGCAGGTGCAACTCACCGCCACCGATCCGGGGCGCTACATCGTGACCTGCAACCAGCGCGCCATTCCTCTGACCAAGACCGACCAGTCGGGCGTCAGCGTCGGCGGCGTGAGGGTCAAGGCATGGCAACCCGCCGAGGCGCTGCATCCGGTTCTTCCGGTCAACGCGCCGCTGACGTTCGACATCTTCGACACCTACACGGGCCGGGCACTGGGCGGATGCACCTATCACGTGGCCCATCCGGGGGGGCGCAGTTACGACACGTTCCCCGTCAACGGCAACGAAGCCGATGCGCGACGTCTTGCGCGGTTCGAAAAACTCGGTCACACGCCGGGCAGCTATTGGCCGCAGCCAGAAACGCCACATCCCGAGTTCCCGATGACGCTGGACTTGCGGCGGCGCTCCGGTCTCTAGTGTGCGCAAGAGCGCGCGACCAAGAGGACACGGACCACGATGGGCACCCTTCGGGCGATGCTGACCGACGAAGAGATCGCCCGGCTTCTGGGCGGTTACAGCCGTCGCGAAGGTGTGGCTGACGAGTTGTTCGCGCGCGACGGCACGCTGCGCCCGGTCTGGCGCCCGCTGCTCAAGGCGATTGCCGAAATGTCGGCCGAGGACCTCGACCGGGCCACTGCGCGCGCCGATCAATACCTGCGCGATGCGGGGGTCTATTTCCGTCAGTATGGCAAGGCGGGATCGGCGGAACGGGACTGGCCGCTGTCGCATCTGCCCCTCGTGCTCGACGGTCAGGAATGGGCGGGGATCGAGACCGCGCTCATCGAAAGAGCCGATCTTCTCGAAGCGATGATGGCCGACATCTATGGCGAGGGCAGGCTGGTGGCCGACGGCTTGCTTCCGCCTTCGATGCTCGCGGCGAATCCCGAATGGCTCCGGCCCATGGTCGGGGTGCAGCCGCGCGGCGGGTATTTCCTGCACCATGTCGCCTTCGACATCGGGCGGGGGCCGGACGGCGACTGGTGGGTGATGGGCGACCGGACACAGGCGCCCTCGGGGTCGGGGTTCGCGCTTGAGACAAGGATCGCCACCAACCGGGCCTTTTCCAAGATCATCGGCCAGTCGAACGTCCGGCGCCTCGCAGGTTTCTTCCGCCATTTCCGCGACGCGCTTCAGGGCATGACCACCTCGTCCTCGAGTCGCGTGGGCATCCTGACGCCTGGACCGCTCAACGACACCTATTTCGAACACGCCTATATCGCCCGCTACCTCGGGTTCTCGCTGATGCAGGGATCGGACCTGACGGTGCAGGACGGCAAGCTCATGGTGCGCACCGTGAACGGGCTCAACCCGGTCGAGGTCCTGTGGCGGCGGATGGATTCGGGCTGGATCGACCCGCTGGAACTGGAAGAGGGGTCCCGGATCGGCACCCCAGGTATGGTCGATGCCCTGCGCGCGGGGGCCTTTACCATGGTCAACGCGCTGGGGTCGGGCGTGCTCGAGGCGCGGGCGATGATGGCCTTTACCCCGCGCATTGCCGATCACCTCACGGGCAGGCCGCTTTCCATGCCCAACATCGCGACGTGGTGGTGCGGGGATGAAGCCGCTCGGGAATATGCCATCGAGAACCTCGGTCGCATGATCCTCGACGATGCGATGTCCACGCGGCTCCCTGCCGATCAGGGTCCGTCAGCGGTGGTCGGCGGCACGACCGTGCAGGGCGAGCCGGTGAACCCCGACTGGGTGCGCCAGAACGGCGCCCGGCTTGCCGCGCAGGAGAACCTGTCGCTTTCGACCGCGCCCGCGCTGGTCGATGGCAGTCTCGAAGCCCGGCCCATGTCGCTGCGCGTCTTCCTCGCGCGCTCTATCGGTGGCTGGAAGGTCATGCCAGGCGGTTTCGCCCGGATCGGGTCGCTGGATCAGGGCCACGACGTGGCCATGCAGCGCGGCGGGTCGGTGGCGGATGTCTGGGTCGTCTCGGACACGCCCGACACGGCGAACGACACGCTCCTGCCGCCCTCCGGCACCGCCTACAAAAGGTCGGACCTGGGCGTGCTCCCTTCGACCGCCGCCGACAACCTGCTCTGGCTTGGGCGCTATGTCGAACGGGTGGAGTTCAACATCCGCCTCATCCGCGCCTATCACCTGCGGCTGGCCGAGATGGGGGCGGGGGACTACCCGATCACCGCCTTCATCGCCGAGCAACTGTCCTACAAGGGCATCGACGTGGCCGAGCCGATCCCGGCGCAGCTCACCGCCGATCTTGCCGCCGCGCTGCGCTCTGCGGGTGCCGTGCGCGACCGGTTCTCGGTCGACGGGTGGAATGCGCTCGTCGATCTTCAACGCACGCTGGCCGATTTTTCCCTCCGCGTCACGCCGGGCGACGACGCGGCGCGCGCCTATTCCGTGCTTCTGCGCAAGATCGTGGGCTTTTCCGGTCTCGTGCACGAGAACATGTACCGGTTCATGGGCTGGCGGTTCCTCAGCCTTGGCCGTGCCATCGAACGGGGGCTCGACACGCTCTATCTCGTGCGTGCCTGCGTGGACGACGCGGCACCCCATGGCACCTTCGATCTTGCCATCGAGGTGGGCGACAGCGTGATGACCCACCGCCGCCGCTACACGATCGAAACCGACCGGCGCACGGTGATCGAGCTTCTGCTGCTCGATGACATGAACCCCCGTTCCGTGCATTTGCAGCTCGAGGCGCTTCGCGAACACGCCGAATTCCTGCCTCATCTCGACGACGACCGGATCACGCCCTTCCAGGTCCGCGTCGTGGAGCTGGTCACGCGCCTCGCCTCGGTCCGGGCCGAGGACGTGACGAACCGCAAGCTCGACCGCTTGATCCGGGATGCGGGCCAGCTTCACATGCTGCTTGACGCGAATTACCTGCACTAGAGTGTCGGGACACCACAGACCAGCGATGCTTTACGACATCCGACTCGCCATCGAATACGAATACGAAGCCGCCGCCGACAGCGGGCGGCATGTGTTGCGCATGATGCCGCGCACAATCGACGGGGTGCAGCGTGTGGTGGCCGCGAGCCTCGATTGCGCGCCGCTGCCAGCCGAGCGCAGCGACCGGGTCGATTTCTTCGGCAATGCCGTCACCACGATCCGCTATGACCGTCCGCTCGAATGCGAGGCCTTTCACATGCGCGCCCGCGTGGAGCGGCTTGCCGGTCAGACGATTCGCTTCCCTGCAACGCCCCTTGCTGCGCTGGCGGGGGAGATCACGGCACATCGCGATATCGGCCCGGACAGCCCTCAGCACTATCTCGCTCCCTCGCCGCGGGTGAGCTTTGCGGCCCAAGTCACCGACTGGGCGCTGGGGATCGTCGCCGGGGCGGGGGACACGCACGAGGCTGCCTGGCGCCTTTGCACGGCATTGCACTCCGAGATGACCTTCGACCCCGAAGTGACGGCGGTGGACACGCCGCTGGCCGAGGCCTTTGCCGCCCGCCATGGCGTCTGTCAGGACTTTACCCACATCATGATTGCCGCTCTTCGTGCACTGGGCATCCCGGCGGGCTATGTCTCGGGGTTCCTGCGCACCAACCCGCCCGAGGGGCAGGAGCGGCTCGAAGGGGCAGACGCCATGCATGCCTGGGTCCGGGTCTGGTGCGGCGAGGCGGCGGGCTGGGCCGAGTTCGACCCGACGAACGCGATGGAGGCGGGCGAGGATCACGTGGTCGTTGCCTTTGGCCGCGACTATTTCGACGTGGCCCCGATCAAGGGCAACATGCGCACGGCAGGTGGTCAGAAGAGCACACAGCAGGTGGACATGATTCCACAGGGCTAGCCACCACCCGGCCACCCTGCCGGGAAAGCCCTATCTCGTATGTGGATTTTTCCCACGCGCCCGCTAGACTTGCGCCTGCGGTTCTGCTGTCCGTACGGTCTTAGACCTTATGCCAATACCCCCCGCGACCCGGCCTCGCTATGGTCGAAGGGAGGCACAAGGCAGGGGGCGGGCGCGTCCTGACCGACACAGACGGACGGACGACAACGGCCATGGGACACAACACGGCACAGAACGCGGCACAAAACACTGGGCGTGGTCTCGCACAGGGCCTGAAACGGACAAACACCATTCGGATGGAGGGTGCCTTGGACTCCGCACTTATCATCGACGACCACCCGCTCTTTTGCGACGCCCTGTCCATGACGCTGCGCGCGACCATCGGAATCGCCAATGTCGAAACGCGTGGCACGCTGGAAGAGGGGCTTGCCTTCCTGACCGAGGCGGGGCCGACGGATGTGATCCTGCTCGATCTCAACCTGCCCGACGTGAACGGGCTCGACGGTCTCGTGCGGCTGATCAAGGCCTGCCCGGAGACGCCCGTGGTGATCGTGTCCTCGGTATCCGAACCGCGCGTAGTGCGTTCGGCCATCCGGATCGGGGCCGCCGGGTTCCTGCCCAAACATTCGCCGCGCGACACGTTCCAGAAAGCCTTCGACCAGATCCAGCGGGGCGAGGTCTATGTCCCCGAGGACGCGATGAACGACGGCGACCCGAATGCGCCGTTGTCGGCGCGCGAGGATGCACTCGTGCGGATCAGCCACTTGACCCGCCAGCAGGCCCGAATTCTGCAGCTCATCTGCGAGGGGCAGATGAACAAACAGATCGCCTATGAGTTGTCGATTGCCGAAACCACGGTCAAGGCGCATGTCACGGCGATCATGCGCAAGCTCGGGGTTCAAAGCCGCACGCAGGCCGTGCTCATCGCCCAAGAAGCCAACTTCAACACGCTCTTGCCAGACGCCTGACGACGGGCCACGCTGACGGCAGGGCAGGAGGAGGCCCTGACATGGCAGCCAACAAGTCATCCGCAGGCACCGTGCCCGCGCCCGCCGGGGTTCGGCCGCAGACGGTTGACAAGCCAACCGGCCAGACAGCCGGAACGCCGCTCGTCACGCCTCCAGCGTCCGGACTTGGCAAGGCGCTGGGCCGCACGCCCTTTGTCCGCTCGGCCGAGGCGGAGGCGAGCGATCCCGGCGCGATCCGCAAGATCGCCAAGGCGCTGGGGCCGGGGCCGTTCTCGACCGTGCTCCTGTTCTTTTCCTATGCCGCCAGCCGCGCTTCGCTCGCCATGCAGCTGCAAAGCGAATTTCCCAAGGCGCGGATCATGGGCTGTTCGACGGCCGGCGAATTGTCCTCGGCCGGTTACGACGAGGGCAAGATCGTCGCGATGGGCTTTCCCGCCGAACATTTCGGGGTCGAGACGCTGCTCGTGCCCAATCTTCAGGCGCTCGCGCCGCAGGACCTCATGGGGGGGCTGATCCGGGCGCGCCAGAACCTCATGCGCCGCTATCCGACCTTTACCCACGAGTTTGCTTTCCTGCTCGTCGATGGCCTGTCCACCCGCGAGGACCAGTTGACCGCCGCACTTGCCTCGGGCCTTGGCTCCGTCCCGCTCTTTGGCGGCTCGGCGGGCGACGGTGACCGGTTCGAGGAGACCTTTGTCCTCAACGGTCACGAGATGACCCAGAACGCCGCCGTGCTCACGTTCTTCCGCACCGATTGTCCGGTAAAGGTGTTCTCCTACGACCATTTTCAGGCGACCGAGACGCGCATGGTCGTGACCCGTGCCGATCCCGAACGCCGGGTAGTGAAAGAGATCAACGCCGAACCCGCCGCCCGCGAATATGCGCGGCTCATCGGGATGGACCCTGCGCTGCTCGATGACCATGTCTTTGCGGCCAACCCTGTCGTCGTGCGTGTCGGCGGCAGGCACCATGTCCGTTCGATCAAATCGGTGGGCGACAACGGCGAGATGACGTTCTTTGCCGCTATCGACGAGGGCGTCGTTCTCACGCTCGCCCGCCCCGACAACATGATCGACCACCTGAGCAATGCCCTCACCGACCTGTCGATGCGGGCCGACCCGGCCATGATCCTCGCCTGCGACTGCGTGTTCCGAAAGCTCGAGGCCGAGATGAGCCAGAAGAAGTCGGGCATCTCGGACCTTCTGGCCCGTCACAATGTGCGCGGCTTTTCCACCTACGGCGAACAGATCGGCGCGATCCATGTAAACCAGACCTTCACGGGCGTCGCGATCTACCCCCCCGGATCAGGGCCCGAACGATGAGCGACGGCTCCCTTACGGAAGGCCGGGGTCCCCTGCGGTCCGAGGCGCTGCTCAACCCCTCCGACAGCGAGGAACGGACGCGGGAAAAACTGCTGACCATCGTCGATGTTCTGATGAAACAGGTCGAGCAACGGAACGCGGAACATGGCGCGGCTTACGCCCAGTTCCAGCGCGCGGCACTTCTCGAGGAAGAGGTGCGCCAGAGGACCATGGACCTCGAACACACGCTCGACCTTCTGTCTGTCTCGAACGCCCGGCTGGCCGATGCCAACCGCGATCTGGGCACCGCGCGGCGTAACCTCGCCAATGCCATCGAAACGATTCAAGAGGGCTTTGCCCTTTTCGACAAGGACGACATCCTCGTCATGTACAACTCGCGCTTCGCGAGCTTTTTCCCCGACATCCGCGCGCAATTGCGCGAGGGGCTGTCCTTCACCGAATACGTCGAAATGGTCAGCCAGTCGGCCTTTCTCGACCTGACCGACAAGGACAATTCCGAGGCCTGGGCGCGGCGTCGCCGGTCGCGCCACCGCGACCGCCATGTCGTGTTCAACATCCACGTCATGGGCGACCGCTGGATGCAGATTTCCGAGCACCGCACCCCCGACGACGGCACCGTGATCCTGCAAACCGACGTGACCGACATCGTGATGTCCGAACGCGAGGCGCGGGGGCGGATGCTCGACGATCAGGCCCGGATGATCCGCGCGACGCTCGAACATATCACCGTGGGCGTCTGCATTTTCAACCGCGACAACAAGCTCGTGGGGTTCAACCAGCGGC
The DNA here is from genome assembly GCA_001626765.1 of Maritimibacter sp. REDSEA-S28_B5. Classification (GTDB taxonomy): domain Bacteria; phylum Pseudomonadota; class Alphaproteobacteria; order Rhodobacterales; family Rhodobacteraceae; genus Maritimibacter. The sequence goes on from LUOO01000046.1 coordinate 32,165, forward strand.
TCGGCTACCTGCTTGGCTTGTCCATGACGCACCTGCGCATCGGGCGCGATTTCGACGCGATGTATCAGAGCCTCGCCGAGGACATGACCGCCGTGTCGGGTGCTGTCGGGCCGGATATCCGAAGCTGGGCACAGGGCGAGACGCCGCGCCTGCCGATCCGCTTCGAGGTGACGCAACGCGACCGCAGGGTGCTGGTGGTCTCTGCCGAGGACCTTCCGGACGGCGGTTTCGTGATGTCGGTCGCGGATGTGACCGCCGAGCGGCGCACGATGGAGGAAATCACCAAGGCGAACGAAAGCCTCGAGGCACGGGTGAAACAGCGCACCCTCGATCTGGAAGACGCACTGGGCAAGGCGGAACGCGCCAATGCCGCACGCTCGCGTTTCGTCGCCGCGGCCAGTCACGACCTGCTCCAGCCGCTCTCCGCAGCGAAACTCTTCGTGGCCAGCGCAGAGGATGACGCGGCCTCTGACGGGGCGAAGCTCGTGCTGCAAAAAGCGCAGAATGCGCTCGCCAGTGTCGAGAACATCCTTTCCGCGCTTCTGGACATCTCGAAGCTTGAGGCGGGGCATTCAAACCTGTCGATCCTGCCCATTCCGCTCGCACCCATGATGCGCCAGCTCCGCGACGAATACGCGCCCTCGGCTGCTGCCAAGGGGATCGACCTGCGCGTGCTGCCCTCGACGCAGGTGGTGGAAAGCGACCCGACCTACCTGCGCCGCATCCTGCAGAACCTCATGTCGAATGCCATCCGCTATACCGAAACGGGCCGCGTTGTCGTGGGGGCGCGGCGCAAGCCCAACGACCGCACGCGGCTCGAGGTCTGGGACACTGGCCCCGGTATTCCCGAGGGCGAACAACAGCGCATCTTTCAGGAGTTCCACCGTCTGGGCGTGTCGGCTTCGGCCAGCGCCGGCATGGGGCTGGGCCTGGCCATCGTGGACCGCGCCTGCGCCCAGCTTGGCCACCCGATCCACCTGTCCTCGACCGTGGGGCGCGGCACCTGTTTCGGGATCGACCTGCCCGTGTCGCGGGGCTGGGGCGCAGCCACGGCGGGCATCACGCTGGGGCGCAACGACACTCCCACCGGACCCGAGCTGGGGGCGGTCGCGCTCTTGATCGAGAACGACGCAGAACTGCGCCGCGCCATGACGGGACTGCTCGAGAAATGGGGCGTCGACGTGATCGACGTGGAAACGGGGGAAGAGGCGGTGGACCTGCTCGCCGATCTCGACATGGTGCCCGACGTGCTGCTCGTCGATTACCAGTTGGGCGAGGGGATGGACGGTCTCGCCACAATCGCCAAGCTGCGCGAGGTCTATGGCCGCATCCCGGTGCGCCTCGTGACCGCCAACCGGACCCGCGAGGTGGAAGAGGCGGCGCGCCGTGCGGACGTCGGCGTGCTCTACAAGCCCATCGCGCCGCGCGATCTGGAAAGGTTCGTCTCCGATCCCGACTGAGGGTCCTGTCCACGCCAGCGGTTCGCGCCCCGTTCCCAGCGTTGAATGATCCCGTATTCCACCGCGAGCATGACGCCCACGAAGGTCAGCGCATAGGCCAGCACATGGGCGGTCTGGAAGTTCTGGAAATGCAGGTGGATCTTGAACCCGACGCCCGAGGAGCGGCCCAGAAATTCCACCACCAGCACGATCTTCCAGATCATGGCGAGGCCATTGCGCGCGGCCACGGCAAAGAAGGGTGCGAGCTGGGGCAGGACCACATGGCGCATCCGTGCAGTGAAGGGCATGCGAAACACCCGCGCCATCCCGTCAAGCTCCGGATCGTTCGCCCGGGTGCCGTCACGCAGGGTCACGATGACCTGCGCCATCTTGTTGAGCGTCACGGCGGCGATCGCGGCGGTTTCGTTCAAGCCGATCCAGAGATAGCACAGCACGATCACCACGAGGGCAGGCAGGTTCAGAAAGACCGTGACCCAAGGCCCGAAAAACCGGTCGAGCGAGGGCATCCGGCCAAGCGCAATGCCGACTACCGATCCCAGCGACATCGCAAGGCCAAAGGCAATCGCCACCCGCCAGAGCGTGGCGCCCACGTGCCGCCAAAGCTCGCCGTTTAGGGCGAGCGCCCACCAGACGCGCGCGGTCTCGCCGGGCGAGGGCAGCACCATCGGATCGGCCGACAGCCGCGCCGCCAGCGCCCAAAGCACCGCCAACGTCACGAGCGATAGCGCCGCGATGATCCCGTCCTGCCGCATGATCTCCTCCGGCCCCCAGACTAGCGGCGCGGGGGTCCGATATGGCGCTGGACTTTGGTCGTATGGGCGGCGCCAGGGCGCGGGAGTAGCGTCGCCCCATGTGGAGGATCATCGTCGGTTTCTGTCTCTTGGCGGCCTGTTTGGCCGTGTCGCCCGCGCGTGCCGCCGACTGGCCGCCCGCCGACCGGGCGACGATCGAGGCGCTTATCGTGCCGCCCTACGCGCTGGGCGAGGCGATGGAGGAGCCGGGGGTCTATCACCTCTTGAACTCGGGCGGGGCCGAGATCGGCTATGCCTTTGAAACCGGGCCGCTCGCCCCGCTGCCGGGCTTTTCCGGCAAGCCCATCGACATTGTGGTGCTGCTGACGCTCGATGGAACGATCATTGACGTGCGGCTCATCTCGCAGAACGAACCCGTGTTCGTCTCGGGTCTTGGCGAGGCACCCTTCCGGGAGTTTCTGGCGCAGTATCCGGGGCTGTCGATCACCCAGCCGCTCGTGGTCGGCGTGCCCTACGGCAAGGGGGCATCGGGGTCGGACCTCGTCTATCTCGACGGGGTGACCAAGGCGACAGCCTCGGTCCGCATTGCCCATGAATCGATCCTCGCTGCCGCCCTTCAGGTGGTGCGCGACAAGATGGGCGGCATGGCTGGCGGTGCGCCCTCGCGGCCCGACATGACGCTGGAGGAAACCCTGACGTGGGACGACCTCGTGGACGAGGGCATCGCCCGGCGGCTCACCGTCACGAATGCCGAAGTCGACGCGGCTTTTTCTGGCACCGTCTGGGCCGACGACGACCCGGAGGCCGAGGCCGATCCCGCGGGACTGTTCCTTGACCTCTGGCTCGTGGACATCGGCGCGCCCGCAGTGCAGAGGGCGATTCTCCAGCCCGAGACGGTGGAGGAACTGGCGGGGCAATACGCGGTCAGCCCCGATGACGAACCGCTTCTCGTCATGGATGCGGGGCGTCATGGCCTCGTCTCGCCTGATTTCGTGCGCAACACAGCGCCCGACCGCCTGTCCGCCGAGCAAGGCGGTTTCCCGGTCGCGCTGCGCGATGCCGACATGTTTCCGAGCTTTCTGGACAGCGTGCCCGACCACGAGACAGCGATGATCCTGCGCGCCGACCGGCGGCTGGGGTTCGACCCGATCACGGAGTGGACCTTGAAAGTTCAGGCGGTGCGCGAGCACGGCATGTTCCAGCCCGAGGTGGGTGACGCCCATTTCAATCTGGAGTACGTGGCCCCCGCCCGGTTCTATGTGACGCCCGAGGTGGTGAAACCGCGACCGGCGTGGCTCGAGGCCATCGTGAACCGTCAGACCGACCTCGCGATCCTTTCGGTGTTCCTCGTCGGGCTGCTCGTCGCCGTGGGGCCGGGGATGCACTGGCTCGCCGCACGCCGACACTACACGGCCATCCGGCTGGGCATCCTCGCTGTGGTCGTGGGCTTTGTCGGCTACTGGGGGCAGGGGCAACTGTCCATCGTCACGGTTCTTGCGGTGCTCCGGGCCGCGGTGGGCGACGGGTCCTTTGCCGTGCTCCTCTACGATCCCTTTTCGCTTCTCATCTGGGCGGTCACGATCCCTGGTTTCGTGCTCTGGGGCAGGGGGCTTTTCTGCGGCTGGCTCTGTCCCTTTGGTGCGATGCAGGAATTTGCGCATCATCTGGGCCCGCAGATCGAGCCCGGACCGCGTCTCGATGCCTGGCTCAAGCGGTTCAAATACGTGGCCCTCGCCGTGCTCATCGCGGTCGCCTTCATCCTCCCCGACCGGGCCGAGAAGGCCGCCGAGATCGAACCCTTCAAGACCGCGATCACGGTGGGGTTCCAGCGCGAATGGTTCTACGGCGCTTATGCGTTTGGGTGGCTGGTCCTCGGCACCGTGTTCTTCAAGGGCTTTTGCCGCTACGTCTGCCCGCTGGGCGCATTCATGGCGATCGGAGGACTCTTGCGCGGGCGCAAATGGATCGACCGCCGAGCAGAATGTGGGTCACCCTGTCAGCTCTGTCGGGTCAAATGCCAATACGGCGCGATCAAGAAGACCGGCGAAATCCAGTATGACGAGTGTTTCCAATGCCTCGACTGCGTGACGATCTACGACGACCCGAAGAAATGCGTGCCCCTGATCATCGAGGAAAAACGCGGGCGGAGGCAGGCAGCATGATCACGCGGCGCCGGTTCCTTGCCGTGAGCGCCGCCGCGCTGCTCCCCCGTCCGGCGCGAGCCTCGACCGAGTGGCGGGGGCGTGCCTTCGGTTCTGACGTTTCCCTGTCGCTTACCGGTCCACGCGGACAGGTCGAGAGGGATTTGGCCGACCTCCTGACCCGGATGCGCGACATCGAGGCGGCCTTTACGCTCTATGTTCCAGGCGGCCCCATGGCCCGGCTCAATGCGACCGGGGAGGGGCGGCTAACAGACGACCTGGAACGTATACTTACTACGTGCTTCGCGGTCCATGCCGCCACTGGGGGATTGTTCGACCCGACGATCCAAAGTCTGTGGCTGGCGCTTGCCGAGAATCGCGTTCCAGATCCGGCACTTGTCGATCTGGAGCGGCTGCGTGTCGCTGACGGGGCCCTGTATCTCGCTCCGGGTCAGGCGCTGTCCTTCAACGGGATCGCTCAGGGCTACGCCGCGCAGGAACTGCGCGGGATGCTTGCCCTGCGTGGCTACCGCGACGCACGTGTCGACATGGGCGAAACCGCGACACTTGGCGGTCCCTTCCGCCTCGGCGTCGAGGACCCGGCGGCAGGACGGATCGCGCAGGTGACCCTCGACGGGGACTGCGCCGCCACATCCTCGCCGGCCGCGATGCAGATCGGAGGCCGGGCGCATATCCTGCACCCCAGGGGAGGCGCGCCGCTCTGGTCGACGGTGACGGTCATTGGCCCCGACGCCACCGTAGCCGACGCCGCGTCGACCGCCTTCTGCCTGATGCCGCTGGTCCAAATGGAAAAGGCCGCGCAGACGCTCGGCCTTTCCCGTGTTCTCGTCGTCGATCAGGACAGGAACCTGATCAGCCTGTGACCTACCGTTCCGGCGGCAAAAAGGTCAGGCCCCGTTCGGCAAAGATCGCTTCGATCCGCCCGTCGGCCAGCGCCTTTTCGATCGCGTAGTCCACGGCATAGCCGAGATCGCGGTGCTGGAAATTGACGGCGACGCCTACTGTCCAGCGCGACCGCACAAGCCCGGGGTAGGGTGGCACATGCAGGCCGAGATCCTCGGTCATCCCGGCCTCGAGCACCGCGCGCGGCGCCATGGCGGCCATGACCTCGCCGCGCACCAGTTCGTCCATCGCCGCCTCGGATGTCGCAAAGCGATGCACACCGGCCACTGGCGCGCCGCGCCCGAGCGAGGACAGATAGAAATCCGAGATCGAGTCGTTCTCGACCGCCACCGTGTCGAAGCGGAAATAGGCGGGCGTCGGGCCCTCGTCGGGATAGTCGGCCAGCGAATAGGCGATGGCGAGTTCCTCGGCCGCATATTGACCGGTAAAGACCGCCTGCTCGATCCGGCAGGTCAGATCGCTGTCATAGGGCACGTGCATCATCACGTCCGACACCCGACCGCCGACAACCGCGCCCTTCCAGACATAGTTCAGAAGGTCGGCGTCGAGGTTCTCGCCGGCCTGCACCAGCCTGAAACGCGGCTCGACCCCGATGTCCTCGGCGATCAGGCGCGCGATCTCGACATCGACGCCGACGACCTTGCCGTCCTGCTCGTAAGACCAGGGCGCGAAGTCGTCGTAGAGGGCAAACTCCATCCAGCCTTCGTCGACGATGGTGTCGAACTCGCGCCCGATGTCCTGCGCGAATGTGTTCTGGGGCCGGGCTTGCGGAACGTGGTCCTCGCAACGCGCCAAGGCCGGCCCTGCGATTGCAAGACCGGCCAGAAGCCCCGCCAGAGCGGAATAATATGTCATGGCATCCCCGTCAGTGCGCTGCCGACAAGCCGACGGTCAGGATGTCGCCCGCCTCTTTCCAGCTTGCCGGATCGTCGGTGACCTTGCGCGCCGCCTCGAAGGCGACCGAGTCGGCGACCGGGGCGCCGGAGCCGGTTTCGACGTCGGCAGCAATGCTGGCCAGCTCTTCCGACAGGGCCGCCGGGTCCGCAACCGAGCCCGACATCAGTTCGTCGCGAATGGAGGCAAGCCGGTCGGCATGGTCATCGAGCGCGCCGTCGTCGGGCCGGGTTTCGATATAGGTGCGGATCGCCCAGGCGGCCTTCTGACCCAGCAGCTCGCCAAAGGCCGGCATCTTGGTGATCCCGTTCTGGGTCATGCCGTGCTGGAACCGCTCCATATACCATTCGTCGCCGTATTCAGCGGCCTCGAGATAGCGCAGGTCGGGCGCGAGACCGCCCGACACGACGCCCAGTCCATGGCAGCGCGCGCAGTTCTGATTGTAGCCCGACGCGCCGATCTCGACCGCCTTGAGCCAGACGTCCTCACCCGCCGTCTCTGCACGATAGGGGTTCTCGGTCAGCCATTCCTCGCCCACGTCCGGGAGCGCATCGGTGTTCACCGGTTGAGGGGTGACATCGCCGTGCCCATAGGCCGCGCTTGCCATGGCGAGCGTGGCGGCAGCGGCGAAAAGATTGATCCTGTTCATGGTGTCCTCCGCAACATTTCGGACTTAGCTATCCCTGCTTCATTACGTCGCGCCATTAGACCTTGGTGCAGTTCGCGGGACTTCGTCGTTCCATTCGTGTGAACCTGCGACCATGGTCTAATGGAGCGTCTCGCGGCTTCCTGCCTACGGTCCTCTTGGGAGGACAATCATGTATTTCGCGCGTCACATTTACTGCGCCGCCTGTCTGGCCGCTTTCCTGCCCGCCGCAGGGGCCGCCGCCGACCTGACGGTGCCGATCGCCTACCTTCGGCTCGAGGAGCCGCCTCGCGTCGGCCGCGCGGACGCTGGCCGCCGACCACCGGATCATCTTGGCCGACATGGACGCCGCGCAGCTTTTGGCCGTGGCTGATTTGCCGGAGCTTGCCGAGGCGATGATCTTCAACGTTGCAAGCGAGGCGCCGAACCTGCGCTCCGCCGACTGCCGCGCGAACGTATTGCACACGGCAACCGAGGCCGCGATGCGCGCGGACGCCCTAATGCAGGTTCTGCTGGCCAAACGCTGGACCGACCTTGCACTTGTCGTGGGCGAAACCGAGGCCGATCAGACGTTGGCGGAAACGTTTCGTGCCTCAGCCCGCAAGTTCGGTCTCAAGGTCGTGTCCGAGGCGCAATGGAGCGAGGCGGGCGACCTGCGCCGCTTTGCCTCGCGCGAGGTGCCGCTGCTCACGCAGGGGTTCAAGGACCACGATGTCGTTGTCGTGGCGGATGCCGCCGACGATTTCGCCCGCTACATCGAACACAATACCTTTGAACCGCGGCCCGTCGCCGGGGCGACGGGTCTCATGCCATTGGCCTGGGCACCTGTCGTCGAACAGTGGGGCGCGGCCCAGCTCCAGAATCGGTTCGAGGACCTCGCGGGTCGGTCGATGATGCCCCGCGACTATGCCGCATGGGCCGCCATGCGCGTCGTGGGCGAGGCGGTGACTCGCACCGGGTCCGCCGATCCCGGTGCGCTGCGCGACTACATCCTCGCCGACGATTTCGAACTCGCCGGGTTCCAGGGCCGCCCGTTGTCGTTTCGGCAATGGAACGGGCAGATGCGCCAGCCAATCCCGGTCGTGAACGCCCGCGCGGTTGTGGAAAGCGCCCCGCTCGACGGCTTCGAGCACCAATTCAACCCGCTGGACAGCTTGGGGATGGACCGTCCCGAAAGCGCCTGCGCCGCCTTTGGAGACTGACATGCTGAAACACGCCCTCTTGGCCGCCCTGGTGGCAAGCCCCGCCGCCGCCTCGGAAATCTGGGTCACCAACGAAAAGGACGACACGATCAGCGTGATCGACATCGAAACGCTCGAGGTCACGCGGACCGTCCCCACCGGGGAACGCCCGCGCGGCATCACCTTCAACTCCGATCACAGCCTCGTCTATATCTGCGCCTCGGATTCGAACGCGGTGCAGGTCATGGACCCCGAAACCGGCGAGATCCTGCACGACCTGCCCTCGGGCGCCGACCCCGAGCAATTCGTCCTCTCGCCCGATGACAGATACCTCTGGATCGCGAACGAGGACGACGCGGTGACAACCGTGGTCGATGTCGAGACGCGTACGGTGGTGGCGCAGGTCAATGTGGGCATCGAACCCGAAGGCATGGCGGTGTCTCCCGATGGCAAGACGGTGATCACCACGTCTGAAACCACCAACATGGCCCATTGGATCGACACCGAAAGCTACACGATCTTTGCCAACACGCTGGTCGACAGCCGCCCCCGTCACGCGGAGTTCGTGAAGGAGGGCAGCGAACTTTGGGTCAGTGCCGAAATCGGCGGAACGGTGAGCGTGTTCAACACTTCGGACCAGTCTGAAAAGGCCAAGATCCATTTCGAGATTGACGGCGTCCATGGCGACCTGATCCAGCCTGTCGGTTTCGAATTCACCCCAGACCACAAGACGGCCTTCGTGGCGCTGGGCCCGTCCAATCACGTCGCCGTGGTAAACGCCGAGACCTTCGAGGTCGAAGACTACATCCTTGTTGGCCGCCGGGTCTGGCACATGGCCTTTTCGCCCGACCACACGCAGCTCTTCACCACCAATGGCGTTTCGGGCGATGTGACGATGATCGACGTAGCCTCGCGCCGGGCGGAAAAGACGATCAAGGTCGGTCGCTTCCCCTGGGGGGCCGCCACGCGCCCCTGAGGCGGCGCCACACAGAACTCTCTACCGTCTCTCCTGACCGAAAGGACTTTCTTCATGCGCAATTTCCTGATCCTCGCCTCTGCGGCCTTCGCTCTGACCCTGTCTCCCGTCTACGCTGATGACGATGACGGTGATGCGGGCTTCGGACTGGCGGGCCTCAAGTCCGGCACCCACTACGAGATCGAGATCGAGGCGGACGGCTCGCAGGAGCTGGCCCTCGCCGGCGCCGCCTTCTTTCGCGCCATCTGGATCAACGAGCTCGTCATCGAGGGGATCGAGATCCGGCCCCTGGGCGTCGACAGCTTTGAATTCGATGAGGCAGGCACGCTCGAGATGAGCTTCATCGCGATCAAGCCGGGCAGCTATACGCTTCACGTCCCGCAGGCGCGCGGCGACCTTCAGACGCTCGAGATCACCATCGAATGATGCCCGCACCAGGGTGCCGGGTCGTAGAAAATCCGGCACTTTGGTCTTATGGGGCGGTGCAGGGCGGCGTGGCACACTACGCGGGGAGGAGACACCATGACCCGCTTTCTCACTTTCGTGGCGCTGGCTGCCCTGACGGCTCCGCTTCATGCCGAAGACCTCGCGATGGACATGGGCGAGGACACCCATGTGACCGAGGAGGGCACGCTTAACCCGCATGAAATGTCGATGGCCCGCGCGATGGAGAACATCCGCGAAGGCCAATCCGGTATGGTGCTCTGTTCTACCGGTTACCTGATCACGAAGTCCGGCCGCCATGGCCTCGCGCGCGAGCTGTTCGAACGCTGTGCCAATGACGGCTACACGGGCGCGATGACATGGATGAGCCAGCTCGACGACCGGGGCCTCGGCGGTCCTCAGGACCTCGAGGCGGCGAGCGAATGGAACCGCCGCGCCGCCGAGGCGGGTGACCCCGTTGGCAAGTTCAACCGGGGTCTTGACCTGATGCGTGGCTGGGGCGTGGAGCAGGATGAGACCGCCGGTCGTGCCCTTATTGACGAGGCCGCGAATGACGGCCTTCCCGTCGCGCAACGCCTGCGGAGCGCTGAATACGACCTCGACGAAGTCACGCCGGACGCCGACGAATGGCGCTACCAGAAGCTGTTCTGAGCGCCACGTCCAAGCCGGCCTTCATTCCGAATTAAGGTTAACGCGCGCCGTCCTGCGCGCCGCATCCGGTGGAACGCGGCCACCAGCGCCCGGCTCGGTCAGCGCCGGGTCCCCTGCTTCTTTGGTTCATATTTATCCCGGGGTGTGGGGGCAGAGCCCCCACGCTGCCAGCGGTGCCGGGGCTGCGCCCTGCGACCAACGTCGCAGAAAACCCGCGACCAAAGTCGCCCCTGGCAGTTGACCCAGGTCAAACGCCGTTCCGCCTGAAACCGTCATCCTTGATCCGACGCCAAACACACGCAACATTTCAAGGAGACCCCCATGTTTCGCCAGATTGTCCTCGCCGTCCTGCTCGCCACGCCCGCCGCTGCCGGGGAATACGACGCCGTCAAGGCGCAGGCCGGTGAACAGCTCTTCGACAAGGAATGCCACCGCTGTCATTCGGTCGATGCCGACCGGGCGAGCTATGGTCCGCTTCTGACCGGCGTGGTGGGGCGCCGGGTCGGGACCTTTCCCGATTACCCCTATTCAGACGCCCTGACGACGGCCGGATTCGTCTGGACCCCCGGCGCGCTTCGGGCATGGATGGAGGACAACGACGCGCTCCTTCCCGGCACCAAGATGCGCCATGTGGGGATCGACGACCCGACGGTCCAGGACTTCATCGTCACCTATCTCGCGACGCTCGACGACTGAGCCCCTCAGGCCGCGATCCGCGCGGGACGACCCGCCAGCCGAAAGACGCGGGTGGCGAGCCGGTTGGCCTCGCGGCTGTCGTGGGTAACGAGCAGCGTGGCCACCTCGGTCCGGGCGCGCAGACCTTCGAAGACACCCATCATCTCGTCGGCCAAGCCTGGGTCGAGCGAGACGAAGGGTTCGTCGAGCAAGAGGAGCCGCGGTTTTGCCGCAAAGGCCCGCGCCAGCGACAGGCGGCGCTGCTGACCCAGCGACATCTGCCGGGGCATGTGGCCAGCATGGTCCGACAGCTCTACTGCGGCAAGCCAGTGGGCGGCTTCGGACACGGAACAGCGCGTCGCGATGATGAGGTTGTCGCGCGCGCTGCGCCAGGGCAGGAGCGTCGGTTCCTGAAACACCATCGCCACCGCCTCGGGGGCCTGCACCTGACCCGCATAGCCGCGGTGCAGCCCTGCGATCACGCGCAGAAGCGTGGATTTCCCGATTCCCGAGGGGCCGGTCAGGGCCAGCGTCTCGCCCGCCGAAAGTGAAAAGGACAGCGCCCCCAGAATGGGGACGCCGCCGGCATGAACCTGCGTCAGATCGACGGTCAGCTCAGGAGGCTGGCTCATAAAACAGCCCCTCGGGCAGGGTGGTCGCGCCCCCGACCAGCTCTTCGCCGCCCAGGTCGGCCATGAGAGTGAGCATCTTGGCCGCTGCTTCTTCAGACACCGGGCCTTCGGCGGGAATACCTTCGATGAAGCCCGCTTTCAGCGCCTCGAACTGCGCGTCATCCGCCGCGTTCATCCGGTCGCGCAGCCGGTCCCAGGCAGCATCATCCGCCGACAGAAGCGCCTTGGCCTGTCGCGAGGCGGCCAATAGACCGGCCACGGCATCCGGTTGATCGCGCAGCGCTTCGCCGCGCACCACATAGCCCAGAAGCGGTGTTTCGGGATCAAGCCCCAGCGCCAGCGCCGCCTCGGAGGTCGAGATCAATAGCCGCATCCCGGCGGCCTGCATCTTGGCCCCGAAGTGCCAGAAGTTGATCGCCCCGTCGACCTCGCCCGAGAGCGCCGATTTGAGGATGAGCGGCGGCGCGCCAAAGACCTGTTCGGTCTCGGCTGCGAGGTCCATGCCCAGTTCCTGCTGGGCATAGGCGCGCAGGATCAGCCAGCTCTTGTCGGTCGGCCCCCCGGCAATCCCGACTTTTCCGCCCGAGAGATCGGCAAGGCTTTGGACCGGGCTGTCGGCCCCCACGAGAAGCCCGCCCACGGATTTCGAGTAGGGGATGAAGACATAGTCCTTGCCCTCGGCGCGCTGGGCCGCGACCCAGAGCCAGTCGGCCACGATCATGTCGACCTCACCGCCCGCCAGCGCGATACGCGAGGCCGGGCTGTCGGCCACGTCCATCACGTCGAGCTTGAAGCCGTTCGCCGTGTCGAACCCGTTGTGGGTTATGGTGTCCACCTCCCAGGCCACGGTGCCCGACATCTGGAGCGCGGCCTTGAGTTCCGGCAGTTCGTCAGCAACGCCCATCGACGTCGAGGCGACGGCCAAGGCCACGCCGCCCATCATGCGCCTGATCATGTTCATGACAGTTCCTCCCTGTGTCGTCGGGCATCCTAGGCCGGGCCGGGCAGGGCAGGTATAGGACCAATTGACGAGGCCGGGTGGGCGGGGTCGTAGGCGAATTACGACCTTCTGCCAATTTGCCGCACCCGCCCATCCGTCAATCATGCAGATGGCTCGACGTGCGGCGGTCATCACCGTCGCCTGATCGCAATACTCGGCCAGCATCCATGGGAGGATACACATGAACCGTTTCGTCAAAGCCGCCGTCGCGGCGACCATGGCCTTCGCCTTTGCCGCACCGGCAATGGCGAACGTCACGGAAGAAGACCTCGCCAATGACGCCAGCACCCCGGAGAACGTGCTTACCAACGGCATGGGGCGCGACCTGCAGCGTTTTTCGCCGATGGACACGCTCAACAAGGACAACGTGCAGAACCTCGTCCCCGCCTGGGCGTTCTCGCTGGGTGGCGAGAAGCAGCGCGGGCAGGAAAGCCAGCCGCTCATCCATGACGGCATGATGTATGTGACCGGGTCCTATTCGCGCCTCTACGCGATCGACCTCGCCACCGGCAAGGAAGTCTGGCAGTTCGACGCGCGCCTGCCCGAGGGCATCCTGCCCTGCTGCGACGTGATCAACCGCGGCGCCGCCATCTACGGCGACAAGATCTATTTCGGCACGCTCGACGCCCGGATCGTGGCATTGGACCTCAAGACCGGCGACACCATCTGGAACAAGGAAATCGCCGAATACAAAGAGGGTTACAGCTACACCGCCGCCCCGCTCATCGTGAACGGCCTCGTCATCACCGGGAACTCCGGCGGTGAATTTGGCATTGTCGGCGAAGTGCAGGCGCGCGACGCCGAAACCGGCGACCTCGTCTGGACCCGTCCGGTGATCGAAGGCCACATGGGCACGCTCAACGGCGAAGAATCGACCATGACCGGGACGCTCAACGCGACCTGGCCGGGCGATATGTGGAAAACCGGCGGTGGCGCGACCTGGCTGGGCGGCTCTTATGACGCCGACACCGACACGCTCGTCTTCGGCACCGGCAACCCGGCGCCCTGGAACTCGCACCTGCGCAACGCGGGCGCGCCGACCGAAGGCAACGCGGGCGACAACCTTTATGCCGCCTCGCGACTGGGCATCGACCCGGCGACCGGCGAGATCAAGTGGCACTTCCAGACCACCCCGCGCGAAGGCTGGGACTTCGACGGTGTGAACGAGGTCGTCGCTTTCGTCGACAGCGAGGGCAACAAGCGTTTCGCCACCGCCGACCGCAACGGGTTCTTCTACGTGCTCAACCGCGAAGACGGCGCTTTTGTGAGCGCGACGCCCTTCGTGTCGGACATCACCTGGGCAAGCGGAATCGACGAGACCGGGCGCCCGATCTACAACGAGGACAACCGTCCGGGTAACCCGCTCGATGCGGACAAGGGCGAGATGGTCTTCTCGGTGCCCTCGTTCCTCGGTGGCAAGAACTGGATGCCGATGGCCTTCAGCCAGAACACCGGCATGTTCTACGTGCCCTCAAACGAATGGGGCATGGACATCTGGAACGAGCCGATCTCCTACAAGAAGGGCGCGGCCTATCTTGGTGCCGGCTTCACGATCAAGCCGATCTTCGAGGACCACATCGGCTCGCTCAAGGCGATCCAGCCGGAAACCGGCGAGATCAAGTGGGAATACAAGAACGACGCCCCGCTCTGGGGTGGCGTGATGACCACTGCTGGCGGTCTCGTGTTCTTCGGCACGCCTGAGGGTGAGTTCCTGGCGCTCGACGACGAGACCGGCGAGGTCCTGTGGTCGTTCCAGACCGGCTCCGGCATCGTTGGCCAGCCTGTCACCTACGAAATGGACGGCGAGCAGTATGTCACCGTGGTCTCCGGCTGGGGCGGCGCCGTCCCGCTCTGGGGTGGCGAAGTCGCCAAGAAGGTGAACTACCTCAATCAGGGCGGCACCGTCTGGACCTTCAAGCTGCCGCGCCAACTGGCCTCGGCCCAATAACCTCCTCCTGTCAAGCGATTGACGACACGACTGCCCCGCCGGAAACGGCGGGGCCTTTTCGACTTCACGCCGGGTCCCGGTGCGGCACGGGCCCTGGCCGGAGAGATGGCCGTTGGGCTGCCGCGATGAGGGACGGCGTCAGAACAGTTCGACCTCGCCGGTCGCCGGATCATCGTCTTGCATGTCGACGGCAGGGGGCGCTGCCTCCCGATCAAGGTCCCGGACCGGAGCGTCGGCCACGCCGCCTGGTTCCTGCGGTGCGGCCGGGTCAAAGTCGGTCTTCCGTACATCGGGACCGACCGGTGGGGTAGAGCGGGGCGGGGCAGGTGCCGCAGCCTGTTTCGCATCCGGGCCGCCCATGCTGCCCGGATCGTGAAAGGTAAATCGGGCGCGACCGGCCTCTTTCGAGGCGTAGAGCGCCCGGTCGGCATCGCGGTGCATCCGGTCGATGTCGATCACGTCATATTGGCTGGTCTGAACGACGCCTGCCGAGGAGGAAATCCGGCAGGCCGTTCCTCCGTGAAAGATTGGTTCCTCGAGCCGTCTGATGGTTCGTTTGAGGATCGCGCCCAGCCGTGTGCGGTCGGTGAGACCGGGAAAGACGAGCACGAACTCGTCACCCCCGATCCGCGCGACCGCATCCTCCTCGCGGGTTTCTTCAAGCAGGATGCGTGCGACATCGACCAGCACGCGGTCGCCCGCCGCATGTCCATGGTTGTCGTTGACCGCCTTGAAGTAATCGAGGTCCAGATGAACCAGTGAAAAGGGCGTCGAGCGGGCTGCGAGCCGCGACAGGACCGTATCGAGCGCGCGCCGGTTCTTGAGCCCGGTGAGCGTGTCGGTCTGGGCCTGCGCCTCCGCCTCGATCCGGGCGGTCTGCAGACGCCGGTTCAGATCGCGGCTCTCGTTCATGGCGGCCATGTTCGCCTCGACCAGATAGAGCATCTCGAGCGTCAGGTCGGTGGGTGCGAAATCGGATCCTGCGAGGTGATAGCGCGACACGGCATCGAGGATCGCGATCCCGAAGCTGAGGTTCACGAGCACGTCGCCCGAAGGCAGCCGCGCGGCGGCCGCGATGACCTGCGTGCGGTAGCTGTCGCGCATCCTGAGGTGGATCTTGCCCGCCGGCGGGTCGGACAGGCGTTCGACCAGCGACATCTGCGTGCTGCGTCGCAGGTCAAAGAAATCGGCCACATGCCGCCCGTCCAGAGATCCGCCGCCCACGACCTTGACCAGCGTCGGCGCAGCGTGGCGCAGGGTGCCGCCGGGGTCCATGCGAAAGTGCATGGGCATGAGCGTGTCGAGAAGGCGAGGCTCCTGCGTGATGGCCGACATCATCGTCATGGCGCGGGCAACACCGGACGCCTGCGATCCATGTTGGCGTGAAGGCTGCGGTCCCCGAGGTCGAAGTCCCGCCCGCGCGTGAAATCGCTCTTGAGCACCTGGATGCCGACCAGTTCCCGCTCGTCGCGCTGGCCCAGATGGTCGAGCAGGACGAGCGCGCCGTAGTCATCCGCGAGCGCCCGGAGCAGGCCGACGAGCACATGCCCGCCACCGGAGATTGCCTTGCCGCATTCGAGCCGGAAATTCCCGCCGCCGAGATCGGTCAGGACCAGGTCCGGCAAACTTATGTCAGGCAGCGCAAGTTCGGCGCGGCCCGGAAGATCCTCGAGCGACTGGAGAAAGTCCTCGTAATCCACGCCGCCGAACCGGAGCAGCCGCCGCACCCTTTGCGCTTCGGGGGCGGCGACCAGATGGGTTCCGAAATCTTCGAGCAGCACCTCGCGCGGTTTTCCGAGCAGGCGCGCGCTTGCGCCGATGAGGTCGTCGAGCAGGCTGTCCTCGTATTCGAAAAGCGCCTCGAACCGCTCGATGCAACGGTCGAGCGAACGCAGGGCATCCTTCCAGATACCGTCGCCGTAGGCCGAGCGCACGAAGCCCTCGAAAGACCGGAACACCAGACCGTGCATCGTCAGAACCTTTTCTCCACGTCTCACCCTAGGACGCGGAGGTTAAGGAATTGCCAAGGGCATGTGGGAGTCAGGTGTCGGTTCTAAGGGTGACATTGGCCCGCGGCATCAAGCCAGCTGGGCAGCATCCCAATGTGGTCGATGACCGCATCGGCACCCGCGAGTGACACCGGCTCTGTGGGGCCGCTTAGAACTGCAACCACATCCATGCCCGCGGCCCGTGCCGCCGCGATGTCGGCCCGGCTGTCGCCGACCATGAGGACGCGCGCGGGCGCGAGCTTCAGTGCGGCTGCGATGGACAAGAGCATGTCCGGATGCGGTTTCGGGCGAACGCCGGGACCAGCGGTCCTGACCTGCGACAGGAGCCATTCGATACCGGCCGCGCGCAACTGCGCCAGCGTGGGCGCCAGCGAGTCGTTGGTGGCAAGCGCGAGACGCAGACCACGTGCCGAAAGTGCGTTCAGGAGCGGGGCGAGGGGGGCCACGGGCACCGCACGGGCGTCCGTTGCGCGCCTTGTCAGAAAGGCCTCGATCTCGGGCCGGGGACGCTCCATGACGGCCGCGATGATGGCAGCGGTCTGGGCAATGGTGCCCGAGATTGCCGGGCTGTCCGGGTCATAGCGCGCCGTCGCCAGATCAAATCCGAGCGCCGATGCCACACGGCCAGCCAGCGCCGTATCGTGCTCGGCAAGGTCGCCAAGCACCCGACGCGCCCATGCGCCCCAGGTCGCGCCGAAGTCGAAGAGCGTGCCGTCCTTGTCGAAAATGACCGCCTCGTAGCGGCTCACGTCCAGTGCATCTCGGCCCCGCCCAGGACCTCGCGGGCGGCGAGCGGTTCGCGGTAGTCGACCTGTGTCGCATCGCAGAAGGCCACGACCCAAGCGTCATCCATCGTGAGAAACTCGAGCACGGCAAGCTGTGCCTGCGGGTCGGAGGCCGCCGCGCGCAAGGACCCGATGTCGCCGCCGGTCGAGCCCAGAAACACGGGCAAGAGTTCATCGTTTCCGACCAGCCAACCCAGGGCCATGAGGGCCACAGTCTCTGCGCGATCACGTGTCATTGTTGCCGTTACCTTCGGAAAGAAACCCTTTGTTAACCCTTGTTGGCGAAAGTTGCGTCGAAGGCAACGCACGCCCGTCGAAAATCAGGGATTCCATGAACGGACGCATCCTCATCGCAGACGATCTCGTTACGGATCGCATCGCGCTCAAGGCCCGGCTGGCACTTGCCCGCTATGATGTGTCCCTGGCGCGCAGCCTGCACGAGGTGCTTGCGCAGGTGAAGGACGCCCTGCCGGATGTGATTCTGCTCGACATCGGGTTCCCGGACGGGGGCATCGCGGCCTGCCGACGGTTGCGGGACAATCCGGCGCTGGGCGACGTTCCCATCGTGATCTACGGCGCGCGCGACGACCGCGATGCGCGGATCGCGGCGCTCGGGGCAGGGGCCGACGAAGTGCTCGCGGGCCTGCCGGGCGAGGTCGAGCTTTCGGCGCTCCTGCGGTCCATCCTGCGCGACAAGGCGCTGCGCGGCGACCTTTTGCGCCGCCGCGACATTCTTGGCGTGTCCGGCTTTGCCGAGGGCGAGACGGGCTTTGACCCACGGGTCAAAGCGATGATCGTCACACCCAACGCGCAGGGCGCGGTGGTCTGGCGGCGCACATTGTCGGAACGACTGGGTGCCGAGGTCAGCGCCGCGCCGATGGAGGTCGCGCTGGAAACCAGGCCCGGCGCCGTCCCTGACGCCTTTGTCATCGTCGAGACACCGGCGCAGCCCGGCGCAAGTCTCAGACTGGTGAGCGAATTGCGCGCGCGACCGTCGAGCCGTGAGGCGGTGATCCTGTATCAGATGGCAGGGCCCAGCAGCCAGACCGCCGACCTTGCGCTCGATTTCGGCGCGAACGCCATCGTTCCAGGGCCCTTTGATGCGGACGAACTCGCCCTGCGTCTGGCGCGCCTGACCTCTCGCAAGCGCGAGGTGGACCGGGTCCGTGCGCTGCTCGACGACCGTCTGGACGAGGCGCTGCGCGATCCGCTCACCGGTATCCACAACCGACGCTATGCCGATGCTTACCTCGACCGGTTGTGCCGCGCGCATCGGTCGAGTGTAAGCGGCCCCTTCGCGGTGCTTCTGCTCGATCTCGATCATTTCAAGGGCGTGAACGATCGTTTTGGCCATGTCGCGGGTGACCACGTTCTGCGGGCCGTCGCCGAACGCCTGCTTGGCGAGTTGCGTGATCAAGACATGGTCGCGCGGGTCGGCGGGGAGGAGTTTCTCGTGGTGCTTCCGAACGCGGATGCGGATGGGGCGCGGGTCATGGCGGAACGCCTTCGCCAGTCCGTCAACGAAGAGAGCATCGCCCTGGGGGGCGGCCAGTCGATCAGGATCTCGGTCTCGGTCGGCGTGGCGGTGTCGCACAGTGGCGCGGGCGATTGCCAATCGGTCTACGAACGCGCGGACCGGGCGCTCTATGCTTCGAAGGCCGGCGGTCGCAACCTCGTCACCTTTTTCAGGGACCGCGACGCAGCCTGACCGGCGCGCCGCGACCAATTCCATGCCGGTCCAATCCGGGGGCAGGGTCCCGGTGCCGCGCCTCTCAGTCCCGGTCCTGGTCGCGCGGACCGCCCCCCAGCACGCGACCGAAGCCTTTTTCCAGCTTGCCGGCCAGTGTCTCGCGCTCTTCAAGGGACATCGTCGTGATCTGCTCGATCACGACCTCGCGGCCGACATCGGAGCGGTTCGTGAAGAACGCACTCTGGGCCTCCATGAGCGCGCGAAAGCTGGCCTCGTCAAAGTCATCTGACCGCAGGAGGCTGATCATTTCGGTCAACTGGGCGGCCAGCACCGCGCGGTTGTCGCCGAAGGTGCCGGCGCGGTCGCGCAGGCTGTCCTGCGCCCGTTCACGGTAAGGCTCGGGAAGGACGCGACCAAAAGGTCCCATCGCCGGATCGACCCTTTCGCGCACCTCGCGCGGGCCATGGCTCCGTCCGAGCGGTCCCTCGCTGAACCAGGTCCCGCAGACCAGCCCCAGCACCATGAGGTTGAGGGCGAGGGAGGCAGCAAGCAGCACCTTGACCCATTTGGGGGTGCCGGATCTTGGCGTCGGCTGGTCGGGCGTTTGGGTGTGATCGGTCATTCCAGGTCCCCGGCTTCGAGTGTGGCGAGCGCGCCGTAGCCTGGCGCGAGGTCCTCGATCGCGTAGCTTTCGGCGCTTTGGATCAGTCCGCCGGTCATGTGGGCGAGCACGTTGGGCGCGGACACGCCGATCCAGACGCCCGCCACGGCGGCAGTCGCCATGCTGGCAAAGGCAGGCCATCCCCCGATGGCGGCGGCGAAGGCAACGAACAGGTTCCGCCGGGGACGCGCCCGTTTCGTCGCGGGCGATGGCCGCGTGGCCAGGGTCGCATCGGCATCTGCCATGATCCGGGCCATCAGATCGCCAGAAGGCTCCGGCCCCTGCGCCCGTTCGGCAGAGAAATAGAGCTCCAGAAACTCGTCTTCGTTCAGGTCACGCTTCGTCATATCCCAACTCCTCGCGCCGGCCGGACAACAACCGGGCCAGTGCTCTCTTGCCGCGTGCGGTCAGGCTTTCGACCGCTTCGACACTGATCTCCATAACGTCGGCGATCTCGGGGTTCCCCAACCCCTCGAGATGCCGCAACACAACCGCGTCCCGCTGCCGGTCCGGCAGGCTGTCGAGCGCCGCCTGCAACGCCGCAGCCCGGTCGGCATCCATCATGCGCCTTGCCACTTCCGGTGCATCGTCTTCCGGTTCCGGCACCGCGTCCAGATCGACGCCACGGCGCTTGCGAAGGCGGTCGGTGCAAAGGTTCGTCACCACCCGGAAAAGCCAGGTCGTCACCTTCGCCTCGCCCTGCCGCCAGTCCGGCGCGATCCGCCAGAGGCGCAGCATGGCCTCCTGCGTCACGTCCTCGGCCTCGGCCCGGTCGCCCCGGAGCATCCGGGACGCATAGCCCAGAACGCGCGGCGTGAGACGGGCCGTGAGCAAGAGCGCCGCTTCCCGGTCGCCGTTCCCGAAGGCGACCAGAAGCGCCTCGTCCGAGACCTCATCGCTTGCGTCCAATGCCATGTCCATCGCGTCCGGTGGTAGCCTGTTGGGGGTTCGGCCGCAATTCGCGGACCGGGTGGGACGGACAGGGCCCGTCCCACCGATGCTTGGCTCAGTTCGCGTTCGGAGCGGTCTCAGGCGCGCGGCCAAGAGCGGCGGGCGGCGTCGGGCGGTTGCCCAACTGGCCCTGCGCACCCCGCTCGCCACGGGCGCGGCCTTCACCCCGCTCGAAACGTTCGCCATGGGCGCCGCGCATACCCTTGCGCATCTCGGCGCGCTCGGCCTTGGCGGCGTCGAACTCGGCTTCGGTAACCGCGCCGTCATCGTCGCTGTCCCAACGGTCGATCATTCGGGCAAAGCGATCGCCGCCCATTGCCTCGCTCTCGTCGAGCGTTCCATTCCGGTCCGCGTCGCCCCGACGGATCATCGCCTGCGCCATCTTCTCGGCGCGCGCCGTCACCTGGGCGTCAGAGGGGCGTCCGGGCACCTCGCCTGGCGCAGCGGCGGCAACCCGCGCGTCATAGGCCTCGCCGAACCGGGCGACCCCGGCGGCGGTCAGTTCGGCCAGGGTTACCGACCCGTCGCCATCCGCATCGGCATCGGCAAAGCGCGCTCGGGCGCGGGCTTCCATGTCCTCGACGGTAAGGGAGCCATCGCCGTTCTCGTCCATCTGGGCAAAGCTCATGGCAGCACCGCCAAAGCCCTGCGCGCCGCGCATGTGATCGTGGCCTTGGCGACCGCCCATGTCGCGCGCGTCTGCCATGGTGACCGATGCGATCGACACCGTGATACCCGTCACCACGCCGACCGTTGCAATTTTCCAACTGCTGTTCATGTTCTCTCTCCTTAGCACGTTGTCCTGCCTTGTCGTTCAGCGGCCTGTGCCACCCGACATGACCCTCAAACGGCGCGGCCCGCCTGTTCCGTCGGTGCCGGGCGGAAAAACTTCCGCGGCGGGCGAACCGCGCCACCAGGAGGGCAGGGACAGCAAGCGGAAAACAACCACAGGATTGTCACAGACCGCCCCGCGACATTCCGCAGCATCGCAATTGCCGTTCGCTCTTGATAGAAAGGCGGGTGCGAACACGAGACGAAAGAGAAACGACAATGGATGCCGCGATGAAGGCCGACATGCCCGACAGCCTCCAGACCGAGGACAGGTCGGTGAAACAGGCGATCTGGCGTGGCTGGCGCAAGAAATGCCCCTGCTGCGGCACCGGCCCCCTGATGAAGAGCTACCTCAAGGTGCGCGACACCTGCACGGTCTGCGGCGAGGAACTGCATCACCAGCGCGCCGACGACGGTCCCGCCTATCTCACGATCCTCGTGGTCGGGCACCTCCTGGTGCCCTTCTTCCACTTCGGTTACGTAAGGTTCCGGCCCGATCCCATGGTGTTCTCGGCCATTCTCGCCATCCTAGCAGTTGCGATGTCGCTCTACCTTCTGCCAAGGTTCAAAGGGCTGCTCGTCGGCGTGCAATGGGCCAAGCGCCTGCATGGCTTTGGCAGCGGCGAGAACGATTGACCGGGGCGGCGATCCCCGCGAGGGGGGATGCATGAGCGACGTCGACAAGTCCAAGGTCATCCGCGACGCGGCCACCGTGGTGCTGATCCGGGACGCCGCGACCGCCCCGCGCGTGCTCATGGGCCAGCGTGGCGCCAAGGCGGCCTTCATGCCGAACAAGTTCGTCTTTCCGGGCGGCGCGCTCGATGCCGCCGACTGGGATGTGCCGTTGGCCGAGGCCGGGGCCGAACCCTGCCGCACCCGGCTGGGCGAAGAGGCGACGCCGGGCATCGGCCCCGCACTCCTCGCCGCCGCCATCCGCGAGTTGTGGGAGGAGACTGGGCAGATCCTCGGTGAACCCGGCGACTGGCAGGATGCGCCCGAGGACTGGGCCGATTTCGCCGCGACCGGGCATATTCCATCGCCCGACGGCCTCGCTTTCGTCTTTCGCGCCATCACGCCGCCGGGCCGCCCGCGCCGCTTTGATGCCCGTTTTTTCTTGGCCGATGCCGCGCGGCTCAAGACCGATCCCGATGATTTTTCGCGCGCCTGTGACGAGCTGTCTCACCTCCAGTGGATTCCGCTCGCGGACGTGCGCGACTTCGATCTTCCCTTCGTGACACAGGTCGTGCTGGCCGAGGTAGCGAACCGTCTTCCCGATGTCGATGCCCCCGACACCGTGCCCTTTTTCAAGAACGACGAAGAGGCGAGCCGCTTCCTCCGCCTTGGCGGACGGCACCCCATGGATGAAGTCACCTTTGATCAAGGTTAACGCGGCCCCCTTCTCTGGTTCATAAATATCCCGGGGGTGTGCGGGCAGGGCCCCCACTCAAAGGTGCGTGTGGGGGGCAGAGTCCCCGCTTTTGCCTTCAGGGGCTCAACCCGGCCTCGATCATGAGCCGCTCCGCCTCCGCCGCGACCAGTGCTTCGCGTCCCGCGCCCTCGACTGGCACCTTGCCGGGTTCGAGGAACAGGGGCGCGGCAAAAGGCGTCACCCGCTCGGTCACGACATGATCGACCCTGCCCTCGGTGCGTGCCAGCATCTCTTCGATGCGGCCAAAGGAAATCAGCCCGCGCATCGCTTCTTCCCTCGTGATGCGCAGGAGCAGGTGCTCGGGATCGTAGCGCAACAGCGTGTCGTAAAGGATGTCCGACGAAAACGTCGCCTGCCGCCCGTTCGCGCGATGGCCGGGGTGGTTGCGCGGGGTGAGATGCGAGATATTCGCCACCTCCTTGAAGGTCCGTTTCATCAGGGCGTTGCGTGACAGCCATGTCTCCAGCCCTTCGACCAGCTCGTCGCGGTCGAACAGGAACCCCGGCGTCTCGACCGGATGCAGCCCCCAGATGAGAAGCGCATAGTCGGTCGCGACGAAACCGAGAGGCGCGAGGCCCGCCTCTTCCATCCGGTGGGTGATGAGCAGCCCCAGCGTCTGCATCGCGCCGCGCCCGGCGAAGCCGTAAATCACGGTTTGGGCGCGCCCGTCATGGGGAAAGCTCTCGACGAGGATACGCCCGGGCGCGGGCAGATGGCTCACCTCGCGCTGAAGCCTAATCCAGTCGGCGGTGTGGCCGGGCAGATCCGACAGGTCGTCGCGGTGGATGAGCCTGAGGATCCGGTCCGAAAGCTGCGTCGAGGTCGAGAACTTGGTGCCGGAAAACACCGCCACCTTGGGTTCGCGCCCGCGATCCCGGCTGACCTCGACATGCATTTCCTTGAGGCTCTCAAAGCGCACGATCTTGCCGCCGATGAGAAACGTGTCGCCGGGGGTGAGCGACGAGGCGAAGCCCTCTTCGACCTCGCCCAAGGGCTTGCCCGCGCCGCGCATTCGGACCTTGAGCGTGTCGGTGTCCTGAATGGTGCCGATGTTCATGCGAATAAGTTGCGTCGCGCGCGGGTCGCGCAGTTGCCACAGTCCATCGGGGCGCTGTTTGAGCCGTTGCCAGCGGTCGTAGGCCCGCAGCGCATAGCCGCCGGTGGCCACGAAATCGAGCGCCTCATCAAACTGGGCGCGGGTGATCGCGGCATAGGGACCGGCCCGCCGGATCTCGGCCAAGAGCGCGCCTTCGTCGAAAGGACCGGAGCAGGCGACGATCAGGATATGCTGGCACAACACGTCGCGCGGGCCGGGACCACGGGGGTCGCCGTCGAGGTCATGATCATGGACCGCCTCGATCGCCGCCTGACACTCGATCACCTCCCAGCGGTTCGCGGGCACGAGGATAGCCTTGGAGGGCGCGTTGTAGCGGTGGTTCGCGCGCCCGATCCTCTGCACGAGGCGCTTCACGTTCTTGGGTGCGCCGATCTGCATGACGAGATCGACATCCCCCCAGTCGAGACCCAGGTCGAGCGTGCCGGTGCAGACAATGGCGCGCAGCGATCCCGCGACCATCGCCGCCTCGACCTTCTGTCTTTGTTCTTTGGCCAGTGATCCGTGGTGGATGCCGATCGGCAGACCCTCGGTGTTGGCAAGCCACAGATTGTGAAAGAAAATCTCCGCCTGCGCGCGGGTGTTGTGGAAAATGAGCGTCGTATTGTGACGGTTGACTTCCTTGAGCACCTCGGGGATCGCATAGGCCGCCCCACCGCCCGACCACGGCGGCGGGTTCGATGTGGTTAGCATGCTTACGTCCGGTGCAGGTCCGGGATCGGCGGTGAGCACCGGACAGCCGCCCGGAATCAGAAACCGGGCGAGCGCCGGCGGGTCCTCGACTGTGGCGGAAAGACCCACCCGGCGCAGGCCCGGGCGCAGGGTTTCGAGCCGGGCAAGCGCCAACATGAGCTGATCGCCCCGCTTGCTCTCGGCCAGCGCGTGCAACTCGTCCACGATCACCCGTTCGAGTCCCGCAAACATCCTTGGCGCGTCCTCGTAAGACAAGAGCAGCGCGAGGCTTTCAGGTGTGGTCAGAAGAACCTCGGGCGGATCGGCACGCTGCGCCTTTTTCCGCGTTTGTGGCGTGTCGCCCGACCGGTCCTCGACCCGGATCGACAGCCCCATCTCGGTCACCGGTCCGGTCAGGTTGCGCCGCATGTCCGCCGCCAGCGCCTTGAGCGGCGAGACGTACAGCGTGTGCAGCCCGCGCCGGGGCATCTCAATCAGATCGACGAGCGTCGGCAGGAAGCCCGCGAGCGTCTTGCCGCCCCCGGTCGGTGCGACCAGCAGCGTCGCCGGATCGTCCGCCCGCGCCAGCATGTCGAGTTGATGGGAGTGCGGCGACCAGCCTTTGGCGGCAAACCAGTCGGTCAGGATCGGGGGAAGGGTCATGTGTCCAAAGATAATCCCGAGCCGATTGGAAAAGAAGGCGGGAAAGTTTTTTTGAAGGGAACGGCGGTGCCGACGACGGAACCGGCGCATGGGCCCGTTTAGTGTCCATGGAAACCAACAACCTCGACCAGTGACAAGGAGTTCCTGCGATGGCCAACCCGTTTTCCCCCAAGGTGCTGCGGCCCTGGGCAACGCCCCTTACCGTCGCGACGACGCTGGTCACCATCGTTTCGGGTGTGATCCTGTTCTTTCACCTCGCGCCCGGCCTGACGCGCCCGGCGCATGAGTGGATCGGCATGATCATGGTGCTGGCCGTGGCCGCCCATATGCTGATGAACTGGCGCGCTTTCACAACCTATTTCAAGCGGCCTCTGGGGCTGACGATGATCTCGGTGGGGGCGGTGGTGACGGTGGCGAGCCTGTTCATCACACCCGCGCCTGCCTCGAGTGGCGGCAGCCCCGTCGCGATGGTCATGGGCGCGATGTCGGGTGCGGAAGTGCGGGTGCTTGCGGACCTCGCCCATCGGGACGTGACCGAGGTCATCGCGCAACTCGCAGATCAGGGCGTGACGGCGACGCCGGACACGACGCTCGGCCAATTGTCGGGCGGCGACCGTGGCCGGCAGACCGCGCTGCTTCAGGACATTCTCGCACGCTAGCGGGACAAGGTTCCCGTGCGCCGCGTCCTGCGTTCGGCGCGGCTGCGGGACGGCGGTGCGGGGTTTGCGTTCCCCCCGCACCGCCATTTTCCACGCGAACCGGTGGTCAGTGAATGATCGTCTCGTCCTTGACGAACATGTTAGCCCAGGCCCGGTCGATCAGTTCCGGCGACATCTTGTAGGGAATACCCTCGAAATCGCAGATCGCGATCATCTGGTCGATGAGGAACACCGGCTGGTAGTTCGCATAGACGTTGTCGATGGTCGGATACTTGCGCTTGAGCAGGTGAACGAGCGCGGCCTCGTCTAGTTTCATGCCCTTTTTCTTGGCCACCAGCGCGAAAATTTTCAGGAAATTCTCCTGGCTCGGTCCGTCAATTTTGATCTTGAAGAAGATCCGGCGCAGCGCGGCCTTGTCGAAGATCTCGTTGGGGTGGAAGTTCGTGGAAAAGATCACGAGGGTGTCGAAAGGCACCTCGAATTTCTCGCCCGATTGCAGCGCGAGGATATCCTTGCCCTCTTCCAGCGGCACGATCCAGCGGTTGATGAGCGCCTGCGGCGGTTCTGCCTGACGGCCAAGGTCGTCGACGATGAACACGCCGCCGGTGGATTTTAGCTGGAGCGGCGCCGTGTAGGTGCGCGCGGTCTTGTTGTAGACGAGGTCGAGCATGTCGAGCGACAGTTCCCCGCCCGTGATCACGGTGGGCCGGTCGCATTTCACGTAGCGCCGGTCAAAGGCATTGGACGTGCGGCGCAGCGACAGAGGATCGTCCACCTGATCCTCCGCCGCCGAATGGACGATGGGATCGTAAACCGTGATGACCTGCCCGGAATATTCGATGGCGCGGGGCACATAGATCTTTTCGCCGAGCGCGTCGCGGATGCCGTTCGAGATCGAGGATTTACCGTTGCCGGGCGGGCCATACATAAGGATCGAGCGGCCCGAGCCGACCGCGGGCCCGAGGTGGTCGAGCAGTTCCGGCGGCAGGATCAGGTGACCCATCGCCTCGGTCAGCTGCTTGCGGGTGATCTGGATGTTGCGGATTGACTGGCGTTTGACCTGCTTGGCATAGACGTGCATCGGAACCGGCATCGCGCCGTAATATTCCGACTGCGCCAGCGCATCGAGCGCGCGCGCCTTGCCCTGATCGGACAGGCGATAGGCCATTTCGTTGCCCGAGGTGGCATGGAGCGTCCCCATCGCCTCGAGCAGGCCCGCGTCGCGGGCGTTGTCGATCAGTTCCTGCGTCACGCGCGTGGGCAGGCAGAGCGCCCGTTCCAGCTGCCCGACCGTGTCGGCATTGGAGCGGAACATGGTCTTGAGCAGGATGTCCCGCATCATGACCTTGGACAGACCGGTGTCCTCCATATTCCGGCAGGCGGGCGGCGGCTCGACCCCCACATCGGTGGTGGGGCTGTTCATCATGTTCATGGCGCTGGTCTCTGCCTTATTTTTTTCGTGGCGTTACCTGTTTCGTTTCACGTCATCACCCAAAACCCGGATTAGCTTTGCGTGGCGACGATGCACGAGGCATCTTCGGAAACAGTTAAAGACAACCTTGGCAAAATGAGGGGCGAAATGGGCAGATTGGGTGGCAGGGACGGATTTCGTCTCGGATTTTGGCTGGCTGCGCTGATCGTGGCGCTGGGCGGGGCGGCGATCCTCAAGGGCGGTTTCTACATCGGCAAGCATGAGGGCGACACGCTGCACATGGTGCAGATGGTGCTTCGCATGGCCGGTGGTGACTGGCCCCACCTCGATTTCGTGACGCCCATCGGAGTGCTGGCGATGGCCCCAATTGCCTGGCTCGTGTCACTGGGGCTGGGCGTGGGGCACGCGATATTGTGGTCGCAGATCCTCGTGGCCCTGATCCTGTTCCTGCCGACATGGTATGTCGCGCGCACCCGGTTTTCGGGCCTGCTGTCCTATGCCTTCGGTGGTCTCGTCATGGTTCTGGCGCTGGCGCTGGTGCATGGCGAGGCGGAACAGGCCGTGTCGATCTCTATGCACTACAATCGCTGGGCGTGGGCGGTGTCCTTCATCGTGCTGGCTGCCGCGGTTCTGGGGTCCAAAGCCGAGAACAAGACGCTCGACGGCGTGATCATGGGGGCGGGCATGGCGTTCCTCGTCCTGCTCAAGCTCACCTATGCGCTGGCATTTTTTCCCGCCGTCCTCGTTGCGCTTATCCAGCGCGGGCAGGGGCGGGCGATCTGGGTCGGCTTCCTGTCGGCCTTTGCGGTTTTCGCGGTGGTGACCCTTCTTGCGGGCACGCCGGCCTTCTGGCTCGCCTACCTGCGGGATCTCGCGACCGTGGCGGGGCCTATATGGTCGGCTCGCTGGCGCTTGTGCTGTCGGTGATCTGGCTTCGGCAAGGGGGGCGCAAGGTCGAGGGGCTTGTCATGCTCCTCCTCGTGCCAGCCTGCTTCTATGTGACCTACCAGAACTTCGGCAACGATCCCCAGTGGCTCCCGCTTGCCGCGCTCATGCTGCTGGTGCTTCTACCGGCTGAGGGGGTGACAAATGCGCTGGGCTGGGATTTGCGCCGGGCAATGACCTACACGGCCGTGGTGATGCTGGCGCTCGGCGCACCCTCGGTCACCAACCTCGCCTATTCGCCCTTCCGTCACCTGACGGAAGAGAGTGATAAGTATACTGCCCTTTTGCCCGGATCGGGGCGAAACGAGGACATCGTGACCCCCACGATCCGTGCCCATCGGGTGGATGCCAAAATCGCGCTCGACGGCCCCAACAGCCCTTATTCCGTGTTCTGGGATGAAGATTTTCGTGAAGGCGAGGATACCGTCTGGCGCGGTGAAACACTCGACAACTGCATAATCGAACTTGGGACGGTCGCATGGTTCAAATCCATCGCCGACGACCTGAATGCGCGTGGACTTGCACAGGGCAAGACCGCCTTTGTCGCGGATATTCTGAACGGCTTCTGGCTCTACGGGGCCTTCGATCCGCTTGAGGGGAACGCGCCCTGGTATTACGGCGGCCTGTCGGGGTTTGCCAATGCCGACTACCTGCTCGTGCCGCTCTGCCCGCTGTCCACGTCGGTGCGCAAGCAGATCCTTGGCGAGATCGAAGGCGTGCCCGCCTCGGAAGATGACGAGGGGAACGAGGTTCCGGCGGTCGAAGGCATTGATGTCGATCTCGCAGAGGTCGAGCGCAACGCGCTCTACATCCTCTATGAGATCGGGGAAATCAAAGAGTAGGGCGAGATCGCACGAAGGCGCTTCGCCCTACTGAGGCGGAGTGTCGATGGGCGGTGGTCTGCCCGCAATACTCTGCGTTATTGCCCGGTGAACCCGGCCCAGACGAGATACAGAACCATCATGGTGCCAAGGCAAAGGCCCATCGGGAAGTCATCCCGTTCCCAGCTTTCCCAATGTGGCGTCGCGCGGCGGATGAACCCGATACGCTTGGCCGTCCTGTGAAAGATGAAACCGAGAAGGATCACGGCGGCGAACATGAAGGCGAACGACCCGAGGTCCGCCACCGCGATGAAGGGCGCCATGACGGCGGCATATTTCGCATCGCCCGCACCGAGCAATCCGACCGCATTCATGACGAAACCGATGATGAGCACGACGACGAGGTGCGCATAGCGCCAGCCGTAGGTCATCCAGTCCCACGCGCCGTAGGCGGCAAGACCTGCGCCCGCGAGGGCGAAAACGAGAAACTGCGCCATGACCGCCTTGTTGCGGATCTTCATGGTGGCAAGGTCGCTCATCGCCACCCAGATCGCGATCGGTATCACGAAGGGCAGGAAGACGAGCGAGACGAGGCTGTCCTGCGCGCTCATCCGGCGGACACGTTCGAATCGAGCGCCCGCATCGCCCGCACAGCTTCCTCGAAATGCTGCGGGTGGGTGTCGATCGCCTCTTGCAATAGCGTCTTGCCCATGACGATGTCGCCCCGCTTGATCGCGGCCAGTGCAAGGGTGTGCAGAAGCTGCGCGCGCTCGATCTGGCTCATGTCGATGACGGGCATGTCGTATTTGCCCTGACCGCCGCGCGCCATGACGAGGTTGTTCTTGGCGGTGAACATCGACGGATCGTAGGTGAGCGCCTCGCCAAAGAGCTTTTCGGCCCCGGCATAATCGCCCCGGGTCAGTTTCGAGAACCCCCAGTTGTTGAGTGTGCCGGCGGGTTGGGTGGTGAGTCCGACCGCCGTCTGGTAGAAACTGTCGGCCTTGGACCAGTTCTGTTCGCTGTCGGCCACCATCGCCTCGAGCCGGTAACGGCCAAAGGTTTCGTGGGTCGGGGGGATCTTGTTGAGTTCCGTCTTGGCCTTGGCCCAGTCGCCCGACCGGATATGGGCGTCGGCCAGTTCCACACGGTCCTCGGGGGTGCCCTGAGGCCCGTCCGCGACCTCGGCCCATACGCGGGCGGCTTCGGCGGGCTTCTTGGCCTTGATGAGCGATTGCGCCAGACCGCGCTTGAGATCGACGCGCTCCGGGTTCTGGGCAGAGGTGCGCTGGAAATAGGCGACCGCCTCGTTCGGGTCGCCCACGGTCAGCATGATGTCATTGAGGTTCGACTCGTCGATGACGTTGACGCCGGCGACCGCGCGCTCGACCTCTTCGTCGGACATCTGTTTCTGGCAGCCCGACAGCGCCAGAACGCCCGCCGCAGCGAGCGAAATCATGATGGGATGGCGCATATGCCTGCGTCCTTTACCTGCTCTCGGACGGTTGCCCTTGCGCCTTTTCGGCGTCTACCGCGTGCCGAGCAGAAGGTAATCCCCGCGCCCGCGCCGCATCAGAGCGAATTCCGCCTCTTTTACAGGCTCATCATATGCGAGGTTTTCCTGCTTTGCGAGCGCAAGTTCCAGGTTTTGGCGGATGGAGTCCGATTTGCCACTGTCAGCGCCGAAGGCGATCTTGAACACCCGCACGGCTTCACCGACCTGGCCGGTTTCCATGAGCACGACGCCCAGGTTGTTCCATGCGGGGGCGAATGTAGCGTCTTCCTTGACCGCCTGGCGCAGCAGTTTTTCCGCCTGACCGAAGCGCCCGAGCCGCAGGTTCGCGGACCCCAGCGCCGACAGCGTATCGACGGAAATCCCGTCTTCGGCGGCGGCGCGAAGGTATGCCTTGAGCGCCAGTTCCGGCTCGCCCGCGTCCATGAGCCGGTGACCGACGATCAGCCCGTCGACGGTATCCTCGCCATTGACCAGCGCGTCGGGGGCATAGTCATTGCCGCCACGATTTCCCAGCCCGGTGCCGGAAGGGGCACAGGCGGCGACGGCGGCGAGCACGGCACAGGCCGTGAAGAGGCGAAAAAGCTCGATGGCGCGGCCCTTTTCGTTGGAGCCGCGCCTGAAGAGGGTCGGTTCGGCTCAGAAGCTGACGCTTTTGAGGGTCTTATACACCTCGTAGACCGACGGGCCAATGAGGATGATGAGGAGCGGCGGCACGGTAAGCAACATCGTGGCCAGCGTCATCTTGGTGGGCAGCGTGTTGGCCTTTTCTTCGGCCCGCATCACGCGTTTGTCGCGCATCTCGCCCGCATAGATGCGCAGCGATTCCGCGATCGAGGTGCCGAAGGTGGTGGACTGGATCAGCACGGTGACAAAGGACGCGACATCGGGCACCCCCGCGCGTTCGGCCATGTCGCGCAGCACCTGGATGCGGTCCTTGCCTGCCTTGATTTCCTGCGCCACGATCTCGAACTCCTCGGCGAGCGCCGGATAGCCCGAGCGGATTTCCCGCGCCACGCGGATGATCGACTGGTCGAGCGACTGCCCGGCTTCCACGCAGACGAGCATCATGTCGAGCGCATCGGGGAATCCGTTGATGATTTCTTCCTTCCGGGTCTCCAATCGCCGGGTGATCCAGTATTTCGGGGCCATGTAGCCCACAGCGCCCGGGATGAGCACGGTCAGGATCGTCTTTTGCGTCGAGGTATCCTCGGCATTGACGAGCCACGAATAGAGCAGGCCCAGCACGAGCAGCCCGATCCCGAGCGTGAACTGGAAGAAGTGAAAGGTGCGAACGGCGTTCTTGCCGGGATAGCCGGCCTGCAGGAGCTTCAGTTGGAGAGCGGAGTATTCCTCCTTGTCCTGTGGTTCGAGGAAGGCTTTGTATTTCTCGAGCTTGTCGCCCATCCCGCCTTGTTTTTTGCGCAGCGCCACGTGGTCCTCGGGCTTCATGTCGCGCTGCTTCTTGAGCTTGGTGAGCGGGTCCTCGTCCTGCTTGAGCATGAAGGGAATGGTGCCCACGATGAGCAACAGGCCCAGTCCGCCCATCGCCATGAGCGGGCCGAAGGGTCCGAACTGGTCGGTGAGCATCTGGTTCAGGGTGTCGAGCATGGCGCGCCTCAGACCTTGATATTCGTGAGCATTTTCATGACGAAGTAGTTCGCCACGAGGAAGCCGAAGCAGACGAGCGCTGCCGGGATGAAGGCCCCGGTTTCCTTGACCTCGTCATAGTAGCCGGGCTGAATGACGTTGATCATCACGATGGCGAGGATCGGAAAACCCGACAGAAAGGTGCCGGACCACTTCGCCTCGGCCGTGATGGCCTTGACCCGGCGGAAGAGCTTGAAGCGCGAGCGGATCACCTTTGCCAGACCGTCGAGGATCTCGGCCAGGTTGCCGCCTGAGGTCTGCTGGATCGTGACGGCCACGGCGAGGAACCGAAGGTCCTGCATGTCCATCCGTTCGGCCATGGCCTTGAGCGCCTCGCCCATGTCGCGGCCATAGGCGGCCTCGTCCGCGATGACGCCCATCTCGGTGCCGAGCGGATCGGGCACCTCTTTCGCAACGATCTGGATGGCCGAGGAAAACGGGTGGCCGACGCGCAAGCTGCGCACCATGAGCTCGACCGCGTCGGGAAGCTGTTCCTCGAACATTGACATGCGTTTCTTGGCCTTGCCGTTGATCCAGACATAGACACCGCCAATCCCCATCGCGATCCCCAGAAGAATACGCACGCCAAGTCCAGCCGAGGTGCCGACTGACAGGCCGACATAGGCCACGACCGACAGGCCCGCCATGAGCATCATGATCTGCTTGGGGGTAAAGGCGATGTTGGCCTTCTGCGCCTTTTCCGCGAGCAGCGAATAGAGCGGCAGCCCCTTGGCGTCCATGTGCTGGTGCATCTCCTTGCGGAGTTGCTCGAGCACCTGTTCACGTCGCGTGCCCTTTTCGAGCATGTCGAGGCGGCGGTTCACTCGGCTGTTGAGCGAGATCGACTTGCCGAAGACCGTCAGGTAGATGCCTTCGACCAGTGCGAGAACGGCGACGAAGATGACGCCGTAAATGATGAGATCGCTGGAAATACCCATGACTTACTCCGCGGCCATGGGTTCGAAGATCGTCGCTGGCAGGTCGTAGCCCCACTGGCGGAATCGTTCGGAATAATGCGAACGAACGCCGGTCGCGGTGAAGCGGCCGATGATCTTGCCCTCGGGGGTCAGCCCCATGCGCTGGTAACGGAACACTTCCTGCATCGAGATGACGTCGCCCTCCATGCCGGTGATCTCGGTGATCGACACCATGCGGCGCGACCCGTCCTGCAGGCGCGAGGCCTGCACGATCAGGTTCACGGCGGACGCGATCTGCGAGCGCACCGCCTTGAGCGGCATTTCGATGCCCGCCATGGCGACCATGTTCTCGAGACGCGAAATCCCGTCGCGGGCCGAGTTTGCGTGGATCGTGGTCATCGACCCGTCGTGGCCGGTGTTCATGGCCTGGAGCATGTCGATGACTTCCTCGCCGCGGGTTTCCCCGACGATGATCCGGTCGGGGCGCATCCGAAGCGCGTTTTTCAGACAGTCGCGCTGGCTCACGGCACCCTTGCCCTCGACGTTGGCCGGGCGGCTCTCCATCCGGCCCACATGGGTCTGTTGCAGCTGGAGTTCCGCCGTATCCTCGATGGTCAGGATGCGTTCCGAGTTGTCGATGAAGGACGAAAGCGCGTTGAGCGTGGTCGTTTTCCCCGAACCGGTCCCGCCCGACACAATAACGTTCAGGCGACAAGCGACGGCGGCTTGCAGGTAGGCGGCCATTTCCTCGGAAAAGGCGCCGAACTGGACCAGATCGTTGATCGCCAGCTTGTCCTTCTTGAATTTCCGGATCGAGACGAGGCTGCCGTCCACCGCGATCGGTGGCACCATGGCGTTGAAACGCGATCCGTCTGCCAGACGGGCGTCAACGGCGGGGTTCTGTTCGTCGACGCGCCGACCTACGGCGGACACGATCTTGTCGATGATGCGCAGGAGGTGGCGTTCGTCCTTGAAGGTCACGTCGGTGAGCGTTAGCTTCCCGCCGCGTTCAACGAACACCTGCTTGGGACCGTTCACGAGGATATCGTTGATACTGTCGTCTTTCAGCAGCGGTTCGAGCGGGCCGAGCCCCGTCACCTCGTCAAACAGCTCAGCCACCAGCAACTGACGTTCGTCGCGGTTCAGCACCACGTTCATCTCGGACAGGGCTTCGGACGCGATGGCCTGGATTTCCGCGCGCAGTTCCTTTTCCGGCGCGGTTTCCAGCGCGGCAAGGTTCAGGCTGTCGAGCAGCTGCTTGTGCAACTCGACCTTGATCTCCATCAGGCGCTCTTTGCGCTTCTTTTCCTTGTCCTCGGGCGCGGCGACGGCCGCAACCCGATCGACCGGGGGCCGCGCGCCCATGAGGGGCTTGGCGGGTTTGGTCGGCGGGGTCGCGTTGTTGGCCAGCGGGGTAACAGGTGCCGGGGCAGGGGCCGCAGGCCGCGCGCCGCCGTCGATGGTTTCGAGCTTGGGGGCAGCTCCGGGCAGCTTGGCGGGACCGGAACCGGACTTCTTATACTTCGAGAACATGGGTCAGCTCCTACTTGCCCTTCTTCTTTTTCTTCGGCTCGGCGTCTTGCGCGCCGATGGCATGAAGTTGTTGGGCGAGTTTATGAATTTCCTTGCGCAGCGGGTTCTTGGTCGCGGCTTCCGCCAGCGGAACGCCGTGGTCCCCCGCCTGCACCACGGGTTTCAGACCGTCGGGCAACTGCAGGTCGATGGTGATGTCCAGGCTCTCGGCCAGTCGTTTCACCCGGCTCTTGCCGTTCAGGTCGGTGAACTTCGGCGCGCGGTTCAGCACGTAGCGGATCTTGTCGTGCGGCAGCTCTTCGGCCTTGAGCGCCCGGATCATCCGAAGCGCGTTCTGCGCCGAGCGCATGTCGAGCTCGATGGTCGAGAAGTAGACATGCGCAGCGGTCAGCACGCTTTCGGTCCATTGGACGATGGTGCGCGGCATGTCGACGATGACGAAATCGAAATTCGCCCGCGCCTTGCCGATCACCGCCATGATGTCGTCGGGCGACACGAGATCGAGCGGCAACATGTCGGCGGGAGCGGTAAAGACATGGAGCCGGTCGTTGAAGGTCAGAAGCCCCGACATGAAGCTCTCGTCGTCCATCGAGGCGGTGTCCGACAGCAGTTCGTAGATCACCTCGCGGCGTGGCAGGTCGAGGTAGGTCGACACGCTCCCGAACTGGAGGTCGAGGTCAATGAGGCAGACGCGCGGCGCGTCGGTCTTGTGGATGGTTGCCAGTTCCCAAGCCAGGTTCACGGCCAGCGTGGTTGCCCCCGTGCCGCCCGCCAGCCCGTGGATCGCGACGAGCACGCCCTCGCGGTTCACGTCGGACACGGCGGGGCCGGTGGGCACAGACGGCACCATGGGGCTGACCTCTTCGGCGATGACCAGGGCCTTGATGTTGCGCGCCGTGGCTTGCCGGATCACTTCCGCGATCTGGGACAGGTTCGCCTCGTCCTCTTCGTCCATGGCGATGGCCACGAACTCCAGATCGGAGCTTTCCGGTTGTGAAAAGAAGGCAAGCGCGTCCTCGAGCGAAAGATCGCCCCAGGTCTCGCCCATTTCGGCTTCCATATCCTCGATGAGGAGATCGAACATCTGAACGTCCCGCGATATGGTACACGCGACGATCGGTGCCGGTTCCTGCTCAAGGGCCACGGTGCTGCCACTCATGCCATCTTCCTTTTCACTCACAACCCGCCCGCAACATGCGTGGCAGGAGTTGCCACGCGGACGGTCGGGCATCCGCCGACTCGCGCCGGACGGACTGCTCCCAAGGCAGGAAGGTCGCAGTCAAAGGGGGCAGGAATTTGGCGCAACCCGCGAAATTATGCGGTAAATTGGGACGATACCGAGATTATGG
>LUOO01000047.1:0-2135 GCA_001626765.1 Maritimibacter sp. REDSEA-S28_B5
GGGTGGTCTCGTAGAACGTCAGATATCCCTGCCACAGCGGCATCCACTGGTCGCGGTCGTCGGGGCGGATCGGGCGAATGGTGACGGTCATGGGAGCCTCGTTGCTTTGCCCAGAAAAGAGACAGGCGCGGACGGGCAGGTCAAGGTCAGGTTCAGCGCCGCGTGCGCGGGCCCGGCGCGGCTCGGACCTGATCCGGGCCATCGTCCACAGCCCTCCCAGAAAATCCTGGCACCTATCCACAGGAAATCGCACTCGCCCGCCTTTCCGCACCCGGCGCCATCATGCTATATCTAGCGGCATGAGCGCAGCCGCACCCCATATGTCAGGTAATCACGCAAGCCCTAGACCCTTGATCCGCCAGCTTGACGACGCCGCCATCAATCGGATTGCGGCGGGCGAGGTGGTGGAACGTCCCGCTTCGGCGGTCAAGGAACTGGTCGAGAACGCGATCGACGCGGGCGCCATGCGGGTCGAGGTCGCATATGCCGATGGCGGCAAGACGCTCATCCGCGTGACTGACGACGGCTGTGGCATCGCGCCCGAGGACCTGCCGCTCGCCCTGTCGCGCCACGCAACGTCGAAAATCGACGGCTCGGACCTCCTCAACATTCATACCTTCGGGTTCCGGGGCGAGGCGCTGCCCTCGCTCGGTGCCGTCGGCCGGCTGACCATCACCTCGCGCGCCCCCGGCTTCGACGCCGCGACCCTCCGCGTGGCGGGCGGGCAGATGGAGCCGGTGCGCCCCGCCGCGCTCAATCGTGGCACGGTGGTCGAGCTGCGCGACCTGTTCTACGCCACCCCGGCGCGGCTCAAGTTCCTGCGCACCGACCGGGCCGAGGCGCAGGCGATTGCCGACACAATCCGCCGCCTCGCCATGGCCGAACCTCATGTGGGATTCACGCTGCGCGACGTGTCCGGCGGCGGTGAGGGGCGGGTGGTGTTCCAGTCTCTGCCGGAGAACGGTGATCTGTTCGACGCGCTGCACGGGCGGCTCGCGGGCGTTCTGGGCCGCGACTTTGCCGAAAACGCTCTCGCCATCGACGCCGAGCGCGACGGGTTCCGCCTGATCGGCTACGCGGCGCTGCCGACCTATTCGCGCGGGGCCGCCGTGGCGCAGTTCCTTTTCGTCAATGGCCGCCCTGTGCGCGACAAGCTCCTCATCGGCGCCCTTCGGGGCGCCTACCACGATTTCCTCAGCCGCGACCGGCACCCTGCCGCCGCGCTCTTCATCACCTGTGACCCGAAACTGGTGGACGTGAACGTCCATCCCGCGAAATCCGAGGTTCGTTTCCGCGAACCCGGTGTCGTGCGTGGCCTCATCGTGTCGGCGCTCCGCCATGCGCTGCACGAGGCAGGCCACCGCGCCTCCTCCACCGTCGCGACGGCGACGTTGGGGGCGATGCGGCCCGAAGGCTCTGAACAGCCGTCGTCCCCCCGCATCTACCAGATGGACCGACCGACCCAGTCGGTTCTTCACTCTGTCCGGACGATGCAGGCTCCCTCAGGGTTTGCGTTTTCCGAGCAGCCTTCGGCCCGGTTCGATCCCGCTCCCCAAGTCGCGGGGTCGGACCGGCCCGATAATCCTGAAACGTCACCTGAACCGCCACGCGAAACGCTCCCCTTGGGGGCCGCGCGGGCGCAGGTGCATGAGAATTACATCATCGCCCAGACCGAGACCGGCATCGTGATCGTCGATCAGCACGCCGCGCACGAGCGGCTGGTCTATGAAAAGCTGAAGGCGCAGATGGCCGAGACCGGCGTCGCGTCGCAGGCGCTTCTCATCCCCGAGATCGTCGAACTGTCGTCGGGCGATGCCGCGCTGCTTCTCGACATGGCCGACGAGCTTGCCCGCCTTGGCCTCAGGATCGAGGCCTTCGGCGGCAACGCCATCGCGGTGCAGGAACCCCCCGCCATTCTGGGGCAGGTGAACGCCGAGGCGATGATCCGTGACATCCTTGACGAACTCTCCGACATGGGATCGTCCAACACGCTTCAGACTCGGATCGAGGCGATCCTGAGCC
This sequence comes from Maritimibacter sp. REDSEA-S28_B5, assembly GCA_001626765.1. Classification (GTDB taxonomy): domain Bacteria; phylum Pseudomonadota; class Alphaproteobacteria; order Rhodobacterales; family Rhodobacteraceae; genus Maritimibacter. The sequence continues at coordinate 2,023 of LUOO01000047.1, forward strand.
GTGTGGCCTGCCACGGCTCCATCCGGTCCGGGCGCTGGATGCGGCCTGAGGAAATGAACGCGCTCCTACGCGAAATGGAGGCGACACCGCATTCCGGGCAGTGTAACCATGGC
>LUOO01000047.1:2159-17147 GCA_001626765.1 Maritimibacter sp. REDSEA-S28_B5
GTGTAACCATGGCCGTCCCACCTACGTGGAACTCAGACTTTCCGACATCGAACGGCTTTTCGGACGCACATGATCCAGCTTGGCGACACGACCCTAGACCTGTCCGATCCGCTCACGCTGGCCGCGCTCATCGGCGCGGTGGTGCTGATCCTGCTTGTGCTTCTGCTCGTGGTCCTAATCGTCCGCTCAGGCCGCGCCTCGCAGACCAACGCGGAACTGACCCGGCAGCTTGCCGGGATCGGGCAGGCGGTGCAGATCCTCGGGCAGGGGCAGGATCAGCTCTCCGGCGGACTGCGCACCGTGTCAGACACCCAGACATCGGGCCAGTCGCGTATGATGCAGGCCATGGAAACCCGGCTCTCCGAAGTCCAGCGCCAGATGCAGGACCGGCTGCACGAGAACGCCATGCGTCAGGCCCGGTCGCTCGCGGAACTGAACGAGCGGATGAACGAGACCCTGACCGGGTCCACCGTGAAGACGACGAAAAGCCTGACCGAGCTTCAGGAACGGCTCGCCACCATCGACAAGGCGCAGGCGAATATCGAGAAACTCTCGGGCAACGTGTTGTCGCTCCAAGACATCCTGTCCAACAAGCAGACGCGCGGGGCCTTCGGGGAAATCCAGCTCAATGACATCGTGGGCAAGGCGCTGCCCGCCGACAGCTATTCGATGCAGGCCACGCTGTCCAACGGGCGGCGGGCGGATTGCCTGATCCACCTGCCGAACCCGCCCGGTCCCATCGTGATCGATTCGAAATTCCCGCTCGAGGCCTACGAGGCGCTGCGTCAGGCAGGCACGCCGCAGCAGACGACCGAAGCGGCCCGGGCGCTGCGCACCGCCGTGCGCGCGCATATCAAGGCGATCAGCGAACGCTATATCCTCGAGGGCGAGACGGCAGACGGCGCGATCATGTTCCTGCCGTCCGAAGCGGTCTATGCCGAGCTTCACGCAAATTTCCCCGACGTGGTGCGCGAAGGCTTTGCCGCCCGCGTCTGGATCGTGTCGCCCACGACCTGCATGGCCACACTCAACACCATGCGCGCGATCCTCAAGGACGCGCGGATGCGCGAACAGGCGGGCGCGATCCGCAAGGAACTGTCCCTGCTCTTTGCCGATGTGAACCGGCTGGGCGACCGGGTCGAGAACCTTGACCGGCATTTCCATCAGGCGGCCAAGGACATCTCGGACATCAAGATTTCGGCGGAAAAGGCCGGTAACCGCGCCAAGCGGCTCGACAATTTCGATTTCGAGGAACTCGCGCCGGATGCCGACACCGCCTCGATCGTGCGGCTCCCGAAAACCTGACCGCTTGCGGAACCTTCGGGCCGCGCCCATGTTGAGGGCGACAGACAAAGAGGCCCCCATGATCGAAATCAGCCCTTCCCGCGTCGCACGGATCGCCATCCAGGCCCGCGAACTGCCAGACACCGAACAGGTGATCCGCAGCTACATCGCTGACCTCAACCGGGACGAACAGGCGAGCCTCGTGGCCGTCATGTGGATCGGGCGCGAGACCTTCGAGGCCGAAGAGTTGGAGGACGCCATCGCTACTGCGAAGGCCGAAGCGACCGCTCCGACCGAAGATTACCTTCTGGGCGAAACCATGCTGGCCGATTATCTTGAGGCCGGTCTTGATGCGCTGGGGTATTCCGTCGAGGATCTCGAGGACGAACACCTGAAATAGGCCAGTCCAAGCGGGGGCTCAAAAAGGGCAGGGCGCACCCTCCCCTTTCATCTTTCCCCAGATACGCACATTCCTGTCCGGGCCATGGGTTACGGGCCGCGGCGTCAGACAAACGTCCGCGCATACTCCCGCGCCGGGTCGGCAAGATGCGGCACCGCGTTGAACTGCGTGAGGGACAGCGATGATCCGATCGGGTGCAACTGGTGAACCGATGTGTTCATGATCGCCAGCGCCATACGTGCCATCGAACCGATCTCCAGCCCCATCGCCACCCGGATGCCCATGGAAATGAGCCCGCCCGAGGTCACGACGAGCGCACGACCGTCACCGGCGGCGATCTCGTGCAACACGTCGCTGACCCGGTCCTCGAAGTCTTGAAACGTCTCGGCAGCGCCTTCGATCTGGCCGTCACGCCAGGCGGTGAAGACCAGCGGCAGGTGTTCGACGAACTCCTCGCGCCCTGTGGGATGGGGAATGCCCATCTGCTCGTGCATCCGCTGGCTCAGATCGAAATAGGCCACTTCGTTGAGCCGCGCATCCTCGACGACCGGTCCATAGGCCATCGCCGCCGCCGTTTCGCGGTGACGTCGCAGGGTGCCGGAATAGACGCGCGCGTAATCCTCGCCGGACGCCCGCAGGTAATCGCCCAGCCAGCCGGCCTGTTGATGGCCCAGCTCCGACAACTTGTCGTAGCCATGTTCGTCTTTGGAGCCGTTGTTGGCCTGCCCGTGGCGGATGAGGGTGATCTGTGACATGACCGTTGGTTAGCGCGGGGCATGGCCAAGGGGAAGACCGAAACGCCTGCGTGTGGCTTGACCCGCCGAGGCATGGCCTGCCAAATGGGGCGATCCTTTTCGGAGCCGCCCGTGGCCAAAGCCGTTTTCATCCAGAACCCCGTCTCGATCTATGATGACCGGCCGGGCGAGGCCTATCATTTTCCGAAACGCTACCTTGGCATGGTGCGCGAAACAGTTGGGGATTGGGTGGTGCTCTACGAGGGGCGTAAGGGGGCGCTGGGTTATGTCGCCGTGCAGCGGGTGGATCGGGTGGTGCCGGACCCGATGCAGTCGGACCATTACTTTGCCATGTTCGACCGCGCGTCGCTCTGGGGGTTCGAGACGATCGTACCTCGCTCCGACGATGCAGGCCGGGCATTCGAGGCATCGCTCAGGGGCCGGGATGGGCGGGCCATGGCAGGAGGCGCCGCTGTTTCTGCCGTTCGCAGGCTCACCGAGGCCGAGTTTGCCGCGATCGTGAGCTATGGGATGCGTTCGGCTGCCGGCCCAGAGGCCCTGTCGCGCGACCCGGCTGACGATAACAACCATGGGGTCGCGCCGGTCAACTATGCCTTTGCGGATGCCGCGACCCCGTTCCAACCCGCGCCGCTCGCTGGCTTTCGAGCCGACATCCTAACCAACCGAAAGGCGCGGGATCGGTCCTTTGAACGGCAGGTCAAGCGAGCCTATGGTGGGCGCTGCGCCATTTCTGGCCTTGCCCTGCGCAATGGCGGCGGGCGGCCAGAGGTGCAGGCGGCGCATATCCGTCCCGTCTCGGCACACGGACCGGATATCGTGCCCAATGGGTTGGCTCTTTCGGGAACGCTGCACTGGATGTTCGACCGAGGGCTGGTCGCCGTGGCCGATGACCTGACGATCCTGGTTTCGCGCAACAAGGTATCGCCCGAGATCGCGGACCGGTTGATCGCGCCGGGGCAGAAGCTGATCCTGCCGCCTGACCCGCGCGATCATCCGCATCCCGAATATCTGCGCTATCACCGCGAAGAGATTTATGGTCGCGCGGCGTGATCTATCGCCACACCACGTCGCCCAGAAAGATGTAGCCCGCGCCGTAGATCGTCTTGATCAGGCGCGGGTTCTTCGGGTCCTCGCCCAGCTTGGTGCGCAAGCGCGAGATGCGCACGTCCATCGCCCGGTCGAAACTCTCGCCTGCAGCGCCCCCCAGCGCCTCCTGCATGTGCGCGCGGGTGATGAGCCGTTTGGGTGCCTCGAGAAACAGCCGCAGCACCTCGCTTTCGGCGTGGGAGAAACTCACTTCCGCGCCATCCGCCGCTTCCAGCACGTAGCGGTCGAAATGCGCCGTCCGACCCTCGAAACTCGCCGTATTCGTGGTGCCGTTCGCCGCCTTGCCGCCGCGCAGCCGCGCCCGCACCCGCGCCACGACCTCGGCCGGCTCGAAGGGTTTCGTGATGTAGTCGTCGGCCCCCAGCTCCAGCCCGGCCACCCGGTCGTGCACCTGTGCGCGCCCCGAAACGATGATGACCCGCGCACCGTTTTCGAGCGCGAGCCGATGCACGAGCGACAGCCCGTCCCGGTCCGGTAGGCCCAGATCGACGAGGCAGACATCCGGCGTCATCGTGCGCAGCGCCGCCTCGAACTCGGTCGCCCGCCCGAAACAGGCGGTGCGAAACCCGGCATCCTCGAGCGCGCGCGCGAGCATCTGGCGGATCTCGGGTTCATCATCCAGAATGGCGATGAGCGGCGCGCTCATGCGCCCGCCTCGGCGATAAAGGCGGCAAGCTGACCGCGGCTGAAGGGCTTGGACAGCACCCGCGCCCCGGCGCGCTTCGGGTCGCCCTTGGGCAGCGATGACATGAGCAGGCGGGGGCAGGTGAACCCCGCGGCACCGAGCGCGTCGATCAGTTGGTCCCCCGACGGGCCGTCGCCCAGCATGATGTCGGACAGAACCAGTCCGATCCCCTCGATCTCGGCGAGCCGCATCGCCTCGGTCGCGTCCTCGGCCTCGATTACCGTATGGCCAAGGCTCATCAGCATGTCGCGCACATCGGCGCGGATGTCGGGGTTGTCCTCGACAAGGAGCACCATGGTCGGCCCGGCCTCCTGTCCGGCCAGCACGAGCGGCAGCCGCATGGTGACCTGTGCGCCTGCTTCGGTGTTCTCGACCCGCACACGCCCCCCATTCAGTTTCGCGAGGTCATAGACCATGGCAAGACCCAGCCCTGACCCATCCCCGCCCTTGGTGGTGAAAAAGGCGTCGAAGGCATGGGCCAGCGCGGTTTCCGTGAACCCCGGCCCGGTATCGGTGATGACGAAATCGAGCCATGTGTCGGCAACCTGCCGGATCTCAAGGGTAATCGTGCCCGTCGCGCCATGCGTGGTCCCGATCGCGTCGCGTGCGTTGATCACGAGGTTGAGAAGCGCATCCTGCACCGCGCCCACGTCGAGCATGACCGCGCCCGCCTGCGCCCGGTTGGCGACGTTTAGGTCGATCCCCTCGGGCAGGGCCGCGCGCGCGAGGGTTTCCGCCTCGGCCAGAAGCGCGGCGAGCGTCACCGCCTCGGGCCGCAACTCCGGCTCACCCGACATCGCGGCGATCCGGTCGAGGATGCGCCCGCCGCGCCGGGCGGCACCGGTGGTGGTCGCGATCATCTCCCGCGCCTCGGGCGGCAGGTCCAATTCGCCCAGCCGCGACTGCATCCCGAGAATGATGGTCAGGAGGTTCGAGAAATCATGCGCGAGGCCCGAGGTCAGCTGTGCCGCCAGTTCGCGCTTTCGCGTCTGGGTGAGCGCCGCGCGCGCCCGCGCCTCTTCGGTCACGTCCATGGACAGGATATAGACCCCGGACACCGCGCCTTCGCCGTAACCGGTTCCCGTATCGTCGGGGGTAAAGGCGACGCGGATGCGCCGCCCGGTGCCCTCGTGATCGAACTCGAACACGCTGGGCACGCCGGACAGCGCCTGCGCCAGATAGGGCGCGATCCGCTCGAAGGCTTCGTCGCCCAGCGCCTTTCGCGAATGAAGTCCGATGATCTGGCCCGGTGTGCCCGGCAGGACGCTCGACAGGCGGCGGTTGGAATAGGTGTAGCGCAGGTTCCGGTCCACCCGCGCGATATGGGCGGGCATCATCTCGGCCGTCATCCGGGTGCGCGCCTCCATCTCGGTCAACTGCCGCTGAGTTTCGATGAGCGCCGCGTTGGTGGCGGCGAGCGCCCGGTTCGCGCGCTCGAGTTCCTCGGCCCGGGCGAGCACCTGATCGGATAGTTCCTCGGACCGCGTGCGCAGGAGCGATTCCTGCCGCTTGATGCCCGTAATGTCGGTATAGACCGTGACCCATCCGCCCTGAGGCAGCGGGTTGCCCTCGACCGACACCCAATGCCCATTCGACCGGGTCCGCTCCATGTAGTGCTGTTCAAAGGCCTGCGCCTGTTTCACGCGGACTGCGACGAAGTCGTCCAAATCCTCGACCGGCCCATATTCGCCCGAGGTGGCCAGCCAGCGGATCGTGTCGTCGAACCGCGCGCCACGAGTCACCAGATGGTCGGGCAGGTTGAACATGGTCTGAAAGGTCCGGTTGCCCACGACGAACCGCAGGTTCGCGTCATAGATCGACAGGGCCTGACCGATGAGGTTCAGCCCGGCCTGTGTCAGTGCGGCAATGTCGGTGTACTTCAGGTCCAAGCGCCTCCTCCCAAAGCCGTCTGGCCCTCCTTGGCTAGCACCCCGGCGCCGCATCCGCAAAGCCGTTTTCGCCCACGCAGCGCCCGTAACAATTCGTAAGGATTGGGCAATACTCGCGAAATGATTTGCCTCTCACTTGGTCCTCGCAAGAACCGGTGCGCGCCCCGTTCGGGGAGGAACGATGGGCGCCTGAACCCGGAGGGAGGACAGATCTGGTGACTGACACCGCTTCGACGAGCGGTCTCGCATCCATTCCGGCGCTTCTGGCCCGGAACGTGCGCGACCACGGCACGCGCCCGGCCTACCGCGAGAAAGAGTTCGGCATCTGGCAAAGCTGGACCTGGGCCGAGGCGGCACAGGAAATCGACGCGCTCGCCATGGGGCTACTCGCGCTCGGGATCAATCCCGGCGATCACGTGGCGATCATCGGACGCAACCGGCCCGCGCATTACTGGTCGATGGTCGCCGCGCAGAAATGCGGGGCGGTGCCCGTGCCGCTCTATCAGGACGCGGTGGCGGAAGAGATGGAATATGTGCTGGGCCATTGCGGCGCGCGCTTTGTGATCTGCGGCGATCAGGAACAGGTCGACAAGGTGATCGAGGTGCAGGAACGCATGGAAGGTGTCGGGGGCGAGGGCGCGCATGGCATCGAGCACGTGATCTATGTCGACAAGCGCGGGATGCGCAAATACGACCACGGGCACCTGAACTGGATCGACGACGTTATGGCCGAGGGTCGGGCGGGCCACGCGCGGCTTCAGGGCGAGATGGACAAGCGCACCTCCGCGCTGGGCTACGACGACACCTGCGTGATGCTTTACACCTCGGGCACGACCGGCAAGCCCAAGGGGGTCGTGCTGTCCAACCGCAACGTGATCGAGACGGCGCGCAACTCCTCCGACTTCGACCACCTGTCGGCGGGCGAGGACATTCTCGCCTACCTGCCGATGGCCTGGGTGGGGGACTTCATCTTTTCGGTCGGTCAGGCCTACTGGACCGGGTTCTGTGTGAACTGCCCGGAAAGCCCGGACACGATGATGACCGACCTGCGCGAAATCGGCCCGACCTATTTCTTTGCGCCCCCCCGCGTGTTCGAGAACCTGCTCACCACCGTGATGATCCGGATGGAGGACAGCGGGCGGCTCAAGAAACGGCTCTTCGACCACTTCATGGCCCATGCCCGCCGCGTCGGCCCCGCCATCCTCGACGGCAAGCCCGTCTCGGGAATGGATCGGTTCCGCTATGCGCTGGGCAAGCTCTTCATCTACGGCCCGCTCAAAAACACGCTCGGGTTTTCCCGCGTCCGCGTCGGCTACACGGCGGGCGAGGCGATCGGGCCGGAGATCTTTGATTTCTACCGCTCGCTGGGCATCAACCTGAAACAACTCTACGGCCAGACCGAGGCCACCGTGTTCATCACCCAGCAGCCGGACGGCGAGGTGCGCGCCGATACCGTGGGCGTGCCGTCGCCGGGGGTGGAGCTGAAGATCGCCGAGAATGGTGAGGTCTTCTACCGCTCGCCGGGCACCTTCGTGGAATATTACAACAATCCCGACAGCACCGCCTCGACCAAGGACCCCGAGGGCTGGGTTGCCACCGGCGACGCAGGCTTCATCGAGGAAGGCACGGGCCATCTGCGCATCATCGACCGGGCCAAGGACGTGGGCAAGATGGCCGACGGGCGCATGTTCGCGCCGAAATACGTCGAGAACAAACTCAAGTTCTACCCGAACATCCTCGAGGCAGTGGTCTTCGGCGCGGGCCGCGACCGTTGCGTGGCCTTCATCAACATTGACCTCACGGCGGTGGGCAACTGGGCCGAGCGCAACAACATCTCCTATGCCTCCTACCTCGAACTTGCGAACCACCCGCAGGTGCTCGACATGATCCAGAGCCATGTGGAAGAGGTGAACGTCTCGGTCGCCGCCGACGAGATGCTCTCGGGCTGCCAGATCCACCGCTTCCTCGTCCTGCACAAAGAACTGGATGCCGACGACGGCGAAATGACCCGAACCCGCAAGGTCAAGCGCGGCGTCATCTCGGACAAGTTCGCCGACCTCGTCGATGCGCTTTATGCGGGCAAGACCGAGCAATACACGGAAACCGAAGTCACCTACGAGGACGGCCGCAAGGGCAAGATCCGAGCGACGCTGCAAATCCGCGACGCCAAGGTGCAGGGCGAGACGAATATGGGGATCGCCGCAGAATGATCCTTTCATCTTTCCCCAAATACGCAAGATCCGCCGCCGCCACGGGAGCCTCCGCATGAATGACATGAGCCCCCCAACGAGCCCCGACAGCTACCAGACCCCCGATGGCCGCACCATCGGCCCGGTGGTGATGGAGATGAAGAACATCACGCTCAAATTCGGCGGCGTGGTCGCGATCAAGGACATCTCCTTCGACATCCGCGAGGGCGAGATCCGCGCGATCATCGGTCCGAACGGCGCGGGCAAATCCTCGATGTTGAACGTCATCTCGGGCTTTTATGTGCCGCAGGAGGGCGAGGTCTGGTTTCGCGGTGCCCGCCGCCCGCAGATGAAACCCTATCAGGTCGCCGAACAGGGCATCGCGCGCACGTTCCAGAACATCGCGCTGTTTGACGGGATGAGTGTGCTCGACAACATCATGACTGGCAGGCTGACCATGATGAAATCGGGGCTCCTCAGTCAGGCGCTGTGGTGGGGCCGGGCCGAGCGCGAGGAAAACGAGCACCGCGCGCAGGTCGAAAAGATCATCGACTTCCTCGAGATACAGAACATCCGCAAGACGCCGGTGGGCCGGCTGCCCTATGGTTTGAAAAAGCGGGTCGAACTTGCCCGCGCATTGGCCGCCGAACCGAAGCTCCTACTTCTCGACGAACCCATGGCGGGCATGAACGTCGAGGAGAAAGAGGACATGAGCCGCTTCATCCTCGACGTGAACGACGAGTTCGGCACGACCATTGCGCTCATCGAACACGACATGGGCGTGGTCATGGACCTGTCCGACCGCGTGGTCGTGATGGACTACGGCAAAAAGATCGGCGACGGCACGCCCGACGAGATACGCAACAACCAGGCGGTCATCGACGCCTATCTGGGGGTCGCGCATGACTGATGCACATTGCGTCCCAAGCTTGACGCGGGACCTCTCGCCCCGCCTCACCGCCAGCCACCCGGCAGAGGCCCCGGATCACGTCCGGGACGGGATTTCGCCAAACGACCGGCCCGCCATGTCACAGACGGAGACCCACCATGCCTGATCAGCTTCTCTTCGGGATGGAGGTCGTGCTCAACGGCCTCATGGCCGGGGTGCTCTATTCCCTCGTCGCGCTGGGCTTCGTGCTCATCTTCAAGGCCTCGGGCATCTTCAACTATGCCCAGGGCGTCATGGCGCTCTTTGCCGCGCTGACGCTTGTCGGCATTCAGGACGGGCAGGTGCCGTTCGCGCATCTGATCAACGCGATCTTCGGGACCGAGTTGCACCACTTCGGCTGGCATGTCCCCGCGATCCTCGCGATCATCCTCACGGCCATCGTCATGGTCGGTTTCGCCTGGGTGGTCGAGCGCTACATCCTGCGACACCTCGTCAACCAGCCCGACATCATCCTCTTCATGGCGACCATCGGGCTTGCCTATTTCATGGAGGGCTTCGGCGACATCATGTGGGGCGCCGACATCAAAAAGCTCGACGTGGGCCTGCCGCAGGGTATCAACACCGCCATCGACGAGACCACCTACAACTGGTTCGGATATGGCTTCTTCATCGACAACCTCGACATCGCCGCGACCATCGTCGCCGTGCTGCTCGTCGTGTCGCTCACGCTCTTCTCCCAGTACTCCAAACAGGGCCGGGCGTTGCGCGCCGTGGCCGACGATCACCAAGCCGCGCTCTCGGTCGGGATCTCGCTGCGTTACATCTGGGTGCTGGTCTGGTCCATCGCGGGCTTTGTCGCCCTCGTTGCGGGTATCATGTGGGGCGCGAAATCGGGCGTACAGTTCTCGCTGTCCCTGATCGCACTCAAAGCGCTGCCGGTCCTCATGCTGGGCGGCTTCACTTCGATCCCGGGCGCCATCGTCGGCGGCCTGATCATCGGGGTCGGAGAAAAACTGTTCGAGTTCCTCATCGGACCGCTCGTAGGCGGCGCGACCGAGAACTGGTTCGCCTATGTTCTCGCACTTCTGTTCCTCGTCTTCCGGCCGCAGGGCCTGTTCGGCGAGAAGATCATCGAGAGGGTCTAAGACATGATCTACCGTGAAGCCGGAGACTTCAAAACCTCCTACTCCAAGGACAACCAGACCTTCCCGATACGTTTCGACCGGGTCGCCTATTTCACGCTCCTCGTCGTGGCCTTCCTGGTGGTGCCCTTCGTGATCAACAGCTACTGGCTCAACGCCGTGCTGCTGCCCTTCCTGATCTATGCGATTGCCGCTCTGGGGCTGAACATCTTGACGGGCTACGCGGGGCAGGTGAGCCTTGGCACCGGCGGGTTCATGGCGGTCGGGGCCTACGCCTGCTACAAGCTGATGACGAGCTTTCCTGATGTGTCGATCGCGATCCACATCCTGACTTCGGGGGCGATCACGGCGCTCGTCGGGATGCTCTTTGGCCTGCCCAGCCTGCGGATCAAGGGCTTCTATCTCGCCGTCGCGACCCTTGCCGCGCAGTTCTTTCTCGTCTGGCTCTTCAACAAGGTGCCGTGGTTCTACAACTACTCCGCCTCGGGCCAGATTTCCGCGCCGGAGCGCAGCGTGTTCGGCATCGCCGTCACCGGCCCCAACACGACCGCCTGGGCACCTTACCTCTTCTGCCTCGTCTTTGTCGTGGTGCTCGCCTGGATCGCGCGCAACCTCACGCGCGGGTCGATGGGGCGGAAATGGATGGCCATTCGGGACATGGACATCGCCGCCGAGATCATCGGGGTGAACCCGCTCATGGCCAAGCTGTCCGCTTTCGCGATCTCGTCCTTCTTCGTGGGTATCTCGGGCGCGCTGTTCTTCTCGGTCTATCTCGGCGCGGTCGAGGTGGGCGAGGCCTTCGGTATCCAGAAATCGTTCCTGATCCTCTTCATGATCATTATCGGCGGGCTGGGGTCGATCTTCGGCAGCTTCGCCGGTGCCGCCTTCATGGTCCTTCTGCCGGTGCTTCTGAAGAACACGCTCGTGGGCGGCCTTGGCTGGCCCACGGATCTGGCCGCGCATCTCGAGTTCATGATCGTCGGCGGGCTGATCATCGTCTTTCTGATCCTCGAACCCCACGGGCTGGCCGCCCTGTGGCGGGTCACAAAGGAAAAGCTGCGGCTCTGGCCGTTCCCGCACTAGGAACGGCCCCCAAGACCGGACGCGAGGGAGGAGACCCCGCGCCCACGCATACATCGGACCAACCAAGGGAGGAGACACCGATGAAGACCAAACTGGCTCTACTGGCACTGGGCACGGCAATGGCCGCCACCCCCGCGCTCGCCGACCTGACGTTCACCGCACTGAGCTACCGGACCGGCCCCTATGCCGCGAACGGCATCCCATTTGCGGATGGCTATCAGGATTACTTCACCCTGCTCAACGAACGCGATGGCGGCATCGGTGGCGAGAAGATCAACCTGATCGAATGCGAAACCGGCTATAACACCGAAGAAGGTGTCGAATGCTACGAGTCGACCAAGGGTCAAGGCGCGCTGGTCTATCAGCCGCTGTCGACCGGGATCACCTATCAGCTCATTCCGAAAGCCACGGCGGACGGCATCCCGGTGCACTCGATGGGCTACGGGCGCACCTCGGCCAAGAACGGCGAAGTGTTCAACTGGATCTTCAACTACCCGGCCAACTACTGGGACGGCGCCTCGGTCGCGGTCCGCTATCTGCTCGAAGAAAACGGCGGATCGCTCGAGGGCAAGAAGATTGCGCTGGTCTATCACAACTCGGCCTATGGCAAGGAACCGATCCGCACCCTGCAGGAGCTTTCGGCAAAGCACGGCTACGAGCTTATCGAACTGCCCGTCGACGCACCCGGACAGGAACAGAAATCCCAGTGGCTCCAGATCCGTCGCGACAAGCCCGACTATGTCCTGATGTGGGGCTGGGGCGTGATGAACCAGGTCGCGATCCAGGAAGCGGTGAACATCCGCTTCCCGATGGAGAACTTCATCGGCATCTGGTGGTCGGGGTCGGAAAACGACGTGCTGCCTGCCGGTGACGGGGCCAATGGCTACAAGGCGCTGACCTTCCACAATGTCGGCATGGACTATCCGGTGTTCGACGACATCCAGCAGTATGTGGTCGACAGCGGCAAGGCTGCCGGAGCGGGCGACCAGATCGGTACCGCGCTCTACAACCGGGGTCTTTATGCCGCTATGCTGGCCGCCGAGGCCGCCAAGACGGCGCAGGAGATGACGGGCAACGCCGCGATCACCGCCGCCGACATGCGCACGGGGATGGAGAACCTCGAGATCACCGAGGCCAAGATGGAGGCGCTGGGCCTGCCGGGCTTCGGTCCCGAGTTCAAGGTGTCCTGTCAGAACCACGGGGGCAGCGGCCTGTCCGCCGTCGCGCAGTGGGATGCGGCGGCCGGGTCCTGGAGCTTGATCACCGACTTCATGGAAGCCGATCAGGAAGTGCTTCAGCCGCTCATTGACGAGGACAGCGCGGCCTTCGCTGCCGAAGCGGGCATCACGCCCGGCTGCCTGTAAGCCACAAACCCCGGCCCGCCACCGTGCGGGCCGGGGCGCCCATATGTTTTTCCGAGGACTCGCCATGCTGGACACCGCCCCCGCGCAAACGCCCTCCCAGACCGAAACGGTTCTGGAAGTGAACAATATCGAGGTGATCTACAACCATGTGATCCTCGTGCTCAAAGGCGTGTCGCTCAAGGTGCCCAAGGGCGGCATCACGGCGCTCCTGGGCGGTAACGGCGCGGGCAAGACCACGACGCTCAAGGCGATCTCGAACCTGCTCCATTCCGAACGTGGCGAGGTCACCAAGGGGTCGATCCACTATCGCGGCGAACGGGTGCAGAACCTGTCGCCCGCCGATCTGGTGACCAAGGGCGTCATTCAGGTGATGGAGGGGCGGCATTGCTTTGAACACCTCACGGTCGAGGAAAACCTGCTGACCGGGGCCTACACGCGCCGGGCCTCGCGCGGGGACATAGATGCCGACCTCAACATGGTCTACGACTATTTCCCGCGCCTGAAGGAACGGCGTAAATCGCAGGCGGGCTATACCTCGGGGGGCGAGCAGCAGATGGTCGCGATTGGTCGCGCGCTCATGTCCCGGCCCGAGACAATCCTTCTGGACGAGCCGTCTATGGGCCTTGCCCCGCAGCTCGTTGAACAGATCTTCGAGATCGTGAAATCGCTCAATGAAGGCGAAGGGTATACCTTCCTCCTGGCCGAACAGAACACCAACGTGGCGCTGCGGTTCGCGCATTACGGCTACATCCTCGAAAGCGGTCGCGTCGTGATGGACGGCCCCGCCGCCGACCTGCGCGAAAACCCGGACGTGAAGGAGTTCTACCTCGGCATGTCGGACGAGGGCCGCAAGAGCTTTCGCGACGTGCGGTCTTACCGTCGCCGCAAGCGGTGGCTGGCATGACGGACCTGCGGAGCGCGTAAGATGCTGGAGACCCCGATGAAACATTTCGACGATCTCGAGACCCGGAGTGCCGATGAACGTGCCGTGGATCTGGCCGCCGCTCTGCCGCGCCAGATCGCGCGGGCCAAGGCACTGCCGGGCTATGCGGCATCGCTGGGGCAGGTCAACGCCAACACCGTGACGAGCGTCGAGGCACTGGCGACCCTTCCGGTCCTGCGCAAGTCCGCGCTGGGCGAGGCGCAGAAGGCGCGCGCGCCCTTCGGAGGCTTTACCACGAAGCCGGCGCAGGGCTTTGCCCATATCTTCCAGAGCCCCGGCCCGATCTATGAACCGGGCAGTATGGCGGACGACTGGTGGCGCATCGGGCGGTTCCTTTGCGCCGTGGGTATCGGCAAGGGCGACATCGTCCAGAACTGCTTTTCCTACCACCTGACGCCGGCGGGCATGATTTTCGAGAACGGCGCGCGCGCGGTCGGGGCGGCGGTCGTCCCGGCAGGTGTGGGCCAGACCGAGCTTCAGGTGCGGGCGGCAGCCGACATCGGGACCACCGCCTATGCGGGCACGCCCGACTACCTCAAGGTGATCCTCGACAAGGCCGACGAGATGGGCGTGCGGCTCGGGATCACCAAGGCGGCCGTGGGCGGCGGCGCGCTGTTCCCGTCTCTCCGGCAGGAATACGCGGACCGGGGCATTCTGTGCCTGCAGAACTACGCCACGGCGGATCTGGGCAATGTCGCCTATGAAAGCCCCGCGCAGGAGGGGATGATCGTGGACGAGGGCGTGATTGTCGAGATCGTGCGCCCCGGGACCGGCGATCCGGTCGCGGCGGGCGAGGTGGGCGAGGTCGTGGTGACGTCGCTCAACCCCGATTACCCTTTGATCCGTTTCGCGACTGGCGACCTGTCGGCGGTGATGGCAGGGGAAAGCCCCTGTGGGCGCACCAACACCCGGATCAGGGGCTGGATGGGCCGGGCTGATCAGACCACCAAGATCAAGGGCATGTTCGTGCGCCCCGAGCAGGTCGCGGATTTCGTGGCCAAACACCCGGAGATTTCCCGCGCGCGCGTGATCGCCACCCGGGTGGGCGAAGCGGACGCCATGACCGTGCAGGTCGAGGCGACGGGCGGCGACGTGGCGCGGCTGGAGGCGAGCGTGATCGAGACGCTCAAGCTGCGCGGCACGGTCGAGGTGGTGGCGCCGGGGAGCCTGCCCAACGACGGCAAGGTGATCGAAGACCAGCGGTCGTATGACTGAAAGGTTTCGCCCCGCGCTGTCGCGCGGGGCGACCGGTTGGGGG
>LUOO01000047.1:17206-29446 GCA_001626765.1 Maritimibacter sp. REDSEA-S28_B5
CCCCCAAACCCCCTCCGAGGTATTTGTGAAGCAGTGAAGGAGCAGGCGGCGGGGGAACTCTGGCGCGCAAGACCTCGTTGTTATGGCATAACGGTCGCCTTTTGCGCATCTGGAGGCCGTCATGATCCATCGAGGGAGGTCACATGCGCCCCTTTTCTTCGCGCCCGTTCATTCTGCGCCGGTCCGCGCTGCCTGTTGTCCTTGCCGCCGGCCTCGCCGCGCCATTGCCCGCGCTGGCCGATGCCGCGCTGATCCTGGTCGAAAGCGATTACGAGGCGCTGAGTGACGTGCCCGGTGCCAATCAGGCGGCGGCGCTTGCGCAACTGGCCGAGGACAAGGGCTTCGACGTGAGTGCCTCGCTCGACCAGTCGGCGCGCGAGGCGGGGCGGTCGGTCGCGGCCTTTCGCAAAGCGGCGGAGGACGGCGAACGGATCCTGATCCTTGTCTCAGGCCATGTGGTGTCGGATGGCACGAATACCTGGCTCCTGACCGCCGATGCCGACGATGTGTCGCGGTTCAACGTGGGGTCGATGGCGGTGCCATTGGACCCGCTCATGGAACTGGCGGCGGATTTTCCCGGTCAGGCGGTCGTGATGATCTCGGCCAGCGGCGATGATCTCAAGGCCGACGACCTGACGCCTATCGGGACGATGGAGGCCGCGCAGGGCGTTACGGTGATCACCGGGCCTCTGGACGGGTTGACGCGGCTCACGCGCGAGGCGCTTCTCGTGCCCGGCCTGACGCTGGATAAGGTGATCGAAGAGGCGCCGCGTGGCGTGGTGGGGTCTGGCTATGTCTCGTCCGCGACGAACTTTCTCCCCGGGGATGGCGGTGCGCGGGTGGTGATCGAGCGGACCGAGCAAAGCCCCGAGGATGCCTTCTGGGTCGTGGCTCGGACGCTGGACGAGCCGCGCGGCTACGAGCTCTATCTCGAGCAATTTCCCGATGGCACCCACAGTGCCGAGGCGCGCGCGGCGCTCAGACAGATCGAGGACCGGGTCCAGAACTCGGCCGAGGCGACCGAGGCGGCGCTCGACCTCAATCAGGCGGCGCGCCGTCAGGTGCAGCGCAACCTGTCGCTTCTGGGTTTCGACCCGAAGGGGATCGACGGCATATTCGGTCCCGGCACGCGCGCGGCGATCAGGTCCTATCAGACCGCGAACGGGCATGGCGTCACCGGCTACCTGACCCAGCCCGTGCTGGCCGAGATGACGGCCAAGGCCGATCAGCGGGCGGCGGAACTGGAGCGCGAGGCCGAACGGCGGCGGCTGGTCGAGGAACGCCGCGACCGGGCCTACTGGGACGAAACCGGCGCGCGAGGCGCCGAGGCGGGGCTTCGCGCCTATCTCGAGCGCTATCCCGACGGGCTTTATGCCGAGGTGGCGCAGGACCAGCTCGACGCCATCGAGGCCGAGAAACGTGCGGGCGCCGAGGCGGAAGAGCGGGCGATCTGGGACCGGGTGCGGTCGGCAGACAGCGCCGATGCCTACGAGAGTTACTTGCAGTCCTATCCCGAGGGCCTGTTCGTCGACGAGGCGCGCGGGCGGCTTGCGGCGATGCGCGAGGATCAGCAGGACCGGGACAATCGGGCGCGGGCCGAGGCGCAGGAGGCGCAGGTCGCAGGGAACCGGGTGACGATGCTGCTGGTCGAGACCAAGCTGCAGTCTCTGGGCTATGACCTCCGCGCCGACGGGCAGGCCGACCGCGACACCCGCCGTGCGTTGCGCCGGTTCCAGGCGGATCGTGGCTTGCCGGTGACGGGCTATGTGGACCAGACCACGATGGTGCGCCTTCTCGCGGCGTTCTGAGGATCGGGTTAGGCTCGGGCATGAGCCATCGATTCGTGATCCGTCCTGTCGCGCCCAAGCTTTGCGCACCGCTCGCCGCGCTGGTCCTGTCCGGCTGCATGACCTCCACGCCAGACCTGCCGCCTATCGATTCGGGCGGCGGCAATCCCGCATCGCTCTACTGCGAGAGCCGGGGCGGCACGCTCGCGTTTCGCGAAAGTGTCGGATACTGCACCCTGTCCGATGGGCGGGTGGTCGAGGAATGGACGCTCTACCGGGCCGAGGCTGGGCGGTAAGCGACGCGCGGATACCGAACGCACAAAGAAAAAAACCGCCTGCGCGAGCAGACGGTCCTTGTCAGTTCCGGTGCCGAAGCGACCTGCCGGTGGCAGATCCGGCTGCCAGGGGATTAGCCCTGACGAGCCTTGAAACGACGCTGGGTCTTGTTGATGACGTAGACGCGGCCCTTACGGCGCACGACACGGCAATCCCGGTGCCGGTTCTTCAGCGAGCGGAGCGAGTTGCGGACTTTCATGGTCCTTCTCCTACAACGCGGCGCTGGTCGCGCCTTGGGTTATGCCCGTTGCCGGGCGGTGACTGGTGCCCGTCGCCGGGCGGTTCATGGTGGGCGATACTGGGATCGAACCAGTGACCCCTTCGATGTCAACGAAGTGCTCTACCGCTGAGCTAATCGCCCGAATTCCTGCCCCTCTGCCGCGATCCTGGTTCAATCCGGGCCGAAACCCTTGGTTTTCACCGGTGAATCACCGCTTTGGAACAAACAGGCGCGGGGAACACCCGCGCCGGTTCGCGGTTCTATAAAAGGAGTCGTAAGCGCATGCAAGGGGCTTTTGATAAGTCGTTTCATCGGTCTATGTTAGACCGTCAGGAGGCCCCATGAGTCCCTCATTCCATGTCGCGCAGCCGTCGCATCGTTCGACTTCGGTCATATTCGCATCGCCTCATTCCGGGCGTGACTACAGCTGGGGGTTCCAGCGCCGGTCGATCCTCGACACCCTGACCCTGCGCTCGTCGGAGGATGCCTTCGTCGACGAGTTGTTCGCGGGCGTCACGGGCTTCGGCGCGCCGCTTCTGACGCTGTCGGTGCCGCGCGCGTTCGTCGATGTGAACCGCGGGGCGGAAGAGCTGGATCCGGCGCTGATCAAGGGGATCGAGAAGACCGGGCATAATCCGCGCGTGTCCTCGGGGTTGGGCGTGATTCCCCGTGTCGTGGCCGGGGGGAGGGCGATCTACCGGGGCAAGCTCACGCTGGCCGAGGTGCAGGCGCGGCTCGACGCCCACTGGCATCCCTATCACCGCAGGCTCGCCACGCTCATCGAAGAAAGCCACGTGCTCTTCGGCCAAGCGATTCTCATCGACTGCCATTCGATGCCGCACGAGGCCATCGACAGCCTGTGTCGGGGCAAGCGCGAGAAACCCGAGATCGTGCTGGGCGACCGCTTCGGCACCTCGGCAGGCGGCGATCTGGTCGAGGCGATCGAAGCCGCGTTCAAGGCCGAGGGGCTGAAGGTCGCGCGCAACACGCCCTTTGCGGGCGCCTATACCGCCCAGACCTATGGCCGCCCCTCGCGCGATCAACATGCGGTGCAGGTCGAGATCGACCGGGCGCTTTACATGAACGAGCGCAGCCTCAAGCCCAACAACAACTTCGGCCCGATGAAGGCCCTGCTTGACCGTGTCAGCGCCACGATCTGCGAGCTTGGCCGCGCGCAGGAGCTTCCCCTCGCCGCCGAATAGGGCTCAGGCGGGCTGGTGAAGCTCGGCTTTCCACTTTGCCAGCGCGCGCGACAGCTTGTCCGAGCGTTCGGCGTATTCGGTGGACATGACGTGGCGTGCGGCGCGGGTATCGCCTGCCTCCACCAGACGCGCGATGTGGCCGGCAGATTGATGAAATTCCGCGTGCAGCCGTTTCGTGACCTTGTAGGGCATCCCCTGGACGACATCGGCGGACAGGGTGTTCCCGTGCAACCACTTCCCGAAAGCGCATTTGTCGTCGCAGGCGATGACGGCGGGATCGCTGTCGCATTTGCCCTTGGCGATGGCAGCCTCGAGGCGCTGTTTCCACTTGTCGTGCGCGTCCATGGCCGCGTTGATCTGTCCTGCGAGAATGATGGCGCTCATGACCCTCTCCATTTGCCTAAGATCTTAGGCGTCTGTGACGATCTATGTCGGGCATTGCACGCGTTTCCCGAAATGGTGGTTAAGGGCGGCTGGTCGTGCCGGGGTCAGCGGATCGCGCGCCCCTTGGTGATCGCATTGTCGCCGAACTTTGCACGGATCGCGTCGGTCGCCTTTTCCGCCGCGCGCCGTTTCTCGGCCTGCGGGTCGAGCAGGCGTGGTGTCGGGCAGCGACACCCGTTTCGTGATCAGCTTGAAGTCCGCGCGCTTGAGTTTCAGCGTCACGACACGACCGGACCGGCCCTTGGCCTTGGCCCGGTCCGCGACCTTTTCCGACAAACGCCAGAGGTGACCGTCGAGCAGGTCCATGTCCGACGTGTCCTCGAAGAACGTGGTCTCGTTCGAGATCGACTTGACCGGAGCGTGGGCGGAAATCCGGCGGTGATCCTCGCCGCGCGCGAGATGCCAGAGCCGCTCGCCCATGCCACCGAAGCGTTCCACGAGCGCGTCCTTGTCCCAGCGCAGAAGGTCGGTGAATGTCCGGATCCCGGCGCGTTCGAGCGAGGCCTGCGCGGCGTCCCCCACGCCCCAGATCATCCGCACGGGCTTGCCGGCAAGGAACTGCGCCGTCTCGGCGCGGCCGATCACCGAGAATCCGCGCGGCTTGTCGAGGTCGGAGGCGACCTTGGCCAGGAATTTGTTGTGGCTGAGGCCGATGGAGCCTGTCAGTCCGATCTCGTCCTCCATCCGTTTGACGAGCTTGGCCAGCATGACGGCGGGCGGCGCACCATGCAGCCGCGCGGTCCCGGTCATGTCGAGGAACGCCTCGTCCAGCGACAGGGGTTCGATGCTTGGCGTGAGTTCGTCCATCAGCGCGCGGATCTGCTTGGACACAGCGGCATAGTGACTGCCGCGCGGCTTGATGACCACGGCATCAGGGCAGAGCTTCAGCGCCTGGAACATCGGCATCGCGGACCGCACGCCCCGGATACGCGCGACGTAGCAAGCCGTCGAGACGACACCGCGCTTGCCGCCGCCGATGATCACCGGCTTGTGGGCAAGGCTCGGGTCGTCGCGTTTTTCCACGCTGGCGTAGAAGGCATCGCAGTCCATATGCGCGATGGAGAGGTCGAAAAGCTCCGGATGCGCCAGCACGCGAGGCGAGCGGCACTTGGGACAGCGGCTCCCCGTTTCGAAGGTGGTCAGACAGTCTCGGCATAGCGCGGGCATGGTGCCCTTATACGCCTAGCCGCGCAGGCGGGTAAGAAGGACCATCGCGAGACCGCCCAGAAAGAACCCGGTCATCAGGACAACCGCGTTCACCGCCATCTGCGCAGGCGTCAGCACGTTCATGTCCATGAAGGGATAGGGATAGTGGTTGGTCAGCATCCCCCGCGTCAGGGCGTAAATGGTATAGGCCAAGGGCCAGACGAGCCATTGCGCGGCGGTGATCCAGGGCAACTTCACGCGGGGCGCGAAGACCAGCCACCACAGAAAGCTCAGGACCGGAGACACGGTGTGCAGCAGGAAATCGGCCCACCAGAGCAGACCTTGGGGCTGCCAGAGATCGGCCAGAAGCAGGTGATAGATCACAGCCACGATGATGATCCATAGGGTCAGCCCGCCCAGCCATTGCGGATTGGCGAAGCGGCCCTGCAGAAGCTGCATCGCATGGGTGGCGAGGACCAGCACATTCGTCAGGATCGTGAAATAGCCGAGGATGATCCAAAGGGTCGTGGCGGCTTGTCCGCCGGTGGTTCCGTTGGTCACGACAAACTGCGCCACGAGTCCGGCCAGAACGACAAGAACGATGAGGATTGAGCCGAGCCGGACAGTCGTTTTCATACCGACAGGCTTGCGCGAATTGCCCGCGCGGCGCAAGCGGTTCTCCGCTGGCCGGGTCCTAACGGGCCCGGCGCCGGGCAAGGGCGATCATCCCGAGACCGGCGAGCCAGAAGGCCAGCCCGAGCCCCACGACATTGAGCGCGACCTGCGAAGCGCCGAACCGGCCCACGTCCAGGAAGAAATAAGGATAGATGCCGTCGAACGCGCCCCGGACCAGCACATATCCAAGGTATCCCAAGGGCCAGACGAGCCAGATCGCCGCTACCTTCCAGCCCAGCCGGTTGTGCGGCGCAAAGGCGATCCACCAGATCACTACGAGGGCGGGGACAACCGTGTGGACCAGATGGTCGGCCACCAGATCCAGCCCTGTCTTGTCGTAGTTCGCGAGAAGCGCGTGGTAGATCACTGCGACGATGGTGATCCAGAGCGTCAGCCCGGCAAGCCAGCCGGAGGCGAGTCTGCGGCCCGTGGCGGCCATGACCGTGTAACTCACCGCAACCATGAGGTTCGTCAGGATGGTGAAATAGCGGGCCAGCCGCCAGAGTGTCGCGCCGACGGTCGGATAATCCTCGAGTGTGAGAAAGAACTGCGCTACCAGCCCGGCCCATGCGGCGAGCGCGATGATGATGACGAAGAGACGTGCCTTGGAACCCATGCGCTCCAGATTGCCACGGCCCGTGTTTCCCGCAACCCCTTGCGTTGCGGCACTTTGGGTGGAAAATGCCGGGATGGAGTGGCGGGATCGCGGCACGCTGTTGAGCGTGCGCAAGCATGGCGAAACCTCGGCGATCATCGAGGTGTTCACGCAGGCGCATGGCCGTCAAGCTGGCGTCGTGCGCGGGGGTGTGTCGCGCAAGATCGCGCCCATCCTGCAACCGGGCGCGGAACTGGACGTGGCGTGGCGCGCGCGGCTCGAGGAACATATCGGGTCCTTCACCGTGGAACCTTTGCGCTCGCGCGCGGCGGGCGTGATGGGCGACCGAGGGGCTCTGGCCGCGCTCAACGCGATCACGGCGCTCTTGGCCTTTGCGCTGCCCGAGCGCGAGGCGCATCCCAGGCTTTATGCGCGCACCGTGGATATGCTCGACATCGTGACCCAGACGGAAAACTGGCCGGTGGCCTACCTGCAATGGGAACTCGCCCTGCTCGAGGAACTTGGTTACGGCCTCGACCTAACGGTCTGCGCGGTGACGGGCGAGCGCGAGGATCTGGTTTATGTCTCGCCCAAGTCGGGCCGCGCGGTGAGTGCCGAGGGGGCCGGGGACTGGGCCGACCGGCTGTTGCCGCTTCCGCCGGAATTGCTCGGGCTGGTGACAGAGGATCTGGCGGGGGTGCCAGACGGGCTGCGCACCACGGGGCATTTCCTGACCCACGGGCTGGCCCATGCGCTGGGCGACAGGCCACTGCCCGAGGCGCGCGCGCGGCTCGTCGACCGCTTGGCGCGGCTCAGGGCGGGCTAGGCGCTAGGCGTCCTCGAGCGCGGTGATCGCGGCCAGAAGCGTGGACATCGCAGCACGGGCGTTGCCGATCCCCGTGTCCATCGCCAGCCCGACGAGGGCCGCGTGGACGATGTGGGCAAAGTTCGGGTCGGTCAGGCCCATGTCGCTCAGCACGGCGGCGATGTAGTTGCGGCGCAGGTGGTCGACCTCGTCCAGCGCCTCGCGCACGGCGGGATCGGACAGCGCCCAGCCCCGGATCACCGGTTCGGGCACGTAGCCCTTGGTTTCACCTTCTGCAAATTCCGCCAGCCGCATGAGCCGTTGGGCCGCCGTTCCGCCCTCTTCCAACACACTCGACAAAGCGCCCAGAGAAGCCGCGCGCCAGTTGAGCAGCATCTTCGATTTGAACTCCGGCACATCCTTGAAGTGCCAGTAGAAACTGCCCTTCGTGGTGCCCAGAGCCCGCGCCAGCGCCTCGGCTTTCAGAGCTTCGGGACCCGTGGTGGACAACGCGTGAAATCCGGCGTCGATCCAGTCTTTCTTGGATAGTCTCGTGTCGGCCATGTCGCACCTTTGAATGGGACGTGCTGATCCGATGCTAACAGATTCTGTGGACCAGCGGTAAGAAATTTGCTGCAGTGCGGCATTTCGGTTTCGGCCAACAAAAAAGCCCCGGCGTTTGCACCGGGGCTTTGGTGTCAAGAGACCGACCGATTACTCGGCGTCTTCCTTTTTCTTCTTCTCTTCCGGCGGAAGCTCTTCGCCGGTGGTCTGGTCGACCATCTTCATGGCGAGACGGACCTTGCCGCGGTCGTCAAAGCCCAGAAGCTTGACGTAGACCTCCTGACCTTCCTTGAGCACATCCGAAGGATGGTTCAGGCGGCGGTTCTCGATCTGGGACACATGCACCAAGCCGTCGCGCTTGCCGAAGAAGTTCACGAAGGCGCCGAAGTCCACGATCTTGACGACCGTGCCCTTGTAGACCTGACCCTCTTCCGGCTCCGCCACGATCGACCAGATCATGTCATAGGCCTTCTGGATCGCGTCACCGTTGGCCGAGGCGATCTTGATCACGCCGTCGTCGTTGATGTCGACCTTGGCGCCCGAGACTTCCACAATCTCGCGGATGACCTTGCCGCCCGAGCCGATCACTTCACGGATCTTGTCGGTCGGGATCTGCATGGTTTCGATGCGCGGGGCGTGGGCGGAGAACTCCTGACGGCCTTCGGACAGTGCCTTGCCCATTTCGCCTAGGATATGCATCCGGCCGGCTTTCGCCTGCGCGAGCGCCTGCTCCATGATCGCGGGCGTGATGCCGGCCACCTTGATGTCCATCTGGAGCGAGGTGATGCCGTTCTCGGTGCCAGCCACCTTGAAGTCCATGTCGCCCAAGTGATCCTCGTCACCCAGGATGTCGGTCAGGACCGCGTAGGAGCCGTCGTCCTCGAGGACGAGGCCCATGGCCACACCAGCGACCGGAGCTTTGAGCGGAACGCCCGCGTCCATCATCGACAGCGAACCGCCGCAGACCGATGCCATCGAGGACGAGCCGTTCGATTCGGTGATCTCGGACACCACGCGGATGGTGTAGGGGAAGTCGGTCGCGGCCGGGAGCACCGCCTGCAGCGCGCGCCAGGCGAGCTTGCCATGGCCAATCTCACGACGACCGGGCGAACCCACGCGGCCCACTTCACCGACCGAGTAGGGCGGGAAGTTGTAGTGCAGCAGGAAGTTCGACTTGTAGGTGCCGGTGAGCGCGTCGATCATCTGTTCGTCGTCGCCGGTGCCAAGGGTGGTCACGACCAGACCCTGCGTTTCGCCACGGGTGAACAGCGCCGAGCCGTGGGTGCGGGGCAGGATGCCCACTTCCGACACGATCGGGCGGACGGTGTCGAGCGCACGCCCGTCGATCCGCTTCTTCTCTTTCACGACCGACGACCGCAGCACGGTCGACTCGAGCTTCTTGAGCGCCGATCCGAGGTTCGGGTCTTCGAGCTGCTCTTCGGTCAGACCGGCCTTGATCTCGGTCTTGGCGGCGGCAACGGCGGCCACGCGCGCCTGCTTGTCGGTGATCGCGTAGGCGGCTTTGATCTTGTCTTCGCCCGCGGCTTTCACGGCTTCGTAGAGCGCCGAGTAATCCGGGGGGGTGAAGTCAAAGGGCTCTTTCGCGGCGGCTTCGGCCAGATCGATGATAAGGTCGATGACCGGCTGGATCTGCTCGTGCGCAAAGTTGACGGCGCCCAGCATTTCGGCTTCCGACAGCTCGTAGGCTTCGGATTCCACCATCATCACGGCGTCTTTCGTACCGGCGACGACGAGGTCCAGACGCTGGTCCGGGTTGTTGCGCAGGTTGTGCATGTCGTCGCAGGTCGGGTTCAGGATGTATTCGCCATCCTCAAAGCCCACGCGGCAACCCGCGATCGGACCCATGAACGGCACGCCCGAGATCGTCAGCGCAGCCGAGGCGGCGATCATGGCGACGATGTCGGGGTCGTTGACGAGGTCATGCGACAGAACGGTGCACATGACGAGCACTTCGTTCTTGAAGCCGGGGACGAAAAGCGGGCGGATCGGACGGTCGATCAGACGCGCGGTCAGCGTTTCCTTCTCGGTCGGACGGGCTTCGCGCTTGAAGAAACCGCCCGGCACTTTGCCGGCGGCGTAGTATTTTTCCTGATAATGCACGGTGAGCGGGAAGAAATCCTGCCCCGGTTTTTGTTCGCGGGCATAGGTCACGTTGGCCATGACCGAGGTCTCGCCCAGCGTCGCGATCACGGACCCATCGGCCTGACGCGCAACCTTTCCCGTTTCCAGCGTGAGCTCTTCTTCGCCCCACTGGATGGATTTTTTCACTTCTTTGAACATATAGCGTATCCTTCTGGGAGCACTCCCGGCCCTCCGGGTCTCCCGTTCAAATGGTGGCCCCATTGCCACCGCCCCCTGATCCTTTGCATGCGCCGGGGGCCAGGGCGTCACGTCTCAGATGGGGGGCGCATACAGGAAAAGCGCGTGTTTGGGAAGCGTCCTGTGGAAAAGGTGGATTTGCCGGGTGCGAGGGCGCGGTTTGCCGCCGGTTTGACCCGGTGTTTGCGTCCCAGGCGCGGCGTTTCGCGGCCTCAAGCGCCGAAAACCTTCCCTGCGGGAAAGATTTTCGTTTGATTTCAATTTCCTGTCAATGATCTCTCGCCGGAGCGCACGGGTTCGTAGGTTGGGGTTAACCCCACCCTACCGGGCCATCCGCACGAGACCGCCGGTTTCGCCTTCGAGCGGACCGTGTTCGTCGGAGGCAGGTTTCAGCATGGCGGCCAGAAGCACCGGCACCGGGGTCCAATAGGGCACATACCATTCCTGATCGACCTCGAGCAGCAGGACCTTGTCCACCGTGGCGTCATAGGCCCCGATCACGGTCACATGCGGCCCGTCCCAATCGCCCGTCACGACGCCTTGGTTGAAGTAGACGAGGAGCACGTCCTCTGCCGAGGCCTCGTTCCCGGCAAGCTGATCGCGCAGGGTGGCGAGCGTTGGCTCGGTCTCGTCGGCGGGTTTCCATGCCGTGACCTTTGCCGGGTCGAGCCCGGTGGTCGTCGCCGCCTGTTTCGCGAAGGCGACGAGCTGGTCGAACCTGACCCCGTCGCCGCCCTCGGCCGACAGCGTCGCCCACTCCGCATCGCCCACGTCAGCGAGCAGGGTTTCCTGCGTCAAAACGGTGTCCTCGGCCAGCGCGGGCAGGCCGTTCAGACCGTTCACGGCGGCGGTCACGGCAGCGATGGAGCAGGCCGAAGTGGTGAACTGCGGCTTCACGAAGGGCGAGTAGGCCCAGTAATCCGGGGCGTCGGCGGATTTGAGATAGGCAAAGTCCTCGGTCATCGAGGTGGCGTTTTCACCGAGTTTGGGCAGGGGCGCCTCGTCTTCGGCCAGGGCGGGCAGGGCGAGCAGCGAAAGACCCAGTGCGGAGGCGGCACCGAGGGCGCGGAGGGAACGGGTTGTCATGGAATATGTCCTGAAAGGTTGAACGCCTCGACGGTAGCGCGGTTGCGGATTTCGTCAATCTGGCATCCGGTTGCCCCTGCGTCACCCGTTGGTCGCTGGTCAAGTGCAGGCGCCTATTTTCGGTCGCCTCGCATGAGGGTCGCGTCTATCCTGTGGCCGAACGAGACCGCAAGGAGGTGTCGATGTTCCGGGTCCGAACCATCATTGCCGCCTGCCTGACGCTTTGGTCCATGGCGGCGCATGGCGAGCCGACCCGCTATGTCATCGACATAGCCAATTCGACCGTGAGCTACACGGTGCCCTTCGGCCCGGACAAGGTCGCTGGAACCATGCCCGTGGTCAGCGCCGACATCCTGCTCGATTTCGTGCAGAACGCGCGCTCGTCAGTGTCGGTGGTGATAAACGCGGCTGGTGCGACGGCGAATTTTGCCTTTGCCGAACAGGCGCTGAAGGGCCCCAAGGTGCTCGACACCGCCGCGCATCCGAAGATCACCTTTCAAAGCAGCGCGATCCGCATGGAGACGGACGAGGCCGATGTGGACGGGCGGGTGACGATACGGGGCGTAACCCGGCCCGTGCGGCTCAATGTGAAGGTCTTTCGCCAGCAGGGGACGGAGGCGGGCGATCTGTCGAAGATCGCGGTGCATATCACCGGGGCGGTCCGGCGGTCGGACTTCGGTGCGACCGGCTGGGATGACATGGTGGGCGACGTGGTGACGATCCTCGTCGTCGCGCGGCTCGAACGGGGGTGAGATGAGGTTCGCGAACGGCCCGCACAGCTTTGGTCTCGTCACGCGGGCGCTGCACTGGATCATTGCACTGGCGGTGATCGGGATGCTGGGGTTCGGGACCTATATCGCGCGGATGGAGGTCGGCCTGGGGAACTACATGCTGTTCACCTGGCACAAGTCCATTGGCGTGACGATCTGGGCGCTGGTCGTTCTGCGGCTCGTCTGGCATTGGCTTAGCCCGCCGCCCGCGCCGATGGGGCAGAATTGGAAGACGACGCTCGCCCGCGCTGTCCATGTTGCGCTCTACAT
>LUOO01000048.1 GCA_001626765.1 Maritimibacter sp. REDSEA-S28_B5
CCCCCGGATCGTGTCGGTGCGGCCCTGGGCCGTGGCGACTTCGAATGTATCGTCGCCGCCACCACCGGCGAGGGTGTTGGTGCCCTCGTTCCCCTGAATGAGATCGCCGCCATCGCCCCCCGCGATGGTGTCGTCGCCCGTGCCGCCGATCAGCCTGTCGTCGGCATCGGAGGTCGGGATGGCAAGGTGCATTTCGACGTTGTCGAAGGACACGCCCATGGCATCGGCGAAGCCCGCGCCCGCGAACTCGAGCCGGTTCGTCGCGTCGCCGGAGCCGCCGACCACGACGAATTCGAACGTCTCCCACGACCCGTCCGGCGGGTTGATCGTGGCCACGACCACGCCGTTCCATATGATCTGGACCTGGTTGTCATCGGACGTGTTGTCCTGGACGCTGAGAAAATCTGCCACGTCGACATGGATGATATAGGTCTCGCCGTCCTGAATACCCGCGACGTTCTGGCCGATCCGCAAGTTCTGGCCAGCGTAGCCTTCCATGTCGAGCCAGTGGGCGCCGTCCTGCGCGACGATGCCGTTTCGGCTGTCGCTGTGGAAGTCGATGTCGTAGCCGTTCGCCTCGGTCCAGCCAGGCACGGTCCCTGACCCCATGTCGCCGTAGACCGTGGCGGTCATGCCGGTCGTGTCTTCGAACGATCCGTTGGCGATCAGGTTCGCGCCCGTGGCCGCATAGCCTTCGCCAATGATGGTATCGTTGCCAGAGCCGCCGTAGATCGTGTCGCCGCTCATGCCCCCCTGGAGGTAGTCGTGGCCACCCCCGCCAGCAAGGCTTTGCGCCACCGTCGATTGGGAGGCGTTGATCTGGTCGGCATGGTCGGTGCCGGTGATCGCCTCGATTTCCGAGAAAGATCCGTAGGCCCCGGTCAGAAGGTAACTGTAGGTGCCTTGCTCGTCACCGGTGAAGCGCACCACGACGGGCGAGGTCGAGGTGTCGTTGGCAAAGAGGATATGGTCGACATCGCTTCCGGTCTCGCCGCCGACAACGACGACCTGATCGTCGTTGCCCTCGATCCAGAAGGTATCGGAGCCCTCGCCGCCGGAGAGCGTATCGCTCCCCGCGCCGCCGGACAGGAAGTCGTCCCCGGTGCCGCCGATGATCGTGTCGTTGCCGCTGCCCCCGACGATCTGGTCGTCACCCGCCTGACCGTCGAGCAGATTGGTGCCGGTCCCGCCATCGTTCCAGCCGCCGATAATGTCGTCGCCGTCCCCGGCATGGACGGTATCGTCGCCGTCGCCCACATAGATGTGGTCGTCCCCGGTTCCGCCGTAGATCGTGTCGCTGCCGGTGCCCGAGCCCGAGGCATCGGGTCCCGACAGGATAACGTAGCCATCGCCATCGGGTGCGCTGATCGTCTGGCTGGACGAGGTGCCGTAAATCCGCAGATCCACGTCGCTGGTCGATGCCGTTTCGGCGGGTGCCAGCGGAAAGGGTTCGTCCGGGACGAAATAGATCGTGCCGGAGATGAGATAAAAGGCCCCGTTCACCACGCCATAGGACGTGGGATAGTTGGCCGATCCGATCGCCTCCGGCATGTAGTCGAGTTCGTCGAAGTCAAACGTCGCCAGGGTGACGGTGTAGCCACCGCCCCCGTCAGGGATCGTCACATATGCCGTTCTCGTGGCCAAAAGATCCCCCGACTATTCCTTTCCAAGCACGATACAGGCCAACCGAAAACCATTTACGTCGGCTAAAGCTAGGTGGGGAACTTGGTTAAAGTTTGACGGGTTTGGGCCTGACCTTCGCGAAGAGAAGGCCATTTTGGATCAGAAATAAGACTTTGGTCGCCGTCAGCGCATACGGCGCATCATCTTCGCGCTCTGCTTCGCGCGGGCGGCGGCCTGCCGCGCGGCCCTGGCGCGCTTGCGTTCTTCGGGCGTCATCTCCTCACGGGGCATCTCGTCGTCGCGCTTGCCGCGTCGCGAGGCATAGTCGATGCCCGCATCCACGCCCTTGTGCACCAGACGGCCAAGCACCATCCGCACCACCATCGTGATCATTCGTTCGATGTTCATCTGCCTGCCTCTTTCGCTGTTGCGTCGCGCTGAACCGACGCGCAGTCGGGGTCTTTGTATCGACCATAACAGATCGGGGCCGATCTGTGAATCACTCCTCGAAGAGCTCTGACTGCCCCTCGTCTTCGTCGCTCTCGTCCTCTTCGCCCTCGACCTGTACGCCGGGCAAGGGCCGGTTCTCCAGAAGCCCTGCCGCGCGCAGTTCCTTGAGCCCCGGCAGATCGCGGGCGCTCTCGAGCCCGAAGTGATCCAGAAACCCCTGCGTCACGACAAAGGTCACCGGACGCCCCGGCGACATCTTGCGCCGTCCGAAGCGGATCCACTCCATCTCGATAAGTTGGTCGACTGTGCCGCGCGACACGCTGACGCCGCGGATTTCCTCGATCTCGGCCCGCGTCACGGGCTGATGATAGGCGATGATCGCCAGCGTCTCGATCGCCGCGCGCGACAGCTTGCGCGTCTCGACAGTTTCCTTCTGCATGAGATAGCCAAGGTCCGGCGCGGTGCGGATCGCCCAAGCATCGCCCACCTTGACGACGCGCACCCCGCGGCCCTCGTAGCGCTTGCGCAGGTGAACGAGCGCCTCGGCGGGGTCCGCACCATGGGGCAGTCGGGCGGTCAGTTCGGCCACCGTCACCGGTTCGGCGCTGGCAAAGAGGATGGCCTCGACCATGCGTTCCTGCTCACCCATGGGCGGCGCCTCGAACAGGCTCCTTTCCGTGTCCGCGCGGCGGGTTGCGACCGGCTCCTGATCCAATTCGTCACTCATCTGTTATCCTGCGTATCTGGATCGGGGCAAAGGTCTCGCCCTGCCGGATTTCGATGGCGCCTCGCTTGACCAGTTCCAGCGAGGCCGCGAAATTGGCCGCCATTGCGCTGCGCCTTCGGGCCGGGTCGGTTTCCCAACCGTCAGGCAGGTAGGACATGATGTCTGTCCAGTCGCCCGCAAAACCGATCAGGTGGCGCATCCGGTCGAGCGCCTGTTCCATTGACATGATCGCGTCGCGGTCCATGACGAAGGGGCGAAATTCGTCCTTGGTCCGGATCCGCGCATAGCCCTGCATGAGATCGAGAAGCGTCGCCGTATAGGTCACGCGCCGGGTGCGCTCGACCACCTCGACCTGACCGCGCGGGAAAAAGTCCCGGCCCATCTGGTCGCGCGCCATGAGCTTGGCCGCCGCGTCCCGCATGGCCGCGAGCCGTTCGAGCTGGAACGCCAGATGCGCGGCAAGGTCCTCGCCCGAGGGCCCCTCGTCCGAGGGATCGGGCGGCAGCAGAAGCCGCGATTTCAGGAACGCAAGCCAGGCCGCCATGACAAGGTAGTCGGCTGCAAGCTCGATCCGCAGGTGTCGGGCGCGTTCGACGAAGATGAGATACTGTTCCGCGAGTTGCAGGACCGAAATCTTGCGCAGGTCGACCTTCTGGGTCCGCGACAGTGTGAGAAGCAGGTCGAGCGGCCCCTCGAAGCCGTCCACGTCGACAATCAGCGCCTCGGCGGCAAGGCGCTCGGACACCGACATCACGTCGGGCTGGAAATCGTCGTCTGTCATAGGTGGGGTTCACCCGGCCTGATGGGTCATCAGGCTCTGAAACTCCGCGTCGAGCGCCGCAATGTCAACATCATCGGGCGAGCGACGCCAGCCAAGCGCGGTTTCGGCGCGGTCGGCGGCCTTGCCGGTCAGACGGCCGGCGGCTTCGACGATCGGGGCCATCTCGGCCATGTCCCCGTTGCAATGGAGCACGGTATCGCAGCCCGCGTCGAGCGAGGCGCGCGTGCGATCGGCAAAGCTCCCCGTGAGCGCCTGCATCGACAGGTCATCGGTCATCAAGAGCCCGTCGAACCCGATCTTGCTCCGAATGATCTCGATCATCTTGTGCGAAGTCGTCGCAGGGTTGTCCGGGTCGATGTCCTGGTAGACCACATGCGCGGTCATGGCGAGCGGCAGGCCCGCGACGGATTGGAACGCGAGGAAGTCCGAGACCCTGAGCGCCTTTTCCTTGGTCTCGACCACTGGGAGTTCGAGGTGGCTGTCCCCCGTCGCGCGACCATGGCCCGGAATATGCTTGATCACTGGCAGCACCCCGCCGGTGACCAGCCCCTCGGCCACAGCACCGGCGATTTCCGAGACCTTGACCACGTCGTTGCCGTAGCACCGGTTCTTGAGGATCTCGTGCGTATCTGGCTGTACGAGGTCCACGACAGGGGCACAGTTCCCGTCAATGCCGAGCGCGCGCAGTTCGTGGGCGATGATCCGATACCGCAGGCGCATGGCAGGGACCGCATTTCGCCCGCTCAACTTGACCTGTTCGAGCGCGGGAAGCCAGTCGCGCCAGACCGGCGCGCGCAAACGCGCGACGCGCCCGCCCTCCTGGTCGATAAAGATCGGCGCTTCGCGCCCGACACATTCGCGCAGCTCGGTGGTCAGCCAGCGGATCTGCTGGGGGTCCTCAAGGTTGCGGGCAAAGAGGATGAAGGCCCAAGGGTCGGCAGCGGCA
>LUOO01000049.1 GCA_001626765.1 Maritimibacter sp. REDSEA-S28_B5
GCCGGCGGCCTGCGTGCGACCCTCGCCCGAGCGGGCTTTTCCTCGACTGAACTCGACGTAAGGGGCGACATCTGGCGCGGATTTGCCTGACAGGACGCAGACCGCGGAACGACGCAAAACCGGAGCAAGACATGACCAAGACGATCATGACCATCGACGATTCTCCCTCCGTCCGACAGATGATCAGGACCACGCTCGGCGCCGCGGGGTATCGGGTGATCGAAGCGAACGACGGGCGCGATGCTCTGGCGAAACTTGCCAGCGAACGCCCCAACGCGATCCTGACTGATCAGAACATGCCGAATATGGATGGCCTGACCTTCATCAGGACCTATCGCCAGCAAAGCTATTCGGTGGGTGTGCCGATCGTGTTCATCTCAACGGAAACCAACGGGGCGCTTCGGGCCGAGGCGAAACAGGCCGGCGCCATGGGCTGGATGGTGAAACCCTTTGATCAGGCGCAACTACTCAACGTCGTGCGAAAGGTCGCGGGATGAGCCAGGACGACGCCGCACAGGTCTTTGCGCTCGAGGCCCTCGATCTTCAGGCTTCGATCGAACGAAACCTGCTCGATCTGTCCGAGGATCCGTCGAACCGCGACCTCATCGACACGCTCTTTCGCGAGTTGCACACGCTCAAGGGGTCGAGCGCGATGTTCGGCTTCACGGCCCTGTCGCGGTTCGTGCATGAGTTTGAAACTGCCTTCGAGACCCTTCGCGAACCGGGCGGGCGCGCGAGTGCCGATCTCGTCGCGGTGGCGCTCGCCGCCTGCGATCACTTCGAACGGCTGTTGACCGCCCCGGAAAAAGCGGGGCCCGACAGCGAGGCTATTCTTCATCGCCTGCGGCTCTCATTGGGCGGTGGGTATGGCGAAAGCTCGCAAGTCTCCTTCCAGGGAGATGTGCCCCCGGACCTGTCCGTCAATGCGCATACTTCGGCGGGTCCCGCGCAAGGAACGGGACAGGGTGACAGCCCTTTAGCGGACGGCTGGACGATCCGTCTGGCGCTGGGTCCCCAGGCGTTGTCTCTCGGAATCAATCCGCTTGGCGTGCTCGACGATCTGCGGGGCCTGTCGGCCGACGCGGATATTCGCATCCTATGCGACAAGACAATCACGCTCGACGCGCTTGATCCCCTCGAACCACCCTTCGCATGGGAGATCAGGTTGCCCGCTACGGTCGAACGGGCGCAGCTGGACGACGTCTTCCTTTTCGTATCCGACGACCTGTCGCTCGACATTCGACGAGCCGGGACACAGGCACCGGACGGTGTCGTCGAGGATCAGCGCCACACTGAACACCCTGTCCCCGGCGCCACGTCTCCGGTGACGCCGCTGCCGCCCGCCGCTGCCGGGTCCGACACCGAAACCCTGCGCAGCCGGCAACAGGCGCCTTCTTCCATGCGGGTCGAGACGGAGCGGCTCGACGAATTGATGGACCGTGTCGGGGAACTCGTCATCGCCGAGGCGCGCCTTCACGAGATTTCCGCCGACCTGGGAAACGGCGCCCTCCTGACCATCGCCGAAGATATTCGGCGCCTCACCTCGGGAATGCGCGACACGACCATGACGATTCGCATGGTACCGGTCGGCTCGCTTTTCGGTCGCTGCCGCCGGCTCGTGCATGACCTGTCGGGCCAGTTGGGCAAGCCGCTCGATCTCGTCACTACAGGGGGCGATACGGAACTCGACAAGACGGTCATCGAGGCGCTTGGCGATCCCCTGGTCCATATGCTGCGCAATTCCGTCGACCATGGCATCGAGTTGCCAGAGGTCCGGCGGGCCGCGGGCAAGCCGGACCATGGCCAGATTACCATCGCGGCGCGGCAGGCTGGCACCGAAGTGGAAATCACCATCGCCGACGACGGCAAGGGGCTCGACCTCGAAAAAATCCGTGAACGCGCGATCGAGCGGGGGCTGATCCAGCCGACCGACCATCAGAGCGAGACGCAGACCCGCCTTCTGATCTTCGAACCTGGGTTTTCGACCGCGCCGTCCGTCACTGAACTTTCCGGCCGAGGTGTCGGCATGGACGTTGTGCGCACGACGCTCAAGGCTCTTCGCGGCCAGATCGAGGTCGACAGCGAGCCGGGCCATGGCACGACGATCAAGTTGCGCTTGCCGCTCACCCTCGCGATCATGGATGGCCTTCTGGTCGAGGTCGGGACCGAGCGCTACACGATCCCGCTCGCCGCGGTCGAGGAATGTGTCGAACTGCCGGGCGAGTTGGCCACGGGCAGGGGGCAGTCCAATTTCCTGCGAGTGCGCGACGAGCTCGTCCCGTTCCTCAGCCTTGCAAGGCTCTTCGATGTGCCGGAACCACGTGCGCAATGGCAGAAGGTGGTGATCGTCAGTTCCGCCGCGGGCCGCGTCGGCTTGCTCGTCGATCGCATCGTGTCCACGAACCAGACTGTCATCAAGCAACTGTCCCGTCTGCACGAGGGTCTCAAGAACTTCTCTGGCGCGACGATCCTCGGCGACGGCAAGGTCGCGCTCATTCTGGATGTGAGCAATCTCGTCGGACATGGGCAGGCGATCGAGGCAGCCGCGCGCCAATCGGAAAGGGCCGCCTGATGCGCCATGTCACCTTCCGCCTCGACGGCGAGATGCTCGCCATCCCGACCTCGGTGCTGCGCGAGATACTGGAGCCCGTCGCTGTGACGCGAGTCCCGCGGGCCGCGGCCCTTTCGGTCGGGCTCATCAATGTGCGCGGGAGCATCGTGCCGCTCGTCGATCTGCGCGTGGCCCTGCGGTTGCCCGTCACGCCGGACACGGCGGACACACGCTTGCTGGTCCTGGATACCCGGATCGGGGACCTTCCCCTGTCGGTCGCTGTCATCGCCGAAAGCGTTCACGACGTCGTCGATATTCTCGAGTCCCAGGTGGATCGCGTGCCCTCGATCGGCAGCCGATGGCCACCCGAACTGGTGAGAGGCATCGCGCGACATGTCCGGACTTTCATAACGCTTCCGGACCTGGAGGCCATTTTCGAGCAATCGGATGCGGCGCTGCTGCCCGATTGCAAGGCGAGTTGAAAAGGGAAAATAACATGCGTCTGACGATCAAGATGAAGCTGCTCGGAGCTTTCAGCGTGCTGGGGCTGGCGATGGCCGCGACCCTGGTCATCGCGATCCGCGACCTGAGTTTGCTCAACACCAGCGTTACCGGGCTCGTGGAGCGGGAGGTGGCGCTTCTCGAGCTCAGCAGCGATCTGGAAATCCTGGAACTCGAAGCGCAGCGCAGCCTGCGCGAGCTGCTGCTGGGCGCGGACCCCGCCGAACAGGCCGCGATTCTCGAAGAGCGCACGGAGATCGTCGGGAAAATTGCGGATACGCTGACCGCGCTCGACGCGCTGGTCGAAGACGATGATCGCATTCTCTTCGAAGACATGAGCGCCCTTTCCGCTTCGGGCCGGGTCGTTGGGGGGCGTGTGACCGGTATGGTAGAGGCGGGCAATACCTCGGCCGCGCGGACGATCCTGTCGCGCGACGGCGCGCAGAACTGGTCCGCGCTGGACAGCAAGTTGCAGGACTTCCGCACGGCACAGCGTCGACATATGGCGCAGGCGTCGGAAGCGGCATATGCAACCTTCGCTTCGGCACGGTTCATCCTGATCGCCGTCGCCATCGCAGCCCTCACCGCCGCTTCCGCGATCGCGGGTTGGACCGTGCTCACGATCAATGCCGGCCTGAGGCGAGTGATGGCGCTCGCCGAACAGGTGTCGCAGGGCAAACTGACCGTCAGGACCGAGGCGACGGGCAATGACGAGATAACCGATCTCAGCCGCTCGCTCACGGAGATGGTGTCCCGGCTCCGCAGTATCGTGGGAGATATCTCGTCGGCGGCCCAGAACGTGGCCTCGGGGGCGGAACAGCTGTCAGGGACCGCCGTGCAGATGAGCGAAGGCGCGACGGAACAGGCCAGCGCAACCGAAGAGGCATCCGCCTCGATGGAGGAAATGGCAGCCAACATCCAGCAAAACGCCGAACATGCGCGTGAAACCGAACGCATGGCCATCAAGTCGGCTGAGGAGGCGAGCGCTTCGGGTCAGGCGGTGACCCGCGCCGTGGATGCGATGCAGACGATTGCAGAGCGCATCATGGTTGTCCAGGAAATCGCGCGGCAAACCGACCTGCTTGCGCTGAACGCAGCGGTAGAGGCCGCGCGCGCCGGCGAGCATGGTCGGGGCTTTGCCGTGGTCGCCTCGGAAGTGCGCAAGCTGGCTGAGCGCAGCCAGACGGCGGCGGGTGAAATCTCGTCTCTTTCCTCCAGCACCTTGCGCGCGGCAAAAGAAGCGGGCGACATGCTGTCGGCCCTTGTGCCCAATATCGAACACACCGCGCAACTCGTGGCGTCGATCACCCGGTCGAACGAGGAAAACGCGACGGGTGCCACCCAGGTCAACCTGGCCATCCAGCAGCTCGACAAGGTCACGCAGGAAAACACGGCCGCCTCCGAGCAGATTTCATCGACGGCGGTGGAACTCTCGGGGCAGGCCGACAGCCTGCGCAACTCGGTCGGTTTCTTCGACCTCGGCGATCGTCCCGGGGTCGTGATGCGTGCAAGGGCGTCTGGCCTCACAAGATCGTCGCCGCCCCCCCGCCGTGCAACGACCGGTTTCGACTTCGATATGGGTTCGCATGAGGACGAACTGGATCGGCAGTTCATGGCGGCCCCGGGTCAAGGTGCCATCGGTCAGGGGCAGGTCGCATGAACGGCGTGGGAACCGTCGTGACCTTTGGCGTCGGGGACGAAACCTTTGCGATCCCGGTTTCCAAGGTGCAGGAAGTGCTCGAGATGCGGCAGATCTCCCGCTTGCCGGACAGCCCGGGGCATGTCCTGGGCGTCATCGACGTGCGTGGTCATGGGGTTTCGGTGATCGACTTGCGCAAAGTCATGAAGTTGCCCGACCAGGACGACGGCGACGCGACGCGGATCATCGTCCTGTGGCTCGACGAAGACGATCTCGTTGCGAGGGTCGCGATGCGGGCGGACCGCGTCTACGAGGTCACCTTGCTGGACGATGACAGGATAGAACCCGTACCCGAGGCCGAGCTCCTGCGGTGGGATTGCAGACTCGTGACAGGTCTTGGCCGCCGCCACGAAGCCTTCGTCGCCCTGATCGACCTCGACCATCTGTTCGCCGCGCTTCCCTCCCGGCTTGCCGCCTGACACGGAGAAACCCAGCCTTGCCTCAAGTGACCAGGTTTGAAGAACCCAAGACGCTAGGGGTCGAGCCGACCGATCGTTTTCAAAGGTTCGCCGCGTTTGTTCGTCGCGAGGTCGGAATCAAGCTCGACGCTTCGAAACGGTCAATGGTGGAGACCCGTCTTCGGCGGCGTTTCACGTTGCTGCACTGTGAAAGCCTTGACGACTATCTCACCTACGTTTTCGAGAATGGGGCGCTCGACAGGGAACGTCCGGTCATCGTGAATGCGGTTACGACCAACAAGACGGATTTCTTCCGCGAGCCGCCGCATTTCGATCATCTCATGGCTGAGGCGCTGCCTGAAGCAATCGCGCGCCGCCGATCCGTCTCGGACAGGGTCAAGATTTGGTCGGCGGCCTCGTCCACCGGGGCAGAGGCCTGGACCGCAGCAATCTGCTGCGCCGAGTATGCCCTTCGGCACGGACCCTTCGACTGGGGCATCATCGGCACGGATGTGAACTCGGAGGTGATCACGCAGGCGCAGACCGCGATTTTCGACGATACGTTCGTCGCGCCTGTCCAACCAGATCTGCGACAGCGCTACTTCAGGACCGGTCAGGGCGATTTTGCAGGTCAATCGCGCATCATTCCCGAACTGCGCGCACGCGTCAGATTCTTCGAGCACAACCTCTTGTCCGGCGTGGCCCTGCGTGATTGCAACCTCGACGTCGTGTTCTTGCGCAACGT
The DNA here is from genome assembly GCA_001626765.1 of Maritimibacter sp. REDSEA-S28_B5. Classification (GTDB taxonomy): domain Bacteria; phylum Pseudomonadota; class Alphaproteobacteria; order Rhodobacterales; family Rhodobacteraceae; genus Maritimibacter. The sequence continues at coordinate 5,895 of LUOO01000049.1, forward strand.
GCTGATCTATTTCGGGGCCGCGGATCAGGATCGTGCGATTGCGCAGGCTGCCAGGAGCCTCGTGCGAGGTGGCATTCTATACCTTGGTCATTCCGAAGCCATGAGCATGCGACACCCGGATTTCGACGTGCTCGGGCCATCGATCTATCGGAAACGTTAGGGGACAGTCATGAAAGACAAGATCAATGTCATGGTCGTGGACGACAGCCCGTCGGTGCGGGCACTTCTGACGTCCTTCATCCGGCAGGACCCTGGGCTCGAGCTTTGCGGAACAGCGCAGGACCCCTTCGAAGCGGCGGAGAAGATCCGCGACCGATTGCCGGACGTGCTCTTGCTCGACCTTCACATGCCTCGGATGGATGGCCTGACGTTTCTGAAAAAGATCATGTCGCAGCGGCCGCTGCCGGTCATCGTGATTTCGTCGCTCGCTCGTGAGGGGTCCGAGACCACACTCAAGGCATTGGAACTCGGCGCGGCTGACGTTCTCCTCAAGCCGCAGATTTCCTCGCAGCGCGATCGCCAGGAAGCGGCGATCCGGATTTCGGATTGCATCCGGGCCGCCGTGCAGACCGGGACCCGCCGTCACCGCAAGACGGTTGCCATGGCCCCGGGCGAAAAACACACGGCCGACGTGATCCTTCCACGCGCGACCGGAGGCCCCCCCAGAATGCAGCCCCGGTTCATCGCCCTCGGCGCCTCGACCGGCGGAACGGAGGCGTTGCGCACCGTGTTCGAGGAATTGCCTGCGGACCTGCCCCCGATCGCGGTTGTTCAGCACATGCCGCAGGGCTTCACCACAGCCTTTGCCAACCGGCTCAACACGACCTCCGCGGTCGAGATATTCGAGGCAGAGGATGGCCGCATCATCCAGCCGGGGCAGGCCGCGATCGCACAGGGAAATCGGCACCTGACCATTCATCGCGACGCTTCGGGCTATCGTATCCGTCTGCGCGACGGTCCCTGCGTGTCACGCCACCGTCCCTCTGTCGATGTCCTGTTTCGTTCGGTCGCACAGACCGTGGGCGGCAGTGCCTTGGGCGCGATCCTTACGGGCATGGGGGATGACGGTGCTGCCGGTCTGCTCGAACTGCGCGAGGCCGGTGCGTATACCCTGGCGCAGGACGAGGCGACGAGCGTGGTGTTCGGCATGCCCCGCGTGGCCATCGACCTCGGGGCGGCGCATCGCATATTGCCGCTTGGCCGCATCGCGGGCGAAATCGTCAACTGGAACGCTTCTCAGCGTCAGATTGCATCATGACGGTCGCCGAATCCCTTGGCGGGCCAGCACCCGACACCGCGGCAGATCGCGGGTGGGGGCAGCTTGGCAACCTGCGCGCGCGGATCGAGACGTCCTTTCTGAAGGCGGGCGACAATGTCGAGAAACTGGTCCTGGGGCTTGCGTCTTTGCAGGAGCCGTTGAAGACGCTGACCGGGGTCCGGTCAGAGAAATGGACGGCGTTGTCCAAAGGGCTCGATGCTCTCTCAGTGCTCGAGAAGGAGCTGGGCGCCGCGCTTCTTGAATACCACCGGATCGTTGGCGCGATGATCCTTGCCTCCGATGGGCTCGACGGCGAGATTGCGGATCTGCGGCGCATCATCCGTACGATGAAGATCGTTGCCCTCAACGCCCGCGTCACTGCCTCGGCGGTGTCCCACCGCGAGGGCGGGCTTGAGGTCTTTACCAATATCGCGGGCGATCTTGTCGCGGAGGCCGACGAGACGCTGGCGGAGGTCGTCGATCTGCTCGACAAGGTCCAGCGCAACATCGGGGCGTCGGTCCACGATTGTCTCGAGCGCGCCTGGCGGGAACTGGACCAGGTCGCTGCTATGCTGGGCCTTGTGTCGCAGACCCTCGGACCCCTCGCCGCGGCGGGGGCCGCCGGAGATGACTTCGGTCCGGCCCTGCAGGATCGCCTGATGGACCTGAGCCGGACCATGGCCGGGGCCTTGGTGGCGCTGCAGGTCGGCGACCGGACACGTCAACGGCTCGAGCATGTCGAGGTGATCGCCGCGCAGGGGCATGGCAAGTCGTCCGGTTTCATCCTCTCCCTGGCGCGGGAACAACTGTCTGACACGGCGGAGGAATTTCGAACGGGCGTGTCGATGGTTAGGGAGCGGCTCGAGGATGCCCTGAGGCTGGCCCACACTTTTGGCGGCGTCGAACGGACAGAGCCGGGTGGGCATGTCGAAGCATCGGAGACGGCAAACGACGCGGAAAGGATCCTGTGGCAGGTGCGATCCATCCAGCATGGCATCGCCGCCTTGCAGGAGACGCGGACCGAATTGCAGGCCCTCGTGACCGAGATCGTGGATTACTTTGCCGCACTCGATGTCGCGCTGGCACATATCAATTCTCTCGAACACCAGATGCAACTGGTCGGGATCAACGCGGTCATCGCCTGCGGCCGGCTCGGACAGGAGGGCATGGCGCTAAAGGAAGTTGCGAACCAGCTGTCGGGGTTCGCGAGCGATGTGTCGCGCCTGCTTGCAACGGTGCGGCGCAGGCTCGCGTCGGTTGAGGTCCTGGCCGACGAACTGACCGGCGATCTTGCGGCCAAGCCGGGTCTGCTCATCGCCGACATGAGCGAGAAGAGCACGTCGATCATGTTGGAACTCGAAGACATCTTCCGGAAATCGGACCTCGTGACGACGGAAATGGTTGCACTGTTCGAGCGGCTGCAACGGCGGGTTCCCGAGGATACGGCCCGTCGCGGGGCGCTCAAGGGGACGCTTGCGGACCTTGTCGACAGCATTCCCGTGCCTGCCTTGATCGAGGCAACACCGCCGATGGACCTGATCAACGGCCCGATCTTCCACGCCTATTCGGTCGAGCGCGAACGCGCGCTTCACGACGACTTCTGTGGTCGGCACGGACTGCAGAAACAGGTCCATGTCGAAGAGGACGCCGCGCGCCAAACCATGGACGACATCTTCTTCTGATCCCGTGGTGAGACCGCCATGACGACGATTGCCGCTGTTTCCACGATCAAACGAAAAGGATACCCGATGATTTCCACCAGGATCGCCCTCATTCTGTCGCTCGGCTTTGGCGCCTTGGCATCACCCTTGTCATCCAATCCGACAGCCGATCACGATCATGGGACGGACCCGACCGTCGTCACAGTGGCCATGGATGCGACCCAGCCGGCCCCCGGCCGTGACGGGGCCGAGGCGGTGCGCCATGACGGGGGTGCGCCGCATTGGACCTACGACGGCGCCGAAGGACCGGCGTCTTGGGGCTCGCTGACAGAGGACTTCGGCCTGTGCGCGACCGGGCAGGAACAATCTCCGGTAAACCTTACGCGGGCCATCCGTGCCGAGGCCGAGGCAGTGCAACTCTTTTGGAACGCCGCTGCGGACTGGATGGTGTCCAACAATGGGCACACAATACAGGTCAGCACGAAAAACGGTGGCTTGATGACGGTGGACGGGACGGATTTCGAGCTTGCCCAATTCCATTTCCATACGCCCTCGGAACATGCAATCGACGGCAGGCGGTCCCCGATGGAGGTGCATTTCGTGCACAAGTCCGCGTCCGGTGCGCTCGCGGTCGTGGGCGTCATGATCGAAGGCGGTGGGACCAACGGATTGTTCGAAGCGATCATGGCGGCGGCCCCCTCGTTCGAGGGTGAGGCCGGCGTCGGGGTGCGCGATCCGGGCGATCTGCTCCCGTCCCAGACCGGGTTCTACCGTTATCAGGGTTCACTCACCACGCCGCCCTGTTCGGAAACGGTGCTCTGGACCGTGATGAAAGAGCCGGTGCAGGTGTCCGAGCGTCAGATTCAAGCGTTCCAGCAGATCTTCGCGATGAACGCCCGGCCCCTTCAGGACGTGCATCGACGCTTTGTTCTGGCCAATTGAAGGATATGTCCACCCCTGCATTGCCGGGGGCGGGGACCGGCCTCCGAACGCGACACTCCGGCGGATCGGGACCGCGCCGCGCCCCGGGTCGTCAGATGCTGTGATCGTGCAATCCGGACGAAGGGTGGCGCAGTTGCCCCGGCGGTGCCGCCAATGCGCCAAGCGGGCCTCGACACAGCTTGACAGTCGGTGAGCGCGACGCCAACGCTCTGCCCATGTTCGACCTGCGCCCCGTGGTCTATGTCATCGGCTGGCTCGTCGCCGCGCTCGGCGTCACGATGCTCATCCCGATGTTGGTGGATCTCTACTTCGGCAGGCCCGATTGGGCCGTTTTCCTGCAGTCCGCCGTCATCACGGTGACGCTGGGTGCCGCCATGTCCATCGCGTCGGCCAATGGGGTCAGTGCGGGGCTGTCCGTTCAGCAGACGTTCTTCCTGACCACGCTCGTTTGGGTCGCGCTACCGGCCTTCGGCGCGCTCCCTTTCATCTTTTCCGAGATCGGCGCGCGCCCCGTGGACGCGATCTTCGAGGCGATGTCGGGCATGACGACCACGGGGTCCACGGTGTTTTCGGGCCTCGATACGATGCCCGAGGGGATCCTGCTCTGGCGGTCGATGCTCCAGTGGTTCGGCGGCATCGGGATCATCGTCGTCGCCATGGTGTTTCTGCCTGAACTGCGCGTCGGCGGGATGCAGATCTTCCGCTCGGAGGCCTTCGAAACGATGGGCAAGGTCCTGCCCCGCGCCGCGGAGATCGCCGGTCAGATCAGCTGGATCTACGTGGCGCTGACCGTGCTCAACATGCTGGCCTATCTCGTCGTGGGGATGACTCCCTTCGACGCGGTGAACCATGCGCTCACGACCATGTCGACGGGCGGGTTTTCGACCCATGACGCGAGCTTCGGCGTCTATCAGGGCGCGCCGGAATATATCGCCGCGATCTTCATGATCCTCGCGAGCCTGCCCTTCGTGCGCTACATCCAGATCGTCGCGGGCACCGCGCAGCCGCTGTTTCGCGACAGCCAGGTGCGGGCCTATCTCGGCACGATCCTCATGATCTCGCTCGTGATGACGCTCTACCGCCTGATCGGAAACGGCGACCGTTTCGAGCATGGGTTCCGCGAGGGGGTCTTCAACGTCACCTCGATCATATCTGGCACCGGGTTTGCGAGCGTGGACTACCAGCTCTGGGGCACCTTTCCGATCGTGGCGTTTTTCTTCATCGGCCTGATTGGCGGCTGCGCCGGGTCAACCGCTTGTTCCGTCAAGATTTTCCGATACCAGATCCTCATCGCCGCGATCAAGACGCGCATCCAGCAGATTTCGGCGCCCCATGGCGTGTTCACCCCACGGTTCGAGGGTCGGCCGATCCCCGAGGCGGTGCTGTCCTCGGTCATGGCGTTTTTCGTGATGTTCGTCGTGTCGCTCGGCATCCTCGCGGTGCTCTTGTCGATGACCGGGCTCGACATGGTGACGTCGCTCTCTGGCGCCGCTACGGCGATTGCGAACATCGGGCCCGGGCTGGGGGATACCATCGGACCGGCGGGCAATTTCGCGCCGCTCAACGACACGGCGAAATGGCTCCTTACCGCGGCCATGCTGGTCGGGCGGCTGGAACTTCTGTCGGTCTACGTGATCTTTACGCTGCGGTTCTGGAGGGCCTGATGTCAGGAGACGAAGTGCGCGCGGCGCGGCTGTTGCATCTGGGGGTCGAGGGTCTGTCAAAGGGCGCGGCGCGGTCGCTGCCACTGGTGCAGACTTCGACGTTTCACTTGCCCGGCGATCCCGCTGGTGTGCCCGGCTACGGCCGGATGAACAACCCCACGTGGGAGGCGACGGAGAAGGCGCTGGCGCTTCTTGAGGATGCGCCGACGCGGCTCTTTCCGTCTGGCATGGCGGCCATCGCGGCGGCACTTTTCGCGACGCTCAAGGCGGGCGACCGGCTGCTTCTGCCCTCGGACGGTTATTACACGACCCGGCTGCTGGCCGAGGATTTCCTCGCCCCTTTCGGCGTGACGGTCGAGACTCGCGGATCGGCCACCTTCGCCGAGGGCGGCTTTGACGGCTTTGCGGTGGTCTTCATCGAAACCCCGTCGAACCCGGGTCTCGACGTGATCGACCTCGCCGCCACCTGCGCTGCCGTGCGGGCATCCGGGGGTGTGAGCATCGTGGACAACACGACGATGACGGCGCTGGGTCAGCGTCCGCTCGATCTGGGGGCCGACATCGTGGTGGCGTCCGATACCAAGGCGCCGGCGGGCCATTCCGACGTGCTCGCCGGCCATGTTGCTTCGCGCGATCCGGCGCTCATCGACCGCATGACGCTATGGCGCAAGCTCTCGGGACCGATCCCGGGGCCGCAGGAGGCCTGGCTCCTCCACCGCTCGCTCGAGACGCTCGAGGTCCGGTTTGAACGCATGTGTGCCTCGGCTCATGTGATCGCCGAACGGCTCGCAGCGCATTCGGCGGTGGCAAACCTGCGCTATCCGGGCCTGCCGACCGACCCTGGTCATCCGGTTGCGCGACGGCAGATGACCACAGGCGGGTTCCTGATCGGCTTCGACTTGGCGGACGAAGCGACGGCGGAGGCTTTTCTCGCAGATTGCCCGCTGATTGATCCGACGACCAGCTTCGGCGGCACACATTCGTCTGCCGAACGCCGTGCGCGCTGGGGCGATGCGGTCGCACCAGGGTTCCTGCGCCTCTCCATCGGGCTTGAACCGGTCGAGGTACTCTGGACTGCGATCGACGCGGCGCTTGCACGCTGACGCCCCGCGCGTCATGATCGGCACCGGACAGAGGGAGCCCTTTCATGCGCAAGTTTCTCGTGGTGCTCGATGACAGTCGGGAGTGCCTGAACGCGATGCGGTTTGCCGCGATGCGGGCCGCCAAGACCGGGGGCGGCGTCGAGATCCTGTCGATCATCGCGCCGGAGGAGTTCAATCACTGGCTTGGCGTCGGCACGCTCATGCGCGAAGAGGCGCGCGAGCGGATCGAGGGCGACTATGACTATTTCCGCTTGCTCGAACTCGCCGATATCGAGCTTTGGATAGTATCGGTCGCCGGCTTGGGCGCCGGGAAGTTCAGGCCGGTCCAACGCGCATATTGATCTGCCTTGGCAGGATCGGGATCGATGTAGCCCTGCAGCCAGAAGCGGAACCAGTCGAGGTTGCGCTGGTACACAGCAAGCTTCTGTCTCGGCTCGGCCTTGATGTGCGGGGCGAAGGGAAAGACGTGGAGTTCACCCTTTCCGCTCGCGGAGAGGCGGGCCTGCAGCTCGGGCGAAAGTCGGGCCTCCTGCTCCGGGAGCTGCATCAGCACGACGGCGGTGATCTTGTCGACCTGGAGCGAGGGCGAGCGCCGCTTCCAATCGGCTGCATCGATGTCGGGCGCGCCGAGACCCCATTGAGTCTCGAGATTCTGGCGGAAGAAATCGCGTCCGATGCCGGCGTTGAACCAGTAATAGGCGGGCTCGGCCTGCACCGACGCGATCGAGACCGCACTCAGAAGCTTGCTGTGGGTCGCTGTCCACATCGCAACCTCGCTGCCGAAACTGAGACCGCCCATCCCGACGCGGCCGGGGTCGACAAGCCCGCGGCGATCCAGCTCCGCTACAGCAGCGCGCACCGCTGCGAGGCCCAGCTCATAACGGGCTTCGGCTTTCGCCCCGCCCGATGGCAGCTGGTTGATGCAAAGCGCGGCAATCCCGCTGGCGGCCAAGGCGCGAAGTGGCCACTCATTGCCGAGCCCGCCGCGAAGGTAACCGGCGCAGCGATAGTAAGTGATGAAAAGCGGCAGCCGTCCGGGGAACTTCGGGCGGACGAGCCAACCCGACGCACGGCTGCCGCCCACCTGCCACTCGATCGCCTCGGTGAGAAGATCGTCGTGGTCAGGAAGGTCGTTGGGTCGGTCGAGGACGAGGGTCCCGCTGCCATCCAGCGCAATTCGCTGCAGTTGTGGAGGCATGGCGGCGCTCTCGGCTACGCAGAAGGCCGCCGTTTGCGACGCCGCACATGGCGCCATCTCACCGCCGCCGCTCAAAAGGCCTGGGCTGGCCGCGAGGCGCGTCAGGCCGGTCGCCTTACCCCAGAGAAAAACGCTCTGACGAACTTTCCGGTCGCGCGTCGTCACCACGAAACGTCCATCGCCGACTGCCATTCCCTTCCAGATTTTTGGCGCGTCGGGATCGCCGCAGGGTGCTTCCACAGCGCAGATGCCGGCTTGCGACGCGGCCGCGCGAAAAGGCTCGGGAAGCGGTTGCGGCGATGGTCGGAGAAGCTCCGCCTCGATAGCGTGGGCGGGTCGCTCTCTCGCCGTAGTCGGATCCCGACGAACAATCTGTCGCGGCAATCGGTCGAGGAGCGCCTCCCGATCGAACCAGTCGCCATTGAGACGCTGGCTTGCGGGTCGGCCCGCGATCATTGCCCCTCGATAAAGCGTCTGCGCGAGATCGACCCGTCCATCGGCCAAAATGCCGCTGTCCCGCTCATTCTCTTCGGCCCGCGCGATCGCGGCACGCGAGGGCCCGAGTTCGAATATGATGCCGCCATCGGGGGCGACTGCAAAGCGTTCGATATCGGCGTCGCGAACGATCAATGGTGCGAGGGCGCCGCTGGGGCGGCCTTCCCATAGTCCCGTGGCGCCGTCCACCCGCGCGCGGAAATAGAAGCGGTCGCTTTCCGGCGACCAGGCGGCTGAGCCCGCCTCGACGATCCCGGTTCCATTCCAGCTCGCATGGCCGCCATCGCCGATCCTCCGTGGCGGTGTGGCTCCATCGGTGCCGACGAGATACCAGGCGGTCTCAATCTGTCCGCTCATGGTCGACGGGCGCTCGCGGCGGTAGAGCAGCCAGCGCCCGTCGGGAGAGACCGCGAGCCCAGAAAAGTCGGTCATCTCTACGAGCTCGCGGGGACTTGTCTGGGCGGCGGCCGGCGAAGCCGCCGCAAGGAAAACCGCCGCCCAGACCGCTTGTCTCACCACCGGATCGTGGCCTGCAGCGAGATGGTGCGTCCGAGCGGATTCGCCTTTTCGGGGTCATAGGCGAGCGCCGATGTATTGGTCCGGTTGTTCACATAGGGCGGATCGCGATCGAACAGATTGAGGATGCTCAGCCCCAGTTGCAGGCCGCGTTCATTGTCATCACCGCCGAAGCGTTGGGCGAGGCTGAGGTCGAACGTTGTCCAGGCGGGACCGCGGGGATCTGGTTGAGATAGCCGCCGACATAGTTGGCGAAGAGGGTCGCCGCAAAACCTCCGCGCGACCAGCCGGCGCGTCCGCGCAGCCGCCACTTCGCCGGATTTGCGAATGTGCCCACGACGTCCACCGCCGGCGTGCCCGGCGTAAGCTGCCGATTGATCCGGAAGATGTGGCTTCCCGACAGACCAAGGTCAATCTGGCCGCCGGCGAGTTCCGTTGCGTAGCCAAGATCGAAATCGAGCCCGGTCTGGCGCATGGCGGACAGGTTGCGGACCTGACCGTCGAGAATGGCATCGACATCGCCCGGCGCGAGGCCAAGCGGATTGGTGAAGGTCGGGAACGAGAAATAATAAGCGAGAAGTTCGGCCGACGGATTCTCGGTTACCACGCCGCCGAACAGGTCGCGGCGGGACAGGAAGCGAAGATAATCCTCGCTGACCGAGCCGATACGGTCGCGATAGTCGACATCATAATAGGTGACCGACGCTTTAAGCCCGCGGATCGACGGGGGCGCGACGTCGAGGCCGACCGTCCAGGTGGTAGCTTTCTCCGGCTTGATGCCGGGACCGTAGCCGAAGAGCCCGATGACGTTGGCGGTGCCTGTCGGCGAGCTCGGGTCGGGTACGCGCAGCGTCGTATAGTTC
>LUOO01000005.1 GCA_001626765.1 Maritimibacter sp. REDSEA-S28_B5
GGATTGAAGAGTGTTTCAACCAGCTCCTTGCCAAGGCCTCGAAGATCGAAGACCCGTTTGAGCAAGCCTTCTTTGTTATGGTGCATATTCCCTATCTTCAACCGTTTGATGACGTGAACAAACGCGTCTCGCGTCTCGCCGCCAATATCCCCCTCATTCGACGCAATCTCTCTCCACTCGCATTCACTGACGTGCCACAACGCGCCTACACGGACGCTGTTCTAGGGGTCTACGAACTCAACGACACGGCTCTTCTCAGGGACGTCTTTCTTTGGGCCTATGAACGCTCCGCAGCCCAATACGCTGCCGTCAGGCAGTCTCTGGGGGAACCGGATCCGTTTCGATTGAAGTATCGCACGCAAATCCGCGACGCTGTGGCTCAAATTATTCGCTCGAAGCTTGGACGCAGTGAAGCTGCACGCCAGATCGAAAAGTTGTCTGCAGAGGGTATCGCAGCAGAGGATCGAGAAATCTTCGCGACTGTGGTTGAAGATGAGCTTCTCGGTCTTCACGAGGGGAACTTCGCGCGGTTCCAGGTGCGACCATCCGAGTTTCGCGAATGGCAGAGAGTATGGATGAAGTAGTGACCAATAGCGCGTATCCCGTTGTAGAGGCCGATGACTTCGCCCGCCGATTTTCGATGCGATCAGGAAAGCTCATGTGGCTCTTGGGTGCCGGCACGTCGGCGTCAGCGGGGATCCCAACCGCATGGGACATGATCTGGGAATTCAAACAGCAATTATATGTCAGTCAGCGGCGCGTCGCCTTAAACACGGTAGCAGACCTCTCGAACCCAGCGGTCCGACGGCAGATTCAGGATTTCATAGCTGGTCAGGAGGCGTTTCCGGACCCAGACTCGCCAGAGGAATATGCCGTCCTTTTTGAGGCAGTATATCCAAGCGAAGCAGACCGGCGAACTTACATAGATGCGAAGATTTCTGGGGCCAAACCATCTTTCGGACACGTTGCTCTGGCGACCCTCATGAAAGCTGGGCATACCAAGCTTGTCTGGACGACCAACTTCGACCCCCTTGTCGCGGATGGTTGCGCAAAGGTATTTGGTGGCACTGGCAATCTAACGACCGTGGCACTCGATGCGCCTGGCATCGGTCGCGAGACAATCAACGGTGAGCGCTGGCCCGCAGAAATAAAACTGCACGGCGATTTCCGGTCACGTCGCCTCAAGAACACTGGAGACGAGCTTCGCCAACAAGACGCGACACTTCGCGATCTTCTCGTCGGCACTTGCACCCGTTCCGGCTTGGTAATCGCGGGGTACAGCGGACGTGATGAGTCGATCATGAACACTCTTGAGGAAGCGCTGGAACATGCCTCACCCTTTCCCAGCGGAATTTTCTGGCTGCATCGCGGCGAAGGCGATCCGCTCGACAGAGTATCTTCATTTCTATCAGCTGCTTCAGAAAAGGGCGTCGATGGCGGACTTGTCCGGGTTGAGAACTTTGATGAGTCTCTGCGTGACCTCGTGCGCCTCATTCCAGATCTAGACACAACACAGTTGGACGAGTTCGCCTCAGAACGTTCTGTAGTTTCAGCGCCGCCCCGCATTTCAGGCAAACGGGGCTATCCGGTTATTCGGCTTAATGCGTTGGAGGTGAAATCTCTACCGACAATCTGTCGGCGTGTAGAATGCAATATCGGCGGGTATAAAGAGGTAGCGGAAGCAGTAAGTGCCGCGGGAGTTGATGTCCTTGCAACACGATCTGCAAAGGGTGTTCTCGCGTTCGGTTCTGACAGCGATGTCCGCGCCGCCCTCGCAAACGTCAGTATTACAGAGTTCGATCTCCATGAAATCGAAACACGCCGCCTCCGCTACGACAGTCAGGAACGAGGCTTGCTCAAGCAAGCTATCTCGCGGGCTTTGGCGAGAGAACATGGTCTCACAATAAAACATCACCGCAGCGTCGATTCTCTAAAGCCAGCAGATGTTACAGACGAAAGATGGGCCCCTCTGAAGCGTGTCGTCGGCAGCCTTTCAGGTAGCGTGCCAGCACAAGCTGATTTGACTTGGCAGGAGGGCGTTATCGTAAGGCTCGAATGGGCTGACGACAAGTTATGGCTCGTCTTTGAACCGCGAACTCTCTTGGAAGGTGTTTGCTCTCGGCCGAGGGTCGAGAGCTTCGTGCCCTCAACGTGAGGACCGGAGTTAACGCCTCTTTCACACTCGGAACAACCACCGCTTTCTCAAACCGGTCGCGCCTATGACAAGCCAAGTTTCGCCGCATCTTTGGTTCCCTGAACCCAGCCTGTCGTTTCATCCCGATCATGCTGGAGACGTCGATACACACCCCTTGAGAGGACTGTTGCGATACGGCCCGTATTCGGCTGGCCTTGTCCCAGACCCAATCCGCGTGGCGACAATCTCCCCATCGGGAGAAAGCCAGCGTCTCTATGACTTCATGAAGGCACTTAACAGCAAGTTCGATCCTACTGAACGGCGAGATTATCTTCCGCCTTGGCCGGGATTTCGAAGCGTGTTCAACCTCAATATGCGAGCAGCTGAAAAAGGGTGCCATATCCAATTGGATGAGCGATTGGAGCACGAAATGACTGACTCCGGCACACCGCATATTGTCCTCTCGTCGCGTCTCACACGGGCGCTGCAAGCACTCGACGCAATGCGTGAGCGCTTCGATGTTATCTTCATCTATGTTCCGCAATCGTGGTCGGCCGGTTTCTTCGGCAACACTGATGAGGACTTTGATCTGCACGACCACCTCAAGGCGGCAAGCGCAGCGCGACGGCTTCCAATCCAGCTTGTTAGAGAGGACAGAGCGCTGGCGTACCCCCACAAAGCAAGTGTCATGTGGCGTATTGGCTTAGCACTCTATGCAAAGGCAGGTGGCGTTCCTTGGAAGCTGGCTGATTCAGATCCAGATACGGCTTACATCGGGATTTCCTATGCAGTACGGCCCGTCGAATCTGATAAACCTCGCTTTGTGACATGCTGCAGTCAAGTTTTCGACGGCGATGGTGCGGGGTTAGAGTTCGTAGCCTATGACGCTAACGAGGTTGATGTGCAGCGCGATAATCCGTTCTTGTCTCGCAACGAAATGTTCCGGGTCATGACACGCTCTCTTGACCTCTATCGGCGCAGACACGCAGGACGAACACCTCGGCGTGTTATCGTCCACAAATCGACGGAGTTTAAGTTCGAAGAGATCGACGGTTGTATGGAAGCACTGCACCTGTGTGAAGCCGTCGATCTGGTTCAAATCGTTGAAGACGTTCCGTGGCGGGGTGCGAAGATTGACCCGCCAAGAGGCGCTAATCGAAAGGGAGCGCCTGCAGGATATCCGGTCGATCGTGGTTCACTTTTGGGTCTTGGACCACGCGAGTGCCTCTTGTGGATGCATGGCAATGTCGCCGGCATCAATAACTCTGGCTCTTACTTTCAAGGTTCAAGAAGCACACCAAGACCGATCAGGCTTGTGCGTCATGCTGGCCACGGGCCGTGGGATGACACCGCACGGTCTGCTTTGGCGCTGTCCAAAATGAACTGGAACAATGACGGCCTCTACGACCAGCTCCCGGTGACGATGAGTTACGCCAAGGTGCTTGCACGGGTCGTCAAACGAATGCCCGGCCTTGGAAAGGCACCTTACCAGTTCCGGTTCTTCATGTAGCCGTTGTTTGGGCGGTGAGCGCGTTATGATCACATCATTTGCAGAATTTCTTGAGCAGCTCCAAGCAAAGGAAGCAGAACTTCTCGCCGCGGAATCGGTGCAACACGCGCCAACGATTGGTGATATGTATGAGGGCCTCACCCGTGAGCTTGTTCAACGGGCGATTCCAAAGGAGCTCAATCTTCGCCTTGTCGACGGTTTTGTCATCGGTGTTGACGGAAAACACAGTCATCAAACCGACGCAATGCTCGTCAAAGGGGACCGTGGTCGTCAGCTCCCAAAAACGGATACGTGGGAATGGCCGATCGCTGACGTCCTGGCGGTGTTTGAGGTCAAGAAAAACCTCTACGGGAATGAACTTGTCGACAGCATCAACAAGATGCGAACCATCTCGCTCCAGCAAAAGGAACGGCTCTCCGAGAACAGGCAGGTTCATCTCGGTCCGTCGAACAGCGCGTTCGCCCGACTTTTGGGCCGGTCTCCCGAGAGTGGCGAGCTCGACGATCTTACCTCAGAGACTGGTGAGCTCTTGAGAACATTAGCTCATGAACAGCTCGCTCCGGTCAGAGTCGTCTTTGGGTATGACGGCTATGTCGACGAATTTGGACTTCGCAATGGTTTCTTGGACGCGCTCAAAAAAGTACCCGATGGGTTAGCTGGGCCAACTGTCCTACCCAACCTCATTGTTTGTAGAACGAACACGCTGCTAAAGCTGAATGGGCATCCGTATATTGTTCCCGAGTTAGATGACGGACAATGGCACATTTTCGGTTCGACCCGCGAAGCTCCGATGGTTCTTCTGCTCGAGTTGCTATGGACAAGGCTGAGCAATGAATTTCAAGCACGGTTTCCCGTGGATGATACTCTCAAAATGGAAGCTATTGCTCCACTTCTTAGTGGAAAACCAATTGTCGACCAGGATCGACGCGGGTGGATGTTTTACGCCAAGACGTTGACTAGGAAGCAGCTAGCAGAGGTCGAGACGCAGCATTGGACACCTTTCGAGGTTACGCTCGAAGAACACGTGATTTTTGCGATGGCAATGAACCATGGCGGCTTGGCACTAAACGATACGGATTTGTTGGACGCCGCAGATCACTATGGATTGGATCTAGCAGATTTTGCAGATCGGTTGGTTGTAGCCCGATTGTTTTCATGGAGGTCCACGGGCTTGGCGCATCCAATCGCTGATACAATCCATCAAGCGATCTCACCCGACGGCCGATTTTGGCTTTCGGCGAACAACGATCTTTTGCAGCTCTGGATTACTGAGAATTTCGGTTAGCTCTGGCCTAACTACCAATACCAAGTTGTAGGCAGTTGTGAGCAATTCACATGTGCTTTCCGGACACGACACATTTGACCATTCAATGCCTATCGCCTGACGACTTCCAGATTACTCCATCAGATTGCAAGACAAGTCAGCGGTTTATCGCCAATCAATTGTAACCATCCGGCGTAGGCCGCGGTCGCTGGCGTCACTCAGATCGTAGTTTTGGGTTTGCGAGGCCGCGGGGCCCATTTCTTCGCCAGCCGCTCGAAGCGTTCGATGATGGTGCCGGCCCCGGCATCCTCGGCGTCGAAGTCCCCGCCCGACCAGTGGACCATGTCCTCGTGCTGCTCGTGATCGGGATCGGCGAGGGCTTCGAGGAACTCTTCGTAGCCCCAGGCGCCGCCGACGTCCTCCGGTGGACAGGCCCCCGCGGCCTTCAGAAGCCGCGGATAGGTCACGCCCTGAGTGGCCTCGCCCACCCGCTCGATCCGGATGCTGTGGTCCCAGTCATCACCGAAGTCGTAGACATACTGGATCGTCCTGGTGGCGGTCTGGTCGAGCAGCTTTTCCAAAGTCATTTTCTTCGCGTCCATGGGGCCGTCGTAGAACCCGTCCGGGTCGGGCATGCCCCAACCGGCATCCCCCACCCGGAACTCGTAGAGATGGGTGTCGGTCCAGCCCATGGCCGCTTGGATGACCTCATGCAGCCGGTCGAGCCTGATCTTCAGCGGCACCTCGATGTGGCGCATCGGCATTGGCTCGACGTCGTTCAAGATGATCCGGAGGCGGGCGATCAGGGTCATGCGGCGATCCTTTGCCGTGTCGGGGACCAATTCCAAGGCAGGAGATCCGGCACCCGGGAGGCTGTCGTGCCAGGCAGCCGGGCGAGGACGTCGCCGAGCCAGGCCTGAGGGTCGACATCGTTCATCTTCGCAGTGACGATCAGCGAATACATGAAGGCGGCGCGGTCACCGCCGCGCTCGGAGCCGGCGAAGAGCCATGACTTCCGGCCAAGGGCCACACCGCGGAGTGCTCTCTCGGCCGCGTTGTTCGTCAAGCAGACCCGCCCATCCTCGAGGAAGCGCGTGAAGGCCTCCCATCGGTCTTTCTTGAACATGTAATTGATCGCCTTGGCGACAGGATTGTGCTTCGACATCGTGCCCTGCTCGGCGCGCAGCCAAGCGTGCAATGCCTCAACCAAGGGACAGGACAACCGGTGCCTGGCCTCGAGCCGGAACGTGGCATCATGGCCGTTGATCTGGCGTTCGATGTCGAAGATCGCATCGATCCTTGCCACCGCCTCCAGTGCGACAGGAGATATATCGTGGGCGGACTTGCCCTTGCGGACATTGCCCTTGATGTCGGCAAGCTCGAAGAACTTCCGCCGGGCATGGCTCCAGCAGAGCGCGCTTCCGGCCGGACCGGGATCACGATCGCCGCGATAGAGGTCGTTGTAACCGCCATAGGCATCGGCTTGAAGGATGCCCCGCCACCCGGCGAGATGCCGGTTCGGGTGAGCCATCTCCCGATCGCGCGAGAAGTAGAACAGCGCGGCCGGCGGCGCACCGCCCGCGAAGGGCCGGTCGTCGCGGACATAGGTCCAGAGCCGCGCGGTCTTCGTGCCGCCCCGGGCCAAGAGCGGCACCGTGGTGTCGTCGCCGTGCAGCCGCTCGGCGGCCAGGACATGGGCCCTGATCAGCGCATGAATCGGCTCCAGCGCAACGGTGCAGGCGCCGACCTGGTCAGCCAGGGTGGACAGGCTGACCTCGACACCTTCCTTGGCGTAGCGCTCGACTTGCCTGTTCAGCGGCTGATGCTGGCCGAACTTCTCGAACAGGATCATCGCCAGCAGGTTGGGCCCAGCCCAGCCACGGGGCGTGGGATGGAACGGCGCTGGCGGCTGGCTGATCTTCTCGCATGCCCGGCAGGTGAACTTCTCGCGGACCGTCTGGATCACCTTCCACTGCCGGGGAATGACCTCCAGCGTCTCGGTGATATCCTCGCCCATCTTCACGATGCGATCCGAGCCACAGCAGGAACAGGCCGTGGGCGCCGAAATCACCACGCGCTCGCGCGGCAGATGCTCCGGGAAGGGTTTGCGGGCCGGGCGGCGACGCTCGAACCCCGCGACGGACGTGGTCTTCACTACCTTCTCGGCGGCGATCTCGTCTTCAGTGGCTGCGGCCTCGAGTTCCTCAAGCTGCAATTCCATCTGGTCGATCAGGCGGGCGCGGCGCTCGGAGCTGTGGCCATATTGCTCGCGCCGGAGCTTGGCGATCTCAAGCCGGAGATGCCTGATCATCGCTTCCGAGGTCGAGACCACCGCCCGGGTCTGCGCCAGCTCGCTCTCTGCGGCCTCGGCACGGGCCTCCGAGGCCGCAAGCGCGGCGCGCAATCTGGTGATCTCGGAAGCGGCATCTGACATGGCCGAGACCTACCATGCAGGCATCGGAAAGCCCATAAGAATAAGGCTGGAGAAGCCAATTTATCCCGCCTTTGCAGGGCGTTGCGTCCAGCGCGGATTGCGCCAGTCGATCCCCTCCAAGAGATAGCCGAGCTGGGCTGCGGATATCTGCACCGCTTCACCACTTCCGCTGGTCGGCCAGATGAACTTCCCGGCCTCCAACCGCTTGGTATAAAGCGACATGCCGACACCGTCGTACCAAAGCAACTTTACCAGGTCGCCCTTGCGCCCGCGGAAGCAGAAAATCTCGCCCGCATGCGGATCACGTCCCAAACCCTGCTGCACTGTCAGCGCCAAGGTGTTCATCCCTCGCCGCATGTCGGTGACCCCACCGGCAATCCATACGCGCACCCCCGCCGGGAAGGCGATCATCGGCTTTCCAGGGCCGGCAGCAGCCGCGCCAAAACCTCTGGCTCCACCGACGAAGGGACGAGAAGCCGTCGCCCGTTCCTCAGCACGATCTCGAGCTGGACATCAGGCGTGCTGCGTGGCGCCTCCCGTGCGGTCGCGGGCACGGTCGGAGGTGCCATGGGCGGCGAAACAGCCAGCGGGATGAAGGAAGGCGGTGTCTCGGCGCCAAGTTCGCCAGCGCGATACTGGCGCCGCCATATCGTCAGCAGAGAGCGAGATACGCCATGCCGCCGCGCCGTGGCTGTCACCTGGCGATGCCCCAGGAAGCTCTCCTTCACGATCGCGATCTTGTCGCCATCGCTCCAGTGACGACGGCGCGGCGCATCCGCGGCAGAGAGGACTTCAATCTCGGGTCTGAACTTATGGTCGGCCATAAGGTCGGACTTAGCACCGACGCTGAAACCCCGTCAGACGGCCTCCACCGGAGGCATAC
>LUOO01000050.1 GCA_001626765.1 Maritimibacter sp. REDSEA-S28_B5
GCCCACCGCCGTCTGGGGCCTCGCGCCCGATGTGGCCGAGCGGTTCCTGCGCGCCTACCGCGCCAAACCTGCCGGGCATTCCGGCATGGGCACCACGCTCTCCGCCAACCCGCTTCAGTTCGCAGCCCTCGAGGCCACGCTGGGGCAGGTGATGACGCCTGAAAACTACGCCCGGATGAACGCGGGTGCCGAGCGTCTTGCCGCGGGCCTTGCCGCCGCCATCGCGGCCCATGACCTGCCCTGGCACGTCGTCAATGTCGGCGCGCGGGTCGAGTTCATCTGCGCTCCCGGTCCGCTCAACAACGGGGCGGAGGCCGCCGCCGCCCATCGCCCGGATCTCGAACGCGCGATCCATCTGGCCCTCGTCACCCGCGGCTGCCTGATCGCGCCCTTCCACAACATGATGCTCGTCTCGCCCGTCACCAGCGACGCCCAGATCGACCGGCTCATCGCCGCCTTCGACGAGATCCTCACGGAGTTGACCCAATGACCGCCCCCTCTTCCGATTGCCCCTCCGGCGCGACGCTGGCCGAGGCCGAGGATTTTCTCGCCGCCCATCCCGAGATCGAGGCGATCGACATCGTGCTGCACGATTCCAACGGCATCGGGCGCGGCAAGATCATCCGGCGGCATGAACTCATCCCGCTCTTCACCTCCGGGCGGCACATGCCGATCTCGATCCTCGGCCTCGACGTGGTGGGCGAAGATGTGCACGAGACCGGGCTCATCTGGGATCAGGGCGACGGCGATCTGCGCGCTTGGCCCGTGCCCGGCACCCTGAAGCCACTCCACAACACCACCCCGCCCCGCGCCGAAGTGTTCCTGTCGCTCTACGAGCTGGACGGCCGCCCGATGACCTCGGACCCGCGCCATTCGCTCGCCCGTCAGGTCGACGCCTTCGCCGCCCGTGGCCTCACCCCCGCCGGGGCCTTCGAGCTCGAGTTCTTCCTGCTCGACAACACCCCCGGCCCGGATGGCAAACGCCAGCCCGCCCGCGACGTGCTGGACGGACGCCAGAGCCGCAAGACCGAGGTCTATTCGCTCGACCACCTGCACGGCATGCTGCCGCTTTTCTCCGACATCTACGCGGGCGCGGAAGCGGCAGGGATCAAGGCCGAGACGCTGATCTCGGAATATGCCCCCGGCCAATATGAACTGACGCTGCATTACCGCGAGGACATCCTGCAGGCCGCCGACGACCTCGTCCGGCTGAAACGCATCGTGCGCGCGCAGGCCCGCGCCCACGGCGTCACCGCCTGTTTCATGGCCAAACCAGTCGAGGATTACGCGGGCTCCGGGATGCACCTGCACGTCTCGGTGATGGACGATACGGGCACCAATATCTTCGCCGAGGACGGTGACGACTGGACCCCCACGCTGCTGCACGCGCTGGGCGGGCTCAAGACAACCATGGGGGAATCCATGCTCGTCTTCGCCCCGCACCTCAATTCATGGCGGCGGTTCGCGAACCAAAGCTATGCGCCGGTGTCCACCGCTTGGGGGCTCAACAACCGCTCGGTCGCCCTGCGCATCCCCGAGGGCAGCGTCAAGGCGCGGCGCATCGAACATCGCCCCTCCGGCGTCGATGCCAACCCCTATCTCGTGGGTGCGACCGTGCTCGCCGGTATCCTCCACGGTCTCGACCACCAAATCGACCCCGGCCCGGAAACCACCGGGAACGCCTATGACGATGACAGCGCGACGACCATCCCGTGCGACTGGGGGGCCGCGATCCATGCCGCGCAGGGGTCCGCGTTCCTCAAATCCGCGTTGGGCGAGGATATGCACCGCACGTTCACCGCCGTGAAAGCCGCCGAATACGCGCGGGTTGCCCGAACCGTGAGCGAAGTGGACTACGATCTCTACCTTCACAGCATCTGAGGGCGGAAATTCAAGTATACCGTCGCATACAGACTTTCGC
This sequence comes from Maritimibacter sp. REDSEA-S28_B5, assembly GCA_001626765.1. Classification (GTDB taxonomy): domain Bacteria; phylum Pseudomonadota; class Alphaproteobacteria; order Rhodobacterales; family Rhodobacteraceae; genus Maritimibacter. The sequence goes on from LUOO01000050.1 coordinate 1,922, forward strand.
TGCACCTGCAAACTGGGTAGGCTTCCCGCGACTCGCACCCTGAGGAGCACCCATGGACAAGATCAAAGTCGCAAGTCCCATCGTCGACATCGACGGGGACGAAATGACCCGCATCATCTGGGATCTGATCAAGAAACAGCTGATCGAACCCTATCTCGACGTGGACCTGCTCTACTACGACCTGTCGATCGAGGAACGGGACCGCACCGACGATCAGGTCACCGTGGACGCAGCGATGAAGATCAAGGAGGTCGGCGTCGGCGTGAAATGTGCGACGATCACGCCGGACGAGGCGCGGGTCGAGGAGTTTGGACTCAAGAAAATGTGGAAATCCCCCAACGGGACGATCCGCAACATCCTTGGCGGGGTCGTCTTCCGCCAGCCGATCATCTGCCGCAACGTGCCGCGTCTGGTGCCGGGCTGGACGAAACCCGTGGTGGTGGGACGCCACGCCTTTGGCGATCAATACAAGGCGACCGATTTCACCTTCCCCGGCAAGGGCAAGATCACGCTCAAGTTCGAGGGCGAGGATGGCACCGTCATCGAGCGCGAGGTCTATGACGCCCCCGGCGCTGGTGTGACCATGGCGATGTATAACCTCGACGAGTCGATCATCGACTTTGCGCGGGCCAGCTTCAACTACGGTCTGAACCTCAAATGGCCGGTCTACCTGTCCACCAAGAACACGATCATCAAGGCCTATGACGGCCGCTTCAAGGATCTGTTTCAGGAAATTTTCGACAAGGAATTCAAGGCGCAATTCGACGAACTTGGCCTGTGGTATGAACACCGGCTGATCGACGACATGGTGGCCTCCTCGCTCAAATGGTCGGGCGGCTATGTCTGGGCCTGCAAGAACTATGACGGCGACGTGCAGTCCGACACGGTCGCGCAGGGCTACGGCTCGCTTGGCCTTATGACGTCGCAACTCATGACGCCCGACGGCAAGACGGTCGAGGCCGAGGCCGCCCATGGCACGGTCACCCGACACTACCGCCAACACCAGCGCGGCGAGGCGACATCGACGAATTCCATCGCCTCCATCTATGCCTGGACCGGCGCGCTCAAGCATCGCGCTAAGCTCGACGGCAACAACCGCCTCATGGGGTTCGCCGAGACGCTGGAGAAGGTCGTGGTGGACACCGTCGAGGGCGGCCAGATGACCAAGGACCTTGCGCTCCTCGTGGGTCCCGATCAGGGCTGGCTGACCACCACCGGATTCCTCGACGCTGTGGACAAGAACCTGCAGAAGGCAATTGGCTGAGGGTCCGCGACATGCCGTGACCGAGGCCCGCCTGATGCGGGCCTCTTGCCCCGGATGATCCACCGGGCACGTCCCGGCTTTCCTTCCGCTTCGCGTCCGACTAGCCTCCGCCCGACCCGTGAGAAGGTGACCCTGACATGCCCTACATCCTCCTGTTCTTCGCCGTCGTTGCCGAAACCATCGGCACCACGGCCCTGCAAGCGAGCCAACAGTTCACCCGTCTCGGCCCTTCGATCGTCGTCGTTGTCGCCTATGCGGTGGCCTTTGTGCTGCTTGGCTGGACGCTCAAGTTCCTGCCCGTCGGCATTGCCTATGCCATGTGGTCGGGTTTGGGCATCGTGTTGATCGCCCTCATCGGCTTTGCCGTTTTTGGGCAAAAGCTCGACCTGCCCGCGCTTCTGGGTATGGCCATGATCCTGGGTGGCATCCTGGTCATCCACCTGTTTTCCAAGGCCACGCCGCATTGATGTCCCTGCTGGCCACCGAACCTCAAAGACATTCGCTGATCGAAGATGCCTTTGCATTTCTTACGGGTGCGACGCTCATGGCGCTTTCGGTCCAGTTCCTGCAAGCGGGCGAGCTCTTTACCGGTCAGGTGGCCGGCGCGTCGCTCATCCTGTCCTACCTTTCAGGCTACAGCTTTGGCCTGGTGTTCTTCATCATCAACCTGCCGTTCTACGCGTTCTCGGTCCTGCGCATGGGATGGCGCTTCACGCTCAAGAGCTTTGCCGCCGTTCTGCTGATGTCCGTGATCGCGAATTTCATGGCGAGCCGCATGGTGATCGAGGTGCCGCATCCCGCCGTTGGCGCGGTGCTCGCGGGCCTGATCGCCGGGGCCGGGCTGCTCGTCCTGTTCCGCCACGGCGCCTCCATGGGTGGGATCGGGATGATGGCGCTGTTCCTGCAGGACAATTTCGGGATCAAGGCGGGTCTCGTGCAGCTGGGTTTCGACGCCTGCATCTTTGCCTTCGCAGTGTTCTTCTTTCCGCCTTCCGTGGTCCTGTGGTCTCTGCTCGGCGCGGTGGTGCTCAACATCGTGATCACACTGAACCACCGCCGCGACCGATATGTGGCGTCGTCTTGACCCTTCTGCCCCTTCGCAGAATGTGCGATAAAGGGTCATGAACGCTGACCTTCCCACCCCCGATGACCCGGAGCGCCCGGCACACCCGCCGCATGTGGACGTGCCCCTGGCCGAGCCGCGCTATTCTTTGTTCGAGGATTTGCAGGGCATCCTCCTTGCATCCCTTCAGGCCGCGCTGGGCATCCACCTGTTGCGCGCTGCCGGGCTCATGACCGGAGGCACGGCGGGGCTGGCGTTGGTCATCGCCTATGCCACGGGCTGGAATTTCTCGGTCACCTTCTTCCTGATCAATATCCCTTTCTTTGGCATCGCCTTCTGGGCACGAGGGGCAGTATTCTTCGTGAAATCCATCGCCACCGTGACCCTCGTCTCGCTCATGGCCGAGGCGATCAAGCCGCTGCTCCAGATCGCCACGATCCACCCCGGTGCCGCTGCGGTGCTCTTCGGCGTGAGCGCGGGCGTGGGGCTGTTGGGACTGTTTCGCCACTCCGGCTCACTGGGCGGCATCTCGATCATCGCGCTGATCCTGCAGGACCGGTTCAATTTCCGGGCCGGTTACACCCAGCTCATCCATGACGGGGTCCTGTTCCTTGCGGCGTTTCTGATCCTGCCCGCCGACCGGGTGCTCTGGTCGCTTCTGGGCGCGCTGATCCTGAACCTCGTGATCGCCTTCAACCACCGGCGCGACTGGTATGTGGTGACGTAGCGGCGTCGTTGACCTGCCCCACTGCTCCCGGCCTCATGGCCCCGCAATAGGTGGGAGGATAGCATGGCAGAGCAGAGTTTCGTCGAGACGAACGGCATCACGCTGCGGGTCGAGGTGGCGGGCGACGGGCCTCTCGTCCTTCTGATCCATGGCTTTCCCGAAAGCGCCTATAGCTGGCGCCACCAGAGCGCCGCCCTGTCGCAGGCTGGATACCGGGTCGCGGTCCCTGATGTGCGCGGCTACGGCGGTTCGGACGCGCCTGAGGCGGTAGAAGCCTATGACATGGAGACGATGACGCGTGATTTCGCGGACCTCGCCGCTGCCCTGTCGGACGAGCCCGCTGTCATTGTCGGCCATGACTGGGGCGCGCCGCTCGCTTGGAATACAGCGCGGCTTTTTCCCGACCGGTTCCGCGCCGTTGCGGGCCTGTCGGTGCCCTATGCGCCGCCGGGCGAGTTGCCGCCCATCGACATCTACCGCAAGCTCTTTACCGAGAAGGACCGCTTCTTCTATCAGGTCTATTTCCAGGACGAGGGCGTGGCCGAGGCCGAGCTTGAGGCTGACCCCGAAGACAGCCTGATCAAATTCTACTACGCGTGGTCCGGTGACGGCGCGGACGGCGGCTGGCCCAATGACAAGCGCCACGGGGACAAGGTTCTGACCGGCCTCACCCGCCCTGACCTACCGCTCAATTGGCTCACGCAGGAGGACCTCGACGCCTATACCGCCGACTTCCGCACCTCGGGCTTTCGCGGGCCGCTCAATCGCTACCGCAACCACCGGCGCGACCATGCCTTCCTGAAAGCGCATCCCTCGAACCCCGTGATCCAGCAGCCGAGCCTCTTTATCTACGGCGACCGCGATCCTGTGCTGACCATGTTCCGCACCTCGCCCGAAGAGCTGCTGCCCAAGACGCTCGCCGACCTGCGCGGGGTGCACCGGCTGCCGGGTGTCGGGCACTGGACGCAACAGGAGGACCCCGAAACGGTCAATCGCCTGCTCATCGACTGGCTTCGGACGCTATAGCACTGGCCTTTCCGTTCTCCCCAAGGTATGCGCCCCGCAAGACGCACCTAAGGACGGACCATGGATCTTCGCAACATCGCCATCATCGCCCACGTCGACCACGGCAAAACGACGCTGGTGGACGAGCTACTCAAACAATCCGGCACCTACCGCGCCAACCAGGCGGTTGCCGAACGGGCGATGGATTCCAACGATCTGGAGCGGGAACGCGGCATCACGATCCTTGCCAAGGCGACCTCGGTCGAGTGGAAAGGCACGCGGATCAACATCGTCGACACTCCCGGCCACGCCGACTTTGGCGGTGAGGTAGAGCGCATCCTGTCGATGGTGGACGGGGTCGTGCTGCTGGTGGACGCCGCCGAAGGCCCGATGCCGCAGACGAAATTCGTGACCTCCAAGGCGCTTGCCCTGGGCCTGCGCCCCATCGTCGTGCTGAACAAGGTTGACAAGCCCGACGCCGAGCCCGACCGGGCTTTGGACGAGGTGTTCGACCTCTTCGCCAACCTCGGGGCCGACGACGACCAGCTCGACTTTCCGCACATGTATGCCTCGGGCCGTTCCGGCTGGGCCGACAACGAGCTGAACGGGCCGCGCAAGAACCTCGACGCGCTGTTCAAGCTGATCGTCGACCATGTGCCGAAGCCCAAGCAGCAGGCGCATCAGCATGAAGATTTCCGCATGCTCGCCACCACCCTTGGCGCGGACCCCTTCGTGGGCCGGATGCTGACGGGCCGCATCGAAAGCGGCAAGATCAAGCCGGGCGCGACCATTCAGGCGATCAGCCGGGTTGGGCAAAAGATCGAACAGTTCCGGGTGTCCAAGATCCTCGCGTTCCGGGGCCTCGGCCAGACCGAGATCGAAGAGGGTGTGGCAGGCGACATCGTGTCGCTTGCCGGCATGTCGAAGGCCACCGTGTCCGATACGCTGGCCGCGCTTGCCGTGGACGAGCCGCTCGAAGCCCAGCCCATCGACCCGCCGACCATCACCGTGACCTTCGGCATCAACGACAGCCCGCTGGCTGGTCGCGACGGGAAAAAGGTGCAGTCGCGCGTGATCCGCGAGCGGCTCATGAAAGAGGCGGAATCGAACGTCGCGATCAAGGTCAAGGACACCCCCGGCGGCGAAGCCTTCGAGGTGTCAGGCCGTGGCGAGCTTCAGATGGGCGTGCTTATCGAGAACATGCGCCGTGAGGGGTTCGAGCTGTCGATCTCCCGCCCGCAGGTCATCATGCGCGAAGAGGACGGCAAGCAGGTCGAGCCGATCGAGGAAGTCACCATCGACGTGGACGACGACTACACGGGGGCGGTGATCGAAAAGATAACGGGGCCCCGCAAGGGCGATCTTGTCGAAATGAAACCGGCCGGCACCGGCAAGACGCGCATCGTCGCCCATGTGCCGTCGCGTGGCCTCATCGGCTACCACGGCGAGTTCCTGACCGACACCCGCGGCACCGGCGTGCTGAACCGCGTTTTCCACGGCTGGGCGCCGCACAAGGGCCCGATCGAAGGCCGTCGCGCGGGCGTTCTGATCTCGATGGAAGACGGCGAGGCAGTCGCCTATGCGCTGTGGAACCTCGAGGAGCGGGGCAAGATGTTCGTCGTGCCACAGGACAAGATCTATCAGGGCATGATCATCGGCGAGCATTCGCGCGACAATGACCTCGAGGTGAACCCGCTCAAGGGCAAGAAGCTGACCAACGTGCGTGCCTCGGGCACGGACGAAGCGGTGCGCCTGACCCCGATCACCAAGATGTCGCTGGAGCAGGCCATTGCCTATATCAACGATGATGAATTGGTGGAGGTCACGCCCAACGTGGTCCGGCTGCGCAAACGCCACCTAGACCCGCACGAGCGCAAGCGCGCCTCGCGTCAGGGCTGAGCCCGATCATCCAAAAACACGAAAAGCCCGGCAGCCTAGTCCCCGGGCTTTTTCGTATCTGGAACAGTGTCTTAGTAACGGCAGGCGATCTGTTTCATCAGCTTGTATTCCGGTTCCACCAGCGTCTTTTCCTCGCGATAGACGGCGGGATATTCGACGAGGTCGATCTGCCCGGTCGCGCGCTTGACGTAGGCCTGCCGCGCCGGCTCCATCAGGATCTTCTTCGTCGAATACTTGGCGGGCACGGTCACCTCTTCGAAACAGGCGAGCAGTTTGACCCGGTCGTTGCCCACGTTGACATACCGCTGTTCGGTATGTGCCGGCGTGGCGGGTATCATCAATGCGGCGATCAGCAACAGCCTGCGCATGGCTCAATCCTCAATAAACTGGTGCGTCCAGGATTGTCTCCAAATCAGGCAAAATAAAGCCGCAACCGAGAATTCATTAAGTTGACGGAACAAGAAAGAGGCGCGGCCCCCCGGCCCGCGCCTCTCGTTGTCTTGGCCTTTTCAGAGCGAAATATGCTCTTACTTGCAGGCGGCTTCCTTGGCCACATAGTGGCCCGGCGTTTTCATCGTCTTGATTTCTTTGTAGACGGCCGGGTAGTGAACGCGGACCATCTGGCCTTTCTTGTTGTGCTCCCACTCGGTATGAGCGGCCATCACAAGGGTCTTGCCATAGGTATAAGAGGCAGGCACCCAGACTTTGTCGTAGCACGCCACCACGTGACCTTCCCAGGCAAACGCCGGGGCAGCAAGGGTCGAGGCAGCGAGAACAACACCAGCAATCAGTTTTTTCATTGATCGATCTCCCAAAGAAATTGTTGGTAAATGCAGGATAGCGAACTTGTGTAACGACGCGCGACAGGAATTGCAGAGTTAGCGCCGCTAAACTGCCGTTATTTCGTGAAATTTTGGAAAATCGTCCAGAAACATAAGGATCGGGCACAATTTGGCCACAATCGCATGACCTATCCGAAAGGGTAAGTGTTTCCGGGACTGAAACAGCTGTTGGCCGGATTATCCGGCGTTTCCATACCTGAAACAATACGGCAAGTATCGCGAATCGGCGTCGGCCAAATCCGGCCCACAAAACGCAACCGGCCCGAATGGGCCGGATCTCGCTTGTGTCTGCGCGTCAAGTGAGACTTGGGGTCACTCGGTGGTCTCGACGATCACGAGATCGCGTTCACTGGCCCCGCGCGCGTGATCCACATTGCGAGGCCTGTCCCGGCCCTCAAGCTGCACGTAGCGTCCGCCGCGCGCGATGAAGGCACCGCCGTGCTGGGCAATCGCGGGCCCGGCAAGCTCGGCGTATTTCTTGTAGGCATCCGCGTCCGTGACGGACACGTGGGCAATCCAGAGTGCGGGCATCTTATCCTCCGATGACGGCTTTCGCCGCGTTGATCGCTTCGTCAGCAGCCGACGGGTCGGTGCCGCCGCCCTGCGCCAGGTCCGGGCGGCCACCGCCGCCCTTGCCCCCGAGTTTCTCGACAGCTGCACGCACGAGGTCAACTGCCGACAGCTTGCCCGTCAGGTCACCCGTCACACCGGCGGCCACCGCGGCCTTGCCGTCCACATCCGCGATCAGCAGAACGGCACCGGAACCAAGCCGGGCCTTGTGTTCGTCGATGAGCGGCGGCAGGTCACGCCCCGACACGCCGGTGAGCGTCTGGGCGAAAAAGGTCACGCCATTCACCGTCTCGGCTTCGGGCGCGGCGCTGGCGCCGCCCGACAAGGCAAGCTCGCGGCGCAGGTTTGCCACCTCGGAGGACAACGCCTTGCGCTCGTCGAGGATGGCTTGCAGACGCGCCAGAACCTCGGTTCCCGAGGTCTTGAGCAACCCTTCGACCTGCCCCATGAGACTATCACGGCGGCGCAACTCGCGCATCGCCTCGGCACCGGTCAAGGCTTCGACCCGGCGGACGCCGGCGGAAGAGGCGCTTTCCGATGTCAGCACGAAAGCACCGATGTCGCCCGTGCGGGCCACATGAGTGCCGCCACAAAGCTCGATCGACCAAGTGTTCTTGTCCGCGCCCTTGCCCGTTGGCGCACGGCCCATGGACACAACACGCACCTCGTCGCCATATTTCTCGCCAAAGAGCGCCTGCGCACCCATGGCGCGGGCGTCGTCGGGTGTCATGATCCGGGTCTCTACGGCCGAATTCTGGCGGATGAACGCATTCACGTCCGCTTCGATCTTCGCGATTTCCTCGCGGGTCAGCGCCTTCTGATGCGTGAAGTCAAACCGCAGCCGATCCGGCGCGTTGAGTGAGCCCCTCTGGGCCACGTGATCGCCAAGCGCGTCTCGCAGCGCCTCGTTCAGAAGGTGCGTGGCCGAGTGGTTCGCACGGATCGTCGAACGGCGGTCGTGATCCACGACCAGCTTCGCGCCCTGACCGCGTTCGACCGTCCCCTCTTCGACCTCGGCAAAATGGATGAACACACCCGCCACCTTCTTCGTGTCGGTCACGCGGGCACGCCCGGTGTCGGTGGTGATCACGCCGGTGTCGCCCACCTGTCCGCCGGATTCGGCATAAAACGGCGTCTGGTTCACGACGATCTGGACCGTGCCTGTGGCCCTGTCGGTCTGCGCACCTTCCGCGACCAGCGCCACGATCTGGCCCTCGGCGCTCTCGGTGTCGTAGCCCAGGAACTCGGTCGTGCCCTTCGCCTCGGCTATGTCATACCAGACAGAGGCATCCGCCGCCTCGCCCGATCCCGACCAGGCCGCGCGGGCCTTTGCCTTCTGTTCGGCCATGGCGGTGTCGAAGCCTTCGGTATCCACCACGCGCGATTTCTCGCGCAGCGCGTCCTGCGTGAGGTCGAGGGGGAAGCCGTAGGTATCATAGAGCTTGAACGCCGTCTCGCCGGGCAGCGCCGCGCCGTCCGGCAGCTTGTCGAGCTCTTCGTCGAGGAGCTTGAGCCCGCGATCGAGCGTCGCCTTGAAGCGGGTTTCCTCGGCCAAGAGCGTTTCCTCGATCATCTTCTGACCACGGCCAAGCTCGGTATAGGCCTGCCCCATCTGCTGCACGAGCGCGGGAACGAGCCTGTGCATGACAGGGTCCTTGGCGCCAAGCAGATGTGCGTGACGCATGGCGCGGCGCATGATCCGGCGCAGGACGTAGCCGCGACCCTCGTTGGACGGAAGCACACCCTCGGCGATCAGGAAGGAGGTCGAACGCAGATGATCGGCGATCACGCGGTGATGCACGTTCTGGTCGCCATAGGGATCGACCCCGGTGGCCTGCGCCGATGCCTCGATCAGCGCCTTGAACAGGTCGGTTTGGTAGTTGTCGTGGGTGCCTTGCAGCAGCGCCGCGATGCGTTCGAGGCCCATACCCGTGTCAATCGACTGCATGTCGAGCGCGCGCATCGAGCCGTCTTCGAACTGCTCGTTCTGCATGAAGACGACGTTCCAGATCTCGATGAAGCGATCCCCGTCTTCCTCAGGCGAACCGGGCGGGCCGCCCCAGATGTGGTCGCCGTGGTCATAGAAGATCTCGGTGCAGGGACCGCAGGGACCGGTCGGACCCATCTGCCAGAAATTGTCGGACGTCGGGATGCGGATGATCCTATCCTCCGGGACGCCCACCTTTTTCCATATCTCGAAAGCCTCGTCGTCGGTGTGATAGACGGTGGTCAGCAGGCGCGACTTGTCGATCCCGAAGTCCTTAGTGATCAGGTTCCAGGCGAATGGAATGGCCTCGGACTTGAAGTAATCGCCGAAGCTGAAATTCCCCAGCATTTCAAAGAACGTATGGTGGCGCGCGGTGTAGCCTACGTTATCGAGGTCATTGTGCTTGCCGCCGGCACGCACGCATTTCTGTGCCGTGGTCGCGCGGGTGTAATCGCGTTTTTCGAGCCCGGTGAAGCAGTTCTTGAACTGGACCATGCCGGAGTTCGTGAACATGAGCGTCGGGTCGTTGCGCGGGACCAGCGGCGAGCTGTCCACGACCGTATGGCCGTTGCGTTCGAAGTAGTCGAGAAAGGTCGAGCGGATGTCGTTCAGGCTAACCATGGTGTCCTGCGTGTTTCGTGGGGTTTCCCCGGTCGCCCCGGTTTAATGGCGGCGTCGGGGACTGTCCACCACGACAGGCGGATGCGCGGTGCCGCGAGACGAAAAAGGACGGGTCATCGTTCCCGATGCCCGCCCTTTCCCGGGTATTCTCCGCCCGGGTCGCGGTGAAACGACCAAAGCGTGCGCCTTTTCTGGAGTTGGCGGTCTCCGTCTATCGGACGTGATGAAGGATCAGTCCTCCATCACCTCGCCGGTTTCCTCGTCGTAGTCCCCCGCGCTCATGTCGAAGTCGAGCCCGTGTGCCGCGCGGATCTTGTCCTCGATCTCGGCTGCCACCTTGGGGTTTTCTTTGAGGAAGGTCTTGGAGTTCTCGCGCCCCTGCCCGATGCGTTCGTCGCCGTAGCTGAACCAGGCACCGGATTTCTCGACCACGCCTGCCTTGACACCGAGGTCGAGAAGCTCGCCGGTCTTCGAGATGCCCTCGCCATACATGATGTCGAATTCGACCTGTTTGAACGGCGGGGCCACCTTGTTCTTGACCACCTTCACACGAGTCGCGTTGCCCACGACCTCGTCCCGGTCCTTGATTGCGCCGATGCGGCGGATGTCGAGACGCACAGAAGAGTAGAACTTGAGCGCGTTGCCGCCCGTTGTGGTTTCGGGCGAGCCGAACATGACGCCGATCTTCATGCGGATCTGGTTGATGAAGATCACGGTGCATTTGGACCGGGAAATCGAGCCGGTGAGCTTGCGCATGGCCTGGCTCATGAGACGGGCTTGCACGCCGACCGAGCTGTCGCCCATGTCGCCCTCAAGCTCCGACTTGGGCGTAAGGGCGGCGACCGAGTCGACCACCACCATGTTCACCGCCCCCGAGCGCACCAGCGTATCGACAATCTCGAGCGCCTGCTCCCCGGTGTCGGGCTGGGAAATGAGAAGTTCGTCAAGGTCGACGCCGAGCCGTTTCGCGTATTGCGGATCGAGTGCATGTTCCGCGTCGACAAAAGCGCAGACGCCGCCCTTCTTCTGCTCTTCGGCAACGCAATGCAGCGTGAGCGTGGTCTTGCCCGAGCTTTCAGGCCCGTAGATCTCGATGATCCGGCCCTTGGGCAGGCCGCCGATTCCCAGCGCGATGTCGAGCCCGAGAGAGCCGGTGGAGGTCGATTCGATTTCCGCCACGGGATTGTCGGCCCCGAGCTTCATGATCGAACCCTTGCCGAACTGCCGCTCGATCTGCGCAAGCGCGCTGTCGAGGGCTTTCTGCTTCTCGCTGTCGCGTTTCATATCCAAGTCCAGAAGATTTGCTGTCGCCATTTGTTCTCGTCCTTATTCCACACCCGGCCCCGGGCGGCAATTGGTGCTCTTGTTCACCTCTTGTTCTTGTGCCCTTGATGCAGAACAAAAGAGAACATTACAAGAAAATTCTACAAGGACACTTTGCGCCATGGATGGTTAACAAAGGTTTACCCACGACGTAGGGGAGAACTTTTTCTTCCGGGCCACGCGAATGAGTGCGCCGTCAGTGGATCTGGGCAGAGACGGTCGCGGTGAGTTCCGACAGCGAAAAGGGCTTGGGCAGGAAGACCGAATTGGGGATTCGCTTCTGGTGCTCGGACACGGCCTCTTCCGCGTAGCCCGAAACGAAGACCACCTTGACGCCGGGGCGGTCCTTGATCGCGTGGGACACCCATGTGGGGCCGTCCATTCCCGGCATGACCACATCGGTCACCACCACGTCCACATTGAGCTCAGGATCTTCCAGAAGCCTGAGCGCCACTTCGGCATTCTCGGCCTCGATCACCTCGTAGCCGCGCAGTTGCAAGGCGCGCGAGGCAAAGGCACGCACCGGCGCCTCGTCCTCGACCAGAAGCACCGTGCCGCCGCGCACGGTGCCGGGATCATGGGTTGCCCTGGGCAAGAGGTCGTCGAGCTGCTCGACGTTGGGCGCGATCACCGGGTCCGTTTCGGACAGGGTCCGGGGCGCAGCCGGCGTTGAGATGGCTTCGGTCGGGCGCGTGACCCGTTGCCCTGTGTCGGCAGGGGGACGGTAGACCGGGAAGTAGATGGTAAAGGTCGTCCCCGATCCCTCGACCGAATCGACGAAGATATAGCCGCCCGACTGCTTGACGATGCCGTAGGCCATGGACAGCCCGAGACCGGTTCCCTTGCCCGGACCCTTGGTCGTGAAGAATGGCTCGAAGATCTTGGTCAGCTTGTCCGGCGCGATCCCGGTACCCTCGTCGACGACGCGCAGCGTGACATACTGCCCCGGCGGCACGCTGACCCGGTCGCGCTCGAGCACACCGCCCAGGTAGAGATTGCGAACCTCGAGCTTGATGTGCCCCCCCTCGGGCATGGCATCGCGCGCATTCACGACGAGGTTCATCACAACCTGCTCGAGCTGACGGCGGTCCGCCCGCACCGGCGCGATTTTGGAATCGCGGTTGAACTCGATCTTGATCCGCTCACCGACGAGGCGCCCCAGGAGATGCGACAGATCGGCGACGCCTTCGGCGAGGTCCATGACATCGGGCTTCAGCGTCTGCTTGCGCGAAAAGGCGAGAAGCTGGCTCACCAGCGCCGCGGCGCGGTTCGAGTTCTGCGAGATCTGGATCAGGTCGGCATAATCCGGGTCACGGTTGTCGCGCCGCAGGAGGAGCAGGTCGCAGTGACCCGAGATGGCCGTCAGCAGGTTGTTGAAATCATGCGCGATACCGCCCGCGAGCTGGCCGATGGCCTGCATCTTCTGGCTTTGCACGAATTGCTTTTCGAGCGATTTGAACTCGGTCGCATCGCTCATCACGACGACCAGAACCGAGCCGCTTTCCTCGTCCATGAGATCGAGCGAGACCTGCACGAAGGTCTCGTCGGGGCGGCGCACGGCCTTGACCGTCTCGGTGCGGCCCAGGTTGCGGCCCTGCCATGCCTCGTCCAGCCAGTCGGTGATCGGACGGCCCAGCCCGTCGATCAATTGGGCCAACGGGATGCCCGCGGCCTCGTCCACGTTGAGAAGCCGCATGGCACGCGCATTGGCCATGAGGATGGTGCCGTCGGGCGCGAGTTTGAGGATCGGGACCGGCAAAGCCTCGACCATGCCCCATCCGGCGGTATCGGCCAGCCGCTTGCGAGGTTCGGGCAGGAAGTAGAGCTCGCGCCGCCCGCCCGGGATTTCGGCTTCGCAAACAAGCATGGCCAGGATGCCCTTTTCGGTGCGCACGAGGTTCATGTCGTTGGGGCGCAAGGGAAGCTCGGGCAGGACCCGGTCGATGGTCTTTTCCCGCTCGCCGAGCAGACGACGCAGGGCCTCGTTCATGTAAAGGATCTGGCCGGAACGGGCGAGCGTCAGCATGGGAAGCCCGACCGTCTCGGACCCGTGGATATGGTCGGGGTGGATCGGCATGTCCTCGATCCGCCACAGGAAGCCGTCGCCGCCCACCGCATGGACCGAGATCATCACCCGCCCCTGCCCCGCCTGCACCTCTTCCCGCCCGGCGCCCATGGCAAGCGCGGCGTTCTGCAGGCGATAGAGCGCCGAGGCGGGCTGGGCGAAAATCGTCGAGAAGGACGCCGCGATGCTGCCTCCCGTCACCTCGCCAAACCGCGCCTTGGCGGCGGCGTTGGCAAAGACGACCGCGCCGTCCGCGTCCGACAGCAGGCACCCGGACAGGTCGTCGGCGGTGAGCGTGGTCAGGGTCGTCAGAAGCGCGCGCTCGTCCCGCTCCGCCCGCCACGCCGCCAGAACCGCGATCGTGTGTATGAGGAGCATCGTGGACCCGAGGAGGAGCAGCACCAGAGCGGGAAGCGGCTGCCGGATCAGAAGCGAAAGCGCAAGGAGCGCCACGCCCAATGCGGCGATGACCCAAGCGCGTGGGGCCACGGCGCACGCCGCGGTCTGCAAGGGTTCGGAGAAATGAGCGCGTCGAGCCACCTGGCCCCTTTCTGAAATGACCGCCGTTCACGGTTCGGTCCACTTCATGCAGGAATCACTGTTAAGAAGTGCTTAATGGTGACTGTAGTCGGCGCGCGCCGCGCAATCTATAGTTGTTTTTTCTGCGCGAATATTTCGTTATGCACGAACATTGCGACATAAAATCCGTCGCCGCCGTCCAGGGGCGTCAAACGCCGGTCCAACAGACACGACCACTCCGGGTGCCGCGCGAGGAAGGCGTCGACCTGATCGCGGTTCTCGGCATCGAGGAGCGAACAGGTGGCATAGGCGAGACGCCCGCCGGGCGCGACATGGGCGACGGCGCGGTCGAGGATGTCGGATTGCACCCGCGCGAGACGGTCCAGGTCGTCGCGGGTGAGGAGCCATTTGCCCTGTGGTGCCCTCCGCCAAGACCCGGAACCGGAACACGGCGCATCGACGAACACGAGGTCGAAGGTGCCTTCAACCTGTCCCGGCTGCACGATCCGGACGGTCGACTTTGCCCGCCGCGCGCGCTCAGGGATATCGCCCATGCGGGCCGCGTCGATGTCATGGGCGGTGACAGTCGCGCCCTCGGCAGCGAAGGCGAGCGCCTTTCCACCGCCTCCCGCGCAGTAGTCGAGGACGCGGGCACCGGGCGTCACACCTGCGGCCAGAACGACCGCTTGGCTTGCAGCGTCCTGAAGCTCGACCAATCCCTCGGTAAAGGTCAGCGAGGTGCGGATACGGCGTGCGCCCTCGGTCACTTCGAGGGCGGTATCGGCAAGGTCGTGAGGTGCGGTGACGATGCCCTCGGCGGCAAGCGCTGCCTGCGCCTCCTCCCGCGTCGTGCGCTGGCGGTGGACGCGCAGGAATACGGGCGCACGGGACCGCAGGTCACGGGCCACGGCAGAAAGATCGTCGCCAAGAGACTGGCGCAGGTCGGGCAACAGCCAGAGCGGCAGGTCAAGCGCCACATGCTCGGCAAGGTCGGCAAGCGCGGTTTCCCCTGCCCGCTCGGCCTCGGTTAGCGGTGCGGGGGCGAAACGTTCGCCGGTGAAGACGGCATCCGGGTCGCGACCGGCGGCGCGCAGCCCCCCCAGCACCAGCCCGCGCCCGGTGTCCGCTCCGCCAAGAGCCGCGAAGGACAGCCTGCAGCGGATCGCGTCGTAGACGATGTCGCGCACTGCGGCCCGGTCACCCGATCCGGCGTAGCGGTTACCGCGCGCCCAGTTGGTAAGCAGCCGTTCGGGCGCGCCACCTGCGAGCCAGTCGTCCAGTATGCCGATCGCTGCGGCCTGTCGCGCGGCGGGCGTCACTAGCCGATCCGGTAGTTCGGGCTTTCCCGCGTGATCTGCACGTCGTGGACGTGGCTTTCCTTGAGCCCCGCGCCAGTGATCTTGACGAACTGGCAGTTCTTGCGCATCTCCTCCACGGTCGCGTTCCCGGTGTAGCCCATGGCGGCCCGCAGACCGCCGACGAGCTGGTGGATCACCGCGCCCGCCGAGCCCTTGTAGGCCACCTGCCCCTCGATCCCCTCGGGCACGAGTTTGTCGGAGGCGGCGTCCTTCTGGAAATAACGGTCGGCAGAACCGCGCGCCATGGCACCCAGCGATCCCATACCCCGATAGGCCTTGAAGCTGCGGCCCTGGTAAAGGATCACCTCGCCCGGGCTTTCATCCGTGCCCGCGATCATTGAACCGACCATCGCGCAGGAAGCGCCCGCCGCGATGGCTTTTGCGAAGTCGCCCGAGAACTTGATCCCACCGTCCGCGATCACCGGCACGCCGGATTTGTCGGCCTCGGACACGCTGTCGGAAATCGCCGTGAGCTGCGGCACGCCGACGCCTGCGACCATGCGCGTGGTGCAGATCGACCCCGGGCCGATGCCGACCTTGACCGCATCCGCGCCCGCGCCAATGAGCGCCTTGGTCGCTTCGGCGGTGGCCACGTTGCCCGCGATGACCTGCACTTCATTCGAGAGCTTCTTGACCCGCGTCACCGCGTCCAGAACACCTTGCGAATGGCCATGCGCCGTATCGACGACGACGATGTCCACGCCCGCGTCGATCAGCGCCTCGGTCCGCTCGAAGCCGCTGTCGCCCACGCCGGTCGCCGCCGCCACGCGCAGCCGGCCCAGCGGGTCCTTGCAGGCGGTGGGGTTCAGGACGGCCTGCTCCGTATCGCGAAGCGTAAGCAGACCCGTCAGCTTGCCCTGCGCGTCCGTCACGAGGAGCTTTTCGATCCGCCGCGCCTTCATCAGGCTTTTCGCTTCCTCGAGGTCGGCCGGCTCGCGCAGGATGGCCAGATCGTTCGAGGTCATCATCGCCTTGACCGGCGTCTTGTCGGAGGAGGCAAAGCGCATGTCGCGGTTCGTGAGGATGCCGACGACGTGACCCTTTTCATCGACCACCGGGAAACCCGTGAAGTTGTAGCTGTCGACGAGCGCCTGCGCATCGGCCAGCGTCTGCTCGGGGGTGAGCGTCACCGGGTTGTAGACGATCCCGCTCTCGAACCGCTTCACGCGACGAACCTCGTCGGCCTGCTGCTCGACCGTCAGGTTCTTGTGAATGACCCCGATCCCGCCAGCCTGTGCCATGGCGATGGCCATACGCGCCTCGGTCACCGTATCCATGGCAGAGGACAGGAGCGGAATGTTCATGCGGATCGACTTGGTCGCATAGGTCGCCGTATCCGCCGTGGACGGCAGGACGGAACTTGCCGCAGGCACAAGCAATACGTCGTCGAAGGTAAGAGCCTCGCGAATCTCCATGACGGGTCTCCTTTGGAGCTTTCGTTTGGCAGTTTCCTATTTCACGGGAGGGGGGGAATGGAAAGGGGCGAAACTTGGTTTTTCACGGGTGCGTTCACAACGCCAAGACTGTGGGTCGAGAACCGGCCTGCCCATGGTTTGGTTCGCGAGACAGGGCGCTCGATCGTTTGGCGGGCTGTCGGCCGGAGCGTGAAAGCCACTGCAGACCGAGGCGCGGTCGCACACGACATTGGGCCAGGTGTACAACCAGGGCGACCTTTTCGTGCTGAGGAAGGCCCGCCATTCAGCGAACGGAGACTGCTTGGGGGCCCGCGGCCTTCGGCCGGTCAGGCGTCCTTGGTCACGTCGACGTCGTAGATCCAGTCGAACCGGCCGATCATGGCAGCGGGGGCGACCCGCCCCGCCAGACGCAGGGCGTTGTGTCCCACAAATCGCAGGACCGGGTTCGAATAGTGGTAATTGCGCGCGTTGCCATTCGCCGCCTCGATCACCCGCGCCACGCGCGAACGCCTGCGCGCCTGATAGAGCGCGGGGCCTTCGTCGAGACCGGCGACCGTAAGGCAATCGGCCAGCACCCATGCGTCCTCGAGCGCCATGACCGCGCCCTGCGCCATGAAAGGCAACGTCGGGTGCGCGGCGTCGCCAAGGATCACGGCGCGGTGCTTGTGCCACTGGTCGGCGACCGGGTGGCGGAAAAGCCCCCAGATGTTGACCTGTTCCACGCGCTCCAGCAGCGCGCGGGGAGTGGCGG
>LUOO01000051.1 GCA_001626765.1 Maritimibacter sp. REDSEA-S28_B5
ATCCGCAAGAAACCCTTTTCGGTCTATCTCGTGGTCCAGCCGCTGATGGTGAAGCCGCTCGCGCCGCTGATCCGGCTGTTTTTCTCCGATCTCCTCTCCGCCATGCAGGAAAAGGATCCCGGGCCGGATGAGCCGTGGCCAGTGATGATCATGCTCGACGAGTTCAATCGCTTGGGCAAGATGCCCATCGTAATCGAGAGCATCGAGACCCTGCGGACCTATCGCGGCCACCTGGCCGTCGTGACACAAACCATCCCCGCCCTCGATGAAATCTACGGCGAAAACACCCGCCGGGCGCTGCAGGGCAATGCCGGCGTGAAGCTCTACCTGACGCCTTCAGATGAAAAAACCGTCGAAGAGCTGAGCAAGGCGGTCGGCAAGACAACAAAGACCGTCATCACGCGATCCCAGTCCATCGGCAAGAACCCCTTCGAGGGCCGTAGCCAGTCCACCCGGACCGAAGAAAGCTCTCTCCTGCCCGAGGATGAGGCGCGCCGCCTGCCGCTCGATGAGATCGTCATGGTCATCGACGCGCAAATGCCGGTCCGTGCGAAGCGGATCCAATATTTTGACGATCGGTTGTTCAAGGCTATCCACGGGGCGCAGACGGGGGAGTTGCCGTTTCCGAAGCCGGGGGGAGGGGGGCCGCAGGGGAACCTGCCGCTGAGTGTGCGCGCCATGCCGATGACGCCGCCTTCGGACGGAGCAGGCGGACCCGACGCCGACGTTGAGGCCGCACGCCAGGCTGCTGATGGCCAATCGTCAGGGCAAACCGATGTCGCCCCAAAGAAGACTGCGCCTGTCGTTCAAGCCGTAATCGCCGAGGAACAGCGACAGATGGAAATGGATTTTGGTGGCCAGGTTGCGGATGCCGAGACAGTGGGCGTGGATGATGAGGCGCAGATGCGCTCTGCTGTCGATGGATTGGATGAAATGGAAGCGATGCTGCGGGAGGGGGATGGCGAAAAGCTAGTTGCTCGATAGGGTGGCGGGGATTGCTTGCCTGTCGGGCTGGATGGGGAGCGGAAGCTCTCTGCGGGAGTAAACAATTCTTCGAAAATGACTGAAAACCATCCCTTCAGGGAAGCGTTTTCACCCATTTTTTTAACTCGGTGAGCGTGACGGCAAAGTCCCTTGGTTCGTCTGGACCGCCTTTGTGAATTACACCCATTACAGCGTGGTCTTGCGTCAACAAGGGCCCGCCAGACATCCCTTGGCTTAGTTTCTGGGTCACTTCGATCAGATTGACCGCGTGTTTGACGGCCAAGCTGCTAACTGTTCCGGGTCTTATGTTAAGCCGGTCGCCCGGTCCATAAGATGGGAAACCCGCCGCGATAGTGTCGGCACCCGTGACAGGTAAACCAGCGAAATCCTCAAGTTCAAAATAGTCTGTCGTAGGGATCGAGTGGCTGATTAGCGCCAAGTCCCGATGCGTGCATATGTGCTTGACATCCACCTTGAAGGTGTTTGCTGTCTTTGCAGGATGAAAGACTTCAATGCTGGATGCGCCATTGACGCAGTGTGCCGCGGTGACAAGCCCAACGCCCTTAAGGAAGAAGGCCGTTCCGGTATCATTTTCGGTTTCCAATACCCATACCGCACGGTCCAGAATTTCAGCTTGGTTTGGCTGGACTTTTACCGGATTTGCTGGAAAGCAGGCATTGTAGCGCTTGGCTAAGCCGCGAAAAACTGGATCAGACTGCCCCTTTACAAAGCCGACCCAGGAAATCTTGCCCTGGATGTGCGCCTGTATTTTGCAGGGCCTACCAAACCGCGCCGTTAGTTCGGCCTGAGTCGCGACCACACCGGTGCTTTCAACCTTGAACAATGCTGAACGAATGTTTCTGACATACCTTCGGTCCACGTTGAGACCTTCATTGATCTTGATCCCAGTCACCATCCTGCGCGAGTTCTTGTCGGCGTAGTGAATCTTCTCAGGATTCAAATCAAACCCGTTGTTTCCGAGTATCGAAAGAAGTTCGCCTGACAACTTTTCGGAATGCAATTTACCGGAATCGGGGCGGTCGCCTTCGAACAGAGCCGTCGGAGGCTGAAAACTCGAAAGCGTGATATCGTCAGCGTATCGTGTATAGAGCAACCGATGTTCTTTGGAGAAAACCATCAAGGACTTATCAAGCCGGAAGCAGATCATGTTGGAGATTACCGGGCTAGAGGGAGCTCCCTGCGGTAGGCAACCATTATTCGTGCAAATTCGGGCAATAGTTTCCGCCACGTCGGTATCGATGCCGATGCTCTCAAGCAAACCTCGCACGCGCGCCTCTGTGATTGCCAGGAAAAAGTTTTTTATGTCAACGTTAAGGATGAACCGGCGGCGCAAATGCGCTTCGGCATTTGACCTTACGGACCTATCAGGGACAAACCCATGAACAGGATTACGGGGATTGTATAATCCAGAAAGGATAAGAGCGATCTTCTGTTGCAGCATTTTCAAGCGATAATCAGGGGCACTGATTACTCGAACTTTCCCAGACCTCTTTGAGATGTTGAAGTGAGAATACATTCGGTGGCGAAACCACCAGATCTTCTTCAGCTCCGCTGGGGAAACGCCGAGGTGCTTGAGAAGCTCACCCGTTGATGACAGTTCAGCCGGGATTATTGTTCGACTCGTGCCGCCGAATAAATAGAATGCGCTAGGCACGAGGCTCCCCCTCCAATCACCCCATGTGCACGAAGCTCATGTGGGGCGCACGATTCTTGTGCAGACATTTGCTCTTACGCCGCAGTTACGACAGCGCGTTTGCGAGGGGAAACCTCGTAAGAGCATCGTACGCATTAGTTTGTAACATTCAACTCGAAATAGAATGAATATCAGTGGGTTGCAGCAACCATGTGCGCGCTCTTGGTGTGGCCTTGATTTGACGATGGCCGACTGATGAGATTGAAATTGTGGGGATCACAGCCTATGGTGCTCATCTGTCTAGCAACAACAAGAACTAGTGGTGCTGTGTCTTGGTCAAGAAAATCCATGCGTCGGGGATAAAAGGTGAACAAGGGATAGCGCACATCCGCAAGGTTGTGGCCGCGATGGAGTACCTGTTCTACGAGTCCGGTGGGGTCGAAGCTGGTATCGATGGTTCCATTGAAATCCGCGACCCGCAAACGGGTGAGGTTGCCAACCAGATTGTCCAATTTCAGAGCAAGGCAACAGGCAATCGGTTGCCAGGGGACAGCGACGGCGCGTTTTACTGGCCCTGCGACGAGCGCGACATCGACTATTGGACCTTCGGTACCGCGCCCGTGGTTCTGATCGTGGTCGATCTGACCGCAGACCGGGCCTATTGGAAGGATGTTCGCACGTGGTTCAGTGAGCCGCAGAACAGAGCCAGCCGTAAGGTGCAGTTCGACAAGTCGGCCGACCTGTTCACCGCTGACGCTGCGCGAGCGGTACGCGAAGTGGCTGCGACTGCACGCCCGGGCAGCTACTACTCGGCCCCACGTCGAACCGAAGAATTGACGACCAATCTTCTACGCGTATCGGCTATGGCGACGACGCTTTACTGGGCGCCGACCGACGCCAAGAGTGTGGCCGAGTTCTGGCGAAGGGTGAAGGAACACGATCCTTATCCGCCCGGCGAAGCCATCCTTCGCGGCGGGGCCGTCCTGTCCTTCCGCAATCTGGACGAGCCACCGTGGCGCGAAGCGTGTGACACAGGCGCGATGGAAGAGTTTGACGTTGCGGAATGGGCACTCTCGGACGACCCGGACAGGGAACGAGATTTTGTGGACCTGCTTAACCGTGCCATGAAGGAGATGGTGCGCCGCGATATGAGCTATGACCGCGACCACTACACGCTGTATTTTCGCCCAAACCCCGGCAGGCGGGATCGTAAGATCACTTACTTTGCAGAAAAGAAAAACGCCGACCGCTTTGTCGCAAAGCAGTACAAGGGTTTCTGGCGGCACTCGGCATTCAGTTGGCAGTTCATTCGCATAGGAGACGAGTGGTTCGTGCAAATTACGCCGACCTACCACTTCACTTGGGACGGCAGGCAGAGGGACAAGTTCGGCGGCGAACACCTGTCAAAAATTAAGCGCATGGAGTGGAATCCCGATGTTCGTGGCCAATTTGGCATGTGGCGAGCCTACCTATGCGCGGATGTACAAGAGGATATGTTTCGGCAGGCGTATCCGTATCTGACACTCGATCCCGCCGAGAGGCTGGTGGCGGACTTCGGAGTGCTCGACGACCTTTGGAAGCCGGTGCGCGCCACCCCGCCAGACACGGAGGGCCTGCTACTTTGATGAAGCTGTCCCATCTGCCCGAACCGGAGTTGGAGTTCGGGCAGGCACATCGCCACATCGACATTCGGTTCGGCTTGATGGACTACGGCCCTCTGGACGCAGGACAGACCGGTGCCCCCTCAGCCGTTCGTGTCGGCCTGATAGGCGACACAGAGACGGTGGAGGGCACTCAGGGCTGGTTCGCGCGCTGCGCCATTGGCATCGATGGCAAGGCCGACACCCGACTAACCAACCTGTACCCGCCGTTCCCCGGTTGCACGGCTGACGGCCCATTCCGCGTGCCCTTCACATGCGACGAGCAGGACACCCGCACAATACCGGCGCGGGCACTGAACAAACTGAAAAACACCAATCCACTGGACCTCGCAGACCGCTACGCCGACCTGTTTATTGCGGAGTTGCGGGCGTTGGCCGAGGGGAACACTCAGCCAGACGTGGTGTTGATCGGCTTGCCGCTAGACGTAATCGCTGCGGTGAACGTGACCGCTGACGACGATGACGTGTTAGAGGGAGCGGCTGCACCGTCCGGTGTGGACTTCAGAGCACGGCTCAAGATCGCCGCGATGGAATTCGGCATACCCATCCAGATCTTCTGGCCCACGCTGTACGACCCGACAATCAAGATACCTAGAAAAACGAAGATTGACAGTTTTCGCGAGGTGCAGGAGGACGCAACTCGCGCATGGAACTTGTTCACGGCGCTGTATTACAAGGCGGGCGGCTTGCCTTGGCGTCTTGCGCGGGATTCCCGGCAGATGCGCTCCTGCTTCGTGGGGATCAGCTTCCACGAGTCGCAACGCGGCGAGTATCTGGAAACCAGCACGGCACAGATGTTCGACGAGCGCGGCGAAGGCATGATCCTGCGCGGGGGACGCGCCGCCAAGCTGTCGGACGACCGGCGGCCTTATATGACAGAGGCTCACGCGCACGACCTGCTATCCCGCTCGATGCAGGCTTACTACGACCAGCATTCGCAGTATCCGGCGCGCGTAGTGCTGCATAAGACGTCGCCCTTTCACCGTGAAGAAATGGCGGGTTTCGACGCCGCTGTAGAGGAATGTCGGATCGATAACTTGGACTGCATGTCGGTAGCGCCATGCGCCCTCCGCCTTTTCCGTGACGGGCAGTTTCCGCCCTTGCGCGGCACGCTGCTGCGCTTGGACCGTGACCGTGCGGTGCTGTACAGCCGGGGCGGGGTGGACTTCTTCAAGACCTACACTGGCATGTACATTCCCAAGCCGTTGATGATCCGGTCGCAGGCCCCATCGCAGCCGGTGACTCACAACGCTGCGGAGATACTAGCGTTAAGCAAAATGAATTGGAACAATACACAATTCGATAACCGTGACCCAATTACTATATCCGCGTCACGCAAGGTTGGAAAAATTCTCAAGTACGTTGGAGAGAATGACAGGGTGCAAACCCGATATAGCTTCTTCATGTGATCAGTCTGCTTAGGCTTAGGCCCCGTGGATTAAGGCGGACAAAACTTTGCACTTCTCGAATAAAATGGCGGCTATACGGACTGCAAGCGCAGCAACTCTGGATGACAACGAATGGCCGGTCTTCCCGGTCGTCACCGTCGCCCAAGCCGTCCAAGTCTCGCCAGCTGCGCCAGCATTTTTGACCCCGAGTCTGCAGACCCTGTGCCGCCTGCGGAACCCGTCTGCCCCATGCCTTGCCTTGCAGGCATCTGCTGCACGCCAAAGAACTGCCGCGCCCTGAGGGCTGCGTATTCTGCGCCGCTCGCACCGCCGATCAGATAGCGGTTGTAGGCTTGCTGGCTGCCCATCGCTGCGCGAGCGAAGCTGTAGCCGCCGCCGAGACCACCGGAGAGGGCCGGCATCATGATGTTGCCGGAGATCGCGCGGACGATGAAGGGTGTTGCGATGATGAACCCTTTGGCCATGAGCACCATCATGAAGAAGGGAATGAGCACGCCGATGTTTGAGGCTCCCTCCGGGTCGCCGAGTTCGCCGATGAGGGCAGAGGAGACGCCCGTGATTGTCGCGAACACACCGGCCACGACTATGGGGTATAGCGCGAAGGAAATCAGCGCGGATAACCAGCGCGCGAAGTAATCTTTGGTGACCTCGAACAGCGTCAGGAAGATCATCACTGGCGCGATCCCGATCAGAAGTGCGATCATCAGGCGGGATGCCACGAGGATGAAGGCGGCCAGCCCGCCGAGGATCGAGAGCAAGAGGACCCCGACAATGTCGAGCATGGCCCCTGCCATCCAGTTCAGCTCGGACCCAGCGGCGTTGAGATAGTCCCCTAGTTCCGCGATTAGCCGGTCAAACTCTTCGGCGAAAGTTCCAGAGGGCCCCGGAC
>LUOO01000052.1 GCA_001626765.1 Maritimibacter sp. REDSEA-S28_B5
TGAAGGCGCGCGAGGGCGCAAAGGCAGCGCGCCAAAGGTTTGCGCCGGTGACGGGAAGGAACAGATCAGAACGACCGCTGGACGTTGTGCAGATCGATCCCTCGCCGCAGAGAGCGTCCGGTAGCAGGGGTTGGGCGTGAAGTGCGTCAGCATGCGCTCCGTGCAGCGATCGTTCTGAATGCGCCTGTCCGAAGAGGGTGGCGAGCAGGAGGAAACTGCAAAGGAGGGCCATCATCAACCGCATGGCTGAAGCATAGCCCCAGTCACCTAAATGCCGACTGATCACATCGAGGTGAGGCGCAAAATTCCTTCCAGGATTGGCGAAAACGCAACGCATTCACCTGTTTGTGACCCGGCCGCGATGCAAAGCCGTTTGACCTTCCCACGTTGGAAGGAAGCAAGCCTTCTGCAAAAAGGAGCAGAACATGCGATTCACTCGACGGCTTTTTGTTGCCGGAGCACTTGCCGCGCCTTTCGTGACCGGTCGCGCCGCCAGCGCGTCGGAAGACACGCCTGGCCCGGTCCGTAACAACATCTCGGCTTTTCGCACCCATGAGTGGCAGGATCACTTCGATGCTCTGGGCGTCGGGATCATCATCTCTGACACGACGGCCAAGGTCCTCCAGCACTGGACGAGCGACGGTCAAATGTACCTCTACCCGACCTCGGTCCCGCTGTCGGACGAGCTGACCCGCCGGGGCTATACNGGGCTATACCGAGGTCGTCGAGAAACGGGTGAACCCGAGTTGGGCCCCGACACCGTCGATGCGGGAAAGGAACCCGGAATGGCCGGCCTTCGTGCCTGGCGGCGACCCGACCAACCCGCTCGGCACCCGCGCCCTTTACCTGTCGTGGCAATACTACCGCATCCATGGTACACACGACACGCGCAAGATCGGTCGCCGCTCGTCGAACGGCTGCATCGGGCTCTACAACGAACATATCGAGGAAGTTTTCGACCGGACGCCGGTCGGGACGCAAGTGAAGCTGATCTAGCAAGATGAAACCTTCGTCGACCTCACCGAACCCACTCAAGAACCTGTTTTCGCGCGGGTCGTTTCGGTTCGTGTCGATGTGGCTTCTGTCCGTGGTGCTGACGCTTGGCTTGGTCCTCGGACAGACCGCAGAGGCGGGCCCGGTCGAGGATCATCATCCCGGCACGTCGGTCGAGGTCGCGGGCAACGCCGGGCAAGAGACCGCGCCGGCACCTGCTTGCCACCCGGGCCTCGCCTGTTCTGTTTTCGTCGTGCCCGAGGGGCCGGTCACAGCATTGTCCCTTTCAATCGTGATCACTCTGCGACCGGACCTGACGCAGTCGCAACGCCGCTTCGGCGGCCCGTCTGTGACCCTGCCTCCCCCCCGAACCCGGATCTGACAGTCAGGCCGGACGTGCGTCTGACGGTTCGATAGGCTCTCCGCAGCTCTGTCGACAGTTCAATCTCTGTAAGCCTGACACCAGACAGTTGCGCAAGCCGCGCGACCCGCCGGAGGCGGGACGCGGGATCGGTCAACAACAAGAAACCAAGGGCAGTCAGGCAGATGAAACCACAATGGACAGGCGCTTTGGCGCTTACCGCTTCCGCAGTCGCGGCAGTGGCGCTGGCACATAACGGGGCGACGGGTGTCGTCCTGGAACGGATGAACGGTATGACGGCGATGCGGGACACGGTGGCGGAGCTGGCGCCGATGATGCAAGGCACGATCCCCTACGACACATTTATCGTGTCGGAGGGTGCGAGCGTCATCGCTGGTCACGCGGGCGAGACGATGCTGTCGCTGTTCCCGGAAGGCAGCCTCGAAGGGGTGACCTACGCCAGGCCGGAGATCTGGTCCGACTGGCAGGACTTCGCAGCACTTGCCGAGGAATTGAAGACCTACGCTGACGCGCTCGCCGTGGCAGCCCCGAACGGTCTTGACCCGGCGCTGCCGCCGCCCGGAGATATGGCCGGGATGGATCACTCGGCGATGGCCATGACCCCGGCACCACAGGTAGATGAGGGCTTCACGATAGCGGAGTTGATGGGCTACGGCGAAAGGACCCAAGAGGTCCAGGTTGCGCGTGGCACATCGGACCCGGCGACGCTGGCGTTCGATCTGACGACGCTGGCCGCTGACGACCTCTTCACCCGGATCAGCGCCACCTGTTCGTCCTGCCATTCGCAGTACCGCGCGGGCCGGAACTGACCATGCGGGGTCTGATCCGCGCTTCCGTCATTTTCCCGGCCGTGGCGGCGAGCCTCGGGGCCGGTGTTCTGGCGCTATGGCCCATAGGCGCGCCGGAGCCGGCCGCGTTCCCGCCCGGGGATGCAGAACGCGGCGCCTATCTGGCCCGTGCCAGCGGCTGTGTGTCCTGTCACACCAACGCGGCTGCCAAGGGACTGGCGCTCGCCGGAGGTGCGCCTCTCGACACGCCCTTTGGCACTTTCGTGCCCCCGAACATCACCCCGCACACCACCGCCGGGATCGGTGCCTGGACCATCCAGGATTTCGCCAGGGCTGTTCGACAAGGCATCTCGCCGGAGGGCGACCCCTACTATCCGGTGTTCACATATTCTTTCTATGCAGGCTTCACGGATCAGGAGATCGCCGACCTGTGGGAAGCGTTCCGCACCGTTCCGCCGGTTGCGGATGCTGCCCCGGCGCATGATGTCGGGTTTCCGTTCAGCTTTCGCTCGGGGCTGAAGCTCTGGCGCGCTGCCTACCTCGACGCGCCGGAGACGGATGCGCTGATGGGCACATCATCGCCCTGGAACCGCGGGCGTTTGCTCGTCGAAGGGGCGGCGCATTGTGCAGCCTGTCATACCGGCCGAACGCTTGCGGGCGGCCTGGACGCTTCCGCCCGGTTCGCCGGAAACGACAGCCTTCCCGGCGGCAGCAAGGCACCGTCGATCCTGACAGCCGACCTTCTGGAAGGCGGCTGGACGGTCGCGAACCTCGCCTATGCGCTCCAGTCGGGGCTGCTGCCCAATGGGGATGCTTTCGGCGGCAGCATGGCCGAGGTCGTGGCTGAGGGCACCTCGTACCTCACCGACGCCGACCGCGAGGCAATCGCGACCTACCTGCTCGACCCCGACGGCAGCGGGGACATCCCGGAACCCGCGCCTCCTGCCACGGAGACCCCGATGGCGGGGATGGACCACTCGCAAATGGAGATGGGCAATGAGAACTAGAGTGCTCGCAGTGGCGCTTGCTCTGTGCGTCTTTGCCCTTGTTGCCGCGTTCATCTGGGCAACGGTGCGCACACTCGATCCGCGAGACACCGTTGCGGATCAGAGCGTGCCGACAGCCGAAGTGTCGGAAGTCCTTCCGGATGGTCGGATCGACGTCCAGGTCTATGCGCTCGGAAACCGGGATGTCCGCCTCGAGATCCAGTTCACACCGGATGCCGATGCCATCGAATCTGCTGCCATGAGGCCGGACGTGAACTTCGCGATGTTGGAGATGCATATGGACGGCTTTGATCCGCCGCTTCAGTTAGTCGAGGCCGGGGTCTGGCGAGCAAATCTCAAGTTGCCAATGGCTGGACGTTGGGTGGTCAGTGTTGGCTTTGGCGAGGATCGTGCAGAGGTTGAATTTGATGCACAGTGACGGAGCGACACAACAGGCAAAGCAGGACGACACCCTGCGCAGGGGGCTTCGCGGCACCGCCGTCGGTGTCGCGCTGTTCGCCGTCCTCGGGACGGTGACCGCAGTGTGGGCGAACCCCCTCTTTGTCCGCATGACTCCGGTTGGTCCGTGGGAGTTCGGGGCCACTGTCCTGACGGCACTCTTGGCCGGAGTGACGGTCGCGCTTTGGGTTCCCCGATGCCGGCTGCGGACATCCGGGGCAGGCGGTCTTGCGAGCTTCCTCGGGATCGCCTGTCCGACCTGCAACAAGGTCCTGATGCTGATCTTCGGCGGGCCGGCGCTGCTCGCATGGTTCGATCCGGTCCGGCCCTGGCTCGCGGCAGCCGGGGTCATCACCATGGGCTTTGCTGCCTTTCGCACATGGCGCGCGTTTCGCGAGTCCCGATCCGACCTTCAGATTGTCTGCGGCGTTGAAACTCCCATGACGGGAGGCCCGCTGTGACAGCGTCAACTGGTTTGCGGTCAGCGATGCGTGGGCTGGCCCGGAAGACGCTGGTTCGGCACACGCTCGTGGCCATCCTTGCGACGGGGCTCGTGCTGGGCTTTGCGGCGGTTCACGCGCAGTTCAGCCCGATGCATCGATGGAACCGCGCCTTCGGGGATGCCTCGCTGGTGCTGATCGCGCTGTCGATGGCCTTCGGGCCGCTGACCCGCTTCCTGCGCGCAGCGGTTCCGCTGCTGCCGTTCCGCCGTGAGATGGGTATCCATGGCTGCCTTCTGGTGATCGTCCATGCGGTGATCATCCTCGTCGGCTGGGTTGAATGGGATCTGATGCGGCTTTTCGGGTTCGAATGGCATCCCGACCTCTTGGTCTATGTCATGTTCCAGCATGGTTTCGGACTTGCCAATGCCATCGGGATCGCGGCCCTCGTCCTCGCGGTGCTGCTTGCCGCCACGTCGAGCGATTTTGCGATGCGGCGTCTGGGACTGTCAGGCTGGAAGTTCTTGCAGATGGGCGTCCTGCCGATGTGGTGGCTGACCGTCGCCCATGTCGCCTACTTCCTCTTCATGCATTTCCTGAGCTTCCACCGGGCAACGCCACCGCCGAACCCGCTTCAGCCCTGGTTCGTCGGACTTGTGGTTCTGGTCCTTGGTCTGCGCGCGGCGGCCTACCTGAAGACCATCCGCGCCAAGGCCGCGTCCGAACTGCCGGGAGAGGAGGCAAGTCGTGCGTCGGTCTGAACGCGAACTCGCGCATGCGGCAAGGAAGACGACCCGGCGGTCCCTCCTGCTGGGTGGGGCGATGTCCTCGGTGGTCAGCGTTCTGGGCTTTCGGATGTGGCAACTGGGCGTCCGTGATGCCGAACAATACTACCTGCTGGCCGAAGAGAACCGGATCAGCCTGCGGCTGGTACGTCCCGACAGGGGGCGCATCTTTGACCGGGCCGGAAAGATTATTGCGGACAACGAACAGGCCTACCGCATCACGCTCGTGCGGGAGGAAGCACGGGATGTCGAAGATGTCCTCGAGAAGCTGCGTCTACTCCTTGGTTTAGACGAGGAAACACTGACCAAGGTCCGCGAGCAGACGGCCCGTGTGCGGGCCTTCGTTCCGATTACGGTAAAGGACCGGGTCACCTGGGACGAGCTTTCCATCGTGGCCTTGAACTCCCCCGTGCTTCCGGGCGTTCACCCCGAGATGGTCCTGTCCCGTGTTTATCCTTTCGGGCCCGATTTCGCCCATCAGGTCGGCTATGTGGGACCGGTCAGCGACAACGATCTGGAAAACGAGGCTGCCGACAATGAGCCACTGCTCCGCCTTCCCGATTTTGAAATCGGGAAGACCGGGGTCGAGCGCAGCCATGAACGCGCCCTGCGCGGCCTGCCGGGAACCCAGCGGGTTGAGGTCAATGTCTCCGGTCGCACGATGCGCGAGCTGGCGCTCGACCCTGCTACCTCGGGCCCCGACATGCAGGTCACCCTCGACCACCACCTTCAGAACTTCATGCGCGTCCGCCTTGAAGGGCAAAGTGCCGCCGCGATCGTGATGGACGTGACGAGCGGCGATCTTCTTGGCTGCACCTCGGCGCCGTCCTTCGATCCGAACCTCTTCGTCCGCGGGATTTCCAGCCGCGACTACGGCGCGCTCCGCGACAGCGAATTCCGCCCGCTCTCCGACAAGACGGTGCAGGGGGCCTATCCGCCGGGATCGACGATCAAGATGTCGAATGCGCTGGCCGCGCTGGAAACCGGGCTGATGGACCCGGAAGAGACTGTCGCCTGCAATGGCTATGTCGAGATCTCCGGCCGCAGGTTCCACTGCTGGAAGCGCGGTGGTCATGGCCGAGTGAACATGGTCGGCGCGCTGCGCGAGTCCTGCGACGTATACTTCTATGAGGTCGCGCAGCGCATCGGCATCGACGGTATCTTCGCGATGAACGACCGGCTGGGGCTTGGCCAGAAGTACGACCTTCCGCTGTCCGGCATGGCGCATGGCAACAACCCGTCGCGCGCTTGGAAGCAGGAAAGGTATGGGCAGGACTGGCTGATAGGGGACACCATCAATGCCTCAATCGGCCAGGGCTTCACGCTCGCCTCGCCGATCCAGCTTGCTACCATGACGGCGCGACTGGCGTCGGGGACCGCCGTTCTGCCGCGTCTGGTGCGGCCGTTTGGCGGGCAGGACCAAGACAATCCTGATCCGGCCCCACTCGGTCTGTCGGCCGAAGCACTGGCCATCGTGCGACAGGGCATGTTCGAGGTCTCGAACCACGAGCGCGGGACGGCCTATGCCTCGCGCATCGCCGATCCGGCGCAGGCGATGGCGGGCAAGACTGGAACGAGCCAGGTCTTCTCTATCACCGCAGCTGAGCGGGCCGCAGGCGTCCGTTCGCAGGACGAGCTGCCGTGGAACCGTCGAGATCACGGGCTGTTCGTGGCCTTCGCACCGTATGATGCGCCCCGCTTTGCCGTCACGGTCGTGGTGGAGCACGGTGGCGGCGGGTCAACGGCCGCCGCGCCAATTGCGCGCGACATCATGCTGTTTGCGCAGCATGGCGGCTTGCCCCCCGAGGACGCCTATCCGACATCGCAGAGGGCGCGCGTGCGGGAGGACCTGGCTCTCTTGTCCGAACGCATCCTGCCGCCGGACGGCACGACGGCTACGGTGAGCCGGACATGATGCACTGGCTCAGAAGGGCGTGCTCCCTTAGCGTTCTCGGAGTCGCCGTCGCCGCAACCCCCTTTGTACTTTCGTCGGTTCCAGCCCGTGCGTTTTTTCACGACACGCCCGACATCGAAGGTGGGCGTGCCATTTACGCGGCCAGATGCGCCTCCTGCCACGGTGCCAATCTGGAAGGGCAGCCGGACTGGCAGTCGGCGAGGGAGGACGGCACCTATCCCGCGCCGCCCCACGACGAAACCGGCCACACCTGGCATCATGGGGACGCGATGCTGCGGGACTACATCCGCCGCGGGGGGCAGGCGGTGCTGGACGATATGGGGGTCGACTTCACCTCCGGCATGCCTGGGTTTGGCGACGAGCTGACCGAAGACGACATCGAAGCCGTCCTCGCCTATATCCGGTCAACCTGGCCCGACCGCATCCGCGCCGCGCAGGCTGAACGTAGCCAGTTGGAAGCAGGTTCGCCTTGAAGCCGCAAGCAGGTCCGCCGACCTCCCGATTTCCGCTTGCCTCTCTAGGAACTAGAGGGTGCAGACCGCCTGAAACTCTTTATCCGTCACACAAGGCACTTCTCATGCGCGTCACGTCAATCCTGCTTGCCATCACTCTCGTCTTCGCTCCCGGCCTTTCCCCGGCGCAGGAGATTACCGAGGACCGGATCAGGGAACTGGTCGTCGAAACCTTGCGCGAGAACCCGGAGCTTGTGCTCGAGGCGCTTCAGACGCTGGAGGCACGCCAAGCAGAGGCCCAGGCCGCCGCTGCCGCCGCGACCCTGGCTGACGAGCGCACCCTGCTGGAGCGCGACCCCAACGCGCCGGTCCTCGGCAACCCGGAAGGCGACGTGACGGTGGTGGAGTTCTTCGATTACAACTGTCCCTACTGCAAACGCGCGATGCCTGAAATCGACGCCCTGCTGGCCGAGGACGGAAACATCCGTCTTGTTCTGAGAGAATGGCCAATCCTCAGCGAAGGATCAGCGATCGCGGCGCGGGCCGCTTTGGCTGCACGGAAGCAGAACAAGTATGCTGAACTGCACAATGCACTGATGGGTGCGCGGGCGAAGTTGGACGAGCAGTCGGTGCTGCGGATCGCGGGCGAGGTCGGACTCGATGTCGAGCAGCTCAAGGTCGACATGCAATCGCCCGAAGTCGAGGAACATATCGCCACGTCGCTACGTCTGGCCGAGGCTCTCGGCTTCAACGGCACACCGTCATTCGTGGTGGGTGATCAACTGATTCCGGGCTTTGTTGAGAAGGCTCAGCTTGCCGAGG
>LUOO01000053.1 GCA_001626765.1 Maritimibacter sp. REDSEA-S28_B5
CGACAGGCCGCCGTGGAAAACGCCCCCTCCGCCCAGGATCCCGCCGACGACGGCGAACCCGAGGTGATCGCCGCTGCCGCGCCCTCGAACATCCCGACCTCCGCTTCGGTGGCCCGGTCCGCGACGATGAAGAACGCACTCAATCTCCGCCAGGTGAACGTGATCGGCATCTACGGTTCCAACTCGTCACGCCGGGCGCTCGTCCGGATGTCCAACGGACGCTACGTGAAAGTGGCGGTGGGCGACCGGCTCGACGGCGGAAGGGTCACCTCGATCTCTGCGTCGCGCGTGATCTACCAGAAGGGCAACCGGCAGTTCGCGTTGGACGTGCTGCCCCTCGGTTAATCGCCCTAGCCTGCACGAGCGTTAACGGGCGGGCAATCTTCCTCTGATACCGGCTTAGGCAATTCATCCGTTGGGAGCCTGCCTTGAGCCTCGTCGAGAAACGCACCGCCTTTCGTCCGGCCAGCGGCGAAGCCCCCTTCGCCCCGGAAGAGGTCTTCTTCTCCAGAACCGATGATCGTGGCGTCATTCAGTCGGGAAACTGGGTCTTTCATCGGGTCGCCGCCTATGACTGGCCTGACATGCTGGGGGCGCCCCACCGGATCATCCGCCATCCCGACATGCCACGTGCCGTTTTCTGGCTCCTGTGGGACACCATCAGATCGGGCCGCCCGGTCGGGGCCTATGTCAAGAACCGGGCGCGCGACGGGCTGCACTACTGGGTCTTCGCCGTGGTCACACCTCATGGTGACGGATACCTCTCGGCCCGGATCAAACCGACTAGTCCGTTGCTCGCGACGATCGAGGCCGAATACGATGCGTTGAAAAACCGCGAAGAGTCCGAAGGAATGAGCCCGGAAGCATCGGCGCAGGCGCTCCTCTCCCGGCTTCAGGCCTTGGGCTACCCCACCTATCTCGATTTTTCGGCACGCGCCCTCGCCACCGAACTTGTTGCGCGAGACGACCTCATCGCGGCGCCGCGCGATGAACGCGGTCATGCGCTCGCCTCGACGCTCGAACATGCGGTCTCGCTCAAGACCGAGACCGAGGGATTGATCAACGACTTCCGCGCCATGCGCACGGTGCCTCACAACCTGCAGGTCATCGCCTCCCGGCTGGAACCAACAGGCGGGCCGATCTCGACCCTGTCCAAGAACTACGCGATCATGTCGCGCGACATGTTCGACTGGTTCGAGACCAATGTGGTGGGCGAGAAAAGCAATTTCGCCCAGCTCAAGGAACGCATCCTGTCGTCGCTCTTCATCCACGGGATGCAACGCATTCTCGACGCCTGCGACCGCCAGCTCACCGAAGAACGCAGGCAACTCGGCAACGTGGACATCGAGGGCGAGCGCCAGATCCTGCACGACATCGTGGCGACCTATGCCGCGCAGTCTGTCAAGGCGGTGAACGAGGTGCGCGAAGAAACCGTCCGCATCCTGACCGCCTGCACGATCATGGAACGCCACGTCCTCGCCCTATCCACGACCCGCGTGATGTGCAAGATCGAAAGCTCGCGCCTGCCCACCTCCGGCGAAAGCCTCGTCGATATCATCGGGCAACTTGGCGTCTTTCAGGAACGCATCGGCGCAAGGCTCGATCAATTCGTCCTCATGGGGACGCAAATTCGCGACCTTCTCGGCCAGAATCCCCTCTCCCCCGAAACCTAGGGTCTTGCCTGCGTTGCCTTTCCCCGCGCCGATTGCGATATCGAGTACATGGAAGGTTTTCTGCTCAACGCCACGATCTATCTCGGCGCCGCCGTCATCGCGGTCCCAATCGCTGCGCGGCTGGGGCTTGGCTCGGTGCTGGGCTACCTCGTGGCGGGGCTGCTCATCGGCCCGATCACGGGCATCGACGGGGGCGAGACCGAGGGGCTGATGCACTTCGCCGAGTTCGGCGTCGTGATGATGCTCTTTCTCATCGGGCTCGAGCTTGACCCAGGTGCGCTCTGGGACATGCGGCACCGGCTCATGGGCCTGGGCGGCGCGCAGGTCGTCCTGACCGCAGGCGTGCTCACCGGCGTGACGATGCTTCTGGGCGGCACGTGGCAGGTGTCACTCACCGTGGGTCTCATGCTGTCGCTGTCCTCCACCGCCATCGTCCTGCAAACCCTGTCCGAGAAGCGCCTGATGCAGACTGCCGGCGGGCGAAGTTCGTTCTCGGTCCTTCTGACGCAGGACATCGCGGTCATCCCGATGCTCGCCCTCCTGCCGCTTCTTGCCACCCATGCCGCCGCCCACGGGGGCGAGGATCACGGCTCCGTCTCGCTGGTCGAGGGCCTGCCGGGCTGGGGCGTGACGCTCATGACCCTTGGCGCGGTCGGCGCGATCATCCTCGCGGGTCGCTACCTCGCCCGGCCCCTGTTTCGCTTTATCAACTCCGCCCAGCTGCGCGAAATGTTCACGGCCGTCGCGCTCCTCATCGTCGTGGGCATCGCGACGCTCATGAACATGGTCGGCCTTTCCCCCGCTTTGGGTGCATTTCTCGCCGGCGTCATGCTCGCCAACTCCGAGTTTCGCCACGAGCTTGAAACCGACATCGAACCCTTCAAGGGCCTGCTTCTGGGCCTTTTCTTCATCACGGTCGGCGCAGGCATGGATGTGAACGGGTTCCTCGCGGACCCGCTCCGGCTCATGTTCCTGGCCCTCGCCCTCATGGTGGCCAAGGCCGCCGTGCTCGCCCCGCTCGGGTTTCTCTCCGGGCTCAGGCGCCGCGACCTCTGGCTCTTTACGCTTGGCCTCGCGCAGGCCGGTGAGTTCGGCTTTCTGCTCACCACCTTCACGCTCACCCAGGGCGTCATCACCAATGCCATTGCGCAGGACCTTCTGACCGTCGTCGCCCTGTCGATGCTGCTCACACCGCTTTTCTTCATCGCCTACGACCAGATCGCCAAACGCTTCGGCGACCACACCCATGACCACGAGGAGGACGAGATCGACGAACATTCCGGCGTGATCATCGTCGGCATCGGTCGTTTCGGTCAGATCGTGAACCGGCTCGTGCGCTCGACCGGGTTCCAGACCACGGTGCTCGACGCCGACCTGTCCACGATCCAGATGATGCGCAAGTTCGGGATCAAGGCCTACTTCGGCGACCCGACCCGCCCGGACCTGCTCCAGACTGCCGGGATCGCCACCGCCAAGGTGTTGGTCGTCGCGGTGGACAGCCCCGAGGCCTGCACGCGCATCGTGGCTCATGCGCGGTCCGTGCGCCCCGACCTGCACATCATCGCGCGCGCCCGCGACCGGACCCATGTGTTCCAGCTCTACAAGGCAGGCGCGGACGACATCGTGCGCGAGATGTTCGACAGCTCGCTGCGCGCAGGTCGCTACGTGCTTGAAAACATTGGCCTCAGCGAGTTCGAGGCGCATGAGGCCGAGCGCATGTTCTTCAACCACGACCGCCACATGATCCGCGAGCTTGCGAATTACTGGGACCCCAATGTGCCCGTCGAGGACAACGAGGCCTACCGCACCCGCGCCATCGAACTCGACCGTGATATCGAAAGCGCCATGGTCTCGTCGCTCATGGAGCTGGACGAGACCCGCAAAAAGGACGACGCGGCCTGAGCCGCGCCGGTCCCGTGATCAACCGTCCGACACGCCCGCCTCGGCAAAGGTCGCCATACCGGAATGTGTTGCGACCGCGCCCTTGAGCACGCCGATGGCCAGTGCGGCGCCGGACCCTTCGCCCAGGCGCATCCCGAGCGACAGGAGCGGCTCTTTCCCGAGCTTGCCCAGAAGCTCGCGGTGAGGTGCCTCGGCCGACACGTGACCCGCTACGCAATGGTCCAATGCTCCCGGAGCCGCCTCGGCCAGCACTGCCGCAGCGGCGCAGCAGATATAGCCATCGAGGATCACCGGAATACGCAGGCTACGCGCCCGGGCAATCGCCCCCGCCATGCCTGCGACCTCGCGTCCGCCCAGACAACGGAGCACCTCGAGCGGCGTTTCCGTCGCATTCGCCGCGAGCCCCTCGCGCACCACCCGCGTCTTGTTCGCAAGGCCCGCGTCATCGACACCCGTGCCGCGTCCGACCCAATTCTCGGGCGATCCACCGAAGAGCGCATGGGCAATCGCGGCAGCCGATGTGGTGTTGCCGATCCCCATCTCGCCGGTCACCAGCAGGTCGGCCTCGGGATCGACCGAATCCCAGCCGGCATGAAGCGCCGCGACGACCTCGTCCTCGGTCATCGCCGGACCTTGCGTGAAATCCTCCGTCGGCTCGTCAAGGTCGATGGCGACCACGTCCATCGTCGCGCCAAAGGCACCGGCAAGCTGGTTGATCGCCGCGCCGCCCTGTTCGAAATTCGCCACCATCTGCACGGTGACCTCGGCCGGAAAGGCCGACACACCCTGCGCGCAGATACCGTGTTTGCCCGCGAAGATGAGCACCTGCGGCCGCTCAAGCTGCGGGCGCGCATCGCCGCGCCAACCCGCATACCAGATCGCCAGATCCTCGAGCCGCCCCAGCGCCCCCGGCGGTTTGGTGAGCTGACCGTTGCGCTCCCGCGCCCCCGCCTCGGCCTCCCGGTCCATGTCCGGCAGGTCCGCCAGAAGGCTCTGGAACTCGCTGAGGGTGGTAAAGCGCATGGGTCTCTCCTGTTGAATGACTGCCGCGAAGGTCTTACCGAGATGAAGCGCACCTTAACAAGGCGAAACCCGTGACCCGGCTCAAACACGAAGCTCTGGCCCTGCCCGGCGACATCCTGACCGCTCTGGCGCTGCTCACGCGGCTGCCGGTCCACCGGATTTTCGCCGTGGATTTCACGAGAGGTGCGGGCGCATCCTGGGCCTATCCACTGGCGGGGCTGGCCCCTGCGCTGATCGCAGCCGGTGTTATCGCGCTGACCTCGCTCATGGGCCTTGCCGCCGGGGCTGCCGCCGCCTTCGGCCTCTTGACGCTGATCGTCACCACCGGCGCACTGCACGAGGACGGGCTTGCGGACTGCGCCGACGGGTTCTGGGGCGGGCATGACCGCGACCGGCGGCTCGAGATCATGAAGGACAGCCGCATGGGCAGCTATGGCACCATCGCGCTCGTGATGTCGTTGCTGATCCGCTGGTACCTGATGACCGGGATCGTGGCGCAGGGCGGCTGGCTCGGCCCTCTTCTCGCCGTCGCGACGCTGTCGCGCGCGACCATGCCGCTCCTCATGGCCGCACTTCCCAATGCGCGCGGCTCGGGGCTGTCCGCCTCGGTGGGCGTGCCGGAGCGTGCCACGGTGGCGCTCGGCCTCCTGCTCGCCGTTCTTGGGGCCTTTGCCCTGACCGGCGCCGATGCGCTGGCGCCGATTCTCTGGACCGCCGTCGGGGTCACAACGGTCGCCGCGATCGCACGCACGAAGATCGGCGGCCAGACCGGCGACGTTCTAGGGGCGACGCAGCAAGTGGCAGAGATTGCCGCCCTCGCCGCCTTTTCCGCGCTCTGACACGCCCGCGACCCAAAGAAAACCGCCGCCCCGGGGATGGAGCGGCGGTTTGTGCACCTTGCCTGTTATTACGCCCCCAGCTTCAATGCCGCGGGCGGCTCACGCTCAGGCTGCGCGCGAAGTCAGGACATCGTCAACCTTCTGAGCCGCGGCGCGTTCATCACCACCCGAGACGGCAGCCACTTCGCGGGTCAGACGCTCCAGCGCCGCCTCGTACAGCTGACGCTCGGAATAGGACTGCTCGCGCTGATCGTCGGACCGGTGCAGGTCGCGCACGACCTCGGCGATCGAGATCAGGTCACCCGAGTTGATCTTTTGCTCGTATTCCTGCGCACGACGCGACCACATCGCGCGTTTGACGCGCGCCTTGCCCTTGAGCGTATCCATCGCCTTGGACACCACGTCCGGCGACGACAGGCTGCGCATCCCGACCTCGGTTGCCTTGTCCGTTGGGACGCGAAGGGTCATCTTGTCCTTCTCGAAGGAGATGACGAAAAGCTCCAGCTTCAGCCCGGCGATTTCCTGCTCCTCGATGGAAATGATCTGGCCCACGCCATGCGCAGGGTATACCACGTATTCATTCGGGCGGAATTCGAGCGTCTTGGCTTTGCTCATTTGGCGTTCTTCCTTTCAGGGCCTCGGCTTGGAACCGACGATGCGTCGCATCCGGGGGGCATTCAGGGACGAAGAAAACGCAGCCCGATTGGGACAATTCCCAAACGACACCACGCTCATGTCCGACAAAATGCTCGCGCTAAATCATTCCCCGGAGCGCAAGTCAGGCCTCTTGTTTCACAGCGAAGTTCAATATAGCGCAGAATCAGGCAAATTTAAAGGTCTGCCTGCACAACGGCGTAAAATCCCGGCAAACACGCCGGTTTCTGCCGAACCTGCCCGTCGCCGACCTGTCAACGGTGGCGCCGAGGCATCGCCCGGCCCTTTGCCTCAGCCGCCGGGAGCTTCGGAGAAGTATTTCTCGAGCTTGCCCTCTTCACCGTTGCGCGCTTCCGCGTCGGGCAGAGGATCTTTCTTCTCGATGATGACCGGCCAGATTTCCGCGTATTTGCGGTTGAACTCGACCCATTTCTCCGCGTCCGGCTCGGTGTCCGGGCGGATCGCGTCGGCAGGGCATTCGGGTTCACACACGCCGCAGTCGATGCATTCGTCCGGGTGGATCACCAGCGTGTTCTCACCTTCGTAGAAACAGTCCACGGGGCAGACTTCCACACAGTCGGTGTATTTGCAGGCGATACATTTGTCGTTGACGATATAGGTCATCGGCCACCCCGAAACTCAGTCGAAATTCTCGCGTCTGCGTATCGCCCCCGGCGGAATCATTCAAGCCGGGTCGGATCATAAAGACGCGCGTTGCGGCGATCCTTCGCAGAGGGGCGCCCCTTTCCCTCAAAGCCGGGCGCTTTCGGAACATCTGCCTTTTCCGGCGACATGTCGGCATAGAGCGCCTGCGCTTCCGGGGCCGGACCCCGACGTTCGGACAGGCCGAGCACCCGGACCACCCGGATACGCGATCCCTGCGGAAAGGTCAGCACATCGCCCGCGCCGACGCTGGTGGAGGGCTTGTCCACCTTGCTCGCGTTGACCCGCAGATGCCCGCCCGAAATGAGCTTGGTTGCCAATCCCCGAGTCTTGAAGAACCGCGCGTGCCAGAGCCACTTGTCGGCCCGCATCGTCGCGCGCGGTTCATGCGTCATCGGGCGTCACTTCTTGTCCCGAAGGCCCATGAGCGCCTGGGCGAAGGGGTTGTCCGGGTCGATGGCCTTTTCCTTTTTCGGCGGACGCGCCGAGAAGGTCTTGGCCCCCTGATCGCGGTTTCCGCCGCCGGGTCCACCCTTGCCTTTCGGGCCACCCTTGCGCGGACCCTTGCCCTGGCCACCGGGTTTGCCCTCACGACGACCACCGCCTTCGCGGTTGCCCTCGCCTTGGCCACGGCCCTGACGGTTGCCCCGGTTCGCGTTGCCGCGCCCCAGACCGCCCCAGGTGAAGGTGTAGAAGACTTCGGTTTCGACTTCGGCGGCCGGCGCGGCGGCTGCCTCCGAAGGCGCTTCGCCCGATGCCTCGGCCGTTGCATCCGGCGTCGCATCGACTTCCGACGCACCCTCGGCGCCCGGCTGGGCCACGGGGGCCTCGCCCGCCTCGGGCAAAGCCTCGGCTTCAGACGTGCCCTCGACAGTCGACGGGGCCGCGTTCGCCGCCGGATCAACCACCTTTTCCTTGGCCCGCTCGCCGCGCTCGGCCTTGTAGCCCAGCCCCTGCATGAGGTCCGCGAATTGTTCGAGCGTCATGCCGGTGATGGACAGCATGTCCGGGTTTGCCTCGAACCCCGCGCGGCTGTCTTTCGCACGAAGCTGATCGGCCAGCCGCTCCAGCATGTCGATCCGGATGGCACGCGCACCGGCCTTGCGGTAGCCCGACAACGTGTAGACATCATCGGAAATCCCGTCGATCACGGGGATCGTCACCAGACCCGCCGGCGGCGCCTCGGGAAACTCGTCGAGCCCATTGAAAAGCGACCAGAGCACCAGCCGCAGCCGGGTCGGCGCGGGTTTCAAGAGGAGCGGCATGAAGATCGTGAACTGACCGAAGCGCACGCCATGCTTGCGCAAGAGCCCCCGCGCGTCCTGATCGAGCTCTTTTACGTCCGAGGCGACATCGCCCCGCGGCACAACGCCCAGCGCCTCGACCAGACGGAAGGCAAAGCCACGCGGCAAGCCCGTCAGCGCCTCGTCATTCTGCATGGCCAACATCGGCTCGAACAGTGCAGCCACCTTGCGGTCGATGAAATGCTGCAGGCGGCGCGTGACCTTTTCAGTCACATCCGCGCCCGCCTCGTCATCCACGAAAGCCTGCACACGCGGGCGCAGAACGTCGTCGCCCTTGACGAGCTTGCCGACCGCATGTTCGCCCCACATAAGGCCGCCCTGCTCGGTGAAATCCAGCTCGGTGTCGGGCGCGTTGTAGAAGCGGTCCGCCCTCAGGTGGAACTCGGGCGCCAGCGCCTGAACGCTCGCCTGCCGCATCGTCTTGGCCTCTTCCGGCGAGGACGATGCGTCCTGCTTGAAACGGAACCCTTCAAGACGACCGACGAATTGTCCTTCGACGGTCACCTCACCTTTTTCGTTCACCTGAGCCACCAAGCTCTCCTTCTGCTTCAACCGCCGCAAGAGCACGGATGTGCGCCGGTCGACAAATCTTTGCGTCAGCGCCGCGTGAAGGGCATCTGACAGGCGGTCTTCTACCGCACGGGTTTCCCCGCGCCAATGGGCATCATCGGCCAGCCAGCCGTTTCTTTGCGCCACATAGGTCCATGTGCGAATATAGGCCAGACGTTTCGACAATGTGTCGATGTCGCCATCGACCCGGTCGATCCGCTTCACCTGCCGCGCGAACCAGTCCTCCCGCACCTTCCCATGTTCATGCAGGTCCGTGAAGATGCCAGAAAGCAGACTGGCATGTTCCTGCTGCGAAATCCCCCGAAAATCGGGCACGCGGCACACATCCCAGAGCAATCTGACGCTTTTTCCATCGCTCGCGCGCGCCCGAATGATCGGGTCCGTGGCCAGATCCTTGAGCGCAAGCTGGTCGTCGGCCTCCCGCGCACGGGTGAGCCATTCGTCGCTCGTCACCTCTTCGAGCGAGGCGATCAGCGCATCGACGCTCCCGAACAGCAGGTCCGAATTGCGCCAGTTGAGCTTCTTCAGGGGCGTGAAGTTGTGCGAGGTGATCGCCTCGACCACCTCGGGTTCAAGCGCCGGTGCTTCCCCGGTCACGCCAAAAGACCCGTCCTGCATGTAGCGCCCCGCGCGCCCCGCAATCTGACCCAGCTCATTGGGCGCAAGCCGCCGCATTCGCCGCCCGTCGAACTTGGTCAGCGCCGAGAACGCCACATGGGTCACGTCGAGGTTCAGCCCCATCCCGATCGCGTCCGTCGCGACGAGGTAATCGACATCGCCGTTCTGATATAGCTCGACCTGGGCATTGCGGGTCCTCGGGCTGAGCGCCCCCATGACCACGGCGACCCCGCCCTTCTGACGCCGCATAAGCTCGGCAATGGCATAAAGATTGTCGACCGAGAAGCCGACGATGGCCGACCGTCCCGGCATCCTGCTGATCTTCTTCGACCCGGCATAGGTCAGCGTCGAAAACCGCTCGCGCCGCATGAACTGCACCTTGGGCACGAGCGCCGCGATGGCCCCGCGCATGGTGTCGGACCCCATGAACAGCGTCTCATGCAGCCCGCGCATGTGCAGCAGTCGATCCGTGAACACATGCCCCCGCTCCGGGTCGGCGCAAAGCTGGATCTCGTCGATGGCCACGAAATCCGCGCCGATTCCCTCGGGCATCGCCTCGACCGTGGCGACCCAATATTGGGCGCGATCCGGTACGATCCGTTCCTCGCCGGTGACCAGCGCGACGACGTTAGGCCCGCGCAGCGCGACGATCCGGTCATAGACCTCGCGCGCAAGCAGACGCAGCGGAAGCCCGATTACCCCCGTGCGATGGGCGAGCATCCGTTCGATGGCATAGTGAGTCTTGCCCGTGTTCGTCGGGCCGAGAACGGCCGTAATCCCCGGCATAAATCCGCCTTTGGCCTCTTAGATCGCGCTGCCTTCAAGCTCGCGCTCGAGGCGTTCCACCGCCTCTCTTAAGTTGGGACGCTGGGGATGTATAGCAAGAGCAGCGCGGTAGGCTTCAAGCGCTGCCTGATCGTCACCAATTTCCTCGAGGATGAGGGCAAGACCCGAAAGCGCTCCGAAATGCCGCGGCTCAAGCTCCAGAGTCCGCGCGATATCTGCGAGCGACGGACCGATCAGACCCGCCGCGTAGTAGGCCGTGGCACGGGCGTTGAACCCCTCGGCGAACTCCGGCGCGTTCTCGGTCAGCGCCGTGAGATGCTCGATCGCCGCATCCGTGTTCTCGTCTCCCATCGCGTCGCGTCCCCGCTCTAGAAGCAGGTCCATCGTTGGGGATCCAGACCGCGACCACTCGGTCCAGATCTTGTCCTCGATCTGCTCCCAGGACGTCTCGTCCGCGTCCTGAAGAGAGGCGAACAGCTCGTCGAGCCGTGCGTCGTCGGCAAGGACAGGACCGGCAAGACAGGCGAGAAGGAAGATCAGGTAGCGCATGGACCC
This sequence comes from Maritimibacter sp. REDSEA-S28_B5, assembly GCA_001626765.1. Classification (GTDB taxonomy): domain Bacteria; phylum Pseudomonadota; class Alphaproteobacteria; order Rhodobacterales; family Rhodobacteraceae; genus Maritimibacter. Next base: position 10,588 of record LUOO01000053.1, read on the forward strand.
AGCCTAACGTCGATCCTGCCCGTGGGAAATCACCATTGCGCGACGCGGTGGCGGAAACCTTTTTGCGTCAACCTGACTGAATGACCTTGCGAAAACACCGCGCGTTCCCGAACGTCACGCCGTGAAAACCCGGTTACAATCGGCGCACGCAGGCCATAGGTTGACGGGGACGTAAACCAACGGCGTCGCGAGGACGCCATACGGAGGAAAAGATGAGCGAAGTCATCGACGCGGCCGTCGCCGCCCTGAATGCGAAACTCGAGGGCGAGGGCTTTGACGGCACCGCCAAATTCGTCATCGAAGGCGAAGGAGCCGTGGTCGTGGACGGCACCGGCGCCCATGCGGGCGACGAGGACACCGACGTGACCCTCACCGCTTCGCAAGACACCTTCGAGTCGATGATGGCAGGCGACCTCAATCCGACCGCCGCCTTCATGTCGGGCAAACTGACCATCGACGGCGACATGGGCGCCGCGATGAAGCTCGGCGCCCTTCTGGCCTGAGCCCCTGATGGAAACGGCGCCCTTTTTCGACGACATTGCCCGCGGGCCGGAGGGTGGCAGGGCCTTCTGGCTCACCTGCCCCGACGACGTGAAGATTCGGCTCGGTCATTGGCCGACGCAGGCGCAGGCGAAGAAGGGTACCGTCCTCCTGTTCCCCGGACGCACCGAGTATATCGAGAAATACGGGCCCGCCGCGGTGGAGTTCACCCGTGCGGGCTTCGACATGATCGCGGTCGACTGGCGCGGACAGGGCATCGCCGACCGCGCTGCGCCGGAACGCCTGCTCGGGCATGTGGACAGCTTTGACGACTACCAAAGTGATGTGGATCGGGTCATGGGCGCGGTCGAAGCCCTCGGCCTGCCCAAACCCTACTACCTCCTCGGGCACTCCATGGGCGGGGCCATCGGCCTTCGGTCCCTGCACCGCAACCTGCCCGTGACAGCCGCGGTCTTTTCCGCCCCGATGTGGGGCATTGGCCTCTCGACCTTTCTCAGACCCGTTGCCTGGAGCCTGTCCTGGCTCTCCCATTCCATCGGGCGCGGGCTCGCGCAGGCCCCGGCCACGTCGCGCGAAAGCTACGTGCAGATCGCACCCTTCGAGGACAACCAGCTCACCAAGGACCGCGAAATGTGGGACTTCATGGTGGGCCAGCTCGAAGCCCACCCCGACCTTGCCCTAGGCGGCCCCTCGGTCACTTGGCTCTACACGTCTCTTCGGGAATGTGCGGCGCTCCAGCGCCTGCCCGCGCCACAAACGCCGACGCTCACCTTCCTCGGGGCGGACGAACGGATCGTCGCGACCGAACCCGTCCACGCTCTCATGGGCCGCTGGCAGAACGGCCAGCTCATCCTTGTTCCAAGGGCCGAGCACGAGATCATGATGGAAGTCCCCGCGACCCGTGCCGATTTCTACGCCCGCACCGTCGCGCATTTCTCCACCCACCCCTGAGCCATCCACAGTGCAAAAGGACCACCCCAAGGCGGTCCTCTTCTCTGGTTCATAAATATCCCGGAGGGGGTCTGGGGGAAGCAGCGCCTCCCCCAGTCGGTCGCCAGCGCAAAAGCGCGCTGAAACCCCTTTCAATGCGCCGGTTTGATGAAGGTCCCGTTGCGCAACTCGCGCACCGCCTGTTGGATCTCGGCATGGGTGTTCATCACGATCGGCCCGTGCCAGGCCACCGGCTCCTCGATCGGCGCACCCGAGACCAGCAGGAACCGCACCCCTTCCTCCCCTGCCTGCACCACGACCTCATCGCCCGAGCCGAAGCGCACCACGGTCCGGTTGCCGGACATGTCGCGGATGTTGACCTCCTGCCCCATGACCTCTTTTTCCAGAAGCACGCCCGAGGGGGTCGAAGCATCAACGAAAGCAGCCGAGCCCTGGAACACATAGGCAAAGGCGCGGCGATAGGTGTCGATCTTGAAACGTTTCTTCACGCCCGCAGGCACGGTCACGTCCAGCTACTGCGGATCGGCGGCGACACCGTCGACCGGCCCCTTCTGACCCCAGAATTCGCCCGCGATCACCCGCACGGTCACCCCGTCGTCATCCGTCACCTCGGGGATCGCCCCCGACTTGATGTCCTGATAGCGCGGCGCGGTCATCTTGAGGCTCGAGGGCAGGTTCCCCCAAAGCTGAAAGCCGTGCATCTGGCCCTTGAAGTTTCCCTTGGGCATCTCCTGATGCATGATGCCGGAACCCGCCGTCATCCACTGGATGTCGCCCTTGCCCAGCGTCCCGGTGTTGCCCAGGCTGTCGCCATGCTCGACCGTGCCCTCGAGCACATAGGTGATCGTCTCGATCCCCCGGTGCGGGTGCCACGGAAAGCCGCGCATGTAGTCGTTGGGATGGTCGCCGCGGAAATCGTCAAACATCAGGAAGGGGTCGAAGGCCTCGGGATCTCCGAAGCCGAACCCCCGGTGCAGCCGGACTCCCGCGCCTTCCATGGCGGGCTGGGCGCGATGCGCCTCGATCACGGGACGAATGGACATGAGCGTCTCCTTTCGCAGGGAGAGGCATCGGCCTCCCACGGGGCGGGAACAGGATCGTTCCCGGTCGCCGTCAGAGATAGGACTGCTCGCATCGTCGCGCAATCGGTGCATCCCTGCACTCGCAAAGGGGTGCTGTTCACCTCCGAACAATCATGGGACGAAGCCCCCTCAGCAGGTCGACCAGCACAGGCGCGGCGCAAAGCGCGGCTCGGTGATCACGATATCCACGAAGGTGCGCGGCTTGATGTAACCCCATCCCGCCGGATACTCCACCGACGAGCTTTTCGACCAGGGCGTCCAGATCATCGTCGGGATGAAGGGCGGGTAGTAGTCCACCGATGTCTCCACGATCAGCGCGCGCTCCCCGGCCGCCAGCAGCGGGATCGCGTGGGCGAGTTTCGTGCGCATCGACTGGGTCGTGTAGGTGCCCTTGTTGTCGGTCGCGTGGGACCAGTCGACGAACAGCTCGCGCGTGTCATTGTTCGTGCAATTGGAATTGCAGTAAACCTGCGTGACGCGCATCCAGGTGGCGCTGTTGCCCTGGGTGAGGTAGCGGAACACGCTCTTCGTTCCGTTGAGATAAGCCTGGTTGATCGGGTTGCCCTCGCGCGACAGAAGGTCGGAAACCGCGTAGTTTGCCTTGAGCGAGATGTTCTTGGCCCGGTAGACGTCGAAAACCGTGTAGGTAAAGAGAAACCCCCACAGAAGCAGCGGGATGATGATGACCGCCTCGACCGAGAGGCTCGCGTCCTCATCCTTGCCGAAGACGGCCAGCTTGGCAGCGATACCGGAAAACACAAACGACATGGGTCCGACCTCAGGGCTCGTTCACGAAAGTAGAGGCAGCAGCGATATTGTAGCCCCCGCTCGCATCGCGCGGCAGGCCCATGACATAGGGAGTCGTGGCAAAGAACGGGTCGAGCACGGTGCAGGCGCGCACGATCATCACGTCGTTGGCCTGACCGAAATTCACGTTCATCGCCGGCTGGATCAGCGCGTTGCGATCCACGCAGGAGATGGTGTTGGCCGGGAACTGCCATGTGGCAGTCGACACCGGCACCAGTTCGATCGAGGTGGCGGCCTCGCAGTCCGGGAAGATCAGCGTGCCGTTGCAGATGTGATTGCGCAACTCGTTGGCCGTCTTGGGCGCGAGCGTGCCCAGCCGCAGCTGACGCACCGAAATATCGAGCGCCCGGTCCAGCAGAACCGACCGCGCAAGGTAGACGGAGATTTCGAAAGCCGAGAGGAAGAGAGTCATGATCGCCGGGAACAGGATCACGAACTCGATGGTCGCGTTTCCCTCTTCCCGTCTGAATGTCTGCCCGACCTTCTGGCCGATTTTCTTTATGCCTGCCCCGAGTTTCATGTCAGTTGACGAGCCTCAGTTTTGAAATTTCACGCCCGATGGCCGAGAAGGCCGATGTCAGGTTCAGACCGTTCGCATCGAAGTAATAGGACGGGTAGCTCGCGCAATCCCGCATGACGTCCTTCGGATCGTCGGTGATCCAGTCGGTGAGGTCCCCTTCGACCTCGAACCCGATGGTGAAGACCGTGATGCCGGCGTTCTTCGCGGCCGTGCAGATCGCGTCCAGATGCCCGTTCTTGTCATCATGGTCGAACTCGCCTGCCGCGTCGGGCAGGAAGTTCCACTGGTTCCACCACGCAATGGTGTAATCATCCCAAAGCTGCGGAAAGGACAACTGCGACGCGCTCGACGCTTCGGTGCGGGTGTAACAGTTTGTCACCTCGACGTAGCGCCACCGCGACCAGTCCCAGACCCAGGAGGTCGTGCACTCCTGGTAGGTGCCGGTGCCCCAGGCATGGTCACGCCATTCGCTGCGGTGCGGCCACCAGTAGCGGTTGTTGTCCGCGTCATATATAGACAGCCGCCCGTCGCTGCCTTTCCAGATCGGGGAGGGACCGGCGAAGAAGCCCGGGTTGAGGTGGTCCTGCGGCTGGTTGTCGCCGTCCGTCATGAGCACGATGACCTTTTCGAGCCCGCGCGTGTCGTAGTCGAGGGGTCGCCCGACATAGATGTTGGACACCCGGCCCAGCGTGTTCATTCGGGTGATCGCGTTGCGCGCATCCGGGTCGAGCAGGGCCGCGCCCCACTTCATGCCGAGGTCGATGGACGTCGACCCGTTCGCCTGCAGCGCGTTGATCTCGGCGCGCAAGTCGGCGGCACGGTCCTCATAGGGGTGAACCTCGCGCCAGCTGTCCGTCTGGCAAGGCCCGTTGCTGCTGCTGGGCGACTCGTTTCGCCCGCGGTAGGGGTCGAAATCCCCGGTGCGCTGGATCGCCGTGTCCGCATCCACACTCACGACACCGAAATCGGCGGGGAAGAAGGTCACGCAGGTATTGCGCGTGTTCTCGGTCGTCAGTGTGAAGGAACTCGCCAGATGGGACCCGAGCAGAACCTGCGTCGCATAGGGCACGAGCGTGATCGACGCCTTGTTCGGATCGACCGTGCAGGTCGCACTGTCCGAGGTGTCGTTCGGGTTGCACAGGATCATGTTCGCAAAGGTGCGCGCGGCTTTTTTCAACTCGTAGAGTTTTGTCTGACCGGAATAGGAGGCCCAGCCCATCGACCCCGACACGTCCACGACGAGCGAGATCTCGTTCAGCGCGACGCTTTCTTCCGCCGCGCCCTGTGCCGGGGCGTTAAGATAATCGATACCGGTGAAACGCATGAAAGCCGTAGGCACCTCGAGAGAGGCGCTCGCCTCGACGCGGCGCGTGTTGGCGTTGTTCGTCACCTTCACATCGTTGGGGTCGATATAGGCATCGAGCCCGGCCTTGGTGAAATAGTCGATCACGACCGTCTTGGGATCGAGCGGCTGATCGAGCGACGCGGCGGCCAGGATCGCGCGGTCGAGCGTGGCCTGAAGCCGCGCGCGCTGCGCTTCGTAGCGCATGAGGTCGATCCCCACGCCCGCTGCCATGATCATCGCGAGGAAGATGAAAAGGCCGAAGATGATGAATGAGCCATCCTCGCGTGCGACAAATCCGCCGCGCCCTCGTCCTGCCCGCACCCCCGTCAACTCGCTACCCTGCCGTTTCATGTCCGACACCTTCCAGCCAATGGCCACACCCGCCCCCCGACGGTTTTTCCCGAGTCTTAAAAATCACGCGATTCCGGCGGAAGTTGGGCGAAAGTTCGAAAATTGATACCGATTCCGGCGGGTTACGAGACCAATCCCGACGGCCCACAAGTCATTGTCACCGGGTACGAAATGATCAGGCTTCTCCGCGTCCCATCAGTTAACGAAACATTACATACCCGGCGGCTTCCAGCGCCCTGCATCCCACCGCCCCATTGAGAGCCGGGTCCACACCGCCTATGTCTGGTCCGACGAACAAAGGAGTGACCATGCGAACGCCGATCCAATTCCCCGCCCGCACCGACATCCGCCGCTTCGACGCGGCGACCGACGCGGGCGGCAGCGGCAACCTTGGCGACCTGCCCGACTGGGATCTCACCGACCTTTACTCTGCGATGGACGCGCCCGAAGTGGCCCGCGACCTCGACTGGCTGCAAAAAGCCTGCGCCGATTTCGCCGCGACCTACGAGGGCAAGCTGGCCGACCTCGACGCCCCCGGTATGCTGGCCTGCATCCGCGCGCATGAGGACATCGACCGCACCGCGGGCCGCCTTATGTCCTACGCAGGGCTGCTTTACTACCAGAACACGACCGACGGCGCGCGGGCGCAATTCCTGCAGAATTGTCAGGAGAAGGTCACCGACTACACCGCGCCGCTCGTGTTCTTCTCGCTCGAGGTGAACCGCATCCCCGACGCCCAGATCGACGCAATGTGGGAGGCGAACGCGGACCTCGCCCGCTACAAGCCGATCTTCGACCGCCTGCGCGCCATGCGGCCCTACCAACTGTCCGACGAACTGGAGAAATTCCTTCACGACCAGTCCTCTGTCGGCGCCGCCGCCTGGAACAAACTCTTCGACGAGACGATGGCGGGCCTCACTTTCCACCCCGAGGGGATGGAGGAAATGTCGATCGAGGCCACGCTCAACCTGCTCTCCGACCAGAACCGCGCGAAACGCGAGGCGGGCGCGCGGGAACTGGCCAAGGTCTTCGGCGAAAACATCCGCCTCTTCGCCCGCGTTCACAACACGCTGGCCAAGGAAAAGGAAATCGAAGACCGCTGGCGCAAGATGCCGACGGCCCAGACCGGGCGTCACCTGTCCAACCACGTCGAACCCGAAGTGGTCGAGGCTCTGCGCAACGCAGTCGTGGCCGCCTATCCGAAGCTGTCGCATCGCTATTACGAGCTGAAAAAGAAATGGCTGGGCCTCGACACGATGCAAGTCTGGGACCGCAACGCGCCCCTTCCCATGGAGGAAGAACGCGTCATCGACTGGCCACTTGCCCGCAAGATGGTGATGGACGCCTATGCGGGCTTCGACCCGAAAATGGCCGAGATCGCGGAACCCTTCTTCGACAAGGGCTGGATCGACGCAGGCGTGAAACCGGGCAAATCGCCGGGTGCCTTCGCGCATCCCACCGTGACCGACGCGCACCCCTATGTGCTCCTGAATTATCTCGGCAAACCGCGCGACGTGATGACGCTCGCGCATGAACTGGGCCACGGCGTTCACCAGGTGCTCGCCGCAGACCAGGGCGAACTGCTGGCTGACACGCCGCTCACGCTGGCGGAAACCGCCTCGGTTTTTGGCGAGATGCTGACCTTCCGAAAACTGCTCGCCGATGCGCCCGATCAGGCCGCGAAAAAGGTGCTGCTCGCGGGCAAGGTCGAGGACATGATCAACACCGTCGTGCGCCAGATCGCGTTCTACGACTTCGAATGCAAACTGCACGAGGCCCGGCGGACGCAGGGCGAACTGACGGTCGATCAGATCAACGAGCTGTGGATGAGCGTCCAAGGCGAAAGCCTCGGCCCGGCGTTCACCTTCATGGAAGGCTATGAGACCTTCTGGTCCTACATCCCCCACTTCGTCCACTCGCCCTTCTACGTCTACGCCTATGCCTTTGGCGACGGTCTCGTGAACGCGCTTTACGCGGTCTATGAAGAGGGCGACCCGGACTTCCAGAAGAAATACTTCGATATGCTCAAGGCGGGCGGGTCCAAGCACCACAGCGAGCTGCTCGCGCCCTTTGGGCTGGATGCCTCAGATCCGAAGTTCTGGGACAAGGGCCTCAGCATGATCTCCAGCATGATCGACGAGCTTGAGGCGATGGAATCGTAGGATGGGGGTCAATCCCATCCTGCCCCCTCACTTCAACTGGCTGTCCTTCGACCCCCGCCGATTGAACCCGGGGCGCGCCTTGAACTGCGCGTCCCGCTCCTCTTGGCAATCAATGCAGATTTTCACCCCGGGCAGCGCAACCTGCCGCGCTTCGGGAATCTCTTCGCCACATTCGGCACATTCGCGCAGGCTCTCGCCCACTGGAGCCCGGCGCGTGCGCATACGCTCAAGCTCCTCGGCCACGCTCGCCTCGATCTGTTCGTTCACCGCCCCGTCGCGGCTCCATCCGCCAGCCATGTTCACGCTCCGTTACGTCTAGGCATCCAACATAATCCCCCCTAGCCTCGCGCAAAAGGGAGGGACCTCATGCGTATTCTCAAATGGCTCGCGGGCATCGTCCTGATCGCCGTCATCCTCGGCGTCATCGGCTTTTTCGGCTTCGCCCCCCGGATCGCGGAAAAAGGCATGAACGCGGTCAAGGACCACGATCCCTATCCGGTCTCCGCCGAGGCGCAGAACCTTCACGACAGCCTGCTCATCGGCGACTGGCACGTCGACACCCTCCTGTGGAATCGCGACCTCCTCGACCGGGGCAGCTATGGCCAAGTCGACATCCCCCGCCTGCAGGAGGGCAACGTCGCGCTCCAGATGTTCACCTCGGTTACCAAGACCCCGGCCGGCCAGAACTACGAGGAAAACACCGCCGAGGCGCGCGACAACGTCACGCTGCTGGCCATCGGTCAGCTCTGGCCGATCCGCACGTGGTTCTCGCTCACCGAACGCGCGCTCTACCATGCCGAACGCCTGCACCGCGCCGCCGACCGCTCGGACGGCACCTTCCGCGTCCTCACCTCCGAAGCCGACCTCGACACCTTCCTCGCCGACCGCGAAACGAACCCAAACCTCGTCGGTGGCTTCCTTGGGATGGAGGGCGGACACGCGCTCGAGGGTGACATCGCCGCGCTCGACATCCTTTACGCTGCGGGCCATCGCCTCATGGGGCTGCAGCACTTCTTCGACAACGAACTCGGCGGCTCGCTCCACGGCGTCGCGGGCGCCGGTCTCACCGACTTCGGGCGCGAGGTCGTGACGAAGCTCGAAACGGACGGCTGGATCATCGACCTCGCCCATAGCTCGCAGCAGACCGCCCGCGACGTGCTCGCCATGACCGACGTGCCCCTCATCGTGAGCCATACGGGCGTCCACAGCCATTGCGAAACCGTCCGCAACTACCCCGACGACCTGATGCGCGACATCGCGGCAACCGGCGGCGTCGTCGGCATCGGCTATTGGGCCGACGTGACCTGCGACGACAGCCCCAAGGGCATCGCCGCCGCAGTGGCGGCCGCCATCGCCGCGGTGGGCGAGGACCACGTTTCCCTCGGCTCCGACTTCGACGGCGCCATCGAAGCCGCCCTCGACACCTCCGAACTCGCCGCGATCACGCAAGCGATGCTCGACGCTGGCCTTTCCGAGACGCAGATCCGCAAGGTCGCGGGCGAAAACATGATCCGGGTGCTGCGCGCCCGCCTCGACTGACCCCGCATCCTTTCACCTTTCCGCAAATACGCTCGGGGAGGTTCGGAGGGGTGGAAAACCCCTCCGAGCAGGGGGGTTGGGGGGCGGCAGCCCCCCAAGCGCCGCCGCGACGCCTGCGCAAGCAGGCGGCGGGGTCAATCCGGGATACCCCAGCGGTCAAAAGGAAACGGGCGGTCATTGGTCGACGCTGCCACATAAAGCGTCGCCCGCGCCATCCAGTCCGCCAGATCCTCGCCGAACTCCGCCACATGTCGGTTCTTCTCGCCCGAAAACAGGAGCCACAGGAACTGCACCACCCCGGCCACGAGCACGAGCATCCGCCCGACCCACATCATGATGATGAACATCACATATCCCTCACCCTCTCATGAAATTTCGATGGCCGAGGCGACGACCGCATCGGCCATGGCTTGCGTGCCCCGAGAAAACTCCAGCGGACAGGCATAGTCGGCCCCCGTCTGCGCCGACCGGGCAAAGGCCTCGACCTGCATAACGTATTGGTTCACGCCCGGATACTTGTCCGTCGTCACGGTCATGCCCCGGCGCAGATGCACCTCAGCCACGTCAAAGACATTGGCGTTGAACGGCGCATGAAGCGTGATCGTCCCCTCATCGCCCTGAAACACCACGTCCTGCCGATTAGCGAGCCTCGTGGAGGTGATCCCGGAATAGGTGAAACGATGCCCGGCCCCCGCCATGACGCAATTGGCCTGTGCCCAGACATCGACACCGTTTTCAAGCCGCAGTCGGGAGGCCATGTCCTCGGGCTCGGCCCCGGTAGCGAAGCGCACCCCGCCGTAGGCATAGACGCCGATATCGGGGATCGACCCGCCGCCGGTCTCGGGCCTGTTGCGAATGTTGCCCGGATCGGGATTGTTGAAACTGAAGGCTACGTCCACATGGCGAAGCTCACCGATGGCGCCACCGGCGATCAGGTCACGCACCCGCTCCCACTGCGGATGATGCGTGATCATGAAGGCCTCGGCAGCCATCAGCCCGGTCTCGTCCCGCTTGGCGATGAGTTTGTCGATATCCCCCGCCGTGAGCGCGATGGGCTTTTCGCACAGCACATGCTTGCCCGCCTCGAGCGCCTTCAGCGTCCATTCGACATGCAGATGGTTGGGTAGCGGAATGTAGACCGCGTCGATCTTGTCAGATGCAAGCAGCGCGTCGTAGTCGGGATAAACGATCAGGCCGGGCGCAATCGCCTCGAACTGGGTCGCTTTCTCGGGCGAAGAGGTGGCGAGCGCCACAAGCGCATTGCCACGGGCGGCATGGATAGCCGGGGCCATGTGTTGCGCCGCGAAATTCGCGGCCCCCAGAATGCCCCATCGAAACGACATCGCTTGCCCTCGCACAGAATTACGCCGTCCAAGGCACATGCCCCGGACGGCGAAAGGTTAGCGGTATCAGGCGACGGCTTCCATGCCCTTTTCCGACGCAAGCTCCTGCATCCGCTTCTGCAGCTTTTCGAAGGCGCGCACCTCGATTTGCCGGATACGTTCACGGCTCACGTCATATTGCCCCGACAGGTCCTCGAGCGTCACCGTCTCGTCGGACAGCCGCCGTTGGGTCAGGATGTCGCGCTCGCGGTCGTTGAGCACGTCCATCGCCGCCGCCAGCATCTCGCGCCGAACATCGAGCTCATTCCGCTCGGCATAATCGCCCGCCTGATCGGCGTCCTCGTCCTCGAGCCAGTCCTGCCACTGCATCGACGATTCGCCATCGGCCGAAATCGTGGCATTGAGGCTCGCGTCGCCACCGGACATCCGGCGGTTCATCGAGATGACCTCGTCCTCGGTCACATTCAGATCATGGGCAATCTGCGCCACGTTCTCGGGACGAAGGTCGCCGTCCTCGAGCGCGCCGATCCGGGCCTTCGCCTTGCGCAGGTTGAAAAACAGCTTCTTCTGCGCCGAGGTGGTGCCGAGCTTCACCAACGACCAAGACCGCAGGATGTATTCCTGGATCGAGGCGCGGATCCACCACATCGCATAGGTCGCGAGACGGAAGCCCTTTTCCGGATCAAACCGTTTGACCGCCTGCATGAGCCCCACGTTCGCCTCGGAAATCACTTCCGCCTGCGGCAGACCATAGCCGCGGTAGCCCATGGCGATCTTCGCCGCCAGGCGCAGGTGGGAGGTGACGAGCTTATGCGCCGCCTCGGTATCCTGATGCTCGACCCAATTCTTGGCGAGCATATATTCCTCTTCCGGCTCCAGCATCGGGAACCGCCGGATTTCCTGAAGGTATCGGTTCAGCCCGCCTTCCGGGGTCGGGGCCGGTAGATTGCCATAGTTTGCCATCTGTTCGCGTCTCCACTGTCGCGCCCCTCAATGTTTCGAGGGTTAACATTTGATTTAGGGCGCGCTTGCACCTGTTCAAGAGGTCCTTACCTCCCGAGTCTTGAACGGAGTATGAAGCCTAACCCGTCGCTTTTACAGCGGCCTCACGCGCACGTGCGGCTTGTTACAAAGCGCCGGCGTTGTGCATCAATGCACGAAAGCATCTGGCGCATCACTGCACAGGTTCGCGCAACAGTTCGATCAGCCCCGCCATATCGCCAGGTAAACGCGCCTCGAAACGCAGGGGTTCCCCGGAAACCGGGTGAGTGAAACCAAGGGTCGCAGCATGAAGCGCCTGACGAGGAAACGCCATCGCGGCCTCGGCGGCACCGGGGGCCAGCGCCTTTTCCGACACGCGGCGGCGTCCGCCATAGGTCTGGTCACCGACGAGGCCATGACCGGCATGGGCCATGTGCACCCGGATCTGGTGGGTGCGCCCGGTTTCCAGCCAGCAATCGACCAGCGTGATCATGCCGGGGGAGCCGAATGTTTCAACCGGCCGTGCCCGCGTCACCGCATGACGCCCACCCGACCAGACCACGGCCTGTTTTTGCCGGTCGGTCTTGTGGCGCGCAAGCTGGGTCTGAATCTTGACGATCCCCCCCTGTTCGAAACTCACGCCCTTGACGCCCTTCAGGCGCGGATCGGCCATATCGGGCACGCCGTGGACCAATGCCATGTAATGTCGCTCGACCGTGTGTTTCTCGAACTGGGCCGCCAGCCCGTGATGCGCCGCATCGCTTTTCGCCACGACGAGCAGCCCCGAAGTGTCCTTGTCGATCCGATGCACGATGCCGGGCCGCTTTTCGCCGCCCACGCCCGACAGGTCATCACCGCAATGGGCCAGAAGGGCGTTTACCAGCGTGCCCGAGGGCGTGCCCGGCGCCGGATGCACCACCATGCCCGCGGGCTTGTTCACCACGATCAGATCTGTGTCTTCCCACACCACCTCGAGCGCGATCGCTTCCGGCCGCATGTGGGTCTCTTCAGCCTCCGGCACGATGACCTGGATCAGATCGCCAGCCTCGACCCGTGCCTTCGGGCTGTCCAGAACCTTACCGTCCCGGCTCACCTGACCGTCGGCGATCAGCTTGGCCAGCCGCGAGCGCGACAGGTTCGCCTCCTCTGGCACAAAGCGCGCCAAGGCCTTATCAAGCCGCTCGGGCGGGTTTTCCCCGATTTCGACGACAAGCGCAGATGAGGGCGAAATGGACGACATGAACGAAGCTCCCCTCACCGGCCCCGACGCCGGTCTTGTGCGCTACCTGAAATGGTTGGTGACGACCCTCACCGTTGTGATGATCGTCGGTCTGGTGGTCCTCATCGCATTGGTCGCGATGCGTTTCAACCAGTCCGCGCCAACGGCGGTCTTCCCGGACGCCATTGCCCTACCCGAGGGCGCTCAAGCCGAGTCCATGACTCGCGGTCCCGACTATCTGCTGGTCGTGACGACGGACGGACGGGCGCTGGTCTTCGACCCGACCGGTCAATTCCTGCGTCAGGAACTAACCATCGACCGCTAGGCAGTTTCGGCCGCAGACGAAGCCGCCCGCATGGACGCTCGTGTCATCGTGCCTTCTGCCCGGCCTTGCCGATATCGCGATGATGGGAGTGGTACCACCTCCCCGGCTCGAACGGGGGACCTCCTGATCCACAATCAGGCGCTCTAACCAACTGAGCTAAGGCGGCACGGGGCGTGATTTACCCCCCCCTCCCGCGTATTGCAAGAGGGCGGGCTTGAAAAAACGCGGGCGTCGGCGTAACGGTTTCCCCTCTCTTCGCCCCCTTCTGTCAAGGAGCCTCCCATGGGTATCAATTCCGAAAGCGACCTCAGCGCGAACCTTCAGATCGGGCCGACGAAGGCTGCGGCCATGCAGGCCCAGCAAATGGCTGCCAAGGGTGGCAAGGGCTCTAAGAAGCGTTGATCCCGGTCGCGGTGATGCCGGGATCGCGGTGGCCTTGAAGCCGCCGAGCCGCGCAGCGGGCAAAAGCAAGCGTCAGCTTCTTGCGCCGGGCAGGTGCGAGCTTCGTCTCCGGCCCCATCGTGACGATCTGGGCGTCATAGGCATCGGCGACGATAAGTCCGGTGCCCTTGGGCAGCAGGTCCACCGGAAAGTCCCGATACACCGCCCAGAAGAACCGGTCGCAATAGTCGAGATATCCCTGCCACTTCTGATCAGCCATATAGTCGGCGCGGCAGGACTTGCACTCGATCACCCAGATCTCACCCTTGGGCCCCAGCGCATAGACATCCGTACGCAGCCCCCGGGCGGGCACGAATTCCTCGACACAGGCGAAATCGAGCGTCGCCAGATGCCGCGCCACGCCCCGCGCCAGCATCTGACCGGGCTGCGCGTTCGCAGGTGGCAGGTCATGGTCCAGACCAAGAATCGGGGTTGGTTGCGTATGGGTCATGCCGCCAAAGTGAACACAACGAGAACAAAAGTCCAGCCCACAATCGGTGCCCACCCCCTTGCATGCCATGCCCGCCCCCCCTATCTCGGGCCTTGGCGGTCTGCCCTACTCGTCACACGGGAACATTCCGGTGGCCTTAAGCAATTCCGAGGGAGCTGGCTCTGTCGCGGTCCTGGCCGAGTTACCCGGCGCCCACCTGTATATACAGGTCCTCGGGAATGCGCTTCCCAGACGGTTGCGTGCGGTCCCGCCACCCACTACCCTCCCTGCATTAGGGGGGGGAAACCCATGTTTTCACGCGAAAATCTGCCGCACGAGCCGCTGGCCCTGCCCGACCGGATGGATCTGAAGGACGTCGAATCGCTTACCCGCGCCCGTGACTGGTTCGACTTCATGTCCCGCCGCCATTCGGTGCGCGATTTCTCCGACCAGCCGGTGCCCCGCGCGGTGATCGAAACCGCCGTCGCGACAGCCGGCCGCGCCCCCTCGGGCGCCAATCACCAGCCATGGTTCTTTGCCGCCGTCGCGGACCCGGCGCTCAAGGCCCGCATCCGGTCCGAGGCCGAAGCGGAGGAGGAAAAATTCTACGCGGGCGGCGGTGGCGACGAATGGCTCAAGGCGCTCGAACCCATCGGCACCGACGCTTCGAAACCGCACCTCACCACTTGCCCCTGGCTCATCGTGATCTTCGCCCAGCGCTGGGGCACCTTTGACGACGGCACGCGGTTCAAGAATTACTACGTCCCCGAAAGCGTCGGCATCGCTACCGGTTTCCTCATCGCGGCGCTGCACACGGCGGGGCTGTCCTGCCTCACCCATACGCCCAACCCCATGAAATTCCTGAACGAGGCGCTGGGTCGGCCCGAGAGCGAGAAGCCGGTGATGATCCTCGCCGTTGGCCACCCTGCCCCCGACGCGACCGTGCCCGCCGTGGCCAAGATCAAGAAACCGCTGGACGAAATCCTGAAGGTCTACTGACCCTCAGCGGCGCTCGCGCGCGACCGCCTCGACTTTCACAGGGATATTCGTTGCAACTGGCGCGCGCGTGCCACCCTGCGGCCCCCGATCCTCGCCCATCCGCATGATGGTCATTGCGAACTGCACACCCGCAAAGACGATCCCATGCCCCACGAACAGCATCGCTACCGCAATCCAACCGATGTTCGAGGTCGACACAAGGTGCCAGAGGTTGGCCACGTTCATCCAGAGCAGAGCTGCGACGAACACGCCAGACAGCGCAAAGCCGATGACCACGTGACGGATATAGAGCTTGATGAGTTCGGGCATGATGCACCTCCTGTGACCTACAGGATAACACCGCCGGGGCCGCACTCAAAGCGTCCCAAAGTCGCAGAGCGCCTCAGAAGGCCTCCGGCTGCGCCTCTCGGGCCATATGGTCGAGCACCGCATTCGTGAACTTCGGCTCGTCGCCCTCGGGAAAAAACGCCCGCGCCACATCCACGAACTCGTTGATCACGACCTTTGGCGGCGTGTCCTTCTGGACAAGCTCCGCGCCTGCCGCTCGAAACAGAGCCCGCAGCGTCGGATCAATCCGCCCGATCGGCCATTTCGCCACCAGCGCCCGGTCGGTCATCTGGTCGATCTTTGCCTGACTATCCCAGACCGTATTCAGAAGCGCGCGAAAGAAATCCCGGTCGCCCTCTTCATATTCGCCTTCTTCATAAACCGCGCCGAACCGGAAATCCTCGAACTCCTGCGCGACGCGGTCGACGGACTGGCCCGAGGCCTCCATCTGAAAGAGCGCCTGCACGGCGAAAAGCCGCGTGGCGCTCCGGCGCTTGCGTTTCTGGTTGTTCGACAGGTTCGAGATGGTCATCGTCGGCCTCGGATCCGGGTTCAAGGCCGCGCTTCTAGCCGCCGACGGGACGGAAGCCAACAGGCTTTTCCGACTTCGACCATTTCCGCGTGAGCGCGATGAGATGCAGCGCCGCCGCCGCCGCGCCGCCACCCTTGTTCATCTGGCCCGGATCGGCGCGCACCTCGGCCTGCGGGCGGTTTTCCACCGTCAGGATGCCGTTCCCGATGCACAGCCCGCGCAGCCCCAGCTCCATGAGCCCCCGCGAGCTGTCGTTGCAGACCGTGTCGTAGTGCGTCGTCTCGCCCCGGATGATGCAGCCCAGCGCCACGTAACCGTCAAACTCGGCCAGCCGCTCGGCAATGCCGACGGCGGTCGGAATTTCGAGCGCACCAGGCACCTCGATTAGCTCCCACGACCCGCCCACGGCCTCGATCTCGGCCTTGGCACCGGCGATGAGGTTGTCGGCGATGTCCTTGTAATAGGGCGCCACCACGATAAGCAGCTTGGGCGCCTTGTCAAAAGATGGCCGTGCCAGCGTGTAATGTGTCTCGGTTCCGGCCATCAGTTGCCTCCCCGGATCGGATGGGTGCCCTCAATGGACAGGTCATAGGCATCGAGCCCCACGACCTTGGGCTGCGGGCTGTCGGTAAGCAAAACCATGCGGTGAATGCCCAGCGCCGACAGGATCTGCGCGCCCAGCCCGTATTGCCGCAGCACCGTGGGCGCCACGGCACCATCAACCGCGAGCTTCATCGACGGATCGCGCAAGAGCACGATGACCCCCCGGCCCTTCTCCGCCACGATCTCCATCGCGCGCGGAAGTTCGTCATGCGGGTTCGGCCCCAGCCCCAGCGCATCCTCAAGCACGTTCATCGCGTGCATCCGCACCAGCACCGGCTCGTCTCCCGTCAGATCGCCCTTGGTGAGCACGATATGCTCGGCTCCCTGCGTCTCGTCCTGGAAAATCCGCAGGAGCCACTCGCCGCCATAGGCCGAAGTGACGCTCTTCACCGCCACTTCGTTCACGAGGTTGTCGTGCCGGTGGCGATAGGCGATGAGGTCCGAAATCGTCCCGATCTTCAGCCCGTGCTTCTGTGCAAAGGCAATGAGGTCGGGCAGCCGCGCCATGGTGCCATCCTCGTTCATGATCTCGCAGATCACGCCCGAGGGATTGAGACCCGCGAGACGCGAGATATCGACCGCCGCCTCCGTGTGACCGGCCCGCACCAGAACTCCGCCGTCTTTGGCGCGCAGCGGGAACACATGCCCCGGCGTCGCGATGTCGGCGGGTCCGCGCGTCGGGTCGATGGCCACCGATACGGTGCGCGCCCGGTCGTGGGCCGAAATCCCGGTGGTCACGCCTTCGCGCGCCTCGATCGAAATGGTAAAGGCCGTCTCGTGGCGCGACGAATTCTGCGAGGCCATGAGCGACAGCCCCAGCGCATCCACGCGCTCAGATGTCATCGACAGGCAGATCAGCCCCCGACCATGGGTCGCCATGAAATTGATCGCCTCAGGCGTCGCCATCTGCGCGGGGATCACAAGATCGCCTTCGTTCTCGCGGTCCTCGTGATCGACCAAGATGAACATCCGCCCGTTGCGCGCGTCCTCGATGATATCCTCGATCTTCGAGATCACGTCGGAATAGCTGCGTTCAACCACGCCGGGCTTGTCATAAAGAGTATCGCTCATCCTGTCCTCGAAGCCTGGGAACCCAATTGGCCCGGACATATCGCCTTGATCGCCTCAAGGCCAGAGGGACGTGACGCAAGTGTCCTGTGCAGGGATGCAGGGCCCCGGTTTGCACACGACGCGCCGCCCCGCTCCCTTCACTGCTTCATAAATACCTCGGGGGTGTGGGGGCAGAGCCCCCACCTATGGCGGGGGTGTGGGGGCAGAGCCCCCACGCGGTCGGCTTTCGCGCAAGCGAAAGTCGAAACCCTTCAGAACCGCCAGAGCGCGGGGACAAAGGCATAGCCGTCACCGTCCCGCATCACATGCCCCACGCCGGGGAAGGGAAAGTGATAGCCCACCACCGGCACCCGGTCCGTCGCCGCCATGTCGAGCACGCGCCTTCGCGTCGCCACCGTCGCCTCGGGGTCGCTGTCCATCGAGCCATACCAGTCGGGATGGAAGAAATGGCCATAGGCATGGGTCACGGCGTCGCCGAGTACGATCAGGCTCTCGTCCCCGCTCGTCACCAGGACCGACATATGCCCCGGCGTATGGCCATGGGTCGCCATGAGGCGCACCCCCGGCACCACTTCGTGACCATCCGCCGCCAGCGTCCACTCGACCCCGTCGGCGTTGATGGAATTGACCGCCCCCAGGACGAATTGCTGTGCCTCGGGGGCAACCCGGTCGACCAGACCTTCCTGCATCCAGTGGCCATGCTCCGCTTCGCCGATCACGTATTCCGCCCCTGGCAGGATCGCCTCGTCGAAGTCGTCTCGGATGCCCCAGATGTGATCGGGATGGGCATGGGTCAGCACCACATGGGTGATCGAGCCGGGGTCGATCCCCGCCGCCTCGAGATTGCCGATGAGCTTGCCCGCCGTGTCGAAGAACCGGTTTCCCGACCCCACGTCCACAAGCACCCGCGCCGCGCCCGTGTCGATGAGCACATGGTTGGTGTGACCGACGATCTCCTCCGTGGACAGGTAATGCGCCTCGAGAAAGGCGAGCTTTTCGGCTTCGTCCGCATTTACCCCGAGCGACGACATCGGCTGCGCGAACCAACCGTCCGAGACCACTGTCACCTGCGCCGCGCCCAGAGAGAACCGGAAGTGCGCCGGGTTGCCGCCGTCGGGCGGACCAATCTCCGCCCGCGCGGCAAAGGGCATCTGCGCAGTCAGCGCAAAGGCGGGCATGGCGGCGGCGTAACGCAGCATCTCGCGCCGGGTGGGGCGTAGTATCGGCATAGGATTCTCCCTGATTTGGGACAGATCATATGCGGCCATGCGAATAAGTCAAAGCGTCTGAAAATACCGCGCGGCGGGCAGGTATCCGGCCATGCGCCCCGCCACCATCCATTCGGCCTCGAGCGCCGTCTCGCCGATCACCAGGACCCCGTTGGGCGGCAGCCCCTGCCCGGCCGTCATCGCGGCGAGGCGCGCGCGCGTGTCCGACCAGCCCTCGGCCAACGTGGGGGCCGCATGAGCCGCCTCGATCAGCGCCGCATTCTCCCGCGCGACGGTCTCCGGGGCGAGCGGGCGATGCACGGCGGCCAGCCGCGTGACACCCTTCAGCGCACTGAGCCTTTCCGCCCGCTCGGCCGGGATCGCCACCATGCGCGGCCCGACCCGAAGCGCATTCGAGGAAAACAGAAACGCAATCACATCGCGGCCCGACGCCGCGCGGATCGAGGCATAGCTCTTGTAATCGAGCCCCAGCTCCTTCGCCCGCGCCACCCGCCGTCGCACGATCTCGAGCGGCATCCGTTCGGAAATCAGCTCGGCCCGCGCCCGCCTCCACGCGTAAAGCCCGAAGCCACCGCCGCCCAGACCCGGCCCGCCATTGTGCCCGATCATGCGCTTTGCCCGATCATGCGGCGTATTCGCCCAGCCGCGCCACGTAGCGCGCCAGCGTGTCGATCTCGAGGTTGACCCGGTCGCCCACCGCGATGCCCGCCCAAGTGGTAACCTCTTTCGTATGGGTGATCAGGTTCACGCCAAAGACGTCGCCCTCGACCTCGTTCACGGTGAGCGAGGTGCCATTCAGTGCCACCGACCCCTTGGGCGCGATGAACTTTGCGAGGCTCCCCGGCGCGCGCAGCCGCACCCGGGTCGAGTCGCCCTCGGGGGTCACGCCCACGACTTCGGCCACGCCGTCCACGTGACCGGACACGATATGCCCGCCCAATTCGTCGCCGACCTTGAGCGCACGTTCCAGATTGACCCGCTGGCCCACCTGCCAATTGCCAAGGTTCGTCTTGGCCAGCGTCTCGCCCGAGACGAAGACTTCATACCAATCGGGTCCCAGCGCCGTGACCGTCAGGCAGACCCCGTCCGACGCGATAGAGGCGCCAAGCTCGATCCCCTCGGTGTCGTAACCCGTGGTGATCCGCGCGCGCAGATCGCCGGACTTCTCGACCTTGGCCAGCGTTCCGATGTCGGTGATGATCCCGGTGAACATATGGGGCTCCTTCGTTCGCTTCGCCGCGTCGCGCTGGCGCCGCGGCTTTCACCCATGGCTACGCCGCCCCGCGCCCTTTGCCAAGCACCCCGGCCCTGACGCGCTTCCCTTGCGCCATGCCAAAGCCGGTTTCTATCTGGTCACAAATTCGCCCGCTTCCCGTGATTTCCTTCCGCAACGCAAGACAATCGCAGGCTTTTCTCGCGGCGCAGCTGCGGGTATTGCGCGACAGGCATAAGAAAAACGGGTAGTTTCAGAGGCATGGCAGCGATCGACGGGACAGACCGGGTATTCCTTTTCCTGCAGGGACCACATGGGCCCTACTACCGGCGGCTCGGCCGGATGCTGCGCGCCTCGGGTGCTGCCGTCTGGCGCGTGGGCTTCAACCGGGGGGACGAGGTGTTCTGGGGCGACCGAGAGTCCTACCTGCCCTTCGCCGGCCCGCAGGAGGCCTGGCGGGACCGCATCCGCGCCATCCTTGCGGAAAAGAACGTCACTGACCTCGTGCTTTACGGCGACACCCGTTTTGTCCATGCCGAGGCCGTGCGCGCCGCCAAGGACGCGGGCCTCACCGTGCATGTGTTCGAAGAGGGCTACCTGCGCCCCTATTGGGTCAGCTACGAACGCGGCGGGGCCAATGGCCACTCGCGGCTCATGGAGATGGACGTGGCCGCGATGCAGACCGTGCTCGCCAATGCCGAACTCGACATTCCCGAGCCGCCCGCCCATTGGGGCGACATGCGCCACCACATCTTCTACGGCGCGCTCTACCATTGGTTCGTGATGTTCGCGAACCGCCGCTATGCCGGGTTCAAGCCCCACCGCGACCTTCCCGTGACCAAGGAATTCGCGCTTTACATCAAGCGCCTGACATTGATGCCCTACCAGGCGCTCGAACGCATCATCGCGACCATGCGGGTCAAGAACGCGGGCTATCCCTATCACCTCGCGCTCCTGCAACTGGCGCACGATTCGAGCTTCGTCGAACATTCGCCCTTCACTAGCGTGACCGAGTTCCTCGACCTCGTGATCACCGGCTTTGCCGAGGGCGCGCCGCGGCACCATCACCTCGTGTTCAAAGCCCATCCACTCGAGGACGGGCGCGAGAACCAGCGCCGCGAAATCCGCCGCCTTGCCCGCGAACGCGGGGTGGCTGGCCGGGTGCATTACATCCGGGGCGGCAAGCTCGCGCGCCTGCTCGACCATGCCCGCTCTGCCGTCACGGTGAACTCGACCGCCGCGCAACAGGTGCTCTGGCGCGGCCTGCCGCTCAAGACCTTCGGGCGCGCGGTCTATGCCAAGCCCGAGTTCGTCTCGACCCAGCCGCTGGCCGAATTCTTCGCCCGGCCCGCCCGCCCCGACAGCCGCGCCTACCGCGACTACCGGCACTACCTGCTCGAAACCTCGCAGATCCCCGGCGGATTCTATTCAGCACGGGGCCGCCGCCAGCTCCTGCGCCAGATCGTCGACATGATGCTCGCGGGAGATGACCCCTATGACGCGCTGGCCAAAGGCACCGCGACCCCGCGCCAGCAACTGCGCCTCATCAAGTAGGATGGGGTGCCACCCCATCCCGCGGCCTCTCATCCGGCGAACCTGAACCGCCCGTCGCGGCCCTCGTCGAGGCGCGTGAAACTGGCCTTGAGCAAGGCCTCGTCGTATTCGTCAGGCCCGGTCGAGTCGTAGACGACGCCCCCGCCCACGCCCATCTCGATGCGCCCGTCGTCGTGCAGGGTCAAAGTGCGGATCGCCACGTTGAACCGCATATCGCCTGAGGGCGCGATCCAGCCCACGGCGCCGCAATAGGCGCCACGCGGTCCGGCCTCGAGGTCCGCGATGATCTCCATCGCCCGGATCTTGGGTGCACCGGTGATCGAGCCGCAGGGGAAAAGTGCCTCGAACATCTCGGCCACCGTCACGCCTTCCGTCAGTTCGGACGTGATACGCGAGGTCATCTGGTGCAGCGTCGCGTAGCTTTCGATGGTGAACAATTCCGGCACCCGCACGCTGCCCGGTTTGGAAACGCGGGACATGTCGTTGCGCAAAAGGTCCACGATCATCAGGTTCTCGGCCTGGTTCTTTTCGGACAGGGCCAGCGCCTGCCGCCGCACCGCATCCTCGCCCATCGTCGCCCCACGCGGCGCAGTGCCCTTCATCGGACGGGTCGTAAGTATGCGTCCTTTCACCTCGAAGAACAGCTCTGGCGAACGCGACAGGATCACTGGCCCGCCAAGGTTCACAAGAGCCCCATGCGGCACGGGCTGGCTCGCGGCGAGCCGGGCATAAAGCCCCTCGGCCGAACCCACGAGCCGCGCGCACATCGGAAAGGTCAGGTTCGCCTGATAGATGTCACCCGCACCGATGTAGTCATGCACCTGCCGGAACGCCGCCTCGTAATCAGCTGCCGTCCAGACAGGCTCTGGCAGGGTCATCGACCCCTCGACGGCATCAAGGGCCCGTGCCTGCCCCGGCGCCTCGAACACGCCAAAGTCCAAGAGCGGCACCTGTCTGCCCCCCGGCATCCGATTGGCGAGTTTCGGGATCAGCGGGTAACCCAGTTCGTAAGACGCATGGCCCGCGAGCCAAAGCCCCGCTTCCCGTGCCGCCTCGATCGCGGCGAAGGCGTCCGCGACTTCATCCGCCGTCCAGGCCTTGATCCTGCGCAAAGGATCGGAAAACCGGCACGGCAGTCCCGATGGGCCCGCGTCGAAATGAACGTAAGCCTCGCGCATAATTCTTGGCACCGCTCAGAAGTCCGCGGCGACACGCAACTCGCGCAGCGGGCGCACCAGATCGATGCTCGCCTGGTAGATCGGGTGGGCCTTGTAGGCGGCGTGGGCCTCGGCATCCTCGAACTCGGCATAGACGACCACGTCCACCTCCGAGGAAATACCGTCCACGCGCCGGTTCTCGACCACCTCGAAGAGCCGAACATGGGGGATCTCGGCAAGCATCGACAGCCCCTCACGGATACGGGTCACATCGGCCGGGTCCTTGGCCGAAAAGAACACGACATGACGAATAAAGCTGCGGGACAGGGTCTGGGTCATCTGCACTCTCTCGGCAATGTGGCCTCCCGGCGCAGATGTGGGCTGTCCCGCGCCGCGATGCAACCGGCAAATGCCCACGCGAGTCCCGAAAGCCACACCCTGGATGCAAAGGTGGCGCATACCTGCCACAGGTGCCTGGCAAGGCTTCCTTTTTACACCGCAAACCGCTAGATTCACAAAAAAAGAACTGAGGCAGAACTCCAAAAAGGAGCCCGGGCAGTGAAAAATCAGGGCAATTCATGGGTCCGCATTGCGGCCCTCGTCGTGCTTGTGGGCGCTTTGGCGGGCTGTAACGTCCTGCCGCGCGGCGGCCCGAACAAGCAGGAAATCTACTCCGGCTCGGTGCAGCGGCAAGGCGACGCCTTCGTGGTGGCCGTGAGCGACAGGGTGACCCGCGCGACCGCCGTCACCCCGGCCCTGGGCTTCTCGAGCGCCTTCACCAACGCGAGCCTTGGCGGATCGGACACGATCAGCCCCGGCGACGTGCTGGGCGTGGCGATCTGGGAAAACGTGGACCAGGGCATCCTCGCCTCGGCCGGCGCGCCCGCCGCGCTGCAAGAGGTGCAGGTCGACGGCGCGGGCTTCATCTTCATCCCCTACGCGGGACGGATCAAGGCGGCGGGCAACACCCCCGACGCCGTGCGTCGCATCATCACCGAGAACCTTGCGACCCAGACGCCGGACCCGCAGGTCACCGTAAGCCGCGTCGCGGGCGATGGCGCCACCGTGTCGATCACTGGCGCAGTTAGCGCGCAGGGCGTCTATGCCATCGAGCGGCCGACCCGGACGCTGGGCGCCATGCTGGCACGCGCGGGCGGCGTGGCCGTGAACCCCGAGGTTGCGGTGGTCAGGATCATCCGCGGCGGCGCCACGGGCAAGATCTGGTATCAGGACCTTTTCGAGGACCCGCGCGCAGACATTGCGCTGCGCAACGGCGACCGCATCCTGGTCGAGGCCGACACCCGCGCCTTCACCGCGATGGGCGCCACCGGCACGCAGACCCGCGTGAATTTCCAGACCCAGAACCTCTCGGCACTCGAAGCCATTGCGCAGGTCGGCGGTCTCAACCCGACGCTGGCCGATCCCACGGGCATCTTCGTGTTCCGCAACGAACCGGCCGAGATCGCCAATTCGGTCCTCGCCCGCAATGACCTCGTCGGCGAGCAGCGCATGATCTACGTGCTGAACCTGACCGAGCCCAATGGCATGTTCATGGCCCGCGACTTCGTGATCCGCGACGGCGATACCGTCTACGTGACCGAGGCACCCTTCGTGCAGTGGTCCAAGGTCATCTCGGCCCTGACCGGCACGCTCGGCGCGGCGGAAAGCCTGACCTCGGCGGGCAACACCCTCGGCCTCATCGGCAGCACGCCGTAAACGGCGCGCGCACGGCAGGCCAAGTGGACCGCGTGACACAGACCCAAGCCGCCGGGAGCCTCCCCTCCCGGCGGCTTTACTATTATTCCGGCGGCTTCCTGCGCGAGCGCCGGTTGCGCCGTATCCTCACCCTCGCCGGTTGGGAGCTGAAACTGGGACTACCCGGCCCCGAAGACCACATCGCCGTCTGGGGTGCCTCGCCGACCGCGAGCCGGGGCCATGCCGTCGCAGAACGCCGTGGCGCGAACCTCCTCAGGATCGAAGATGCCTTCCTGCGCTCTGTCCGAACGGGCCGCGAGGGCGAACCGCCCATTGGCCTGCTCCTCGACCGCTCCGGGGTTCATTTCGACCCGCGCGTGCCCTCCGATCTCGAACGTATTCTGACCACCGCGCCGCTCGACGACTACGCGCTCCTGTCGCAAGCCCGCGACGCGATAGACCGGATCCGCGCCGCGCATATCTCGAAATACAACGCTTTCAACCCCTTGGCAGACCTGCCGCGCGCGCCCTACGTTCTCGTCATCGACCAGACGCAGGGCGATGCCTCGGTCGTAGCCTCGCGCGCAACGCCCGCGCTTTTCACCGAAATGCTCATCATGGCGCAGGAGGAAAATCCGGGCCTGCGCGTGGTGATCAAGACCCACCCGGAAACCGAAGCGGGCCATCGCCCCGGATACTTCGGCCCCGAACACGCCATGGGCAAGGTCTCGCTCCTCACCGATCCGGTCAGCCCTTGGGCACTGATGGAGGGCGCGGTCGCCGTTTACACAGTCTCCTCCGGCATGGGGTTCGAGGCGATCATGGCCGGTCACAAACCCCGCGTCTTCGGCCAGCCCTTCTACGCGGGCTGGGGCCTGACCAAGGACGAAAACCCGGTGCCCCGACGCGAACGCAAACTCACCCGCGCGCAGCTTTTCGCCGCCGCGATGATCGAATACCCGATCTGGTATGACCCCTACCGCGACCGGCTCTGCGATCTCGACACAGTCATCTCGACGCTCGAGGCCCGCGCCCGCGCCACCCGCGAGGACGCGCGGGGTTACGTCGCCTCGAACTTCCGCCTGTGGAAACGCGCCCCGGTCGCGCGGTTCTTCGGCTCGGGCCGCGGCGTCGTCTTTGCCGAAGGCGACAAGATCGCCGCCAAGGCCGAGGCGGACCAGCGCAAACATATCACCTGGGGTGCGGGCGACCCGCAGACCACAAGCCTCGCGATCCACGTCGAGGACGGTTTCATACGGTCGCGAGGGCTCGGTGCCGAGCTTGTGCCGCCGATGTCCCTCGTGGCCGACGATCTCGGCATCTACTACGACCCGACGCGGCCCTCCCGGCTCGAAAGCCTGATCGCCGCCTCGGAAAAGCTCCCCGAGGGCTGCCGCCACCGCGCCGAGCGCCTCGTTGCCCGCCTCACCAGCGCAGGCATCACGAAATACAACCTCGACCAACCAGCCCTGGCGCTGCCCGAGGGCCACCTCATCCTCGTGCCCGGACAGGTCGAAGACGACGCCTCGATCCGGCTCGGCACCACCGAGGTCAGCCACAACCGCGGACTTCTGCGCGGCACGCGCGCCGCGAACCCGGACGCGCGGATCATCTACAAGCCGCACCCGGACGTGGAAACCGGCCTGCGCCCCGGCGCGATTCCGCTCGACGAGGCCGCGCCCTACGCCGACCTCATCGCCAGCAACGCCGACATGGCGCATCTCCTGGATGGGGTGGACGAGGTCTGGACAATGACCTCGCTCGCGGGCTTCGAAGCACTGCTCCGGGGCAAGACCGTCACTTGCCTTGGCGCCCCCTTCTACGCGGGCTGGGGCCTCACCCGCGACCTAGGGACGACCCCGGATCGCCGCCGTGCGCGCCCGGACCTCATCGCCCTCGCCCATGCGGTCCTCATCGACTACCCCCGCTACTTCGACCCGGTGACCGGAACACCCTGCCCGCCCGAAGTCGTCCTCGACCGGATCGAGGCGGGAAACACCGGCCCCGGCAAACCGCTTCTCAGCGCGCTCTCGAAACTCCAGGGGCTCCTGGCAAGCCGCAGCCACCTCTGGCGCCGCTGACGGCTTCTCCAGTTCCCAAGTATCCTCGGGGAGGTCTGGAGGGGCAGACAGCCCCTCCAGTCTCGAACCTGTCACAACCGTCGCCAGTGGTGCATCACGTCCCCGCCCAGGACCCGTGTCTCCACGAGCCGCAGGCTTGGCGCGTCGGCGAGCGCATCGATGCCCATCGCAGCGAGCGACGGACGCCCCTCGGCCCCAAGTGCGATCCCGGCGGTGAAGCCCACGAAATCGTCTACGAGCCCGGCGCCAAGCAGCGACGCGCCAAGCCCGCCCCCGCCCTCGCAGAACACCCGCGTGAGCCCGGCCTGCCCGAGTGCGGCCAGCGCCGCGGCAACATCCAGTTGCCCGCCGATCACCGGCACAGGAAAAAGCCGCGCGCCAAGCGCCTCCCAGCTCGCGACCCGCGATGCCTCGGCCCGCTCCCCATGGACAAGCCAGACCGGCACCTCCCGCGCCGTCCGTGCGAGCACCGAGTCTTCAGGCAGGTCGAGATGGCGTGACAGCACGACTCGCACCGGCTGACGCCGCGCGCCCATGTCACGCACCGTGAGGCTCGGGTCATCGGCCCGCGCCGTGCCCGCCCCCACCATCACCGCGTCATGGGTCATGCGCATCGCATGGACCATCCGCCGCGCCTCGGGCCCGGTGATCCACTGGCTTTCGCCCGTCGCGGTGGCGATCCGCCCGTCCAGAGACGCGGCAAGCTTCAGCGTCACCATGGGCCGCCCCAGCATCACGCGGTTCAGAAACCCGATCTGGTCCGCTCGCGCTTCGGCCTCGCAAAGCCCCGTTTCGACCGTGATACCCGCGTCACGCAGCATCGCAATGCCACGCCCGTTCACCCGCGGGTCCGGATCACCCAGCGCCACCACGACCCGCGCGACGCCCGCCGCGATCAGCGCCTCGGCGCAGGGCGGCGTCTTGCCGTGATGGGAACAGGGTTCGAGAGTCACATAGGCCGTCGCCTCCCGCGCTGCCGCGCCGGCCTGCGCGAGCGCCACGACCTCGGCATGGGGGCGGCCACCGGGCTGGGTCCAGCCCCGGCCCACGATCCGTCTGCCCGCGACCAGCACACAACCGACCGCCGGGTTCGGCCAGACAGAGCCAAGGCCCCGCCGCGCGAGCGACAGGGCCATCCGCATGTAACGCTCGTCGGTCATTACGCCTCTTCGGTGGGCAGATCCGGGCGCAGTTCGCTCATGAATTTCTCGAAATCGTCCGCCGCCTGGAAGTTCTTGTAGACGCTGGCAAAGCGCACATAGGCCACGGTGTCGATCCGCGCGAGGCTTTCCATCACGATCTCGCCGATGGTCTTGGACGGAATATCCGTCTCGCCCATGCTCTCCAGCCGCCGCACGATGCCCGAGATCATCTGGTCGATACGCTCGGGCTCAACGGGCCGTTTCTGCATGGAAATCCGGATCGAACGCTCCAGCTTGTCGCGGTCGAAATCCTCGCGCCGGCCGCTGGTCTTGATGACCACGAGGTCGCGCAGCTGCACGCGCTCATAGGTCGTGAAGCGACCGCCGCAGGCCGGGCAAAAGCGCCGCCGCCGGATGGCCACATGATCTTCCGCAGGACGCGAGTCCTTCACCTGCGTATCGACATTTCCGCAAAACGGGCAGCGCATGAGCGTCCCTTCCTTCTAGCCTGTCCACCTCTGATCGTGGGTCTTTGCCCACTTATCCACAGTCACTATAGGCGCGACCTGTCCTTTGGGGTAGCGGAAAACCGCTGCCACCAGATGATGGGCCACGGACCTGTTGCCCATTTGAATCAATCATCCCAGATGCGCGGCTACCTGTCGGCGATGCGGGCGGTCACGGTGTTCGAAGACGTAGAGCCCTTGCCACGTGCCAAGGCTGAGGCGTCCGTCCATGACCGGAATCTGAATACTCACCGGCAACAGCGCCGCCTTGATATGCGCCGGCATGTCGTCCGGTCCCTCGTAGGTGTGGGTCAGAAATGACATCGCCGGATTTGTGGTGGGCGGCACCAGCCGGGCGAAGAAATTCTTCAGGTCCACCTGCACCTCCGGATCCGCGTTCTCCATCACGAGGAGCGAGGCCGAGGTGTGCCGGATGAAGAGGGTAAGCAGCCCCTCCCGGACCCCCGCGCCTTCGACCCAGCGCGTTGCGTCACGGGTGAACTCATAGGTGCCCTGCCCCCGCGTCTCGATCTCGAAGGTCCGGTTCATGCGGCGTCATAGACCCTTTGGGCATCGCGGATCGGGTCCATGTGGCGCTCGGCCCAATCAACGAGCCCCAAGAGCGGCCCCATGAGCGAGCGGCCCATGTCGGTCAGCGCGTATTCCACGCTCGGCGGCTTGGTGTCGAAGACTTCCCGCGTCACGATCCCGTCGCGCTCCAGATCGCGCAGGGTCTGGGTCAGCATCCGCTTCGAGATATCAGGGAGCGCACGACCCAAGGCATTGAACCGCATGGGCTTTGCCTGCAACTCCAGCAACACCAGCAGCGTCCACTTCGCCGCCACATGGTCCAGCACCATGCGGATCGGGCAATTGTCGGGAAAGAACCCCATCGCTTCCCACATCTCGCGTCGTGTCGCCTCCATATCGCGCATGGCGGTTCCCTTTCTGTTACCTAGGCAAGAAATCCTGCCTCCTTTCTCTTTGCCGGGAAAGTCTCATATTGAGACCTATACCCGATTCGAGACCGAAACTCGACGGCAAAACGAAAGGAACGATCATGACCAAATATCTCGTCACTGGCGCCTCCGGCCAGCTTGGCGCCAAAGTCCTCGCCGCCCTCGATGGCAAGGTCGCCAAGTCCGACACCGCCGTTCTCGTCCGCAAGGAAGAAGACCGCGCCCGTCTTGCCGCCGACGGCTATGATGCCCGGCTCGGCGACTACAGCGACACTGACGCATTGACCAAGGCCTTCGACGGGGTGGACCGGCTCCTGCTCATTTCCTCGTCCGAGGTCGGCCAGCGCAGCGCGCAACACAAGAACGCCATCGACGCGGCCAAGGCAGCTGGCGTCGGCTTCATCGCCTATACTTCTCTCCTCGCAGCGGATCGCTCGCCGCTGGCCCTCGCTGCCGAGCATGTCGATACCGAGAACGCGCTTGCCGCCTCCGGGATCCCCCACACGCTCCTGCGGAATGGCTGGTACTCCGAGAACATCACGGCGACCCTCGGACAGGACCTCGAACTCGGGCAGCATTTCGGCGCTGCCGGTGACGGCAAGTTCGCCACCGCCCCGCGCGCGGACTATGCCGCCGCCGCCGTGGCCGTGCTGACCGGCGAAGGGCACGAAGGCAAGACCTACGAGCTTGGCGGTGACAGCGCCTATACGCTCGCCGACTACGCCGCGACCCTGTCCAATCTGTCAGGCAAGCCCGTAACCTACACCGACATGCCGCGCGCCGCCTACACCGATGCTCTCGTTGGTGCAGGTCTGCCGTCCCCGCTTGCCGGGATCCTCGCCGACAGCGACGACCACGCCCGCGCGGGCTGGCTCGACACCGACTCCTCGGACCTCTCGGCCCTGATCGGGCGTCCCACGACGCCGATTGCCGACACCATCCGCGCCGCGCTCTGAGCGCAGGACGGCCCCACAACACGCAAAGGCCCGGCGCATGAGCCGGGCCTTTGACCTATTGTTCGTCGTGCAGGTGCGTCGGGCGGGCGCCGATCACTCGGCGGCGATCGCATCCGGCAGGGCCGCGACAACCAGCCCGCTTTTCTCGAGCCGCTTCAGCGTGCGACGCGCATCGCGCATCTTGACGCTCTTGACCTCGTTCCATGCAGCCTTGCGCGCCTCGACATCGGCTTCGGGGTTGGCGCGGCGCCAGTCCGCAAGCCAGCCGTGGTAGCCGATCACTTTCACCGCTTTCTTGCGCGCGACTTCTTCCGGGGTCGGCGCGGGTTTATCGGTCTTTTGTGCCATACTCGTATCCTCAATGACACGCGCCTCTTTCCGGGCGCTGGATAACGGGCCACACCCATGACCCGCACCGCCAATTTATCGCGACCCGTCGAACCGCCCTAGAGACAAGTGTTCACCCGTGAAAAAAGGCGCTCGAGAGCGCCTTTTCGTGCATTTTCGCCACAGCGATTGCCGCTTTACTGATCGAGGAAAGACCGCAGCTTCCGGCTGCGTGAGGGATGCTTGAGCTTGCGCAACGCCTTGGCTTCGATCTGGCGGATGCGTTCGCGCGTCACGCTGAACTGCTGCCCCACCTCTTCGAGCGTGTGGTCAGTGTTCATCCCGATGCCAAAGCGCATCCTGAGGACACGTTCCTCACGCGGCGTGAGGCTGGCCAGAACCCGCGTCGTCGTTTCCTTCAGGTTCTCCTGAATGGCCGAGTCCAGCGGCAGGACCGCGTTCTTGTCCTCGATGAAATCTCCAAGCTGGCTGTCTTCCTCGTCGCCGATCGGCGTTTCGAGGCTGATCGGCTCCTTGGCGATCTTCATCACCTTGCGGACCTTCTCGAGCGGCATCTGCAGCTTTTCTGCCAGTTCCTCGGGCGTCGGCTCGCGGCCGATCTCGTGGAGCATCTGGCGGCCCGTGCGCACAAGCTTGTTGATCGTCTCGATCATATGGACCGGGATACGGATCGTGCGGGCCTGGTCCGCGATGGACCGGGTGATCGCCTGCCGGATCCACCAGGTCGCATAGGTCGAGAACTTGTAGCCCCGGCGATACTCGAACTTGTCCACGGCCTTCATCAGACCGATGTTGCCTTCCTGAATAAGATCAAGGAATTGCAGACCACGGTTCGTGTACTTCTTGGCGATCGAGATGACGAGACGCAGGTTCGCCTCGACCATTTCCTTCTTGGCCTGCCGGGCCTCTTTCTCGCCCTTCTGGACCTGCGCCACGATGCGACGGAATTCGCTGATATCGACCCCGACATACTGGCCGACCTGCGCCATGTCGTTGCGCAGCTCCATCACCTTGTCCGCAGACCGCTCCACGAACGCCTGCCAGCCGCGTCCGGGCTTTTCGGTGATCTTTTCGAGCCAGGTGGGATCGAGCTCCTGCCCACGGTAGGCCTCGACGAACTCGTGACGGTTGATGCGCGCCTGATCGGCGAGCTTCACCATCGCAGAGTCGATGGACATGATCCGCTTGTTGATCCCGTAAAGCTGATCGACCAGCGCCTCGATACGGTTGTTGTGCAGGTGAAGCTCGTTCACCAGAGCCACGATCTGGCCCCGCACATCCTGATAGGCGGCTTCTTCGCCCTCCGAGAAACTGTCGTCCTCGTTGAGCGTGGCCGACATCCGCTGGTCCTGCATGTCCGACAGATGCTCGTAGAAACCGGCGATCTGCTCGAGCGTTTCCAGAACGCGGGGCTTCAGCGCGGCTTCCATCGCCGCAAGCGACATGTTGGCCTGCTCGTCGTCCTCGTCGTCGTCGTCATCGCGGGCGAGCGGGTTGCCGTCGGCATCCAGCTCCGGCTCGTCCGAGGATTTCTTGGCCGAAGCATCTTCGCCGCCGGGCAGTCCGCCGACCACATCCTCGTCCTCGTCGCCCATCTGGCGGCCGAACGTCGCGTCGAGGTCGATGACGTCGCGCAGCAGGATGTCTTCGTTCAGAAGTTCGTCGCGCCAGATCGTAATGGCTTGAAAGGTCAGCGGGCTTTCGCAAAGCCCGGCGATCATCGTATTTCGGCCCGCTTCGATCCGTTTGGCGATGGCGATTTCGCCCTCGCGCGACAAGAGTTCGACCGAGCCCATCTCGCGCAGATACATGCGCACCGGGTCATCGGTGCGGTCGAGCTTTTCCGTCTCTGACGACGACAGAGCGACGTCGCGATTGCCGCTCTTGGCGACAAGCTCGGTCGAGCCCTTGTTGCCTTCGTCGTCGTCCTCGGCTTCCTCGTCCTCGATGATGTTGATGCCCATTTCGGACAGCATCGACATCACGTCCTCGATCTGCTCGGACGAGACCTGATCGGGCGGCAGAACCTGGTTGAGCTGGTCATAGGTGATGTAGCCACGCTCGCGCGCCTCGGCGATCATCTTCTTGACCTGGGCCTGGGACATATCGCCCATGCCGGCGCTATCGTCCTGCTCGGTGTCCTTCTGGTCGTCGTCGGTGTCTTTCGCAGCCATGCGGCATTCCCTTTCATCGGACCGGTGTCGCGGATCGGCAGGTGTCCCCTCCCCCGGTTCCGCCCCGGCTCCTCGCATCCGAATCACTCTCGGGTGATTCGATTTCTCGAATCATTCCCTTCATGGAGTGATTCGCCAACCCGATTAACCCGGATTCCTTTGCAATTGCTCAAATTGTGATGCCGAATTCCGGCAGTTCGGGCCCGTATTCCCGGCATCCCGTCACGACGACCCCTTTCCCGGCTCGCCGTCGATCAGTTTCAACAGCGCTTCCAGCGCCGCACGCTCTTCCCGTGCCAGAAGCACGCCATTGTCGGCCCGGTCGTAAAGGCCCTTGTCCTCGCCCTTGCCACGCCGCGCCTCGTCGAGCGCGCGGGTCGCTTCCGACAGCCGCCAGGTCAGACCCTCGTCCACCAGCGCGTCGATCTCGGCGGTGGCCTCGGCAATCTCGCGGCGCGCGCCACGGGCCGCGTCGAGCTTGGCCAACTCCTCGGCCAGACACATCGCGGCAAGCTCGCCGTCATCGGCCCGCCGGATCGGGGGAGCGATGGTTACATGGTTCAACGCGAAGAGCTTTTCAAGACTCTGCGCCCCACAACGGCTGGCAATCTCCGTCCGCAACGCCTCGCTCTCCTCGCCATGGTAGGAAAGGATCACATTCTGGATCTGGGTGTGTTCGGGCGTCGCCATATGGATGCGCTCGAAGGCGCTCTCAAAGGTCTCGATAAGCCTGGGATGCACGATGAGCGTGGCAAGGATCACCGCCTCGCGCAGCACTTCGTCCACATGGCCCGAGGCCGCGGCGAGCAGCGATCCCTTGGTATGCGCGGTCGGCGGCAGGATCGGTGCGGCGCCCTTGCCGAAGCCGCGCGTCTGGCCGGGCTGCCACGGTTTTCGGGCCGCCCCCTGCCCGCCCCGGCGCGGGTTGAAGAGCTGCCATTTCAGGTCCTTGAGGGCCTGTTCATAGTGGTGTTTCAGGTTCTGATCCTGAATCTTCCCGATCGCCGCCCCCAGAGCCGCGTCCAGCGCCGCGCGTCTTTCAGGACTGTCGAACACCTTTCCTTCCGTCTCGCGCCGCCACAGAAGCTGGACGAGCGGCATGGCCGCCTCCAGCACCCGCTCCATGCCCGCGGCCCCCTGCGCCTTGATAAGATCGTCGGGGTCCAATCCCTCGGGCAGCACCGCAAAGCGCACCGATTGGCCCGCCGACAGCATCGGCAGGGCAAGGTCGATCACCCGCATCGCCGCGCGTATCCCGGCCGCATCGCCGTCGAGCGCGATCACCGGCTCGGGCGTCATCCGCCAGAGCATCTGAAGCTGCGTCTCGGTGACCGCGGTGCCCAGCGGCGCAACCACCGCCTTGAACCCGGCCTCGCTAAGCGCGATCACGTCCATGTAGCCCTCGGCCACGATGAGCGGCTGGCCCTTGCCCGCCGCCTCCCGGGCCGGCCCGTGGTTGAACAGCGAGCGGCCCTTGTCGAAGAGCTCGGTCTCGGGGGAATTCAGGTATTTCGCCTTGTCGGCCGGGTCCATCGCGCGCCCGCCAAAGGCTATCGCCCGCCCCCGCGCGTCACGGATCGGGAACATGATCCTGTTGCGAAACACGTCATAGGGCGCTTTGCCCTTGGTCGACGCCTTGGCGAGCCCCGCTCCAAGGATCAGATCGTCCGCGACCCCCTTGCCCTTCAGGTGATCCCACAGCCCCTGCCAGCCATCGGGCGCAAAGCCGATCTCCCAGCGGTCCCGCGCAGGCTCCTTGAGACCCCGACGGTCCAGGTACTCCCGCGCCGCCGCCCCCGCGTTGGTCTTCAGCTGCAAGCGAAAGAAACCGACCGCCGCCTCCATGACCTCGGAGAGCTGCGTGCGCCGGTCCGCCTTTTCCTGCGCCCGCGCGTCGCGTTCCGGCATCTGCATCCCGGCCTCGCGCGCGAGAATCTCGATGGCTTCCATAAAGCTGACATTCTCGGTTTCCTTCACGAAACCGATGGCGTCGCCCTTGGCGTGGCAGCCGAAGCAGTAATAAAATCCCTTTCGGTCATCCACATGAAAAGACGCGGATTTTTCTTGGTGAAAGGGGCAAGGCGCCCACATGTCGCCCTTGGCCTGGTTGGATTTCTTCTGATCCCACATCACCTTGCGCCCGACCACCTGGGCCAGCGAAAGGCGGTTTCTCAGTTCATCAAGGAATCCGGGGGGTAGCGACATGGGGCCAATATAGGCCCCACCGCTCGCAGGCTCAATTGACCTCCCAGGTTTGCCGCCCAAAATTGATCTGCGAAGGTCTCAGGCCGCCACGGACTTGCGGAGCATATCCCAGTAAATCGTTTCAACCTCGGCGCGGCCCAGACGCCCGCCTTCGCGATACCACGTCGTCACCCCATTGAGCATGGCAATCGCCGCCTTCGCCGCAAGCCGCGTGTCCGGCACCGCGAAATCCCCCCGCGCCGCCCCTGCGTCGAGGATCTCGACCAGCGACCCTTCGTAGCGGTTTCTCAGAATCTCGATCTCGCGGAAATTCTCCGGCTCCAGATTGCGCAGCTCCATATAGGCGATGAAGATGTTGTCGGGCCGGTCAAGGTGATGGCGGATGTGGAACCGCGCGAAATCCTCGAGCCGCTCGGGCGGGGTCCCGCCCCGGTCCGCCGCCGCCCAGGCCGCAAGCAGCTCTTCCATATGCTCGCGCATGAGATCGGCAAGCAGGCTTTGCTTGTCGGGCGTGTAGAGGTAAAGCGCCCCGGCCTGCACTCCCACCTCGCCCGCGATCTGGCGCATGGAAACGGCCGCGTAGCCATGCCGCGCAAAGAGCTTCAACGCCGCTTCGCGCACCTTCGGTCCGGTGATGCCGGCGTGAGAACCCTGTTTTCGTGCCATGGCCCCACGTTAACTGAACAAATGTTCAGATCAAGCGCAGGGTGCGCCCTCTTGCGCACCCTACACCGTTTCATTTCTCGGATTCGCGCGGATTACGCCGTCAGTCCCTCGGGTTCGTCCAGCCCGTTCACACGGCAGGTTGCGGTCAGCGTGTTGGCCAGCAGGCAGGCAATGGTCATCGGCCCTACGCCCCCCGGCACCGGCGTGATCGCGCCCGCAACCTCGGCGGCAGAGGCATAGTCCACGTCACCCACGAGCTTGCCCTTGCCGCCCGGCTCGGTCGGCTCCAGCCGGTTGATCCCGACGTCGATCACCACGGCACCGGGTTTAAGCCAGTCGCCCGTGACCATCTCGGCCCGGCCTACGGCAGCGACCACGATATCGGCCCGACGCACCACGTCCTCGATGTCCTTCGTGCGGCTGTGCGCAATCGTCACCGTGCAGCTGTCGCGCAGGAGAAGCTGCGCCATCGGCTTGCCCACGATGTTGGAGCGCCCGATCACCACCGCCGACTTGCCCGAGAGCGACCCGAAGTGGTCCCGCAGGAGCATGAGGCAGCCCAGCGGCGTACAGGGCACCATGGCCTTCTGCCCGGTGGCGAGAAGGCCGACGTTCGAGATGTGGAACCCGTCCACGTCCTTTTCAGGCGCAATGGAGTTGATCACGAGGTCTTCGTTCAGATGCCCCGGCAGGGGCAGTTGCACGAGGATACCGTTCACCGCCGGATCATTGTTCAACCGGTCGATCAGAGCCAAAAGGTCCGCCTCGCTCGTCGCGGCGTCGAGCTTGTGCTCGAAACTCTGCATCCCGACCTCGACCGTCTGCTTGCCCTTCGAGCGCACATAGACCTGGCTCGCCGGGTCCTCGCCCACCAGCACGACGGCCAGCCCCGGCACGATCCCATGCTCGGCCTTCAAGGCGGCGACCTTCTCGGCCACCTTGCCCCGCACCTCGGCCGCAAAGGCCTTTCCGTCAATCACTTGCGCGTTCATCTGTCTTCTCCACCTGTTCCGATCTCCCGCTCTTCGCGGGCGATTATCGCTTCGATCATGATCCACCACATCGGTTCCGCGATGTCCGGATCGAACCCCTGTGCCGCTGCCTGCGTCCGCTTTGGCGCAAGTGCCTCCGGCCCGTGCCTTATCGTTCTTTCATCTGCTGTCGAGCTTGCGCATCCCGTCAGGACCATCCTGCCCCACGTCCCGAGGTCGCCGCCCGCGCCGTCCGGCGCTCGGCGGGGCGGGCTCGAGACCCGGCCCAGATCGCCACGACGAAACCCGCCCCCGCCGACAGGCGCACCTCGCGAACATGCACCACATGCCCCTCCGGCGCGCCGCGCGCGGCAGGATCGGTCGAGAAACTGTATTGCGTCTTGGCCACGCAAATGGGCAGGCCCCCATGTCCCGCTGTCTCCCAGGCATCCAACTGCGCCCGCACCGACTTGTCCGCCGTCACGGCGCCGGCACGGTAGATGCGCTTCGCGATGCATTCGATCTTTTGAAACAGTGGCATCTCATCAGGATAGAGCAGCGTGAACCCGTCATTTTTCGCCTGTGCCAATGTGGCCACCCGATGCGCCAGAACCTCGGTCCCCGCGCCACCCTCGGCCCAGTGCGTGCAAAGCACGGCCTCGATACCCAGCTCGGCCGCATGGTCCACGAGCGCCTCGATTTCGGCCTCGGTGTCGCCCGTGAAGTGATTGATCGCGACCACCACCGGCACACCGAAGCCCCGCAGGTTCTCGATATGGCGGCCAAGGTTTGCGCATCCCGCGCGCACCGCCGCCACGCCCTCGGCCCCGAGCGCCTCTCGCGCCACGCCGCCGTTCATCTTCAACGCCCGCACGGTTGCAACCAGCACCACGACCGAAGGTGCGATGCCGCCCTTGCGGCACTTGATGTCCACGAATTTCTCGGCCCCGAGGTCTGCCCCGAACCCGGCCTCGGTCACCACGTAATCCGCGAGTTTCAGCGCCGTCTTGGTGGCGATGAGCGAATTGCACCCATGGGCGATATTGGCGAAGGGCCCGCCATGGACGAAGGCCGGGGTGTTCTCGAGCGTCTGGACCAGGTTCGGCTGAAGCGCATCGCGCAGGAGCACCGTCATCGCCCCTGCCGCACCGATTTCGGCGCAGGTCACGGGCTGCCTGTCGCGGGTGTAGCCCACCACGATCCGCCCGAGCCGTGCCTCGAGATCATCAAGGTCAGCGGCAAGACAGAGGATCGCCATGACCTCGGAGGCCACCGTGATATCGAACCCAGTCTCGCGCGCGAAGCCGTTCGCCGCCCCGCCCAGACCAACGACCATCTCGCGCAGCGCGCGGTCGTTCATGTCGATGACCCGGCGCCAGGTGACGCGGCGCTGGTCGATTCCGAGCTCGTTGCCCCAGTAGATATGGTTGTCGATCATCGCCGACAGCAGGTTATGCGCGGAGGTGATCGCATGGAAGTCGCCGGTGAAATGAAGGTTCATCTCTTCCATCGGGACAACCTGGGCAAAGCCGCCGCCCGCCGCACCGCCCTTCATGCCAAAGCACGGCCCGAGCGAGGCTTCGCGAATACAGATCGCGGCTTTCATGCCGATCCGGCTCAGCCCGTCGCCCAGCCCCACGGTGGTCGTCGTCTTGCCCTCGCCGGCAGGCGTCGGGTTGATCGCGGTCACGAGTATGAGCTTGCCGTCGGGCCGCGCGCCCAGCCCCGCGATGAAGTCGCGCGATACCTTGGCCTTGTCGTGGCCATAGGGGATGAGATCATCCACCCCGATGCCCAGCCGCGCGCCGACTTCGGCAATCGGGCGTTTCGCCGCCGCCCGTGCAATCTCGATATCGCTCTTGACCGGGGTCATCGCCGGGGGATCATCCGCCATTGTCGTTCCTCGGGACGGTTTCGGCGCTATGATGACAATGGGCAAGCCCTTTGCCCCCCGGGATGCGACCTTTTCGTGCCCGCCGCCGTCACCGGGGCAAGCGCGGGGTTCGGATCGGAAACTTGTGGCGCGGTTACGCGCCCTCTGGCCGCCAGGCCCTCTGCGCCGGCACGAAGAGCCGAAGTTCGTCGCCAATGGCAAGACGTCCCTCTCGCTCGACCCAGGCAGTGATCCCACGCAGATCCTCTGCGGCGGGCTTGAACCTTGGCCCGAACCCCGGCGCAAAGTCTTCGACCGATCGACCGGCCAGGGCACAGGGGTGGTTGACCATCTCGACCACCAGCGTCGTTCCGTCCCCCGCCTGCAGACGCGATCCGGTCGGCAGGAAGGTCAGGTCCGGGATGCCCTCAACCACGATGGAGGTCCCGATCCACGCCGGATCGAGTCGCTCTATCTCCATGGCGCGTGCGATCCGGGCCAGTTCTTCTTCCGACAGGATCGAGATCTGGCGCACGTTGCGAATCTCGGTGTCACGCGGATGCAGGATCGCGACCCGCGAACAGGCCGGGCGCGTCAGCCCGCCATGACTCTCGCCCTCGATCCCGGAAAATGTCACGGCGACCTGCTCCCGTTCATCCGAGGCGAGTTTGTCCTCCCGGTCCGTCACGGCGCCAAGAAAGGTGATCCGGCCCACGTAGGGCGTCTTTTCGTAGTAGTCCGACATGCCCCATGCCTAGCACGCCCGTGTCCCGCCGCCACAAGATTCCGCCCGCGCACCGAACCGGCCTCGGTCAAGACAGGCGGGGCAGGGTCAGGGTGAAGAACACTCGGCGGAACGGGAAAAGGACATGCCCCCCTGCCTGCGGTGGATAGGCTCGCTCGAGCGCCGCGTCATAGGCGGCGAGGAACGCCGGCACCTCGGCCTCGTCCAGCCTGGCAAGGTAAGGGCGCATCACGGTGGACTGGGTAAAGGCGCGCACCGGATGCCCCTCGCCCACCGGGCCCAGCCTTTGGACATAGGTCGTCTCCCAGGCCACAATCTGACCGAGGGGTTCAAGCATCGCAGCATAGTCCTGGGCCGGGGCCACGGGTGCGGCCACAGCGGACAGGTCGAACCGTTCGGGGAACATCTGCGCTGTTATCTCGCGGATCAGGGCGTGGGACGGCTCGCCGTGCTGGCGCGGCATCTGCACGGCGAGCGTGCCTCCGGGCGCGAGCCATCCGGCCCAGCCCGCGAAGAGCGCGGCATGATCAGGGAGCCAGTTGGCAAGTGCGTTGGAGAACACCAGCGCCGGGGTGACGTCCGGTGACCACGCCAGAACGTCCGCCTCGGTCAGACCGGAATAGACGCCCGTCGCTTCCGCCTCGGCCAGCATGGTGTGAGAGGCATCGACACCCAGCAGATCACGCCCTGGAAACCGCGTGGCAAGCATGGGCCCCGCCGATCCCGCCCCGCAGCCAAGGTCGATGACCGGCCCCTCCGGCAAGTCGCCCACTTGGGTAGCCAGATCCGACGCCGGACGGAGCCTGAGCCCGCGAAAGGCGGTATATCCCTTTGGGTCCCAATCGGTTTCGGCGGTCTTGGGGATCGCGATGACCGAAGGCTTGTCGTCGGTCTTTTCGCCCGCGCTGCCTTCGTCGTCGTCCGTCAGATGCGGCGGTTCGCCCCGCATCACGCGCTTGATCTCTTCGCCGGTGAGCGTTTCGTACTCCAGAAGACCCTGCGCCAGACGTTCCCATTCCACCTTCTGTTCGGTGAGGATCTGGTAGGCACGATCATAGCCCTCTTGAACAAGCGCGCGAACCTCTTCCTCGATCAGCTCTTTCGTGTGCGCCGAGACCGAGAAACCACCGGTGTTGCCTTGGTAGCCCTCGGCCGCCTCGGCGTAGTCGATGTTGCCGACCTTGTCCGACATGCCCCAGCGCATCACCATCGCGCGCGACAGTTGCGACGCCTGCATGATGTCGCCCGCAGGACCGTTGGACACTTCGTCCTCGCCCCACTTCATGATCTCGGCGGCCTTCCCCGCCATGGTCATGGCGAGCTGCTGCTTGCACTGTTCCTTGTGCCAGTTGAGCCGGTCGATTTCGGGCAGGGACACCACCATCCCCAGCGCACCACCGCGCGGGATGATCGTGGCCTTGTAAACCGGATCGCATTTCGGCAGGGCCAGACCCACGACCGCATGACCTGCTTCGTGGTAGGCGGTATGTTCCTTCTGCTCGTCGGTCAGGACCATCGACCGGCGCTCGGCGCCCATCATGACCTTGTCCTTGGCGTTCTCGAAATCCTCCATGATCACGAAACGCCGACCGACACGCGCGGCCATCAGCGCCGCCTCATTCACGAGGTTGGCGAGGTCCGCGCCCGAGAAACCCGGCGTGCCGCGCGCGATGATGCGCAGGTCCACATCGGGACCAAGCGGCACCTTGCGGGCATGAACGCCGAGGATCTTTTCCCGGCCCTTGATGTCCGGGTTTGGCACCGTGACCTGCCGGTCGAAACGACCGGGACGCAGCAGCGCGGGGTCCAGAACGTCCTTGCGGTTCGTCGCGGCGATGATGATGACGCCTTCGTTCGATTCAAAACCGTCCATCTCGACCAGAAGCTGGTTAAGCGTCTGTTCGCGTTCGTCGTTGCCGCCGCCGTAGCCCGCGCCACGATGCCGACCGACAGCGTCGATCTCGTCGATGAAGACGATGCAGGGCGCATTCTTTTTCGCTTGCTCGAACATGTCGCGCACGCGGGACGCACCGACACCCACGAACATTTCCACGAAATCCGACCCGGAGATGGTGAAGAACGGAACCCCCGCCTCACCGGCGACCGACCGCGCGAGCAGCGTCTTACCCGTGCCGGGCGGGCCGACGAGCAGCGCACCCTTCGGGATCTGGCCGCCGAGACGGCTGAACTTCTGCGGGTTGCGCAGGAATTCCACGATTTCCTGAAGCTCTTCCTTGGCCTCGTCGATCCCGGCCACGTCGTCGAAGGTCACGCGACCCTCGCGTTCGGTCAGCATCTTGGCCTTGGACTTGCCAAAGCCCATCGCGCCGCCACGGCCCCCGCCCTGCATCCGGTTCATCATGAAGAACCAGAAGCCGATCAGGATGATGACGGGCAACAAGAGCGACAACAGGCCCATGAACGAGGATTGCTCCTGTGGCTCGCCTTTGACGGCGACGCCCTCTTCGACGAGCTTGTCGGTCACGCGGGCATCGCCGGGCACGATCGTGGAATAGACGGTGCCGCCTTCGCCCACATAGCGCACCTTTTCGCCATCCAGCGTCGCGCTCGTCACTTCCCCGGCCTCGACCGACTTGATGAAGTCCGAATAGCTCACCGCCGTCGCATTCATCGCGGAGGGACCATTCGAGAACAGGTTGAACAGGGCGAGGATCAGCAGAAAAAGCACGATCCAGAAGGCGAAGTTACGCGCGTTACCCAAGGGTGTCTCCTCTCGAAGCCATGAAGATTTTGACGCGCGTCGGCTTCGACCGCGCGGCTTCCCTCTAAAATAGGGAAGGTTGCGGGAGGTTCAATGCGATAAAAGCGAGGAAAAGAAATCGCCCATGGGCGGGCAAAGCACCGCCTGCCACCCGTTTTCGGCCCCGGCAAGGGGTGCTGCGACCAGCGTGGCAATCCCCGAGGCTTCGTTCCAGATGGCGGGCGAGGCGATCAGGCTCTCGCGCGGCAGACCGGTTTCCCGCCAGCCCGGACAATCCCTTAGCCCTTCTTCACCAAGGGGCGCGACTACGTGGAACGGGGCCGCAGGGCCTTCGATCCGCCAGCGGCTGTCCCAGACGTCACCCGGCGCGGCGCGGCTGTCGGCGACCGCTTTCGCCTCTCGCGTCACCCGAATGTGATCCTTCGTCCGCATGAACAGCGCCCCGCCCAGCGGCATACGCCGCCGTTCGGCGAGCCTCGCGTCGATGTCGCAGAGCGCCGCGAACCTCGGACGATATGTCGCGGAACCGATCCAGCGGATCGCATGGGCGAGAAGCCGCAGGCGCACCTCGTCGGGTGCTGCGGCCAGCGCCTGCGCGTCGAAGATCACATCGCCCGCTTGGGTCCGCACGATGCGCCGCGCGGTCTCATGGGTATAGAACTCCAGCGCCGTGCGCACCCGGCCCATCGCCTGCGCCGTAGCGGCAAGCCGGTCGACGTCGAGCCCGAGGTCCGCCAGCTCATCCGTCTCGAGCGCGCGGCGCAGCCTGACCCGCGTGTAATGCGGATCATCGTTCGTCGGATCATCGACCCACGCCACGCCACGCGCCGCGAGCCAGTCGCGCAGCGTCGCGCGCTCGAGGTCCATGAGCGGTCTCAGCCAGACGACGCTGCCATCTACCCAGCCCCGGCGCATGGCGGCCAGCCCGTCCACCCCCGACCCGCGCCCAAGCCGCATGAGAAAAGTTTCCGCCAGATCGGTCTTGGTATGCCCGATCAGCACAGCGGGCCGCTCGTAGCGACCCGCGACCTCGGCAATCAGCCGGTAACGCGCCTCCCGCGCCGCCGCCTGAAGGTTGCCCTGCCCGTCCCAGTCCTGCCACCGGGCGGTGACATGCTCGACCCCCAGCCCCCGGCAGACCCCGGCAACCATCCGCGCCTCCGCCGCTGCCTCGGGTCTCAGACCGTGATCCACCGTCACGGCGCAGGGCGTCACGCCCGCGCGCCGCGCCCAGTCGGTCGCCAGATGGAGAAGCGCCATGGAATCGCTACCGCCGGACACGGCGACGATCAAGGCGTCGAAGTCCTGAGAGTGGGGTGAAAGCCCGCGCGCGTCCCGGAGCGCCCGGTCAAAGCGCGCTCCGATGCTCATGAGCCCCTCAGAAGCAGCCGAGCGTCTGGCGTTCTATCTGGGCCTGATTGGCTGCGGCCGAGCCGGGGAAGCGGTTTCCCACCTCACCCAGC
Organism: Maritimibacter sp. REDSEA-S28_B5; assembly: GCA_001626765.1. Lineage (GTDB taxonomy): Bacteria > Pseudomonadota > Alphaproteobacteria > Rhodobacterales > Rhodobacteraceae > Maritimibacter. The sequence goes on from LUOO01000053.1 coordinate 53,776, forward strand.
GTCGCGCAGGCCTCGTTCACCTGCCCAAGCTGGCCAAGGGATGCACCCAGTTTCACCAGCGCATCGCCCGCGTTGCTGCCCGAAGGCGCGGCAGAGAAGGACGCGAGGTAGGCACGCGCCGCCTCTGCCGTCATGCCCTGCGCCGCAAGCGCCTCGCCACGCATGTAATGGGCCTGACCGGTGAGAGGCGTGCCGGGATAGGTCTCGATGAGCTGTGCGAACTTTTCGGACGCACCGGGGAAATTGCCCGCGTCCATGTCCGCGACCGCCGCGTCGAAATCGGCCTTCTCGCCGATGGCAAGCTCCGCGCCACCCGAAGCCGTCGCCGCCGGATCCGCTGCCGCCGCAGGCGGGGTGAGCGCACCGGCGGGCACATTCGCCGCCGTCTCGCCGCCCAGAGGCTTGGACATGCCTTCGTTCATGATGTCGCAGTCGGGTTCCAGTTCGCAAAGCCGAAAGGACAGGTCGCCCACCCGGTTCGCCCCGTCCGTGGCGACCGAGTTGATCCGGAACTCCAGCTCTTCGGTCTTGGCGGTGAGCCGGGTCATCGCCGCCTCGATCGCGTTGACCCGGTCGAGCGTCCCGCCTGCCACGTTGATGGACGGGGCGCCGGTCGTGTTCAGCTCGGACTTCAGCCGCTGCAACTCCACCGACAGCACGCTCAACTCCTGCCGCACGTCCGCCAGCGTTTGCGCGCTGTCCTGCGCGACAGACGATCCGACTAGTCCCACGGCGAAGACCGCGCCCAAAGCGATGGATTTCAGCATGACCTTACCCCAGAGATTACGATGTGGCGCTTGCGAATTGACGGTAGATTAGCGCGGCGTTGCCTCAGCTGCCAGCCGCCGAGGTCAACACCGTTACCGCGCGGCGGTTCTGGGCGTAGCAGCTTTCCTCGGAACAGACTGCGAGCGGGCGTTCCTTGCCATAGCTCACCGTTTTCAGACGATTGGGCGCAACGCCGCGTTCGATGAGGAACGACTGCACGGCGCTGGCGCGACGGGCACCCAGCGCCACGTTGTATTCCCGCGTGCCCTGCTCGTCCGCGTGGCCTTCCACGATGGCCGAGTAGGCGGGGTTGTTGGACAGCCACGTGGCCTGCTGCGTCAGAACCGACTGGGCCTCCGCGCTCAGGGTCGACTGGTCAACCGCAAAGAGCACCCGGTCCCCGATGGTCTGGTTGAAATAGGCCGGCGAGCTCGGATCATTCGCGCTGCCCGGCTGGATCGTGCCCGCACCGGCGGTCCCGTCCTGCCCGTTGAAGCGGTTCTTGGAACAGGCTGTGAGCGCGAGCGCGCTGACCAGCATGACGGCAATGGTGATCTTTTTCATGATGACTGTCCTGTTTGTTCTTGTTCTGCCCGACACCAACCTATCACAGGGCGATGCCGGGACGAAATCCTAACGTATGGCCCGCGCGGCGCGGCGCCTGCCCTCAGTTCTGCAGCGGTCCCCAGCTCGGGTCGGACGCGCTGTCAGGCGTCGGGACCCGGCGCAGGTTGCGCCCCGAGATATCCACGGAATAAAGCCCCGCGGCCCCGTCCGACCCCTGGCTTTCCCGCGTGAACATGATCACCCGGCCATTGGGCGCCCATGTCGGGCCTTCATCAAGGAACGATGCCGTGAGCAGCCGTTCTTCGCTGCCGTCGGTGCGCATCACGCCGATGTGGAACCGGCCCTCGTTCTGCTTGGTGAAGGCGATAAGGTCCCCGCGCGGCGACCAAACGGGGGTGCCGTAGCGACCGGGGCCAAAGCTGATCCGCTGCGGCTCGCCGCCGCCCGCGCCCATGATGTAAAGCTGCTGGCTGCCCGAGCGATCGCTCTCGAACACGATCTGCGTGCCATCTGGCGAAAAGCTCGGCGCGGTTTCGATCGCCGGGCTGTTGGTGAGCTGCTGGAGCCCGCCGCCCTGCAGGTCCATCCGGTAGATGTCCGAGTTCCCGCCCTGTTCGAGCGAAAAGATCAGACCCTGACCATCTGGGGTGAAGCGCGGCGAGAAGGCCATGTTGCCCCCACCTGTGCCCAGCGCGCGGCGCTCTGCGGTGCCCACGTCCATGACATAGATCTGCGGCTGCCCGGTTTCATAGCTCGTGTAGAGGAGCCGGTCGCCCGACCCCGAGAAGCGCGGCGCGAGGACGAGCGACTGGCTGTCGGTCAGATAGGTGACGTTGGCCCCATCGTAATCCATGACGGCGAGCCGCTTGCTGCGTGCGTTCTTGGGTCCGGTCTCGGACACGAAGACCACGCGGCTGTCGAAATAGCCGGTCTCGCCCGTAATGCGCGAATAGACCGTATCGGCCACCTTGTGCGCGATCCGGCGGATGCCCGCCGTGGTGCCGACGATCTGGATCCCCTGCCCCAGTTCCGCCCCCGAGAACACGTCATAGACCCGGAATTTGACCGTGATCTGCCCGCCGCTTTCGGTCACCGCGCCCGTGATCAGCGCCTGCGCGTTGACCGCCTTCCAGTCGGGATAGGCAACAGGGGCGGAGAAATTCGTGACGCTCGAGATGAACGAGGTCGAGGGGATTTCCCGAAACAGGCCCGTGCCGGACAAGTCGGCGGCGATGACCCGGCTGATCTCGTCGGCGATGGCGCCCGCCGTGCCGCTTTCATCCTGAAAGGTCGGGATGGCAAAGGGCAAGGGCTCGATCACGCCCTCGGTGATCTCGATCCGCAACGGACCGTCCTGCTGCACAAGCGCAATCACGGCCCTCTCGTTCCATATCGTTCTCGGCGAACCGCCGCTCAGTCGTGACGCTACAGCGCCCGGTCGTCAGGTCAACGCACATCTCGGCCATCTCCGGCGCGTTCCCGCCCCACTCAGGATCGGACATCGCGCATCGCATCAGCGCATCCTCATCTGTTCGGGGTTGAACGTCATTTCGATCTGCTGCCACTGGCCGTACTTCTCGGCCGGCAGGTCAAAGCCATTCGCGCCGCAGCGGATGACCGCGCGCCGCGCGGCCTCAAACGCCGCGTTGGTTGCCGCATCGTTCGGGCCGTTCGAGGACACGAGCCGGATGCCGGCGGGCCGACCGTTCTGCTCCATCTCGACCATGACCACCACCGTCGTCTTCATCGCATCGGTCGAGGACGAGCCGAGGTTCCAGCACTGGCTCACCGCGACCCGCAGCCCCTCGCGTTCGCCCGAAGTGAGCGGCGGACCCACCGGCGCGGGCGTGTCGCTCGCCCCCTCGTTCGTAGCCGTTTCGGTCGGCGTGTCGAGCGCGTCGTTCACCGCGTCGTTGACCGCGTCAGCCAGTGGATCGCGCGCGGGTTCCGCGGGCGTCTCAGGCTCCGCCTCGGGCGTCTCGGCCACCTGGCTCGGCGGCACCAGCGGGCGCGGCTGCGGACGGATCGAAGTGCTCGGCGCGGCAGAGGCAGGTTCCTCAGCCTCGGTCACGATCTCGGTGGTCGAGGCCTCGGGCTGCGC
>LUOO01000054.1 GCA_001626765.1 Maritimibacter sp. REDSEA-S28_B5
CTGCCGCCCAAGTGCAACCGGTGCCAGAGCAACCGCGTCGCGTGGACGAGCCCCAGAGTCGACCTCTGCTATCAGTGCCTGCCCGGCGGCCCCTTCGTAGCTCCACCATGCAACCGCTGCCGCGCCCGCACCGACTACTTCAGTCAGGGTCTGTGCAGCCGGTGCCATCCCCGCAGCCCCGAGCACATCGGATCCTGCAAGGGCTGCCTGGCCTGGGGCGTCTACCCCCGCCACAACTGGACCTGCTGGTCCTGCCGCTGGTGGCAGACCCACTACCCGAAGGGCACTTGCGCCTACTGCGGCCGCGCCAGCCACGTCAGCGACCGAGGTGCCTGTCGTCTGTGCCTCGAGAATGCCCGCCTCGAGCAGGGACCCGCCCGTGCCCCCGAGCCGAGCGCCAACAACGACAGCCAGCAACTGTTCTTCGCCAACATGGTCTTCAAGCGGCGCGCGACGCCGCTGCCCGACTACGTCCGCTGGGACGGCCGGTGGTCGAAGAAGAACAAGAACCAGCTGCCGTACCAGCCAGGCACCAGCTTCGACGACCATGCACTCGAACAGCTGGTCCTGTTCGACATGGACCCCGACCCCGAAGTGCTGCGCCAACGCCTCCTGATCGAGGACAGCGAACTGACCCGCTACTGCGCGACCATCGTCGCCGATCACGCCCGGCGCTACGGCTGGAGCGTCAGGCAGCGCAATGCCGTGATCCAGTCCCTGCGGCTGCTGCAGATCCTGCGGCCTACTCCCACCGCGAAGGTCCGCGCCAGTAAAGTCGTGGCGTTGCGCCGCTACGACGGCACCATCACATCCACCCTCGACGTCCTCGCGGAAGCCGGACTTCTGATCGAGGACGTCCCGACCCGGGTCGAGCGGTACTTCAACGCCAAGTTCATCGAGTCCGGAGCCCTCCCGGACACCATGCGCGAGCACCTCCAGCTGTGGCTTCAGATCATGCTCGGCGGATCCCGGCAAGCACCTCGCCAGCTGCCCCGGGAACCCGAGACCGTCGAGATCCACATCCAGGGTCTCGCGCCCGTAGTGCAGGCATGGGTCGAGGCCGGGCGTCAGGCGTTCGCCGAGATCAGCAAGGAGGACGTCCTGGCCGCCCTCGCCTCCCTGCCAACTGGAACCAGCCACCGCCACTTCGCGGAGAACGGCCTGAAGTCGCTGTTCAAGATCCTCAAGGGCCGCCGACTCGTCTTCGTCAACCCCATGCGCGGCATCGACCTCACCCGCGTGCCGACGAACCTCCCGCTGCCGCTGGACCCCGCCCTGATCCGAGCCGAGCTGGACTCGCCCAACCCGGCCGTCGCGCTCGCGGTGGCGCTGGTGGCCTTCCACGGCCTGACCGGCAAGCAGGTCCGCGAGCTGCAGCTGACCGACATCGTCGACGGCCGCCTCCACCTCGACGGCCGCGACATCCCACTCGCCGCACCCGTCAGGACCCGGCTCAGGGCCTGGCTCGACCACCGCAACCGAACCTGGCCCGACACCGCGAACCCACACCTGCTCATCAACCGACGAACCGCCCCGCGCCTCGTCGTCGCCGGCCCGTCCTTCCCCTGGAAGGAGAGCCGCATCCGCCCGCGGACTCTGCGCGAGGACCGCATCCTGCACGAGATCCACGCCACCGGCGGCGACGTGCGCCGTATCTACGACCTCTTCGGCCTCAGCGTCGAAGGCGCTACGCGCTACCTGAAGACCATCGAACACCCCGAACTGGCCACCGTAGACCAGGCCGGCACTAGACCATGACCACGCATCTCGCAACCGAGCGGCGCGAGCTAGCAGTCGTCGCAACATCCTCACGTCACGGATAAGCAACCGTGACGTGGCCGATTCGGACACGCGGTATCGGTCGGACTCGAACATGGGCCGAAGCGTGGCCCCTCAGCGTCCCCCTAACCGTCCCCCCACGTCTATCAACCGCGGGGGGACGCAGCAACCCGGGCGACGTTTGCGCAGGTCAAACAGCGTCCCCCCGAAACTCACGGCAAATCTCTTGAGAGCCGGTCGCTCTGGACGGTGAGGAGGAGTCCGCAAGCGGATCGGTGGCCGGCCACGGTCGACGCGGACCGTCTCAAGCTCGCGCTCCGAAAGTGTCGGCGTGCCGCACCGGTCACGCTGCATATTGACGATTCCGTACCGGACGCTTCGCGGGACCATGCCCCATCCGGAAAGCGTGCGCATCGGCTGGCGCTCTTGTGTTGTGCAACTAGCGACCTGACAGCCGCCGGCCTACAGGTAGCGGCAGACCTGGTCGGGGTTGCAGGACTCGGGTTCGGGCCGGGCCGCTTGGTCGCGTAGCTCGGCGATGGTGTCGCGCAGCGCGGCGAGCCCGGCGAGTTGTTGCTCGATTTCCGTCAGACGTGCGTCGAGCAGGTCGCGGACGTGGTCGCAGGGTGCTTGTCCTCGATCGCGGATGTCGAGGATCTGTCGGATCTGGGCGAGCGTGAGTCCGGCCGCCTGGCCGCGGTGGATGAAATCTATCCGGGCGACGGTCTCGGGCGTGTAGTCGCGGTAGCCGGCCGGGGTGCGCTCGGTCGGCGGGAGCAGCCCTTGGTCTTCGTAGAACCGCAGCGTTTTGGTGGTGGTGCCGGCCGTGTCGGCGATCTCCCCGATCCGCATCGCGCCTCCTGTGTCGCAGGTCTCCCTTGACCTTCCCCTGTACTGGAAGGTCCAGTATCGCCGCATCAAGGGAGTTTCTCAACGGACCGGGGAGGTACTGGCATGGGTTCGAGGTATGACCTGGCGGTGATCGGGTCGGGTGGGGCGGCGTTCGCCGCCGCCATCCGCGCGACCACGCTCGGCAAGTCGGTGGTGATGGGCGCGCTGACGCTCTACCTCGACTTCGTGAACATGTTCACCTTCCTGCTCAACCTGATGGGCAGCCGCGACTAAGCGGCGGCGCATCGGAACGGCAAAGGCCCGGCGGAGCGATCCGCCGGGCCTTTTCGTTTGGAGCGTGCACCAATCGGCGCGTGGTCAGGCGGGAATGAAGCGGAGCGCGGCGCCGTTCATGCAATAGCGCTTGCCGGTCGGCTTCGGCCCGTCGTCGAAGACATGACCCAGGTGGCCGCCGCAGCGCCGGCAATGCACCTCGTCATATTTCGTCTTGCTCGAATACAGCGGCAACGCGCAGCCCGCGCAGGCAAAGGTGCCGACGCGATGCTCCTTGTTGAGCGGGCTGGTGAAAGGCCGTTCGGTCGCGGCCTCGCGCAGCACCGCATATTGCGTCGCGGTGAGGCGCTTCTTCCACTCGGCATCGGACAGGCGCCAGCCCGGCTGCGCCAGCGGGCGCTTGCCGGGCTTGGCGAACAGCATCGGCGCGGCGATCATCGCGCCGCCCAAGGCGAGGCCCGAAAGCAGATAACGACGTTCGATCATGGCAGGCTCCTCTGCCTTCTAGATACGATGCCGGTCTGCTCCCGGTTTCAGTGCCGCGTCAATATTTCTCGAGCACCACGGGCAGGTGGCGATAGCCGTGGACGAAGCAGGCGTTCACCCGGTCGGGTTCGCCGACCACATTCACGCGCAGCCGCCGCCGCTGCATTTCGGAGATCAGTGCGGTAAGCTGAAGCTCGGCGACGCGTGCGCCGACGCAGCGGTGGATGCCGTAACCGAAGGCGAGGTGACGCCGCGCATTTTCGCGATCGACGATGATCCGGTCGCCGTCGGGGAAGATGCTCTCGTCGCGGTTCGCCGACGCATACCACAGCGCGATCTTGTCGCGCTTCTTGATCTGGTGCCCGAACAATTCGGTGTCTTCGGTCGCGGTACGGCGCATGTGGGCAAGCGGGGTCTGCCAGCGGATGATCTCGTGCATCGCGTTGACCGCGAGTTCGGGATCGTGATTCGCCTCCAGCTTCGCGCGCTCCTCGGGGAAAAGATGAAGGCCATAGGCATAGGCTGACATCGAGTTGCGCGTCGTGTCATTGCCGCCGACGATCAGCAGGATGAGGTTGCCCATGAATTCCTCATGGCTCATGTGGCTCATCGCATCCGACTGGAGCATGATCGAAATCAGGTCGTGCGTGCCGGGATTCTGTGCCTTGCGGTCCCACAATTCCTTGAACGCGGCGCCCATTTCGAACGCGATTGCAAGGCGGGCCTGGCGTTCTTCGAGGGTGTTGAAGCTTTCGATGTCGCCGAGCGCGTCGGACCAGGCGGTCAATTTGTGGCGTTCTTCAAAGGGAAAGTCGAACAGGATAGCGAGCATCTGCGTCGTCAGTTCGATCGACAGTTTTTCGACCCAGTCGAACGTTTCGCCGATCGGGAGCGAATCGAGCACTTCGCTCGTCCGGCGCAGCGTATCGGCGCGCATCCGTTCGATTTCGGAAGGGCCGAAAGCCGGTGCGACGGTGCGGCGCTGCGCGGTGTGCTGCGGCGGGTCCATCGCGATGAACATCGGCATAGGGATTTCGCCCTCCTGCAGATGTTCGATGCCGTCGCCCGCGACGGTGATGCCCCCATATTCCCACGAGGAGGAGAAGATCTTGGGCAGCGCCTCGATATGCTGGATCGGCTTGTAGGTGGTCACCGACCAATAGGGACCGAATTTCGAATCGTCGCAATAATAGATCGGCGATTCGGCGCGCAGCTGCGCCATCGGCTGCTGCCAGCGATCCTCGCGCCACATATCGGCGCGGCTGACGTCGAGCGGATTGACGGTTTCGGGTTCGACGCGAATCTGGGTGGCCATTGGGGGCAGCTCCTCTCAAGGCCGTCGGGCGCGGCCGATTGGGTTGCAGAATGCCACTATTTACAGTTTTGTCAATGAGACTTTGGGGCGATTACCCTAGAAATGGCGACGGTCGCCGGACGTCAGGCGCGTTGCCGCCGTTTCCAGAATTTCCAGCCGGCCTTGCCGCTCAGCACCCCGGCGCGGAACATCCGGACCGACAGGAAGATGACGAGCGCGACCCACAGCAACTGCCAGCCAAGCGCAAGCAGATGCACCGCCTTCGCATCGTCGGTCGCGGCACGCGCCGCCATCGCGAAGGGCGATGAAAAGGGAAAGATTTCGGCGAAGCGCGCGAGCGGGCTGCCCGGCGCGCTCGCGGCGGCCGAAGAGAGGCTGAACATCCCGACCTGAAAGATGGTGATCGGCAAGCTGAGCATCTGGATTTCGCGCACCGTTCCCGCTTGCGCGCCGACACCGAGGAACAC
>LUOO01000055.1 GCA_001626765.1 Maritimibacter sp. REDSEA-S28_B5
ACATTGAAGACAGCGCTGAGCGTTTCGAGGATCGCGCGGGTGGGTGGCTGGACGTCATGGCAGCCGCAAAGGGTCTCCACCCGATCACGCGGGCGTGCATGGGGTATCACCTGTGGAGCTTGGCGGGCCTCGGACGCCACGGCGACCAGATCGAAGCTGCCGTCACCGCGTCTAGGATCGCGACCAGCGATGGAAGCGGTGCCATCTTCGCGCCGCTCGCTATGGCCGGGGCCGGGGGGCTGCGCGTTTCGGGCTTGCCACCCGAGCGTTTGGCCCGCTGGTTGGATGGGATGAACAGCGCAATTCTAACGGCGATGCGAACACTTGATGATATTGAAGTGTGGATCGGGCGGGCAGAAAACGTCATGGCGCAATTATCTGGCCGCACGCCGGTTGCCTTGCGAAAGGTTTTCACGGAATGGCCCTTGGTCTCCGCCCCGATGGCTGAGGCCATGACCGGAGCCAGCCGCGCCGCCATTCAGCGCAATCTCGCATGGATGGAGTCAAGCGGTTTGATCCGCGAGGTGACGGGGAACGGGAGGTATCGCATGTGGAAAGCTGACCTAATATAGGTCATTTGTCGAGGCTGACACCGGCTTGACCTGGCACGCTTTAGTGCCGCCCCAGATGATCGTTTAAGCCACTTTCCGTTCGAATGCGACAAGGCTTTTCCAGCCCAAAGCGTTCGTTAGCCATTCGTCTCACGTTTTTGTGACAATTGATCGCTTGAAGCTCCAGTGGGTGAAGGTTGTAACGGGGCGAAATAACGGAATGAGAGCCGGAGCCAGAGATGGCATCGTAGCATTTGCGAGTGGCGCAAGTTCCCTGTGCCGTGACGTTCCCGATCTCATGGTCGCGATATCGAAGCCGCTGTGCCTAAATTTCCAAACAATCTGCGACTTAACGAATTGTCGCTGCGCAACTTCGGACCAGGTATTGTGCGAGCAGTTTTCTCCTCCCTAGCAAACTGGAAACTGCAAGGATCGCATGTCTACTTACGAAAATTTGCCCTTGAACCTCTAGCCACTAGAAGTCCTATCTGTTCAAGGAGAACACATACCGTTCTTGCCATCAATCGCCGTTGAGAACCGAAAGGGTACGAAATGCTGACAAGACGACACTTCATTCAGACAACAACGGCGCTTTTTTCGGTGACCGGTCCCGGTATGGCTTTTGCCGACACTTGGCCCACCGAGGCTCAGAAGGCTGAATGGGACGCACAGGTGACGCCTCAGGGTTATGTTGCCGAGACTTCCAACCCATGGGGATTGCACCCGCGGTTCCTACCGCAACGTGTGGTCGCGAAGGCCGGTCTCGTGCCGGGAGATATCCATGTCGATGCGGTCGCGCGATATCTCTACCACATTGAACAGGGTGGAACCGCGATGCGCTACGGCGTGGCGATCGCGCGGGGCAACCTCTACGAGCCAGGTGTTTATAACATCAAGCGCAAGGTCAGGTGGCCGCACTGGACGCCAACACAAAACATGATCGAACGCGATCCCGTGAACGCACAATGGGCCGATGGTATGGAACCAGGGCCGGAAAACGCTCTCGGATCACGGGCACTCTATCTCTATGTCGGGGATCGCGACACCTATCTCCGGATCCACGGCACGCCCTACCCGAGAAGCATCGGCGGTCGCGCGAGTTCAGGATGCGTGCGGATGGTCATGGCCCACATCAACGATCTCTATCCGAATGTAGAACTCGGCTCTACAGCTCACCTGTATTCGGCAGAGGACAGCGTCACAGCCCGCAGCTGAGGGAGCACTCGGTCGGCCAACGTGCCTGCGGTCCGTCGATCGATCTCAGGTTGGGCGCGCGGCGCAGATCGGGTTGCCGTTCGCTGTTCGCAGGGGGAGCAAGGTCACCTCCACCGGGCCGCTGTGCTCGTACCAATAGCAGCCGTCTTCCGGCCTGAGGCGGGCGGTCGATATATTCTGATCGGGCGCCGCCATTGCCACCACGCTCTCAGGCACATTCCCGATCGCATTCGCCGGGTCGCTACTGCCACTTGGAGCAATGGCGCATCCAGCGAGGAGCGACAGCGCCGTCGCAACCATCATTTTTTGCTTCAGCATCGAACCCCGCATCGAGCTTCCTTTCGTTTCTGGTTTTCCTTCGATCGGTTCTCATGCCTCAAGGGGTGAACGAGCCGGTCATCAAACCGTGTAGCAAGAATGCAAACTGAAATACCAACGAATTTTGCTCTTGAAGCTCTAGCTACTGTAGGGGCTATGTCATGGTAAAGCACCCGAATCCAGAGGTCCATTCATGCCGCCCGACACCCATCGTCACGACCACGATCACGCCGAAGATGCCCAGACAAGCGGCGGCAGCTGCTGCGGGAGCGCCGGAACGTGCGGCGACATCGTTCCGGCGACCCCCGCGCCAGCGGGCGGGCGCAGTTTTCAGGTGTCCGGCCTCGATTGCGCCGAGGAGGTAGCAATCCTGAACAAGGTGGTCGGCCCGAAGATCGGCGGGGCCGAGCATCTCGCGTTCGACGTGATCAATGGGCGGATGACTATTCTCGACAGCGCCAAGAGTTTATCGGACGGCGAAATTGCAGAACTGGTCGCAAGCACCGGCATGACCGCCAAGCCTTGGGATGCCGAGAACGCGTCGGTCGACCAGGCGGCCCATCTTGCAAGACAGCGGCTGTTTACGGCGCTCAGTGGAGGCTTCTGGGCCGCGGGATTTCTGTGGCACATCATCGAGACTGGCATGGGCGGGGCGCTCGGCCTCTTCGCGGGTCACGGCGAAGCGCCGATGCCACTGGTCGAGGCAGGGCTGTTCGCGGTTGCGATCCTGTTCGGTGTCTGGCTCGTGGCACCCAAGGCATGGTCGTCCGCTCGGCGGCTGTCGCCCGACATGAACCTGCTCATGGTGGTCGCCGTGGCCGGTGCCATCGGGCTTGGCGAATTTTTCGAGGCGGCGACAGTCGCGTTCTTCTTTTCGCTCTCGCTCTACCTCGAAAGCTGGAGCGTCGGGCGTGCGAGGAATGCGGTTTCAGCTCTGCTCGACCTCGCGCCGCCGACGGCAAGAGTTCTTCATGATGACGGCTCGGAAGCGGACGTTCCGGCTTCTGCGGTTGCTATCAACGCACGTTTCATCGTGCGCGGCGGAGACCGCATCCCATTGGATGGTGAGGTTGTCGATGGGGCAGGGGCCGTCGATCAGGCGCCGATCACCGGAGAGAGTGCGCTGGTCCCAAAGGAACGGGGCGACGAAGTCTATGCCGGTACGATCAACGGCGAAGGCACACTGACGGTGCGCGCCACGAAGGCCGCCTCGGACACCGTGTTGGCCAAGATTATCCGCATGGTCGGCGACGCCCATGCCCGCCGCGCGCCGGTGGAGCAGTGGGTGGCGAAATTCGCCCGCATCTATACGCCTATCGTCATGGCTCTCGCCATTGCAATTGCCCTGCTGCCGCCGCTCATTTTCGGGGGGGCCTGGGATTATTGGTTCTACAATGCACTCGTGCTGCTGGTGATCGCTTGCCCATGCGCTCTGGTCATCTCGACACCGGTCTCCATCGTCGCTGCACTCACCGCCTCAGCGCGGGCCGGGGTGCTGATCAAGGGCGGTGCATATGTTGAGGCACCGGGCAAGACCACTGCACTGGCCATGGACAAGACCGGCACGATCACCATGGGCGAGCCCGAGGTGGCGGCGGTGCATCCGCTGGGCAAAGCATCGGCGCAAGATCTGATGACCCTCGCCGCTGGGCTGGAGGCACGTTCCTCGCATCCCTTGGCGCGCGCCATTCTTGCGCGGGCAGAAGCCGACGGCATCAAGGTATCCGCCGCGGAAGATACCCGAACCGTTCCGGGCAGGGGACTTGAAGGACGCACAGACGGCCGGTCGATCTGGCTGGGGTCGGACCGGTTTGCCGAGGAGAAGGGTTTCGGCGACGCCATTCCGAAGGATTTGCGCGACCGCATCGAAGGGGCTGGCAGCACCCTTGTTGCCGTGGGCGACGACACCGGTGTCACCGGCATCTTGGAATTGCGCGACCGTATCCGCCCGGATGCCAAAGGCATCGTGGCGCAGCTTCACGCGCAGGGTGTGAAGACCATCGTCATGCTGACCGGTGATAACGAGCGGACAGCGCGCGCTGTTGCAGCCGAGGTCGGCATCGACGAGGTCCGTGCCGAGCTTCTGCCCGAAGACAAGGTGACTGCCATCGAAGAACTGGTCGAAACGCATGAGATGGTGGCCATGATCGGCGACGGGGTCAACGACGCCCCGGCCATGGCGCGCGCGCATTACGCCATCGCAATGGGTGCCGTTGGTTCGGACGCGGCAATCGAGACGGCGGATATAGCCCTGATGACCGACGATCTCGGCAAGGTGCCTTGGCTGATCGGTCATTCGCGCCGGACAATGTCGATCATTCATCAGAACATCGGTATTTCCTTGGCGACCAAGGGCGTTTTCGTTGTCGCTACCGCGTTCGGACTGGCATCGATGTGGGGCGCGATTGCAGCCGACGTAGGAGTGTCATTGCTGGTGGTGGCCAATGCCCTGCGCCTGCTGAACAGCCAAGAGGCCAAGGCGCCGCCGTCCGGCGGTGAGCAGGTTGGCCCACAGATGGCAAAGGCCGCGCTTGCCCACGGACATTGATCACGCAGCATTTGCAAGGTAACGTAATGTCCATAACAGACCTCACGAAAGAGGCATCGAGCAGTGAAAACCATCCGATTTCCCCGCCGCGCCGTCCTGTTGGGCGGGCTGGCAGCGTTTCTGTCCGGGTGTGCCAGCAAGTTCCGCAGCTATGACGGACCCGAAGTCACCCGTGTTCGGCTTTACAAGGGACAGCGCTTGCTTGTTCTCGACGGAGCCGATCGCGTCTTGCAAACCTATCCGGTCGGGCTGGGTTTCGCTCCTGAGGGTCACAAACAATTCGAGGGGGATGGCCGGACTCCGGAAGGAGTTTACACAATCGACAGGCGAAACCCCAACAGCACCTACCATCTTTCGATTGGCATCTCTTATCCGAACGAGGCCGACATCGCCTTTGCCGAAGCGCAGGGCCTTTCCCCCGGCGGCGACATCTTCATCCATGGTGGCCCACGCCCCGGCATCGACCCGACAAATGTCCGCGACTGGACAGCTGGCTGCATCGCGGTCACGGATCGGGAGATCGAGGACATCTATGCAATGGTGAAGGACGGGACACCTATCCACATCTTTGCATGACGGTCTTTCTCATGCGGCGGTAGTGAGCCGTCGCATTGGCGCCATTGCCCAGCTCCACGAAGCCAAGATGAGCGCCAACAGCATCCAGTCTCCGAAGCTCGCGTAGAGTGTCGGCGGTCGCGCGGAGGGCAGGCTAGCGTCGATGATGCCCGTTTCGCCGGTATCGAGCCGCGCAACGATCTCTCCGCTCGCGTCGATGACCGCAGAGATGCCCGTATTCGCGGCTCGGATGACTGGAAGGCCTTCCTCTACGGCGCGCATACGTGCGGAAGCCAGATGCTGCTCGGGTCCGATGCTGGTGCCAAACCAGGCATCGTTTGTCGCGTTGAAAATCCACTCCGGCCGGAACAGGTCATCGACCACATGCCCTGGGAAGATGATCTCATAGCAGATCGCCACGGCGACCAGCGGCACACCCGGAAGCGCAAGCGTTCTCGGGCCCAGTCCGGGCGTAAAATCGCCCAGACCCGCCGTGAGCCGCTCGATGGGCAACCAGCCGCGGAATGGCACGTATTCGCCGAAGGGCACGAGATGGTGTTTCGCGTATCCGGTCAGGATCTCGCCGGTCTCGTCAAATGCCTGGACCGTGTTGAAATATCGGGTGCCATCCTCGCTCGGTACACGGTCCGGCACACCGGTAAGCAGCACTCTGCCGTCTGGTAGCGCTGCGGCAATGCGGGCCCGTGCCTCCGTATCCTCATCGAGGAAACCCGGAAAGGCGGTTTCCGGCCAGAGAAGAACGTCGAAATCGCCGGGCTGGGTTGAAAGCTCAAGATAACGCGCGAAGGTTGCCTCGCGGTTCTCGGGCGCCCATTTCTCCTCTTGGGGAACGTTGCCCTGGACGATGCGCAGCTCCACACCGGGTGGTTGTTCTGTATCCGACTGGAGGCGAAGTGTGCCGACGGCCCACATCGTCGCGATGCCGGCCAGCGCCATGAGCGAGATGGTCAGTCGTTGCCGCCCGGACGCCATGACAGCCGCGACGGGAAGTGCCGCGACGAACACGGTGAGAAAGCTTAGCCCATAGCTTCCGACCCAGGCGGCGGGCTGGCGCAAAGCGGCGTAATCGACCAGAGCGTAGCTGGCGAGGATCCACGGAAAACCTGTCAGAACGTGACCACGCAACCACTCGGCCACGGTCCAGAAGGTCGCGAACAGGAGGCAGGCCAGGAGATTGCCCAGGGCTCCGCGCCGCGCGATTTCGGCGAAGAGCGCTGCGGCAATGGCCGGGAAAATTGCGAGACCTGCGGACAATCCCGCGACGGCCGGGATCGCCATCGCCCCGAACCGCTCGCCCTCGACGTAGAAACTCTCTGCAATCCACGAAATCCCGAAACCGAACTGGCCAAGACCAAACGCCCAGCCGACGAGGAAAGCGCGCCCGAAGGAGAGATCGCGAAGACCGACAAACAACGCGGAATAGGCAACGGGAACAAGCAGGAGAAGCGAGAAAGGCGGGAAAGTCAGAACGGTCAGCGCCCCGGCGACGAAACCAAGCGTCATCCGCGAAAGCAAACGGTGGAGCAGTGCTATGCGGTTCAGAATTTCCGGCTTCACGATTTGATCGGACGCCGCACGCTGATCCATGGCGCAGCGAGCAAGAGCCCCACGCCACTGACGACAAATACATCCGCCATGTTGAAGGCAGGCCAATGTGTTGTGCCAATATAGAAATCGAGAAAGTCTGTTACGGCCCGATACCGCACACGATCGATGACATTGCCCAGGGCTCCGCCAATGATCGCACCGTAGGCAAGCGTTTCCACCGCATTGTCGGCGCGAAACAGCATAACCCCCAGCCAAACACAGATGGCAAGAGCGAAAGCGATGAGGCTCCACCACGGCGCGCCGCCCAACATCCCGAAAGTCACGCCGTCATTACGATAAAAGACGAGGTTGAATCCCGGAAACACGGGAATTCCGGCGCTTAAAGTGACGGCATTCGCAACGACAATGGCTTTGGTGATCTGATCGATCGCGAACGCAGCAAGTGCTGCGAAGACGCCGATCATCGGAGATACCTTGTTTAGTGACATTGCCTCATCCCAACCAGACATCAAGGAACAGCATCAGAACGAGCCCGACTGCGAGACCGAGCGTCGCCCTGTTCTGATGGCCGCTGCGATGGGTTTCAGGGATGATTTCGTGGCTAATGACGTAGAGCATTGCGCCCGCGGCAAAGGCCAGACCCCATGGAAGCAGCGGTTCCGACAGTGTGATGATGCCGGCCCCGAGCAAACCGCCAATCGGCTCGACCATGCCCGTCAGCGCCGCGATGCCCCAGGCGCGCAGCTTCGGATATCCCTCGCCCAGCAGAGATACAGCGACGGCCAATCCTTCGGGCGCATTCTGAAGCCCGATGCCGATGGCGAGCGGCAGACCGCCCTCCATACCTCCGGATCCGAAGCCGACCCCCACGGCAAGGCCTTCGGGGAAGTTGTGGATCGTGATCGCAATGATGAACAACCAGACCCGCCGCAAAGACGCCGCTTCGGGCCCTTCGCGTCCCGTCTTGAAGTGCTCATGCGGCAGCTTTTCGTTCATCAGGGCGACAGCCCCCATGCCCAGAAGAATCGAAACGCATACGATGGCCGCAGGCATCGCGCCGTTTTCGAACATCGGCTCCGCCGCATCCAATGCCGGGATGATCAGCGAAAAGAAAGAAGCGGCGAGCATCACACCGGCAGCGAAGCCGAGCGACAGATCGCGTGTGGCCCGAGACGGGATGCGCCCGAACAGCACGGGAACTGCTCCGACTGCTGTGAGCGATCCGGCGGCGAGACTTCCGAGAAAGCCGAGCATTATCGGAGAAAGATTTTCCATGGGCGGGCCAGATTATCCTTCGGCGTAGCTCGAAAAGACTTCCGTCGACCCGTCCTTGCGGATGAGGAAGACATCATAGGCCTCGCGGTCGTCTTCTGGCCCCATGCCGGGCGAGCCATAGGGCATCCCCGGAACGGCGAGGCCGACGGCGTCCGGGCGCTCCTCGAGAAGGCGGCGGATGTCAGCGGCCGGGACATGGCCTTCGATCACGTAGCCATCAATGAGCGCGGTGTGGCAGGAGACCATGCGCTGCGGCACGCCGTTGTCGAGCTTGAAGCGAACCAGCAACCCGCCGAACATGTCCTGGCCGGTCGGCGCAAAGCCATTCTCTTCGAGATGGTTCATCCACGAGAGGCAGCAGCCGCAACCGTTGGTCTTGCGGACGTCGATCGCCGTTGCCTCTGCGAGGGCCTGTGCCGCCGGGAACAGGGCGAGCGTGATGGCAAGAGCTTGGGTCATGCGTTTCATGGGTCAGAGCCTTTCGGTTGTCGTTTCGGCAATCTCGCTGCCGAGGTTTTCATTCAGAAGCGCGCGCGCCTCGGCCAGACGCGAGAGCGCGGCGGTATCATCCGCTTCGCTCTCGGCTGCTTCGGCGAGCCGGTCGTCAGCGAGGGGGTCAGTCGGGCGCCCATCCACGAGGACTTCGTAGTGCAGGTTCGGACCTGTCGCCGTGCCAGTCGCGCCGACGCGGCCGATCACGTCTCCCGCCGCAACGCGTTGGCCTTGTGCCAAATCTTCCGGCACGGCGCTCAGATGCGCGTAGCGCGTCATGGTGTCGGAGCCGTGCAAGATTTCGACCACGCGACCATATCCGCCGCGCCAGCCGATGAAATTGACCCGCCCCGGTGCCGTCGCTTGAACCGGTGTCCCACGTGCCGCTGCAAAATCGACGCCGGTGTGCATCCGGACGTTGCCAAAGACCGGATGCGTGCGGCGCCCGAACACCGAGCTGAGGCGCGCACCCTCGACCGGCTGTGCGAAGACGCGCAGCACCTCGCCATCGACGTAGATCGTCGCCTGACCGCTGCCGTCGTCAGGCCATACGATCTCGTAGAGCGAACCGCCGATGTCCAGTGCGGCGAAGGCGAGTTCGGGCTGTCCGATCCTGTCCTCGCCGACCCGCGCCTCACGCCAGAGAAGCCTTAGTGTTTCGCCGCCGGCCATCTCGCGGCGGAAATCCACGGTCCCACCCAGCATCTGCGCAAGGTCCACGGAAAAACGGGCGGGTATGCCGGCTTCGTCGAGTGCCGCGAAGATCGAGCTGTCGATCACGGCTTCGCCGGCAAGGGTTACGATCTCCGGATCCGGAGCCACGACCTGTGTGGACAACTGCTCGCCGAAAACCACCTCGATCCGAACCCCGTCCTCGACGGCGAGTGAGACGGTGCGGGGGCTGCCGTCCATGGTCGAAGCAACAGTGACCGAGTGCCCCGGCCGCAGCCGTCGCAGATCGTATTCCGCGCCAAGCGCGAGGGCAACTTCGGCTCTGTCAGGTGCCGCAAGACCAGCCTCAGACAGCAAGAAATCGAGCGTCTCGCCAGGTGCAATGTTGCGCGACCATGTCGACAGGGGTGGCTCGATCGCCTGCACGGGCCTGTCGGCAAACGCGACCTGCAGAAGGGGCAGGGGGCCGAGGTCGGGTGCATCTTCTGCCCATACCGTCACGGGCAGCGTCACGGGGATGTCAACGTTCTGGGGGGCTTCAGGACCTTGGGGCATCCAATTCCCTGCCGAGGCAAGTTTCGGCGGCACGGGTTCTTTCGAGAAAACACCGGAGATGACGATAGCTGCCCCGGAAACCGTCCCCGCAATTGCGACACAAGCCGCCAAAGTTCTGAGCCTCATGTCGCCCCCTCCATTTCTTCTTCCAGCGCGCGGCGAATTTTCGGCACCGCGAATTCTCTGGGTTCGTGATAGTCGATCATGGTGACGAACCGCCCAGAGGCTGCGAACAGGAAGACGCTCGCGCTGTGGTTCATCGTGTAATCGCCGCTCTCCGTCGGCAACCTTTCGTAGGTGGCGTGGAAGCCGTCCGCGACGCGCGCGATCTGCTCTTCCGGTCCCGTCCAGCCACGTATCCCAGGATGGAAGTAGCCGACATATTCGGCCATCGTTTCGACAGTGTCGCGCTCGGGATCGACCGTGATGAAAACCACGTTCATCTCGTCGGCCTCGTCTCCCAGATCGTCGAGCCATCCCGAAATGTCCGAGAGCGTGGTCGGGCAGACATCGGGACAGTAGGTGAAGCCGAAGAACGCCATCGTCGGGCGACCGATCAGGGTTTCTGGCCCGACCGCGTTGCCCTCATGATCCGTCAGACGGAAATCCATTTCGGTCAGGGCCACAGGCCGCTGCCCGACAGGTTCGGGTCCACCGGGTCCATCGACCTGCCACCAACCGACGAAGAGCATCAGGGCGACCGCCCCGACACCAGCCGCGCCGTACCCCAGGATCGCCCGTCGCCGCATCAGTCCTCTGGCCCCCGCGCGGCGATGCCGAGGATCGGCACCTCGACCGTCACTTCGCCTCCGTCGTCGAAAAGCAGGGTCAGCGGAAAGGTGTCCCCTTCCGTCATCGGTTCTTGCAGCCGCATCAGCATTGCGTGCAGGCCCCCCGGTTCGAGCGCGACGCTCTCGCCCGGGGCGATCGCGATCTCCCCCGCCGGGTTCATGGAACTCACACCTTCGGCATTTGTCTTCGTCTCGTGAATTTCGGGCATCATCGCGAGCGGCGTTGTAAGGCCGATCAGCGTCACTGGCTCGTCGCCAGTGTTGCGGATCGTCATGTAAGCGGCCCCGGGACGGTTCATCCCGATGGAGGCGCGGGACCACGCGTTCTCGACGACAACATCCTCGGGTCCGGCCAGCGCGGGCGCTGAGAACCCTCCAAGGGTCAAAAGCGCCGCCAGTGTGCTGGTCAAAATATACTTTTTCATCGTTCTGATCCTGCCCTTTGTATTCAGCTTTGCGCGGCAGCGACTTCGGCGGCCACCAGACGACGCAATTCTGCCTCCCCGAATGGATCGAGCGGCTTGCCGTTCACGAAGAATGTGGGCGTCTGGCGAATTCCCACGGTCTCGACGTCGGCACGATCCTGGTTCAGGATCGCCACGACATCGGGCGCCATCATTTGCGTGCGCGCGGCCTCGGCATCGAGTCCGGCCGTGGCGGCGATCTGAAGGATCAGGCCGGGCGCCGGGGCACCGTGCGACGCCCATCTCGGCTGTTCCCGCAGAACGGCCTCAAGCACCGGCACGTAAACGTCCTGCATGCGTGCCGCCTCGAGCACGCGGATCGCTTCCTCGGATGCCGCGCCGTGGAAGGGCGTGTAGCGGATCACGACGCGGACAGCATCCCCATGCTCGGCCATGATGTCCTTCACGACGGGATGAAAGGCGCGACAGGCCTCGCAGGCCGGATCGAAGAATTCGACGATCGTGACGGGCGCTTCCGCAGGCCCGAGGATGGGCGAGTAGGGGCGGATCATCGCGTCCGCGAGTTCCGGCGCAACAGGCTCCGCTTCGGCCACCGGGCCGGGGCGGGTTGCAAACCAGGTGGTTCCGCCGAAACCGGCGACGCCGAAGGCGAGAACGGACAGGATCAGGGCGCGTCGGTTCATTTTCGTGTGTCCTTCAATGAAAGGGCCGACAGCGCCCCGATCAGCGCGAAGGCGGCGAGGGCCATCAGCGGGATCGGGATGCCGAAGACCAGTTGGTTGTCATCGGTGCAAGAGGGGCCGGTGGCCGTGCAGGGCTGGATGCGTTCGGGAACAAGACCGACGTACAGCCCCATGTGCCAGAGGGCGATTGCGCCGCCGCCAAGCGCCAATGCGATGCCGTAGCGCCCCACACGGCCGTCCCGCCACCAAAGGCCCAGCCCTAGGATAATGGCCAAGGGAAACATGAAGGCGCGCTGGAACCAGCACAGCACACAGGGCGTCTGCCCCAGCACCTCGCCGATGAAAAGCACGGCAAGCGAGGCGACGAGCGCGATGATCCATGCCAGCCCGAGGGCTGTTTCTCCGGATATGCGGTTCATGTCGATCAGATCCTCTCTTCCAGATCGGCGAGAATCTCTTCGGCCGGGGTGCCGTAGGGCCAGGAGTCGGCAAAGCCCGCGTCGGGATCGAAGAGGAACAGATGCGACGTGTGGCCCATCGTGTAACCATCCGGCGCCGCAGCCTCTTCGACGCGTTCAAAGAAGATCGGAAACGTCTCGGATGTGGCGGCGATTTGTTCCGGCGTGCCCGTCAGCCCGATGATGCTCGCATCGAACAGCGGGACGTATTCGGCGAGTGCGGCGGGCGTGTCCCGTTCGGGGTCGATTGTTATGAAAATCGGCTGGACCTTGGCGGCATCGTCGCCCAGACCGTCCATCACCGCCGCGACCTCTGACAGGGTCGTCGGGCAGACGTCGGGACAGTTGGTGAAGCCGAAAAACACCAGCATCCAGCGCCCCGCAAAGTCCTCCTCGGTTCGAACCATACCCTGGTGGTCCGTCAGTTCGAATTTAGCGAAAAAAGGCGGTTCGGCGTCGGTTCGGGCGCGGTCGGCACGATAGTCGGACCAGAGCAAAAGCCATACGAAGGCAAGCGCTGCCACGCCTGCCAAAACCCAAAGAAACTTCTGTGCCGATGTAAGGGACAATCCTGTTCGCCTGTTATTGATTCTTATTGCATGTGCGGATACATCCTCTAGCCGCTAGAGGTTCAAGCACGAAATCATGGTATAGCTTGAACTCACGCGTCTGTGAATCCGACACTTGTTTATTCCGACGGCAAAACCTACACAAACTGTATCTTTTTCATGGAGGCGAAAATGCTCACGATCGGTACTCTGTCAAAGAAGACTGGCACAAAAGTGCAGACCATCCGGTACTACGAACAGATCGGACTCATGCCCGAACCTGGCAGGACCGAAGGCGGACAGAGGCGCTACGACAATGCACAGCTCGACCGACTGTCCTTCATCCGCCACTCGCGGCAACTCGGCTTCTCGCTCGATGCGATCCGCGAGCTGCTCGACCTCAGCGACCATCCCAACCGCCCCTGCGACGAGGCAGATGCCATCGCGCGTCGCCAGCTCAAACAGGTGGAGCAGCGCATGGCCCGCCTGAAGGCGCTGCGCACGGAACTGAAACGCATGGTTCACGAATGCAGCGGCGGGCGGACGGGAGACTGCAAGGTGCTTGAGGTGTTGCGGGACCATTCGGAATGCCTGACCGAGCACGAGGAAATCGGGGCCTGAAGGAATTCAGCCAACATTCCGGCTGGAACGCAGATCAGCCGCAGAAGTTAATGTGTCGTACAACACAGGCTGGAACCACAAAATGGCTGCTAGACAAAATTCAATGGAGAGACGGACGCTTTGGATCGTTCTGGCGCTCAATATCGGTTTGGCCGTGGCCTTTTTCGCAACAGGCGCCTTCGGCGACTCAAGTGCCCTGATCGCCAACGGGCTCGATAACCTCTCCGACAGCTTCGTCTACGCGATCAGCCTTTTCGCTTTGTCCCGATCCGACAAATGGAAACGCGGGGCGGCGAACGTTTCCGGCGGGCTGCTGATCCTGTTCGCCGCTGGTATCCTCTACGATGCATGGCGCCGCTACATCGGCGGGTCAGATCCGCTCGGGACGATCATGATCGCCATGGCCCTGTTTGCGGCGGCGATCAACGCAGTCTGCGTCTGGCTGCTCGCTAAGCTCAAAGATCCGGACGTCAACATCCGCGCGGCCAACACCTTCAGTTACAACGATTTCGCCGCGAACCTCGGAATCGTCTTGGCTGGCGGCCTCGTCGCCTGGCTGGGAACCAACTGGCCGGACCTCGTCGTCGGCGTGATTGTCGCCGGGATCGCGGCCTGGGGAGGTATCGACATTCTGCGCGACGCACACGGCGAACACCACAAAGCAGTTCATACGGGCAAATAGTTGCGGGAGATTCTTTCTGAAAGAAAGGGTTGAAGCTATAGTGACTATAGTAATTAGGCTTGTTCCAAGACGATTCGAGGAGCGACTCCGTTGCAGATGACCGACCCCCTACTTGCACCCACCAAATTACTGGATTTTGATGCCGCGCCTCTTGCGCATCTAATTGAGACCCGCGGCTGGCGCGGCTTATCCGAATACGATCGGATCGGAGCTGCCTATGATTTCGTTCGGAATGAAATCGCGTTCGGATACAATCGAGCTGACGACATCCCCGCCTCCGAGGTGCTTTCCGACGGCTACGGGCAGTGCAATACCAAAGGGACGCTCTTGATGGCGTTGCTGCGTGGTGTTGGCATTCGTTGCCGGTTGCATGGGTTTACGATCCACAAAGGCTTGCAGCGCGGTGTTGTCCCAGAGTTGGTGTATCCGCTTGCTCCGCAAGAAATTCTCCACTCATGGGTTGAGATCGAATATCAAGGTGCTTGGTTCAACCTCGAAGGCTTCATCCTGGATGACGCTTTCCTGACAGTCCTGCAAACGTCTTTCTCGGACACGGACAGTCTCTGCGGTTATGGCGCGGGCACGGATTGCCTTGGCGCGCCTCCCGTCACCTGGAACGGAGAAGATACCTACATTCAGAAATCCGGCATCGTGCAAGATTTCGGCGTGTTTGATACGCCGGACGCCTTCTATTTGTCCCATGAGCAATCCTTTGGATGGCTGCGTGGTGCCCTTTACCGTCATATCATCCGCCACTGGATGAATGCGCGCGTACGTGGTTTTCGCAGCGGTCGCCTGAAGACTGACCGACGCGCGACACACGCGCACGCGGAGCCTGCCAATGCCACATGACCACGGGCACGCGCCTATCGATCCGAATTCTGGGGACCGGCGGGTTGCCATCGCCATCTGGGCAAACGGGCTACTTACCGTTGCGCAAGTCGTCGGGGGCATATTCTCGGGCAGTCTGGCACTGATCGCCGATGCGCTGCACAACTTTTCCGATATGGCCTCGCTTGTCATTGCCTTCGCCGCACGCAAGATCGCGCGCCGCCCGGCCGATGAACGCATGACCTTCGGCTATGGCCGGGTCGAAATCGTGGCGGCCCTGATCAACTACACCACCCTCATCGTGATCGGCTTCTATCTGATCTACGAAGGTGGCATGCGCATGATTGATCCACCCGAAGTCATGGGGTGGACCGTCGTCATTCTCGGTGGAATTGCGCTTGTGGTCGACACGCTGACCGCAATGCTGACCTATTCGATGCAGAAGGGCAGCGTGAACATCCGCGCGCTTTTCCTGCATAACCTGTCGGACGCGCTTGCTTCGGTCGCGGTTATCGTCGGTGGGTCGCTGATCATCCTTTACGACATGCGTTGGGTCGATCCTGCCATCACCATCGGCATCGCGATCTACATCCTGTATCTGTCTTTCACTGAAATAGGCGGCCCAATCCGAACCCTGATGCTCGGGAGCCCGCCGGACATCGACAACGAGGCCGTCGTCGAAGCGATGCGGAAAGTCGAAGGCGTCGCCGACGTCCACTACGTCCATCTCTGGCAAATGCAAGAGCACGAGGCTGCGCTCGACTGCCATGTCGTCGTGGCAGCCGAGGGCTGGTCGAAGATCGAAGAGATCAAGAGCGCGATCAAGAAGCGGCTGAAGGAAGAGTTCGGCATCAGCCATTCCAGTCTCGAATTTGAGCATGAGGATCGCGCTCATCAGAACGCCGATCTCTACGGTCACGGCAACGCAAGTGAAAAGGAGAAGACCAATGTTCAAGGAAACGCTGACCGAGCATGATGATGTCATCGGGCTCGTCTGCGCGATTACGCGGACCGGCATGGGCTCGATCCGAGCAACTGGGTCATTCTGACCAAACGATCCGATCAGGCAAATGACGCGACGCGCCTTCTGGCGCGGGAATATGGGCTGGAGTTCACGATGACCGCCGACAGCGACATGATGATGCACGGAGCGGTCACCCATGTCGTGGACATCGGCGGGCGGTTCGCTGCAAAATTCCATGGCATGGACTTCAAGAACGTGAACCTGATCCTCTATGTCAGCGAGTTGATCAACAACGCCCAGCATCGACGCCGGGAGCCCAACTGGTGGGACCGGCTGACAGGTGTGTTTCAATGAGTGTCGTCGCGACTGGCGTCAGGCTGTCCTCGACAGACGGAGTTTCCCTGACAGCTCTGCGTCGGTATTTTGCGGTGATCATCCCGGCCAACTTGATCTGGGAGTTCGCGCATATGCCGCTCTACACGATCTGGAACGAGGGCACTTGGGGTGAGATTGTCTTCGCAGCCGTCCATTGCACGGGTGGCGATATCCTGATCGCCATGAGCGCGCTGATGCTTGCCCTCATGCTGTCGGGCCGGGGCTGGCCCCTGGTCGCCTCGACGCGGCGGTCTGTGACCGTCCTGACGGTGGTGTTCGGGCTCGGATACACGCTGTTCAGCGAATGGCTCAACATCGTGATCCGCGCGGCCTGGGCCTATTCGGACCTGATGCCGATCATTCCGATCCTCGATGCGGGCCTGTCACCTGTGTTGCAATGGATCGTGATACCGCTGGTCGCGTTCTGGTGGGTCTGGCGGCCTTTCAACAACGATCGTGATGTATGATGGATATTTCCGGCATCGGCATCTTCGCGGCCTTCCTGGCGGGTGCCATTTCGTTCCTGTCGCCCTGTGTCCTGCCACTGGTGCCTGGCTACGTCTCGTACATCGCAGGGCAACCAGATTTGCGCACGACGCGGTCGGTCGGCTTGCGGGCGCGCGCCGGGGCGCTCGGGTTGAGTGCCTGCTTTGTCCTGGGCTTTTCGACGGTCTTCGTCGCCCTCGGGGCCCGGGCCAGCGCGCTCGGATCCCTGCTGCTGACATGGCGCACCGAGCTAAACTATCTCGGCGGCTGTCGCGTAGCCCTTAATTGTGAGATGGGAAATCCAACGAAATCAACGGCTGATCTTTGCCCTTAAATATGAGATTTTGCCTTTAATTCTGATATTTTTGCCCTTAAGCCTGAGACAGGGTTCACAGACATTTCATATCTCAATGGGACTGGCAGCCTGGAACGTGGCATCAATGACGCCGTTTGGGAGCTTGGTGTCAGCAGGGCGACGGTCTGGCGTTGGATAAAACGGTTGGCGGAAGAGGGTGGGCGCACCAGCGCTCTGGCTCCGCGGAAACGGGGCCGCCCGACCGGGACGATGTTAATATCCAGCAAAGTCGAAGCGGTAATCGAGGAGCACCTTCGCCGCTATTTCTTGCGCCGGGAGCGTTCGAGCTTGTCGCGCGTCGTGACAGAAATCCGCAGCGCTTGCTGGCAGGAGGGCTTGCAACCGCCGACGCGTCGGACGGTTCAGCGCAGGCTGGATGCAATGGACGCCCGCGCAATTGCCAAGGCACGCGAAGGCGCAAAGGCGGCCCGCCAGAAATTTGCGCCGGTCGTAGGCGACAACAAGGCAAACCGGCCACTGGAGGTCGTGCAAATCGACCATACGCCTGCGGACATCATTCTCGTCGACAGTTTTGAACGCCAACCAATTGGGCGGCCTTGGGTCACGCTGGCGATCGACGTCGCAACGCGGATGGTGACCGGATATTACACCTCTCTCGAGGCTCCTTCGCGTCTGTCGGTGGCGCTTTGCCTGACACAGGCTGTGGCCCCCAAGGCGGAACTTCTGGCGGAATTGGTGTGCAATGTTCCTTGGCCCGCGCAGGGTAAACCACATAGCATCCACGTCGATAACGGGCGCGATTTCCGGTCGCATGCCTTTCGGTCGGCATGTGCGGAATGGGGGATCGATCTGGTCTATCGGCCGCCAGGCAGTCCTCATTTCGGAGGGCACATCGAACGATTGATCGGCACGATGATGGGGGCCGTGCACCTGTTGCCTGGAACAACGCAATCCTCGGTCGTGGCCAAGGGCGACTACGATGCCGAAGGCATGGCCGCGATGACTTTAGGCGAATTTGATCGCTGGTTCGCCCTGGAAATCTGCCGCTACAACAACAGCATTCATTCAAGTCTTGGCTGTACGCCCGTCGCCAAATGGGAGGTGCTCTCAGAGGAAATGATGGGCGACATCCCCTTCGAGATGGAAGCCTTTCGGGTGAGCTTCTTGCCGAGCGAACTGCGCAAGGTCAGGCGTGACGGCATCCATCTGTTCCAGATACGGTACTGGTCGGATGCGCTTGCAGGCCACATTGGGCGCGGGGATGGGAAGGTGGTCGTTCGCTACGACCCTCGCGATATCTCAATGATCTGGGTCGAATTGGACGATGGCCGATATGTTGAGGCGCGTTACAGAAACTTGGAAATTCCGCCCGTGCCGCTCTGGGAATATCGCGAAGCCATGAGGAAGGCCCGTGCCCTTGGCAAATCCGGGTCCAATGAGCTGGTCCTGGCTGAGCTGATCCGACAGCAACGCCAGATCGAGTTTGAAAGCCGGGGCCTAACGAAGGCCGAACGCCGATCCCGTGAAAGAAAAGGGACATTGGAGGGCACCAACTCGGCTGTCTCGAAAACCGAAAGGCTGCGCCCGATCGACACGGGTGATACATCGCGCCCATTGTTCAAAGTGGAGAGATGGTGAATTGAGGGCAGGGACAACAGAGGAAGACGGTCGGATCGCCCTCATTCAATCGGATATCTGGATTGGCTTTCCGCGGGCCGAACAAGTTCTGGACCGTTTGCAGGGTATGATCGAAGCGCCAAGGCAAACCCGTATGCCTGGCCTTCTTGTGCATGGCGCGTCTGGGATCGGCAAGACGATGATCGCCCGCAACCTGTCGCGCAGATATGCACCGGAATATGACCCAGCATCGGGAATTACGCGAACGCCGCTCTTGCTGTTACAAGCACCGCCAGCTCCCGACGAACGGCGGTTCTATCTGCACATCCTGGCGTCCGTCGGGGCACCGGCCACGGCACTGGGCGCGCGCGCTCAAAATGTGGCCTCCCTCGAAGTCCGTGTTATTGCGCTTTTGCGCGACCTTGGCCTGCGGATGATCATGATCGACGAGGTCCACGACCTCTTGGCCGGGACCCACCGCGAACAGCGACGCTTTCTCAATGTTCTTCGTTATCTCAGCAATGAGCTCGAGGTGTCACTGGTCTGTCTTGGGGTCAGCGAGGCCGTCGACGCCATCCGTGGTGATATCCAGCTTGCCCGACGGCTGGACGAACATCACTTGCCAAACTGGCGCGACGATGCCGAGTTCTCGGACATGATCCAGACCCTTATTGCTGCCATGCCACTGGAAAAGAAGTCCAACCTGAAGGTCAAGTCACTCAAGCAGATACTTGCACTGACCGGTGGGGTGACCTCGCGCATTTTCGCCCTGATCAAGGATCTTTCCATCGACGCCATTGTAACAGGTGATGAATGCATCACCGATGACGCAATCGTAAAATGGACGCCGGTTTGGTCGCGCCATGCGAACCCCCATCGGCGGCTCGAGAAGTCCGGGGTGTGAAGCCGCACCCGCTGCCCAAGACTGTCGCGCCGCTGCCAGACGAGTTGTTGTCAGGTTGGTTGTCTCGGCTGGCGGCGGCCAACTACTGTGATGATGCGGAACTGCTGGCCCATATCGAAATCGATACAACTCATGGCACGTCCTTGGACTTCAACATCGACGCGGCAGCGGCGGCGAAGATTGCCAACGCCGCACGGATTGACCCAGATGTTGTGCGATCTTTGACCTTCCCAGCAATGGCGACACGAGAAGCCTCGCTGACGGCCCAGATACCATTCCAGCATTGCCTGCAATGCTCCAGAGAGGGCCTTTCGCTCAAGCATTGGAGGCGAGCCTGGGCATTCGACTGCCAGGTTTGTGGGACGAGACTTGTACCGACGCTCGGCAAGGCCAGTGGCGAACAGATGCCCGAAAAGCTGATAAATCGTGCGCGCAACGGCGCCGCGCGGCTTGAATACGCCGAGCGATTACGGGTAGTGTCCCGGGAGATGGTGTAGGAACTGGCGTCCACCTGCTTCTTCATAGCTGGTGCTGCTCGTTCACTGCGCGGCGATCATCGTCGCCGCGCCG
>LUOO01000056.1 GCA_001626765.1 Maritimibacter sp. REDSEA-S28_B5
GGGGCCGGGGTGGCGGGCCTCATGATGAGCCTTGCGATGTCGGGCTCGGCGCTCACCCGCTTCGGCTACACCCATTGGCAGACCCGACGAGAGATGAAGAAGAACGGATTCTTCGGCGCGCCCGGCACCGGCTTTGTCATCGGGAAACTGGGCAAGCCCGGATCCCGCGCGCCCTTTCTCTGCTCCAAGAACTTCCCGCACGCTCTTATCGTGGCCCCAACCGGGCGCGGCAAGACCACCGGCTTCGTCATTCCGAACCTCCTGACCTGGCAGGGCTCGGCGGTGGTGCTGGATGTGAAGGGCGAGTGTTTCGAGGCCTCGGCCCGCCACCGGGCGGCACAGGGCGACGAAGTGTTCCGGTTCGCGCCCACGGATTGGGAGGACAGGCGCACGCATCGCTACAACCCGCTTCTCAGAATCTATGAGCTCAAGGACCCGGCCCGCCAGCAGATGGAGCTGCAGCTCCTGGCCACGCTCTTCCTGCAGAATGACAACGACCGCGTGCAGGGGCTCCTCAAAGGCGGGATCGATCTCTTCGTCGCGGCCGGGCTACTCGCGTTCCAACGCCGTAGGCCGACGCTCGGCGAGATCTACCGCATCGCCGCCTCCGGTGGGCAGAAGCAGAAGGAATATCTCGCGCGCGCCCATGAGGTCCAAAACGCCGCGGCGCGGCTGATCTTCACGCGGCTGGCCTCGACCAACAACGACACGCTGACCTCCTATGTCTCGCTCCTGATGACGTCCGGCTTGGACCAGTGGCAGAACCCGGCGATCGATGACGCGACGGCGATCTCAGACTTTGACTTTCGGACAATCCGCAAGAAGCCTTTCAGCGTCTATCTCGTGGTCCAGCCCCTCATGGTGAAACCGCTGGCACCGTTGATCCGGCTCTTCTTCTCGGACTTGCTTTCAGCGCTTCAGGACAAGGAGCCGGGTCCGGACGAGCCCTGGCCGGTCATGATCATGCTCGACGAGTTCAACCGGCTCGGAAAGATGCCGATCGTGGCCGAGAGCATCGAAGTGCTGCGCGCCTATCGCGGGCATCTCGCGGTGGTCACCCAAACCATCCCGGCCATCGACGAGATCTACGGCGAGAACACGCGGCGGGCCTTGCAGGGCAACGCCGGGATCAAGCTCTACCTCACGCCCTCGGACGAAAAGACCGTCGAGGAGTTGAGCAAGGCTGTCGGCAAGACCACGAAGACCGTGGTCACACGTTCTCGCGCGGTCGGGAAGAACCCGTTCGAGGGCCGCAGCCAGTCCGAGCGGACGGAGGAGGTCGCGCTCCTGCCGGAAGATGAGGCGCGACGTCTGCCGCTTGATGAGATCGTGGTGGTCGTGGACGCGCAGATGCCGGTCCGGGCGAAGCGGGTCGTCTATTACGAAGATCCGTACTTCAAGGCCATTCACGCGGCCCAAGAGGGAGAACTGCCCTTCCCGGAAGGGCCGGTCCCTCCGATGCCGCCGCCGCCGCTGAGCGTTCAGGCAATGCCAACAGCGCCGCGTGGACCAGGGCTGACAGAGCAAGACTTTGAGGCCAGGATGGGACTGGGGGAACCCGTTGTAAATCCATCCCTTGATACCGGTCCTGTTCAAGCGTCTGCGCGCATCCGCGCCGCGGTCCTGGGAAACGACCAGGGGCAGTTGGAGATGGAGTTCGGGCGGCAGGCGGATCTGAAAGTGGATGCTCCGACCGACAAAGACGTCGGTCAGGTTCAGGACGCAATAAGTGACCTTGATCGGTTGGAGGCCGAGATGTCCGGTTCCGCAGCGCACGTGGACAGTGCGGGGAAAAGTTAGGGTTCCGCTCGGCCGTCAATCAGGCGGCATACAGAGAATGTCACGATGATCTTTCTCTGAGGGATTGGGTTCACAGAGACCGAGTTCAATCATTCAGAATCTTGAGGAAAAGCAAAAATGCGTACCAGCTTGGGATCACCGCTCGGGCTGGTAAGGGCGGTTTTCTGGGGAAACCCGTAGCATCTTAGATTGTCTCGTCCGCTTGCAAATTGGTCGCGCCGGTGAAACTTTAGGCAAAGTAAAAACAGGCACCGCAATTGCACATTATACGCTCTCTTGGGCCCGCCGTCGCACATGTCACACCGTTGGAAGCGGTACGGGCTGGTATTGGTGGGTTGGTTGGACTGGGCGTCACTGGGTTGTTTCTTCTGTCGCCAACGGTTGATTTAGAACTGGGGCTCTTCCTCGTGGCTCCCTTCGGGGCCAGCTCTGTCTTGCTCTTCGCTGTCCCGAACAGCCCGCTTGCTCAACCTTGGTCGGCTGTTGTGGGGAATACAGTTGCGGCTGCAATTGGTGTAGCTGCCTGCCTGTTGATCGCGGATCCTGCCGTTCGGATAGCTGTAGCGGTGGGTGGGGCGATCACCACGACGATTCTGTGCCGGGCGGTCCATCCACCGGCTGGCGCGGTGGCTATGACGGCCGCGATGAGTCCCGAGACAGTTGAGCGGCTTGGGTTCTGGTTTGCATTGACGCCAATTGCCGTTGGCACCGTCGCTTTGGTTGTTATGGCGGTCATCTACGCGCGCTTAACTGGCCGTCACTATCCGTTCCGGCACTTTGAGGACAAAGGCTCTCATGGGACGGCTGATCGAGATCCGTCTGTCAGGCTTGGTCTTGCAGAAAATGAGTTGACCGAGATAAGCAGCAGCCCACCGTACGGGGCCGATGACGGCAAAGAAAATTATGTCGAGGGATGTTGTCACGATCACACCGGATACAGGTCTGGACGTCGTCGCGGACCTGTTCAAACGACACAAGTTCACATCCTTGCCTGTCGTCGGTGCAAGTGGCCGTTTCCAAGGGATCATTTTCCAACTGCATCTGATCACTCAGGCGGGCGAAGATGCGCTTCGTTTGGACCGGACATTCACCGCTGCGATAAAGCGGTTACTCGATCCACGCCGTAAACGGTCGGTGACTGCAGGGGACATCATGAATGTGGCTGTCCCTAGGGCCACCACAAGCACACCAATCGGGGCCCTTCTTCCAATGATGGCTGACGGTCAGGTCGACGCTGTTCCAGTCCTGGAATACGATCGGCTCGTGGGGATTGTGACACAAACCGATTTGGTCGCTGCGATGGCACGTCGAGCGCTCTACGGCTTGTGATGCGCTAATTTGCTTTTGGGGTACCGCAATATGTCTTAGTCGGGTCGCTTCGACCACGCTTCGCACAGGTAGTTTTGCGTCATATATGGGACACTGATAGGGTTTCACGTTTCTGAGGCTCGGTAAAACTGCCGTCGCCATTGGGGTGCAGTTCGATACCATTGCCCAAAACATACCTGCGGCGCTCCCCGTCCGTCTGCAAAAACACAGTCGCCGTGCCGCCGCTATCCGTATGACATTCCAAGATTTGCAAGTTCTTCCACTCGCGTACCATGTGTTCCTCCGGATGTTTGATCACCTCTTCGGGCGACGGCAAAAAAAATACATCCTGCAGCATGGCATGCGCAATTGGATATGAAAATGGTCGGATTCTGGGCGGTTAGGCTCGCAGCAGACTCCCGCTCGGTCGGAAATCTGTTTGGGTCTGGGCGGATGGTTTCGTCCGTCGTTCAGCTTCCTATCCCATTGAGCCACGCTAATGCGTCCGTTTGGGTCTCAAATTCGACCGTGTCTTTGTGAACCGCGCCGGGTTTGCCGGAGGCTCCAACTCTTGAGTAGCAACTGTGTTTCAAACGATGGCGTCTCGGTAGGCCGTTCCAGTTTTGATCATTGCGTTGAGGACGGTCAGGAGCTTGCGCGCGCAAGCGACGATGACGGGCTTTTTGGCCTTTCCAGCCGCAAGCAGGCGCTCCTTGAAGGCCCTGAACCGCGGGTCGAACCTGCTGGCGGTGAGTGCTGCCAGATAGAGGGTGCGCCTGATCGTGCCGCGTCCACCCCATATGCTGCGTTTGCCGCGTCGATGTCCGGAGCCATTCGCATGTGGTGCGAGTCCGGCGAGAGCCGCGATCCTTCGGCGGTCAAGCTGACCAAGTTCAGGCAGCTGCGCGATCAAGGTTGCTGAGACGACGGGCCCGATCCCTTTGACTTGGCGTAGGCGCGCAGCTTGCTCGCGCAAATCGCCCTGTCCTTGGATTACGGCTTCCATCTCTGCCTCGGCTTTCGCGAGACTGGCTTGCAGGGTCTTGATGTGCTGAGAGATGTTGCGCCGAATCCATGGATCCTGCGCTGTCCTCAAGCGGTTTTTCTCCGCAACGATCATGGTGGTTATGCCCGCCCGGTGGGCGGTAAGTTCAGACAAACGCTGCCGTTCGGCAGAACGCGGGCTCGCCGGAGCCAGCTGTAGAGCGCGCCCCATCTCGGCCAGGACCAGCGCATCGTGTAACCGCCCGATTGAGACCGCGGGTTACTCCTGAAGCATCGGCGCGACCAAGATGATCGCCATGCCGGTCAGACAAAAGACTGCGCCGATGATATCCCATCGGGTCGGGATCTGCCCCTCTACGGCCCAAAGCCAGGCGATCGATGCTGCGATGTATATGCCGCCGTAGGCCGCATATGCCCGACCGGCAAACTCGACCTCAACCCGCGTCAGCAAGTATGCGAACAGGGCGAGGGAGATGGCGCCTGGGATAAGCCAGAGGGCAGAGCGGTCAAGCCGTAGCCAGGCCCAGAACGCGAAGCATCCCGCGATCTCGGCGAGAGCAGCCAGCGCATACATGCCGATAGAGACGAAGACGCTCGTCATGGGCGAGCTATTCTCCACTGCCAAGGCAGCAGTTCGTCGAGCCGGTTGATCTTGTGATCATGGATACGGTCAAGGATGTCGGCCAGCCAAGCCTGCGGATCGAGCCCGTTCATCTTGGCGGTTTCGATGAGGGTCATCGCCCTGGCCAGCGTTTCGCCACCGCTGTCGGAGCCCGCGAAGAGCCAATTCTTCCGCCCGATGCCGATCGGGCGCATGGCGCGCTCGGCCGGGTTGTTGTCGATGCCGACGCGGCCGTCTTCGAAGAAGAGCTCGAAGGATGGCCTCGGCGAGATCGCCCCTGCCTGGAATGCGCAGCAGCTGGGCCTCGGCCCAGGTCTTGAAGGCAGCCACCATGGGGCCGGAGTGCTGCTGGCGCGCAGCCTGGCGCAGCGCCGCCGGCTGACCGGCGATCTCGCGCTCGACATCGTAGATCTTGCCGATCCGGTCGAGGGCCTCCCGCGCGATCTCGGACTTCGTGCCCTCCCAAACATCGTGGAAGTCGCGCCGCAAATGCGCCCAGCATGCTGCCTCTCGGAACTGGCTGCTGCCATCCGCGCGCTGTTCGTAGAGCGGATTGAAGCCGGCATAGGCATCCACCTGAAGGATGCCACGGCTGGCTTGTAGGTGGCGCTGCGGATGCTCCCCCTTCCGATCCGGGGAGAAGCGGTAGACGACGCCGGGTGGTGCGGTGCCGGCCCAAGGTCGTTGGTCAGAGACATGGCCCAGACCCAGCCTTGTTTGACACCCTTGCCGAGACCGCGGTCCCGACGTGACCGGTCCAGCACGCGGATTGGAGTGTCATCTGCATGCAGCACCGGCGCGGACATCACCTCGGCCTCGATCCGCTCGATGACGGGAGCGAGCACCTTCATGGCGCGCCCGCACCAATCCAGAAGCGTGCTGTCAGGGATGTCGGCGCCCATGCGGGCGTAGATCTCGTGCTGACGATACAATGAAAGATGGTCGTCGAACTTCGAGACGAGGATTTGAGCCAGCAGCCCCGGACCAGCCATGCTGCCGGCGATCGGACGGCTCGGAGCCGCAGGCTGCACCATCTTCTCACACCGGCGGCAGGACTTCTTCACCCGCGCGATCTGAATGACTTTCATCTGCGCCGCGACCAGGTCTAGAAGCTCGCTGACGTCCTCACTCACCACTCGCAGGTCACCCCCACAATCGGGGCAACAGGAGCCAGGGTCGAGCTCCCGGCGTTCGCGGGGCGTTGCCTCCGACACGCGCGGCCTGCGTCGCGGCTTTGCCTCGGCAACAGGAGCATCGGTCGCAGAAGGCTCATCGTCCTCGATCGGCCCGTCGTGTTGTTCGGCGGCCGCGACCAGCAGATCCTCCAGCGCCAGCTCCAGCTGGGCGATCTCGCGCTCAATCTTTTCCGAAGATTTGCCGAAGGCCTGTTTCTGCAACTTGGCGATCCGCAGGCGCAAGGCCTGAACCAGTTGCTCGTGGGCCTGGAGCGTGGCCGACATGCGTGCATTCTCTGCCTGAAGCGCGGCGATCATCGCCTTCAGGACTGCGGGGTCATCAGAGAGAATGTCGGCCTCATCGGACATGCCGACTGATACCATGCGCAGGACGAGGTGGCCAATAAAACAAGGAGATTCAGAGGGATAATCTACCCGACCCGGGCGGGCGGTGCGCCCCAGTTCGGACGCCTCCAGTCGATCCCCTCCCACAGCATCGCCAGCTGGGCGGAGGTCAGCCGTGCCACCCCGGCTTCGGTGTTCGGCCAGGGAAAGCGCCCGCGCTCGAGGACCTTGTAGTAGAGGCAGAAGCCTTGGCCATCCCAGTAGAGCAGTTTCAGACGATCCCCCTTGCGCCCCCGGAACGCGAAGACCGCGCCGCCGGTGGGCTTCTGGCGCAACACGTCCTGAGCCAGGGCCGAAAGGCCGGCAATTCCCTTCCGCATGTCAGTTGCGCCGCAGGCCAAGTAGACGCGAACGCCGGTGCCCGGGCCGATCATGCCGCTTCCACCGCACGGATCAGCCGGGTCAGCGCCTCGCCATCCATGCTGCTGTCAAAACGAAGGCAACGACCATTGGAAAGCCGCAGTTCCACAAGAACAGGCCGAGAGGGTGCAGGGGATTGTGCGGGTTCGGAATACGGCCCGAA
>LUOO01000057.1 GCA_001626765.1 Maritimibacter sp. REDSEA-S28_B5
GGGCGCGATGTTCCCGCGCCGTGCCCCCCCCCGCATAGACCACGATCCGACACGGCGATACCAGAGTTGCAGGTCAAATTCGTCGATAAATCCGATACCGCCGTGAACCTGTTGCGCGGATCGGCAGACCGCAACGCATTTCTCACTGGCGAATGCCTTCGCCTGCGCAATCTCGATGGTCGAGGACAGGCCGCTATCGAGCCGCCACATCGCCTCGCGCACCAGAAGCTGCGATCCGTCCACCGCGTTGACCATGTCGGCGGCCATGTGCTGGATCGCCTGGAACGCCCCGATGGGCTGGCCGAACGCGACCCGCTCTTTCGAATATTCAACGGCGAAATCCATCGCCTGTCCGGCGGCTCCGGCCATGAGCGAAACATAGAAGGCCGAGGCGAAATCCATCAGCTCGCGCAATGCGGCCTGTCCCGCGCCGGGCGCAACCAGCGCCTCTGCCGGGACCCGCACGGCATCGAAGCTCACATGGCTCTGGCTGTCCTTGGCCATCGGCGACAGGGCATAGGACGACACCCCGTCAGCCGAGCTGTCCAGAAGCGCAAGCCCCACCTCTCCTTCCCCCTCGATCGCGAAGGCGACAAGCACGACATCGGCGTTCCTGAAATTGTCCACGAAGGACACCGCCCCATCCAGCACGAAACCATCCCCGTTGCGCCGCCCGGTCAGGCCAAGCGCACCGATATCCCAAACGCCGCTTTCCGGCTGGAACGCGAAACTGGCCAGGACCGAACCGTCGGCCAGTTTCGGCAGGACCTCAAGCGGCGCACCGGCGGCGTGGCGCTGCAGTACCGTGGCGACAACCACGTGACCATGCAGCGGCAGCAGCGCCAGCGCGCGCCCCGCCTCTTCCAGCATCAGACCCAGATAGCTCAGCGGCAATCCCTGCCCGCCATGCGCCTCGGGAGTGCTGATCCCAAGCCAGCCCAGATCCGCCGCGATCTTCCAGAATCCGCGCGAATAGCGCTCGGCCGCGCCTTCCGCCGCGCGGACCAGTTCGGGCGTGCTTTCATTCGAGAAGAAATCGCGCAGCGATTCCTGAATGACCAGCTCTTCTTCGCTCAACAGAACATCCATATCCGCGTCCTCCTATGTCGCCTTCCGGGGCCGGGGCATACCCAGTCCCTTGCGCGCGATCTGATCGCGCTTCACCTGAACGCTGCCGTGGTTCACGGTCGATTGATACGCGCCCATCAGGTTATGGGCATAAACGCCCTTCTCGATCCGGTCGGGCGAATCCGACAAAAGCTGTGCGCCCGGTCCCAGGATCTGCGTGATCGCCTCGGTCGTGCGCACCCCGTGCTCGGGGGCCCAGACCTTTTCCGCCGACCCTTCATAGGTAAACGTGCCGCCCCGCCCCTCGATCGAGATGCTGCGCATGGTCATCAGGCGGCAGACCTGCCCCTCGATCCAAATCTCGGCAACCTTGTCGCGCACCCCGTCATTTTGCGCCTTACCCCGCACCGCCGGGTCTTCGCTGCTCTTGAGATAATTGACGATATCCTCGTCGCGCATGACCGAAATCAGGTAGCGCCACGCCCCAACCCGGTCGAGGTTGAGCCCCCGCTGAGATACCGCCCAGCCGTCACCCTCTTCGCCCAGCAGGCAGCTTGCCGGCACCACCACATCCTCGAAGAAGACCTCGTTGGTGCGCGGCTCGCCGTAAGTTGTCCCGATCGGCGCGGGCGGGTCGGACTGCACCGTCCACAGCGGCCGCACCGTGATGCCCGGCATGTCCATCGGCACCAAGAGGATCGACAATCCGCGTGAGCGGGTCGAGTCAGGATCGGTGCGCACCAGCAGGAAGATATGCGTCGCGTTCTGGGCGTGGGTCGTATAGATTTTCTGCCCGTTGATCACATAGGTGTCGTCAACCCGCGTGGCCCGACAGCGCACACCGGCCAGGTCCGTGCCACATTGCGGCTCGCTATAGCCTTGGCAGAACACCACCTCGCGCCGGATCGACCCAGTGACGAATTCGCGTTTCTGCTCTTCATTGCCAGATGCCAGCACGGCGGGCGCGCCGGTGCCGCCGCCGCCGATGATCAGCTGAGCCGCGCGGTAGAACTCTTCCTCGATAACGAATTGCGCGGTCCGGCTCTTGCCCTGCCCGCCATACTCGGTCGGCCAGCTCACCGCGTTCCAGCCCTTCGCGTCGATCTTGGCCAGCAGCGCCTTGGCGTCGTCGCCATACCCGCCGCCATGCTTGGCGTCGTAAAGCTCCTGCGCCGCCTTCTCATCAAGGTTTTCCGCAATGAAGTCCCGCACTTCCCGGCGGAGCGCCTCATCCTCGTCCGAAAAAGCAAAGCGCATGCTGCCCTCCTATCAATTTGCTTGGCAAATT
Source organism: Maritimibacter sp. REDSEA-S28_B5 (assembly GCA_001626765.1). Taxonomy (GTDB): domain Bacteria; phylum Pseudomonadota; class Alphaproteobacteria; order Rhodobacterales; family Rhodobacteraceae; genus Maritimibacter. The sequence continues at coordinate 2,357 of LUOO01000057.1, forward strand.
TATTGCCTTCTTTGCGAATTGATATCTTTGAGCGGCATGGGATTGTCAAGGTCATTTGCCCCGGCGGATGACCACCGGGGCGCAAAGGCCGGATATTGGCCGGGAACCTGCCCCGCCGATGCTGCAAGAGAATGCCGGAATACCGCCCGCCGCGGCCGGGCCTCAGCCGGTCCCGGCCAGATGCCTGCCGGTGATGTAGCCGAAGGTCATCGCGGGGCCGAGCGTGATCCCCGCCCCCGGATAGGTTCCGCCCATCACCGAGGCCCGGTCGTTGCCCACCGCGAACAGCCCCGCAATCGGCGCGCCCTCATTGTCCAGAACCTGCCCTTCCACATTCGTCTCCAGACCGTCGAACGTGCCCAGATCGCCCATCGCCAGCTTCAGCGCATAATAAGGCCCCGTCCGCACCGGGCCGACACAGGGATTGGGCGTCACCTCCGGGTCGGCGAGATAGCGGTTGAACGCCGTGCTGCCGCGATGAAAGTCCGGGTCCTCGCCGCGCACCGCGCCTTCGTTGTAGCGCGCCACGCTTTGCTCCAGCCCCGCGGGATCGATCCCCGCCTTCTGTGCCAGCTCCGCCAGTGTGCGCCCGGATACCAGATACCCGTTGCGCAGCCACGGCCCCAGCGGCACCGGCGCGGGCTTGGCATGACCCAGCCCGTATTTGCGGATCGTCGGGCGGTCGGCGATCAGCCAGCAGGCGGTTTCCGTCTCGCCCGCGCAAGCCTCGATCATCGCCGCGCCGACATCGTGATAACTGTTGCTCTCATTGGTAAAGCGCCGCCCCGAGCGCAGCACCGCGATGATGCCCGGCTTGTAACGGTCCAGCAGATGCGGAAAGGCGGAATAGCCCCCGGTGCCGTCCGGCACTTTCGACACCGGCATCCATGCCGCCGCCGCCGGATAGCGGGTCTCGAACTTGCTGCCCACGCTGCGGGCCAGCGCAATCCCGTCGCCGCTATTGTCCATGGGCACCGGCGACAAATGCTCGCCCCCGCGCTTCAGATGGGGATAGGTCGGGCCAATCCGCTCAAGATCCTGCGCAAACCCGCCCGCCGCCAGCACCACGCCGCGCCGGGCCATGATCCGCGCCTCGCCGGGCAGCCGCGCGCCGGTCACACGGCCATCCTCGACAATCAGTGACCGGGCCGGGCAATCCGTGCGGATCTGGACCCCGCTGTTAAAGCAGCTCTTGGCCAGCCGCGCCGCCAGCGCGTTGCCCGATGTCACCTTCGTCCCCTGCCCATAGCGCACAAGCTCGATCCCATGCGCCATCAGCCGCTTTGCCACATAGAGGAACGAGGTCAGGCTTTTCGTGGCGTTGAAGAAATGCCGGATATCCGCGTTCGACGAATTGAACATCATCCCTATGAAGGTGATCGTCGACAGCGGCGGCCGCAGCCGCGCCAGATCGGGGCCAAGTGCCGCCGCATCGTAAGGTGCCGCCGTGATCGACCGGCCCACATCCGCCCCGCCCGGCAGGTCGGGGTGATAATCCGGGTAAAGCGAGGCGACGAATTTCACCTTGGTCTCGCGCTCGAAGAACTCGACCATCTCCGGCCCCTTGGCCAGAAAGGCATCGACCGCAGCGGCATTGAAGAAATTGCCGCTTTCGTGCTTCAGATAGTCCCGCGCCCGCGCGCGGTCGCCCTCGGGGCAATGCGCGTTGCCGGGAATCCAGAGCACCCCGCCGGAAAACGCCGTGGTGCCTCCGATCACCGGCGCCTTCTCGACGATCACCACCTTCAGCCCGGCCTTGGCGGCGGTAATCGCTGCGGACATGCCGCCCGCCCCCGCCCCGATCACCAGAACGTCGCAAACCTCTTCCCGTGCAGCCTCACCCTGCATCCTCTCCCCCCTCCCCCCCCATATTGTTGTCACATCAACATTACAGGGGACGGGATCATGGACAAGCGTTTGACGACGGCCCGACCGGGGCGTTACCCCTTGCCGTATCCCAGATCCGCGCGGGTGCTGGTCAGGAACAGGTCCCGTCCCTTGATCCGCCGCGTCATCGCCGGTCCGGCAACCCAGCCGCCCCGACCCAGCGGCAACACGCTCGACCCGCCGCGCGGACCGATCGGGACCAGCAGGAACGGCTTGTCCGAAGGCTTGTAGGTGGCCAGCGCGCCAAGCGTCTGGCCCAACGCGCTGGCGGTCGCATCGGCAACCGGCGGAAAGACGGGCCTCGCGTCAAGCGTCGGAATGACAAGATCGGCGGCAATGGGCGCTCCCTCCTTGGAAAGCGTCCCGGCAAAGGGCCGGTCCGTCCGTGTCAGACCCCCGGCCAGCACGTCAAGGCGGGTCTCGATCCCAAGCGCGGCAAGCACCGGAATAAGTGCCCGCGAAAGCTTGTCGGAAATCCCCGACACCACTGCATCCGACCCGGCCATCAATGACACCGACTTGCCGGATGCGCTGCGGCGATCTCGACCCGGAAATCGCAGACCGATGCGGTCAAGGGCTTGAACCGGCGGGCATAGCTCGACCCCGTCGCCACGCTCACATAATCGGCCTCCTGCCCCTCGCCGCTTTCCAAACATTGCAGTGAGCAACCGCACAATGCTTAACGTGACAACACCCTCGAAGTCGCACTGGGAAGAGACCGATGTTGCGATGTTCGAGCACATTTGGCAGGCCGAGGTCGAGGCGGTGCCGGCGTTCACTACATCGAAGATCACGCTGATCTGCGGATTGCTGCTGCCGATCTGGGACCGGCTGCCCGCCGACAACATGCGCATCTATCGCCTGCAGACCGAGGACGGCGAGCGCGCCATCGGTCGCTTGGTCAGCCAGGAACAGCTCTTGAACGTCTATGCGCGCCTTGGCCTCGATTGTCAGATCGAGATGACGCCCCAGGAGGTCTTCGCCGCGGTGATGGAGGCCAGGACGACCTTGAGCCTGCTCGGCGGCTACCAGCTGAGCCGGTCGTTGGTCATGGGCTAGCCGAGGCTCGAGTTGATCGGCGCGTCGGGCGCGGCCCTGCCCAGTCTGAAGGCCATTGGGTGTTTCACCGAGGTGATCCAGTGGAAGACGCGGGTGTTCATCCCGGTGAACGGCATTGACGCGCTGACGAGGGTCCTCGCCGAACATCCGGTTGGCGCCAGCGCCTCGGATGTCGCCGCATGAGCGCGCGGCGCAGCATCGCAGACCTCTCGGCCGATCTGGCTGATCGGGCCGAGAGTTTCTGCCGCCAGTATTTCCTCTAGGGACGCAAGCAGGGCAATTATTGGCAGGTTGGCGACACCTCGGGAGCGAAGGGGCAGAGTCTCGCCATCCGACTGCAGGCGGAAGGCGGGCGTAAGGCCGGGTCCTGAACCGATTACGCGACGGGTGAATATGGCGACCTGATCGACCTGCTGCATGAACGGCTTGGTTCGGTCACGCTCAAAGAGACGCTGAGGGAGGCCCGGTCTTTCTACGGCGAGGCCCCCTGCCCTGCCGTGCCGCGATACACCCAAACACGTGAGCAACCAGATGCCACCTCGAGCAAGCGCATCGCGCGGGCGCGCAAACTCTTTGACGCTGGCAAGCCGGTGCTTGGCACACTGGCTGCCACCTATCTACAGGGGCGCGGCATCTCGCGCTTCGGTCCGGCCCTGCGCTATCACCCGCGGATCTTCCTGCGGCAGGGCGAGGGCGACCCCGATCCGCCGCAAAGGGCCCCTGCCCTGCTCGCGAAGATCACCGAACATCGGGGCCAGATCACCGGATGCGCAAGAGCCTGTCTTGACCCGTCCACCGGCGGTTTGGCCGAAATCGAGAGCCCGAAACGGATCCTCGGGCAGCTTCACGGCCATGCCATCCGTTTCTGGTCCGGCACGGACCGCTCCGATCTCATCGTCGGCGAATGGCTCGAGAACACCCTCTCGGTTGGCACCGTTCTCCAGGATTTCGATCTCGCCTCCTTTGTCACCGTCACCCATTTCGGCCTCTTCTTTCCGCCGCCGGGGATCAAGCGAATCAGGATCGCCGGGGACAATGACGAAGCTGGACGCAACGCATCACTTAGATGCGTAACCAACGGGAATCGTTTGGAATTGCCTCTTGTAATTTCGTGCCCAACATGGGAGATTTCAACGACGATCTGCGGGTATGCGGCAAGGATGCGCTGCGTCGGTCCTTGCTCACGGCCGTGAAGAAGCAAGGTCAGGCGATCGAGGGCGGGTGACCGCTAACCTTCTCGAAGATGCCTGACTGGGCAGAGGTTCCGCCGGTTCAATCTGATCCCGTTTGGAAGAGGGGAGCGGTGGACCAGCGGGTCGGGGCCCAGGAAAGCTGAAAGAGGGGCCCCTCGCCCGGGCAGCAATGCGCAGCTACCCGGAAGATTCCCCTGAGCCTTCGGCTCATTCCTCGCGGGACCATGTGTGGACACCCGTCGGTCAAGCATTTTTTCGAAATCCGATTTCCGGTTCAGCGCGCTCATGTGTCCGGCCTTTCGTCGCGGCAGTAGCCGCTGGCCCTGATGAAGTCCGCTGATCATGGT
>LUOO01000058.1 GCA_001626765.1 Maritimibacter sp. REDSEA-S28_B5
GTCCGGGACCGCCTGTCAAGCGCCGAACAGCCCATCCAACGCGTGCCAAGGCATTTGGGTCATCCTGCGCACCTGACAGCCGCATGGATACCCAGAGCGCCAGACGATCAGTACTCACCCGATCTCCTGCGACCCAGCTGAGGGCCGCTGCCTCGACAAGAGCGAGGCGATGCCGCCAGCCTTCCGGGCCGCGCAGCAGCCGGTCATCCAGAGCTCCCAGGCGTCCAGCCACCTTTGCTAGCCGCGCAGCGTGAACGCCTTCTGCCTTTGCCCAGTCTTCGATGACGGCAGTGTCCGGCGGTTCTGCACGCGGCCCGGGAGGCAAATCATCTGGTTCTTCTTCGAATGGTCCCGGCAGAAACCAGAGATCCTTTTCGTGAGCCTCTGCATCCTCCTCGGTAGTGATGAGGGGGTCGTCGTAACCATCAGTCAAAATAGAGGCTCTCGTATTCATATGTGCAAAATACTGTTCTTTTGCACATTACCCAAGTGATTTTGTGGCGGTTGCCTACGCCCTTTATATAGTACGCTCGCGCGACTGCCGGCGGAACCTCTCAGATCGCGCTCAGCGCTAGGGAACCAAGGGTCTTAGGATGAACGCGACGAGAGAGCACCTATTTGCATTCGTTTACAAACGGTCGTTTAGTAGCGATAGATAGAACTGCAAAATGACTGTTTTGATGCCATTGATAGGCTACGCGCGCGTTTCGACCGAGGATCAAACCCCCCTGCCCCAGTCGCAGGCCCTGAAATCCGCGGGTTGCGCCGAGATCCATGAAGAACAGGCCTCGGGCGGCAATCGTGCGCGGCCGGTGCTGGCGCGGGTGTTGGAGCGCATCGGCAAAGGCGACACGCTGGTGGTCGTGCGGATCGATCGCCTTGCGCGATCCCTGTCGCATCTGCTGGAGGTGATCGAGCGACTGGAGGCCAAGGGCGCGTACTTTCGTTCCATTCAGGACCCCATCGACACCGGATCCCCGCAGGGCAAGTTCACGTTGCAAGTGCTGGGGGCCGCGGCCGAGTTCGAACGCGCCCTGATCCGGGAACGCACCAAGGCCGGCCTCGCCAGCGCGCGCACAAAGGGCCGCGTGGGCGGGAACCCTGGGCTGCGGGCCAAAGACCCTGCCGCTCTTCGTAAGGTACGGCTGGCAAGACAGGACGGCTACATGGAGCGCCTGAACGAGACGGCACAAGACTGGGTGCCCCATGTGCGCCGGTTGCGCCCCGACTTGGCCTGGGAAGACGTGTTGCGCATCATCAACGGCCCCTTGCCCGAGGCGCGTCGCTGGACCCAAAGCCGTCTCTTACGCGCTGTGAAGGCTTATGTCCGCGACGGCTTCCTGCCTGCCGAGGTGCTGGCCCGCGCCGGCCGCCGCGAAACCGATGACCGCTTGCCCGCCATTATTGCTGGCATCAAGGGCGCAGATCCTGACATCACGCTTCAAGCGATCTGTGAACGGCTGGAATCTATGCGCGAACGCACGCCCCGTGGCCGAACGAGATGGCAGCCCTCATCGGTCAAGATGCTGTTGGAGCGAGCCGAGAGTCTGGGAATGATTTAAGAGACTCAGATTCGTTCTTTGGAAGCAAAACCGCCTATTTGAATCGGGTACATCTTGCGTTTAAGAGATGGCAGCGACACAAGCACTTGACGCGCTGGATCCACGAAATAAGATAAGTCATTGTAAATAAATGATTTCACCGGATACCGGCCCACCATTTGAAAAAATCCTTGCCTGCCAAACGCTTTCCTGACATTTTTGCGGAAGAACGCTAACCATCAGTTTCCGGCGGTTTTGCGTTCCTTCTCAAGATAGACCCGGAAGACGGGCGGCGGGACGGGCATGAACGAGCAGCGGATCAGAATGGATCAAAAGATCCAAACGATGGCGACACGTCTAAGCAAATCGCTTGATGTGAATATGCGCAAGTCGTTTCTACCTGATGAACGAAAGGCTCTCAGACGCTTCTCATCCACGGAAGTTGCCCAGATCCTCGGGGTAAGCCAAGATTTTTTGCGGAAAATGTTTTTCGAGGATAAGCTCGATCTCGGTGAAATCGAGACAGACGCCCGCGGCCGCAGGTTCTACACTGCAGAGCAAATCGATATAGCGCGCCACGAAATAGCCCGGTCAAGCACCAAGTTCCAGCATATCGTTCCTCGTCGTCGGGATGGGGAGCATATCCAGATCATTTCGATCGCCAACTTCAAAGGGGGCGCCGGGAAGACGACAACGGCGATCCATCTGGCCCAAAAGCTTGCCCTTGATGGTTATCGAGTTCTGGCAATCGATCTCGACCCACAAGCCTCAATGACCACCATGTTCGGTTTCCGGCCGGAAATCGACTTTCCTGAGGCCGGAACGGTGTACGATGCTCTTCGGTACGAGGACCCTATCCCATTTAGAGACGTTGTGCGCAAAACGTATTTCCACAACCTCGATCTAGCCGCAGCCGGCTTGTTGCTCTCTGAGTTCGAGACCGAAACCGCACACGCCCTTCGAAACAATATCAGGCCGCCGTTCTATCAGCGGCTTGCCCTTTGCATTAATGAAGTCGAGACAGACTACGACATTGTCGTCATCGACTGCCCACCGCAACTCGGGTTTACCACACTATCGGCTTTGGTAGCGTCGACATCCCTAGTCGTCACTGTCATTCCAAGCATGCTTGACGTCGCCTCGATGGCCCAATTCCTGCAGCTCACATCCAGCCTCATGGCAACAATTGCTGATGTGGGCGCATCGCCCGACTGGGACTTCATGAGATTTCTAATCACTCGTTTCGAGCCCAATGACGGCCCCCAAACCCAGATGGCGGCATTCCTGCGGACCATGTTCACGGATGACGTTCTTACTCAGCCTTTCCTGAAATCCTCCGCAGTCTCTGACGCTGGGCTCACGCAACAGACACTGTTCGAGATCGCCAGAACGGATTTTCATCGCCAGACGTACGATCGGGCTATCGAGTCCATCAACGGGGTTGTGGCGGAAGTCGAAGGGCTCATCAAAACGGCATGGGGGCGTAAGTAATGGCCCGCAAAGTCACATTCGACATTCCCGAGGATGAAGAAAAGCAGCAGAGCTCGTCGATTTCTCCGACTCGAACCCAGTCACGAGCCCCTGCCCTTTCGGGAATGGCCCGTTCTCTTCAGGATGCGGCACAATCTTCAATTCAAGAAATCAGTACCGACCTTATTGATGATTCCGAGTTCCAAGATCGTCTGGCCCTGGATGACGAAGATGACATCAGGGAACTGGCTGAAAGCATTGACAAGCAGGGACAGCTTATCCCGATACTTCTGAGCCCCGAAGGGGGGCGGTACAGGATCATCTATGGGCGCAGGCGATTAGCGGCCCTTCGACTTATTGGAAAGCCCGCAAAGGCTCTCATCAGAGGCTTGGATGAGGATCAAGCGATTCTTGCACAAGGCCAAGAGAACAGCTTCCGAAAAGACCTCAGCTGGATCGAGAAAGCCCTGTTTGCACGTTCTCTCATAGAGTCCGGCAAGGATGAGGGACTGGTCTGTGACGCCCTCAACATCGATCAGAAAGCCAGGAAAGCCGGTGACAAGCTCACGGGACTTGCTCGCATGAAACAAGTCACTTCCTGTATTCCGACTGAACTCATCCAAAAGATCGGGGCGGCACCCGGGGTTGGACGGGATCGTTGGTATGCTGCCGCAAAGTCTTATGAGAGCCTTGGCTTCTCTGGAGATGAAAGGTTTCCGGCCGGAAACCGAGAATTCCATGATGCTCTCATGGAATCCAGAGGTTCAGGCAAGACCTCCGACGAACGCTTTGCGATCTTCGAAGGGCTCCTGAAACAGCACAAGCCCCCTGCCCCATCGGCAATCAAGACAAAACTCGGGATGGTGAAGGTCACCAAAAGAAACGTGATCATCACCGTGAAGAACGGAGATGACGGGCTTCATAAGTGGATCTCTGAGAATCCAGAGGCCGCTCTTCTCGCGTTGGCGAACGCGAAGGCCGCTGGTCCAGGGCAGATCATTACCCCAGAGAAAATGGAACCCATAGGTAACCCAGTCTCCGGCAGGGATCAGGATCTTGATGGTCCTGACATAGACGATAACGAAAACTGAGCAGAAAGGAGGACAGGCCAGAAAAGGAAAGACCCCCCGAAAGCAGTGCTTCCGAAGGGCCTCGATTAGCTTAGACACCTGATTGATACCCCGAAGCCGAATCGTTTTCAACACCGTTCGCGGTGAACGGGGAAGCTTTTTCAGCCGACATCATCATGAGACAGGTATTTTCTCACACACCCGCCTTGGCGGAACGATCTTCTGTACCCGGTACGAATCCGTACAGGGTCATCGAGCCGATCCGAGCGCTTCGCAAAGAACTCGGTCTGACACCAAATGACCTAGTAACACTGCAGGCCTTGATCAGCTTCATGCCGAAGAAGGCCGGACAAACAGCTACAATGACTATCGTCTTTCCCTCAAACGCATCATTGTCTGAGAGAACGAACGGCCTGAACGAGAGAACGATTCGACGGTGTATCGGACACCTCGTGGATGCCGGGCTGATCCAGCGCAGGGATAGCGCAACCCGCAAACGGTTCCCTCTTCGCTACGGTGGATTGATCAGAGATGCCTTTGGCTTCGATCTGCAGCCAATGTATGATCGGGAAAGAGAGCTCACCGAACACGCAGAACAGCTTGTGGACGATCAGGAAAAGCTACGGTCACTCAAGGCGGAGGCACTGGCTCTTCGTGTCGAGGCTTTGCGCCAAGCAAAGGATGTTGAGACTATCTCATTTCTCCAAAACGTACGAAACATCCTACGCCGTGCAACTCTCAAAGCCGACGAGATCATAGAGCTTATCAAGAGGCTGGCAGAGTTGGTCGGAGCGACCATCAGAGAGTTTCCGGCCGGAAACCATGATGCTCAGGAAACAATGCCCGACCAAATGTCCGGCGACGACGGACAAAATGTCCGGCACGTAGAACCCACAAGATTGAATATAAAAAAGGATAGAGCAGATGCGCACAGAACCTCTGGTTTTCAGGAGCGCCGAGATCCAACAATTATGGCTTGGACGGACCTGAAAAACGTATCGGACTTCTTCCCGCATGAACCAAGAGATCATCAATCAGTTCTCGAAATATTGGCCGATGTCGGAAAATTGCTAAGAATAGAACAAGGCAGGATCATGAAACACCTTAGAGACCGAGGTCCAGGGCAGCTCCTTATTGCACTCGACGAATTAATTTTGAGAGCCAGCACAGGACAGGTGAAAAACAACAACGCCTACCTCGACGCTATGATGAGGCAAGGAAACTGATACTCTTGCCACATAAACTCGACCGGCTGGTGAGTCTGCATAGCCATCGAAGATCAAGAGACAAATGCGGCACACTTCAAACCATACGATCATCAAGAAGAAGAATGTTGGTTTGAAGGTGAACCCAGATCACCCGCGTCAGGTGCAGGTCTGGGATGTGATCAACTTATCATGGAACAAGAAGCCATTCCAGGTTTGCTAGATGTTCACAGACGCCTCGGCCCAGGTGGCCAACCTTACCGCCGTCTTTGTCTGTGTTAATGCTTATAACGCTGAGGGTGGCACAATGCTGCTCGATTGGCTGGTGACGGATAAAGAAGCGACCCATACCAAACTACTCTCCGAGTATCAGGCCTTGGAAAAAGAGTACGCTAGACAAGATGAACCCCCCCCGAGATCGATACGCAGCTTGGCGTGTTGGAAGCAGAGGTCCAAAAGATCGAGATCCGGCCGATAGCCTTCAATCCGACGGACATCGGGCGGGCAGGGGCCTTCGTCATGTTTGACCGCTACGGCGCGCTGGCAGTCTCTCGCGGCTATGACCACCTGACCTCAGACGAGTCCATCGAGAACGGCAACACCGCCTATGAGTACACCTACACTGAGACCGTGCGGCGGTTCGGATGAAACATGGGAAGGCTCAACCCATCTCTTGCAGAATATCCAGAATGTATGTATATTCTGCACAAATGGAGACCCAGATCATGCATGAGCTTCCCGAGTTCAAGGCGGCCGACCTGACGCGGCACACAAGTGACCTGTTCGATGCGGCCATTCGGTCGCCGATCGCGATCACCAAGCATCGCAAACCCAAATTCGTGCTGATGAGCATGGATCAGTACCAGCAGCTCACCCGGGGGGCCACGCAGCAGGCTCATATGATTGACGAGATGCCCGAGGATCTCAAGGCGCTGATGATTGAAGGGCTCGAGCGGGACTTGACGCAGGCTGATGACTAAGCCGAGTGCTGGAGAGGTGTTCCGCTATCCGTTCCTGTGGAAACGCGAACAGATGGCGGGCGAGACAGAGGGCCGCAAGACACGGCCTGTCTGCATCGCCGTCACTGTCGCCAAGTCCGATACAGAGACCGTGGTGTTCATCCTGCCGATCACGACGCAGCCGCCTTTGCCCTCGCGCAAGTTTATCGAGGTACCACAGATCGAGTCGCAGCGCGTAGGGTTGGAGACCCATGTCCGCAAATGGGTCATGCTGGACGAGATCAACACCGATGTTCTGGAGCGGTCCTATGTCTGGGAGGACCGCACGCCCATCGGCACGTTGAGTTCCGTCTTCACATCCAAGATCCAGTCCAGCCTGATCGCGTTTGCCAGATCGGGTGGGGCATCCGTTGTCGATCGGCTGAAGTAGTCTCGATCACCGCAGGGTCAGCACAGCTTCACTTGTTCCCGTCGATCCACTTCGACATCAGCCCCTTGTCGCGGAAACACTCGTCCGGCACGGCGCGGCGTTTGATGCAGGCGAGGCGCTCGGCAAAGGCGACCTGCTTCGAGGTCGGGCGGCTGTCCTGCGTGCCCGGCTTCAGCTTGGCCTGTGCGTCGATCCAGGCGCTCAAGGAGCGCCGATCTTGCTGAACCTCACACGGCAGAAGCGTCTGGTTGCGAAGGGCCAGTGCGCGCGCATAGGCGATCTGCTTGGGCGTCGCGGGCAGGGCGTAAGTGGTGCTTTCCATCGGGGACCCCCTTCTTAGCGTGGTTCTTAAAATAGAACATAACAGGAACAAAATCAAGCCACCTGCGGAAATCATAGGGTTTGAGAGGAAGAGGAGGGCCGGGGAAGGTCAGGCCTTTGGGGTGCCCGAAAGAGGGTGTCCGGGCCTGATCCTGTTCCTCATTGGGGTCTGATGCCGGAAAGTGCAGGATCCTGCGTTCTCATGAGCTTCGCATTTAACAATCTCCGGCATCAGATCCCTAGGTGTTCAGTCCCGGCATCTGGTGGATCGGGTCTAGGATGAATCGATCCGGCTCTGATGTCCAGATTTTGCAGATGTATTCGTAGGGCGTGAGCCCGTTCAGTGTCTTGAGTCTGCGGGCGAAGTTGTAAGCTGCCATGAAGTCCGCAAGATGGGTGCGGAGCTGGTCATGGCTGTCATAGTGGAAGCGCTTAACTGTCGCGTCCTTGATCGTGCGGTTCATTCGCTCGACCTGGCCGTTGGTCCAAGGATGGTTGGGCTTGGTGAGCCTGTGCTCGATCCCGTTGGCCTCGCAGATCATGTCGAAGCGCATCGGCCGGGAGGTGATGGTGTTGCGGTTCCGCGGCTGATCGGCGAACTGAATGCCGTTGTCCGTCAGAATCGTATGGACCTGATAGGGCACGGCCTCGAGCATGTGCTGCAGGAACTCCCAGGCCGTCTTTCTGTCAGCTTTAGCAACGAGTTGAGTGACGGCGAACTTGGACGTCCGGTCGATGCCGACGAACAGGTAGAGCTTGCCTTCGGCGGTCTGCACCTCAGCAATATCGATGTGGAAGAAGCCTATGGGGTAGCGCTTGAACTTCTGGCGCTTGGGCTTGTCACCTTCCACGTCCGGCAATCGTGAGATCCCATGACGCTGAAGGCAACGGTGCAGCGCAGACCGCGTCAGATGCGGTATCGACGGTTGCAGGGCATAGAGGCAGTCGTCCAGCGGCAGCAGCGTGTGGCGCCGGAACGCGACGACCATCGCCTCCTCGGCTTCCGTCAGCACCGTTGAGCGCGGTTCCGTCGGCCCGGTCTTCATATCCTCGACTGTCACGCGCTTGCGCCACTTCGCAACCGTTTTGGGATTGATGCCCAATTCCCGGCTTAGCTGCGCGAGCGAAGCTTGCGATCGCTGTATTGCTGCTCTGACGGCGTGCGTTGTCGTGGCGCTCCCGTGACGAACTTGTCCCATAGGGCTTCCTTCCATTCCTGAGAAAGGATCGCACCATCAAACCGTGGGATCAAACACCTAAAGAGTGAAAGTGTTCTTCGGGTTTTGTGACTGACGGATGAGGGCCTTTGGGGTCCCTCAGATGGGTCCGGGCCGGGTTCCGGTCTGCCGTTCCGGATGAAGGGCATTCCCATGCAATCAGGTGTCTTGCGCGTGCTCCGCGCAACCGCCGCCTCCTGGTGGCGGCATAGAGAGCTGCGCCGAACTGGCCAGACGGCGCTGGCACGGCGGCTCGAACGCCAGACCGTCCTGCGTGATCTCGGCTATCTGAAGCAGGCGGCGTCATTGCCAAACGCGCATGTGATCTGCGGGGAGGGTGGGACATTCCTCCATCTCGGTTGGACTACCGTGTCGACCTTCGCGCCGATCGAGCGCTTTCCCCTGGCCGCCCTCGCGGTCGCACGAGGAACCCCGTTCATCGATATCCGACCCATCAGTGACGTCATCGCCTTCGCGAACCTGCCACGGGTGGCGCAGGACGGGTCGGTCGATCCTGAACCTTGGGGTCCTGGCAGGTCCGTCTCGCTGACCACCTACATCGACACGGTCGAAGCCCTCGGTGCCAGGATCATCAACGATCCGCGGTCCCATCAGTCAGCCTGATCACCACTTACTCTCACCAAAACTCGAAAGGACGCCAGCCATGGCCCGATCCCGCACGCCCAAATTCGATGCCTCCGAGGTCATCACAAACGAAATCATCCGCATCATCGAGCGCGGCGTGCTGCCGTGGCGAAAGCCCTGGACCGCAGGCGGCAGCTCTCGCCCCGTGCGCGTGGGCGGTGAACCCTACCAGGGGGTGAACAACTTTCTGCTGACGATGCGGACCGTGATGGCGGGCCACAGCTCACCTTTCTGGATGACGCTGCCGCAAGCCAATGCGTTGGACGCAAAGGTTCGCAAGGGCGAGAAGTCCTCTGTCGTCGTTTACTACGGTCAAAGCCGGAGGGACGCCGGCGATGAGGATGACCGCAGCGACAGGGATGATCGCTCCGAGGAAGCCCGCGTCTTCCGCTTCCAGAAATCCTACCGCGTGTTCAATGCCTGCCAGATCGACGGGCTACCCGACAGCTTCTATCCCGACCCTGAGCCCGCGCCCGAGCACCCGCCGTCCGAGCCCATCTCGCACATGCAGGCGTTTTTCGACGCGATCGACATCACGACCGTCTTCACGGGGACGGAAGCCTACTACCTGCCGCCGGTGGACAAGGTCTACATGCCATCGATTACGCGGTTTCAGGACCCGCGCAATTTCTACGGAGTCTGGGCGCATGAGCTGGCCCATGCCACGAAAGCCCCACATCGGCTGAACCGTGATTTCGGGTTCTCGAAGTTTGGCAACACGTCCTATGCGCGCGAGGAGATCGTCGCGGAATTGACCTCGGTGTTCCTGGGTCAGACGCTCGGCTTCACGGCGCATACGCTCGAGATGAATGCCGCCTATCTCCACAACTGGTTGCGCGTCCTTCGGTCGGACAAGGGCGCGATCTTCCGGCACGCCGCGGACGCGCAGCGCGCCTGTGATTATCTGATCGCCAGATCGGAGGTGGGCAGGGCAGGTCGCAGTGCCGAGGCCGCCTGACCGCACGGAGAACGGAGACACCCATGTCACGTAAGGAACCCAAGACGCTGCGGGTGGCCTGCTTCAACGACGGCCGCCGCAAGATCATCACCTTCAAGCGCGGTGCCTATTGGTGGAGCGCTGCCGAGGGCGCTTATCCGCTCTCGGCAGCGCTCGAGAGCATCAAAGAACAAGGCGGCTGGATCGAAACCATCCCCAACCCGAATTACAGACCCAAGGGGCTGTTCGGGTAGGGCACCTTCTGCTTCGGTCCTTCCGCCAGGCGGAAAAGAAAAAGCGGGCTTTGGGAAGGGTGTTTCAACTTCTCAAAGGAGATCTCCATGTCCATGACCGTGCAACCCCAGCCAGATCGTCCCGATCCGACCGTGATCGCGGCGCAAAACGACGCGTTTCGCAAGCTCGCGTGCCTTGGGGTGCCGCCCGCGCAGCCCATCCAGGGCCGGATGCATGTCACCCGCGCGCTTATGGAGGCCAGCGACGGCTTCATGGCCGAGGCGGTGAAGGCCACCGGTGAATTTGCAACATTCGAGCCTGAGAATGATCCCGAGGGATGGCACGATTTCGGGATGGTCGAGATCCGGGGCGAGACCGTGTTTTGGAAAATCGATCTCTATGAGGCAGATTCGGATTTCCGCTTCGGGGCTGAGACCCCGGACAATTCCGCCACCACCATGCGCGTGCTGACCATCATGCTGGCGCGCGACTGGTAGGGCAGGGGGCTACCCCAAAGTGTCGATCCGAAAACTCAAGGCCCACTGACCCCTCAAAGGGAGAGTGGGCCTTTTGTCGTGGTGATCCCTGAAGCCGGGGATTGGTCACGCGCAAGCGCGCGGACCGCATCTCACCCACCTGAAAGGTTATCCCATGACCACAAGCTTTGCCCCTCTCACCGTCGCCATCGGCGATCTGGTCCCGCATCCCGCCAATGTGCGCAGCAACGCGCCGGAAACCTATGACCCCGAGAACATCGCCCATCTGAAGGCCAGTATCGCTATTCTGGGCCTGCTCCAGCCGCTCCTGGTCCAGAAGCTTGACGGCAAATATGCTGTCCTCGCCGGTGGTCGGCGCCATGCCGCGCTGCAGGAGCTTGCCGCCGACAAGGCCGCGAAGGGGTTCACCGCGAAGACCAAGGTGGACTGCCGCCTCGTGCCGGAAGACTGCGATGCGACCACGGCGCTGTCGCTCGCCGAGAACATCACCCAGGCACCGATGAATGCCATCGATGAGTTCGAGGCTTTCGCGCGGATGATGGAGGTCGACGGCCAGACGCCTGAGACCATCGCAAAGACCTTCGGCACCACGGTGGCGGCCGTGAAAGGCCGGTTGCGCTATGGGCTGATCCACCCCGACATCCGCGCCGCGGCTCGGGGCAAGGTGATCACGCTCGACACGATGAAAGCCTTCGCCGAGCACCCGAGCCAGGAGGCGCAGCGCGAGGTCTTCGAGGCGCTCACGAAAGACGGCGGCTATCTGCAGGCCTACACGGTCCGTCAGGCGCTCAAATCCCGCGGTGTGCAGGTCAGCGATGATATCGGGGCTTTTGTGCGCGCGGACTACGAAGCGCGGGGCGGCGTTGTCGCGGCTGACCTTCTGGAAGAACATTCCGTGCTGGAGGATGCAGCACTGGTCGAGACCATCCTGCTCGAGAAGCTCGGTGCCGCCGCCGAAGAGGCTCGCATTAAGCTGGGCTTTGCCTGGGCCGATGCGATGGTGCGCTATGATTACGCGACCATGGCCGACTACGGCCGCGTCTATCCCGGCCCGATCGAGCCGGATGAGGCTGCCCAGAAGCGCATTCAGGACATCACCGCCGAGCTCGAGAAATTGCAGCTCGAGATGGAGGATGAGGGGCTCGAGGACGGTGCCTACAATGCCCTTTACGACCGCGTCGACGCTCTGGAAGAGGAAGCGCGCGATCAGCAGGAGGCCTACAGCGCCGAGGACCTCGCACGGTCTGGGGTGATCGCCTCGTGGCAGGGTGGGCAGATCACGCTCCATGTTGGCCTCGTCCGCCCCGAGGACACCGTCAAAGAGGAGGGCGCGCGCGGCTCCTCGGCTAGCCCAACCGGGGAGGAGGCCCCGGACCCGGGCGAAATCACTTATCCAGCCTCGCTGGCCGAGGACCTCAAGACCGAGCGAGCCATGGCCCTTGGCGCCGCGATGGCGCTGCATCCGGAGGCCACGCTCGATCTGACGCTCTTCAAGCTGGTCAGTGATGTTCTGGCCAGCGGCATGAGTGTCACGCAGGCGATCAAGATCGAGGCCCGCAAGGAATACCGCAGCCATGCCAAGATGGACGAGATCGACGAGACCTCGCTCGAGCAGGTGGCCGCGGCACATGATGCGCTTGATCAGTCCTGGCTTGATGACACCCGCGCGCCCGCCGATCAGTTCGCGGCGTTTCGCGCGCTGGAGGCAGGTGAAAAGGCCAAGCTCGTGGCCTATGCCACGGCCAGCACCACGCAGTCCTGCTTCGCGCGGGATCCTCGGCGCGACAGCCTGATGCATGATTTCGAAATCGAGATCATGCCCGATATCCGCGCCCACTGGACGCCGAATGCGGCGCTCTTCAACCGCTTCAAAAAGGCCTGGCTCCTGAAGATCCTCGGCGAGGATCTGGGTCTGGCCCAGGAGGCGGTGACGCTGGCCTCGTCGAGCAAGAAGGAGATCGTCGCCTTCTGCGACAAGCTCTTCGCCGATCCCTTCGCCACGCTCACGGACGCGCAGCGCGCCGCGGTGGCCGCCTGGTGCCCGCCCATGATGCAGACCGCCGGTGTCGCCTGTGATGAGGCGGAGCCCACTGCGGACACCCCGGAGCCTGACAGCGAGGTCGCGCAAGCGGCCTGAGTCCTCACGCGACCCGCGCGTGGATCATGCCACCCGCGCGGGTCGACCCTCCCACACCCAACGAAAAGACATCCCCATGGCTATTCTCAAGTTCTCTTCCTCCGCTGTTGCGGCGCAAATCGCGCATGCGCGCGCCTGCAAAACCTTCCTGCCCAACTGGAACGGGCCCGTGGACAGGCCGGCCCTGATCCTCATCGTCGGCAATGGTGTGCATCTGCGCTCAAACGGCATCGATGGCACGACCACCCGCATCGTCACCACCGAACAGGCCGATCCGTCCTTCGCCTTCGCCGAAGGCATGAACCCGTTTCGGGACACCGACTGGATGGCGCAGCGCCGCATGGCGTTTCGCGATCTGACCGGCCAGTTCTACACCGACATCCTGGATGACGTGCAGGTGCTCATCGACCGGGGGCGGGGGGCGATCCGGCTCGCCACCGATGGCCACAGCATCCGCGTCTTCGTGCGCCGGGCCTCGGATTATCTCATCGGCGGGACCTACGAGGTGCCGTCAGGCCTCGGCGGCACCTTCCGGGTCATCCTCAAGGATGCCTGCGACGCCTTCGCGATCGTGCAGAACTGCGGCAATTGCGAGGATTTCGACGCCATGCAGCCCTACCGCGTGCCGCTCGATGCGCTGATGGAAATCGATGACCGGAGGGTGGCGTAACCCGCCCTTTCTCAAACAAGCATCGCCAATACCCTGCCGGGCCTGCGGCCCTCTCGGGACATTGGCGACAACAATTTTCCCAAACGAGAGAAAGGACTCTGAAATGGGTTGGCTTTTCTACACCGACGGCCGCGTCCAGAACTACGCGGATGAGAAAGCGGAAATCGCCCGGCTCTGCACCTGTCATGGCGACACGCGCAAAACCGAACTGGTCAAGGCCTGCAAGGTCGGCTCAACCTGGTATGCGGCGGCAAAGGTCACCAATCTCGACGGCACCCCTGTCGAGGACGCGACCTATGTGACCGATGCGGATGGCTCAATCACTTTCGGGGCTGTCTTCCTCACCCGATACGATGACGGCTGCTGGGGCTACAAGGACATGGAGGAAAGCGCTGGCCCGAACGAATCTCGTGCTCCCCTTGGGCTGATCGAGCTTCTCTCCGACCTGAAAGACCCGGACAGCTACGCGCAGGACTGGCGTCAGCGCGGCCGGAATTGGGCTGCAATCCCGGACTACGAGGAAGGCGACAAGATCAGGCTCGCCACGCCCGTGACGCTCACCGATGGCAGCACCTGCCAGATCGTCACCGCGACCCACTACAGGCGGGGTCGGCAAAAACGCCGCTGTTACCGCATCGAGGAAACCGGTGGGCTCGTACGCCTCTCGAAGGCCACGCTTGCGGGTTCGGAGCTGCTCAGTTCCGCGAAGGGTGCGGCCAGTCCTGTGCTGGCGGAGTTTCTGGCGGGGCAGGGTGGTTGAGTTTCTCGCTGAGACAACACCACGGAACCACGCGCGCACATAATACCGACTTGAAATCGTATCTCAAATGAGATACATCACTCCCATCAACTGGAGGACCATTCATGCCTGCCCAAACATCCATGCTTCATGTTCGTGTTGACGATCAGCTGAAAGCACAGGCTTCGGACGCACTTGCGGGCGTCGGTCTGACGCTCTCCGATGCGGTGCGTATTCTTCTGACCCGCGTGGCCGCAGAAGGCGGATTGCCTGCCGGATTGACCGCTGATCCGGATGCCTATGATGCCTGGTTCCGGGCGAAGGTACAGGAAGCGCTGGACGATCCAAGGCCCACAACGCCCCATGCCAAGGCGATGCAAGACGCCCAGGCATTGATTGACGGGAAGCGCCTTGCCAAATCTTGAATGGAAAGCCACGGCCATCGCCGACTTGTTGGCAATCATTGACTACATCTCTGACGACAACCCGGATGCCGCCCAAGTTCTCAAAGACGAGATTGAACACAAGACGTCCCTCCTTCCAGAACGCCCTCAGATGTACCGCGCGGGCCGTGTGGACGGGACTAGGGAGATGGTTGTTCGGCCAAACTACATCGTGGTTTATGCTGAAAGCCCTGAGATGGTGACCATTTTGCGCGTACTTCATGCTGCGCAGCAGTGGCCATGATCGGCGTGCAGGCCCTCCGCTAAGAAATTGCCCGCTCTACGCCTTCAAAGTGTAGAGCGGGCTTTTTGTCCTTTGGAACTCAGACCCTGATCCAAAGGAAACCCCCATGTCCAAGCCCAAACCGGCAAATCCGGCTCTCTCAATCTCCGACACTGACCTCGCCTCTGCCCTCGTACAGATCGGTGCGGAGGTCGACCACCAACCCCTGCGCAGTTCAGCGCTGGCGCGCATCATGCGCGAGACGTTTCGTGGCAGCGATGCCGGGGGCGCCTGGGACTGGCGCATAGCCTATGACCTGATGCAGGCCGCGGCTGTCCAAGTGCTGCTGCGTGGGAACGGCGTGCCAGATGACATCGCCGCTGCAAAGCTGCTTGCCTCGCGGCTGCTGACGGAAACCCGCCGGTCAGAGCAGCAGATCCGGCTGCAGCAGTTTTCCACGCCGTTGCCTTTCGCGGCAATGGTCGTGCGGGCGGCAGCCGTTCGCAAGGGCGAGACTTTGCTGGAGCCCTCGGCTGGCACCGGTGCCCTGGCTACTTTCGCCGCCCGGGCCGGTGCCACGCTTTTGCTCAACGAGATCGACCCTTTTCGCCAGCGCCTCCTGCGCGCGGTTTTCGGCGGCGAGGTGACGGGCCATGACGGCGAGCATATCGACGATCTGCTGCAGTCGCCGGTTCTACCCGACGTCGTGGTGATGAACCCGCCCTTCGCCTCCTCGGTCGATCGCTCCCGAGACAAGCACATCGCCGCCAAACATCTCGTCGCGGCTGCAAAGCGTCTGGCACCAGGTGGGCGCCTGGTGGCGATCATGCCGCCGGGATTCGCGCCCGAACGCGATGCCGCGCATTGGTCACGCGCCTGCGGTCTCCTGACGCCGCGCTTGGCGTTGACGATGCCGGGGCAGGTCTACCGCAAGCTCGGCACCTCTGTCGAAACCCAGCTCATGGTCTTTGACAAGGTGCAGGAGGACGGCGAAATGATCCGCGTCCCTGTGCGGGATCTGGATGAAGCCTTGGCATATGTCGATGCCGTGGCCGCAACCCGGACCGAGATGCGCCCCGTACAACAGGCAGCGGCGATCCCTAACGGGCGGCCGACCGTTCCATCCTCTGCCCCGCGCAAGACCGCCGCTTCGCCTGTCGCCGCCTCCAAACCCCGGGCCAATGCCGTCCGTCCGCTCAGCTTCACAAGCTTTGAGACCCCTCGCGACAACACGCCGGTCTCGGACATCTATGCGCGCTACCGTCCGCAGCGGATCGAGATCGCGGGTGCGCAGGAACATCCGACGCCGCTGGTCGAAAGCATCGCCATGGCCTCGGTTGCCCCGCCCATGCCCTCAAATACGGGCAGTGATGACTTGCGCCTGCCCGCACGGTTGATCGAGGAGGGAGATCTCTCCGAGGCGCAGCTCGAGACCATCATCATGGCCCATGATGCCCATGGGCGCGATCTGCCGGGGCGGTTTACAATCGATGACGACCAGACCAAGCTGACGCGCGCCGATGATGACCCGGACGCACGGGCCTATCGCCTTGGCTATTTCCTCGGCGACGGCACCGGTTGCGGCAAGGGGCGCGAATGCGCGGGGCTCATTCTCGTGAACTGGCTTTCCGGGCGCAGGAAGGCGATCTGGGTCTCCAAATCCGCCACGCTCATCGAGGACGCCATCCGCGACTGGACCGATCTCGGCGGCTCGCCCGCAGATATCCAGCCGCTCTCTAAATGGAAACCGGACCAGCCCGTCCCTATGGGTGACGGTATCCTCTTCGTCACCTACGCCACGCTGCGGTCCGCGGGCAAATGCGGCACCACGCGACTGAGCCAGATCCTCGACTGGATGGGCGAAGACTTCGACGGCGTACTGGCCTTCGATGAGGCCCATGCCATGCAGAACGCGGCAGGGTCCGAGCAGGGCAGGGGGGTCAAACCCTCCCAGCAGGGCCTTGCGGGCCTGCGGCTGCAACTGGCAGCACCCCGCGCCCGCGTCTTCTACATCTCGGCCACGGGTGCCACGAGCGTGCACAACTTGGCCTATGCCGCGCGGCTGGGGCTCTGGGGACAAGACCCCGAATATCCCTTCCCAAGCCGCGAGAGTTTCGTCTCGGCGATGGAAGCTGGCGGTGTCGCCGCCATGGAGGTGGTCGCGCGCGATCTAAAGACGCTCGGGCTCTACACGGCCCGCGCCCTCAGCTTTGATGGCGTGGAGTATGACGTGCTCGAGCACGCGCTCACCCCGGCCCAGGTCGAGATCTACGACGCCTATGCGGGTGCCTTCCGCACGATCCACCACAATCTCGAGGCGGCGCTGACCGCGACTGGGGTCAACGACGCCTCGGGCGAGACCAATGCCTCGGCCGCACGCGCCTCGGCCAAGTCCCGCTTCGAGAGCACGAAACAGCGTTTCTTCAACCATCTCTTGATGGGCATGAAGGCTCCAAGCATTATCCGCGCGATCAAGGACGACCTGGCGGCGGGCAAGGCTTGCGTCATTCAGGTGGTCTCGACGGGTGAGAGCCTGCTGAAGCGCCGGCTTGAGATTATGGACCAGGAGGACGAGCTGGTCGAGGGCGCGCTAACGCCGCGCGACTACGTCCTGGGATACCTCGAACAGGCCTTCCCGATTCATGCGCAAAAGCTTGTGGAAATTGACGGCAACATGGTGGCGGAACCTTTGCGGGATGAGACCGGCGCGCTGGTCGTCTCGCGCGAGGCGCTCGCCCTGCGTGACGCGGCCATGATGGAGTTGATGACGCTGGCCCCGATCCCCTCGGCGCTCGACCAGGTCCTCTGGGCCTTTGGCGACGAGGCCGTGGCAGAAGTCACGGGGCGGTCCATCCGGCCCCTCAAGGCCGAGGATGGCCATCTCTTCATCGAGAAGCGCTCCGCCAGTAGCAATTCGTCGGAGACCCAAGCCTTCATGGACGGCGAGAAGGATATCCTGATCTTTTCCGATGCGGGCGGTACGGGCCGGTCCTATCACGCGGCGCAAACGGCGAAGAACCAGAAACGGCGGCGGCACTATCTTCTGGAGCCCGGCTGGCGCGCGGATGCGGCCATCCAGGGGCTCGGGCGCACGCATCGCTCGGCTCAGGTCAGCGCGCCCTTCTTCCGGGTCTGCACCTCGGATGTGCATGGCGAAAAACGTTTCACCTCGACTATAGCCAAACGCCTCGACCAGCTGGGGGCCTTGACCAAGGGTCAGCGCGAGACCGGCTCGCAGGGCATGTTCCGGGAGGGGGACAATCTCGAAAGCCCGATCGCGCGGGCGGCGCTGCGTGGGTATTTCGCCGATCTTGCCGCCGGGCGCGCTGAGGCGATGAGCTACGAGAGCTTCACCGACTGGACAGCCCTGCGGCTGATCGACAAGGACGGGGTGCTCCTTGAGGAGCTGCCGCCGATCCAGCGGTTTCTCAACCGAGTTCTGGCCCTGCCCATCCACATGCAGAACGCGCTCTTTGCCGAGTTCATGAGGCGGATCGCTGATCAGACCGAACGCGCGCGCGCGGCAGGCACGCTCGATCTCGGCGTGGAAACCCTGCGCGGCGAAAAGATCGAGCAGGTCTCCACAGAGGATCTCTGGACCTGCCCGAAATCCGGCGCCGTGACGCGGATCATCGGGCTCGAGGTGACGGACCCGGTCCATGTCTTGGGCGCTGAAGAGGCCATATCGCGCAATCCGGATAAGCTGCCGATGGTCAATCGCGCCTCCGGTCGCGCGGCGCTCATCTCGGCACGCCCGATGCAGATGTATGACGAAGACATCGTCACGCTGATGCGCAAGGTTGTGCGGCCAAACGGGTCGAGCTACCTGGAGGAGGCGCGGTTCACGTCTTCGGCCTGGGAAGACATCGAAAGGCCCGAGTTTGCAAAGCTTTGGGATGCCGAGGCAGCGTCCCTGCCAAAAACCACCACAACCAAGCTCTACCTGCTGACCGGGCTCTTGTTGCCGATCTGGAAGGACATTCCGACCACCAATGAACGCATCTACCGGGTCACGCCTGACGGGGCGACGGCGATGATCGGGCGCACGCTGAGCGAGGAAGGGGCGGCAGCGCTGCGCGCCCGCTTCCTCGTGTCCAACCCGCAAACAGCGCAGGAGATGCTGACCGCCGCCCTCGGCACCACCGCACCTGTCGATCTGGGCCGGGGTCTCACCCTGACCCGTCGCCGGGTCGCAGGCGAGATGCGTCTCGAGCTGGGCGGTGCGGATCGGGGCATGATTGAAGGTCTCAAGGCCATGGGGTGTTTCACCGAGATCATTGCCTTCCAGCTACGGGTGTTCCTGCCGCATGGGGACGGGATCGACACGGGAAGCATTCTGGCCCGGATCGTGGGGCAGGAAGCCAGCATGACGTCAGAACAAGCCGCCTGAAAAGTCAAAGCGGGCTTTCGGTCGGGCGTCGCGGATCGGGGTTTGCCCGGGCTGCGCTTTCCGGGCGCGGGCAGACCAATGCCACGCCCGGCCCCCCAAATTCAGACAAGAGGACAGACCCATGACCAATCCCCAGATCGACTATGCCGCAATGGCGGCTCAGTGGCGTGCAGAGCGCGAAACCACATTGAAGGCATCCCGAACGGAGCTGCTCGCGCAACTACGTGCGCTTGGCATCAGCGAGGTCACTGCCGAATACGAAGGCTATGGCGACTCCGGCAATGTCGAGGATGTGACGGTGCAGCCTGCAGAGGTCCAACTGCCGGAGGCGCTTGCCACAGAGGTTGGCGACTTCGCCTGGTCGCTCGCCTATCACCATCACCCGGGGTTCGAAAACAACGAGGGCGGCTACGGCACGCTGACCTGGGACATAGCACTAGACAGCATCATCCTCGATCACGCGGACCGCTATGTCGAATGCTCGCACAGCTATGACGAGGGGCTTTGAGATGGCCCATCCGCTTCATCATGCTGAAAGCTCTGCCCGGAAATTCGGCGGGGTGCCGACTGACTATCAGTCTGTGCACGATTGGTTTGACGCCTCGAAAGAGCACCTCGCGCTCTTCACGCACCGCGCCATGCGTCACCATGCGCAAGGCCTGTTTGAGGCCGAACGGGTTTTTGGCCTGACACTGACCAATAGTGCAGGCCGCGACATCCCCGTGCGCTGGATCGGCGAGCAGCATATCCGTGAAGACTGCCAGGGCCGCATCCCGAGCATGGCGGACTGGCTGCGACGGATACAGCCTGAGCCATGGATGGCCAATGGCCACATCGACCGGCATTCCGGCTCCGAGCCCTGCGGCGACCCAAGGGTTGCCTGGGCCTCCGAGGTCGCCGCCGGAAGAACGGTTCTTGGCCTGAAGGATTGGATGGCGGCGCGCGCGACGCAAGCCACGCAAAGCGCCTGACAGCTCTCGGCCGTTTGCCAAACAAATCTTGCATGGAAGCCCGGTCGGAAGATCGGACTTCTTGCGTCGTTTCCCCACCATTCTTCGTAAGGAGGTTCGCATGACACTCGAAGACATCAAGGCGGCCGTTGATGCCGGCCAGACCGTGCATTGGGCCAATACCGGCTACGTTGTCCACAAGGACCGGCTCGGTCAGTACCTCATCACCTATGTGCCGAATGGTAGCTGCATCGGTCTGACCGACCGGGGCGGGCACCGGTTGAACGGAAAAGAAACGGAGTTCTTCGTCGCGCAATCGAAGGACGCCGCAGAAAATCCGGGCAACCAATCAAGACCAGACGGGCAGGGGAGGGGCGTAGCACCCGGAGGCGCGGGGGCATTCCCACTCGGACGGCAGCTTTGACCCGTGGGCGGGGCTGAAAGGAAAGCAGGCTTTCTGATTTGTGATCCCTCAAGGGGTCGAGAAAGCAATCCCGGATGCGTTGGCAAAAACGTCAGGCACCGGCCAATCCAAAAGGAACCATCCCATGTTCGCAGGAACCCTCACCCGCACTGTCGAGACCGCAGCCGCCGAGTACACCGGCATGATCCATTCGACGCGCTTTGACATCGCCATCCAGCTCGAGGCACGGGCCAAGATGTCCGCTCGCAGCCCGGATTACGACGTGACGGCAGTCAACAAATCAGGCCGCAAGGTGCGTATCGGCACGGCCTGGAACGAGACCGGGAATACCAGCGGCAACCCCTACATCTCGATGCAGATCGATGTCGGCCTCGGCCCGTTCCGGGTCAACGCGGTGCAGACGAAAGAGGCGCGCGCGGCCCAGAGCGGCGAATTCGAGATCATCCCGCTGGTCTCGAACGGCCTGATGAAATCCGGCTCGATCTCGGGTGAGCTCACCGCCATGGACGCTGACAACGCCTTCACGGGCTACATCGCCAACATGATGTTCGATCTGGAGTTCATGCTGATCGAGAACAGCTACAAATCCGAGGAGACCCACCCCGATTACCGGATCGAGGTCAGCTCGCCCCGGGGCACCCCGATCCGCGTCGGCTCCGCCTGGATGGCCAAAAGCAGCCGCACGGGCAATGACTACCTGTCGCTGCTGATCAACACGCCCGATGGCGACCTGCGCGTCAACGCCGTGCAGAACGAAGAACAGCGCGGCGGGCAGACTTTCTCGATCATCCCGTTCATCGACAGCGGTGAGCAGCCGCAGGACGCGGGCATGGGGCTCTCGCTGGTCGCCTAATCGGCGCGCGAGGGGGAGACGACCTGAACCCAAAGGGGAGCCGTGGGACCACGGTTCCCCTTTTTCCATGTCCGTTTGCGTGAAGGACGTCACCCGCTTGCGATCTGGTGTAAATGCGATACAATAATATATTCACGTAATATAGAGGGCGGGCGCGTGGCGGCTAGATCAGGGACGGTTCCATGGTTCGAGAGCTTTAATGTTGAGGCAGAGGTTGCAGATCTCCTCGCCCATATCGAGCGCTGCACCGGATTTGCGCTACTCGCCCGACAGCGCGCCGTCATCATGACCCATGCAAGGGCAAAGCTCGACAGGACAATGCAGGCATATCTGGAGGCCAAGACAGCGGGAAAGCCGGTGTCCACATCGCGCCGCGCCTATCTGACCGACCTGCAGGACACGATCTTCATGGCGATCCCGGAAGAGAACCTCGCGCTTATGCCGTTGCGCGAGCAGGCCCTGAACGACCCTTCATTTTACGCGGACGCCATGCACCGCGCCGCTGCGATCAGCGAGGATGAGCTTTTCATGGCGCTGTCCTCTTCGCTGAAAGACATGACAGTCCAAGACGCCCGGGCCTTCGTCTCGAAGCTTTGGCACGGCACGATTGACGACAATGCCCGCAAATATGCCGAAGCCCTGAAGCGCCCCGAGCGTGCACCGCAGCCCTTTCGCCCGGGGAACACCGTGTAAGACCTAAGCGATTCTCTTGGCTTGAGCCGTACCGAGGTTGGCCGCCTCAAACACCCTTTCCCAAAGGTGGCGCCCTGTGCAGCGCGCGAAAGCCGTTGAAGGCGCTGTGAGGACGTCTACTGTCGCCAACATGATGAACCGGGATCACATGCGCGCCTTCTTTCGGCGCGCCGCGGCGCTTGCCGCCTTTGTCGCGCTGCTCTGGGCGGTCCAGGTCGTCAATTGGATCGTCGGCTACGGTTTGAACCCAGCCTTCGGCCTGATCCCCAGGCAGCCCGGTGGTTTGGATGGCGTCATCGCAATGCCGCTGCTGCACGGAAGCTTCGCGCATCTTATGGCCAATACGCCGCCGATCCTGGTGATGGGTGGGCTGCTGATGGCCACGACCACGAGGGCCTTGCTGCCTGTGAACGCCGTGGTGATCGGCCTCGGCGGTGGTCTCGTCTGGCTGTTCGGAAGCTCCGCCATCCATATCGGTGCGTCAGGGCTCGTCTTCGGCTGGTTCGGCTTCCTCGTCGCGCGCGGCTTCGTGGATCGCTCATTGACCACGCTGGGCGCGGCACTGGTAGTCGGTGTCCTCTATGGCTCCATTATCTGGGGCGTTCTTCCGGGCCAACCTGGCGTTTCGTGGGAGGCTCATCTCTTCGGCGCTATCGCGGGCGCGGTCGCTGCAGTCCTTGTCCGGACGCATGTCCATGCGCCGCGCCTCGGCGGCGTCGATCTGGAATGAAACAGTACAATCGGCCCATACTGGACTTTGACTGTACGATCCAGGGGTGCACCGCAGCTTCCCACAAGCGGTCATTGAAGGGAGTGGCTAGGCTAAGTCTCCAAGTGCTTTAACGGCCTGCCTTTGTCAGCTACGATACTCAGCGAATTGCTTGGAGAAACCAATGGCCAACCTGGAAGTCACAATTAAAAACTGTAACAGTATCGACATCGCAGACATTCTTGTGACCGAGGGCTGTCTAAACATCAAATATGGTCCTAACGGAATTGGAAAGAGCACTATAGCCAAGGCTATCGTCGGTCAGGCTAGGCAAGATGGTTCGCTGGCTGAGCTCGCCCCATTCAAGTTGCGAGGTAAGAAAGGAGCAGACCAACCAAGCGTCTCAGGCATCGAGGCACTTTCATCAGCCTTAGTTTTTGACGAGGAATATGTGAACTTATTCGTTTTCCAGCAAGACGAGGTCGTCAAGAACAGCTTTGATATCTTCATAAAAACGCCTGAATACGACCAGGCGATGTTAGAAATTGAGAAACTGTTTGAAGGCATCAAGAAGGCGTTCGCTGATCGGCCTGAAATCGAACAAATGATCAAAGACCTCAAGGATTTGAGGGATGCTTTTGGGAAGCCTAACAAAGACGGCTCCATAGCGAAGTCCAGCAAAGTCCATAAGGCATTCGGTTTAGGAAACAAAATTGATAATATTCCGGAGTCTCTGCTTCCATTCGAAACCTTTGTCACAAGCAAAAATCCATCAAAATGGATTGGCTGGCAGATCAAAGGGAAAGAGTTCTTGGACCTCGGCAACACCTGTCCTTACTGTGCGACATCTTTAGAGAAGCCCGAACAGAAAGAAACTGCTCTTGCTGTTGCAAAAGAGTATGACCCCACAGCAATCAATCACCTCAACAATCTTAAGGAAGTCATTGAACGCCTTGGCGCGTACTTCAGCGCCGTATGCCAAGAGAATCTCAGCCAAATCACCAAGGCCAAAACGGAACTTACCGCGATTCAGATGAGTTATCTGAATGACCTAAAAAATAGCATTGAGGCGCTCATCCAACAACTGGAGGGGCTGAGGAATATTTCGTTCTACTCGTTGCGAGACGTTGACGAAATCGACAAGAAATTGCCGCTCCTAAAGATTGAACTTGGCTTGATCGACAAACTGGATTCGGAGCCATCAAGGGCAGTAACCGACCCAATAAATATGCAACTGAACACCTTGATCGAGCAAGTTGGTAGCCTGAAAGGGCAAATCAACAAACATAAGGCCAAGATCAAGAAGACAATTGAAGAGAACCAGGACAGCATCAATGGATTTTTGAGGTCGGCAGGATACAAGTATTCTGTGAAAATCATCTCAGAACCGGACTCATACAAGATGAAGCTAGAGCACGATGATCTTTCGGATTTCGTCGATGCGGCTACTAAACACCTGAGTTACGGGGAAAAGAATGCTTTTGCCTTGGTGCTCTTTATGCACCAGGTCTTAAGTGAAGATCCCGACATCGTAATCCTTGACGATCCGATCTCATCGTTTGATAAAAACAAGAAGTTTGCGATTTTGCATCAACTATTTCGGGGCAAAGGTAACCTTCGCAATCGAACAACCTTAATGTTGACCCATGACATCGAACCAGCCATCGATGTAATCAAGAGTCTGTCTCACAAATTTCAAGATCCGAAGCCTGTCGCGAGCTTTCTTTCCTGCAGAAATGGGATTTTGAAGGAAACCCCAATAGCTGGCGATGACATCCGCACCTTTGCGAAAATCTGCATTGATATCATGGACGGCGCGTCGGATGATATCGTCAAAGCGATCTATCTCCGAAGGCACTACGAGATAATCGACGAAGTCGGCCATGCCTACAATCTACTGGCTAGTCTGTTCAAAGGCCGACTTGTCCCAACCATTGCGACCGCCTTGGAAAACCGGGACATGAGCGAGGAAGAAAAAGCCACGGCGGAAACGCAAATCCAAAAAATGCTACCAGCCTTCAAATACGATGCATTGGTTGCGCAAGTGAATGATGCTGCAGCAATGAAACAGAAGTTCGCCGAGACTGACGTCGGCTACGAGAAGATTCAGTTGTTCCGTGTCATCAAAGGCAAGCATCAGAACGATGTGATCTCGAAGTTTATCAATGAGTCTTATCATATTGAAAATGAATATGTTATGCAGCTCAACCCACACAAATTCGAGAGCGTGCCCGAATATGTAGTCAACGAGTGTGCAAAGGCTCTTCAAGACGAATGATATTGATGGTGGAAGCCTCGACGGCATAGCTGAGCCCGGCTAGGTCTGCTTACGAATGGTCAAACTGTTTCTTCGGGAGGCCGCGTCTGAGGTACACAGCCGATTCCAGAACGAATGTCAGCTACTGAGTCCCGAACTAAACCGTTTGTAGCCTTGGCGAAAGTCGGCTTTCCGCCCATCACGTCGAATGCCTGGACAAGCAATCCCTATAGTCGGCAGCGTAGTCCCTGCACATCAACCGTGGCCAGAGCCTTACGGCCTCCCCTGCTCGGCTTCGCGTGTCGCAGGGGAGAACGGCCCTTCGGTCCGTCGCGCATTCGGCCATGCGGCCTCACCGCGGCGTCGCACCCGGCATCCCGGTTTGCCCGCCTCGCGAGCACGTCCCTCCCCGGCCGCTCCGCCGGATTGCGCTCTGGTCTGTTTTGGCCTGAGACCAAAACGATCCCGCCGCTTCATCCGTCTCCCGCGTCCGGTCGGGCCGTTTGCCTGCTCGGGTCGGGCAATCCTACCGTCAAAACACACACACATGAGTGCGGAAGCATATCCTCCGGATGGCCCCCAAATCAGCCCGCGTCAAGGATCGCAAAACTTTTCGGCGAGGGCGGCGCCAGTGGGGCGGGGCGGTCCAGTGCGTGAGGGCGCGCATGTGTCCGGTGCTGCGCACGGAAAACTTTTGCGCCCGGCAAGCCGGCGGCTGCGCCGTCCCTGACCCGGGCAGATTCGGAAACCAGGCATTCGGCCATGCCCCCACACTCACGTGGTGGCCTTGGAACCGAACACTGGAGACCAGACATGGCTTACGACAACGCAAACACCTACGAAACCATCGAACTTTTCGGACTGACCGAGAAGGACGCGCAGCTGCCGATCCCGGAAGATCACGTTCTGACCGACCACATCGTCCGCGAGAGCTTCGAGGCTTTGCTCGGCCAGCTGCGCGGGACCGGGCTTGAAGCAGAAATCGAACCGCTGGCCCATGGGCTCGCGACGATCCTGCAGCGCCGCAAGGTGGCACTCGGCAAGGAGGTCGACCGCACCGCGGACAAGATCGGCGCGCTGGCAAAATCCCACGACGGATCAGAGATCGCCGAGACCGCGCTCGAAGAGGCGCAGGCGCGCTTTCTGCAGCTGCGAGAGATCGTCAGCGCCATCGAGGTGATGAGCGAGGCGGCGGCCGAATGCTACGAGATCGAGACGGGTCACGCCTTCATTCCGGCGGCCGGGTCGCGGGCGAGCGTCCGGGCGCAGGAGACAGGCGCCGTCTTCGAGGCGCGGCAGCTCCTCGAGCAGCACGACCGCGAGACCGCCGAGAAGTCGAAAGTGGAGGGAGTTCCCCTGATCGTCTCAGGCGCCACCGACTGGACCGATGTCGATGTGATCTTCAACACGCTCGACAAGGTTCGCGAACGGATCAAGCAGAACCGCAACCAGGAGATCTTCCTCTGCCACAAGGGTGGCAAGCACGGGGCGGAGATGATTGCGGCTCGGTGGGCCCGGGCACGCGGGATAGCACA
>LUOO01000059.1 GCA_001626765.1 Maritimibacter sp. REDSEA-S28_B5
CTCCGCCCGAGCCGCGTCATGCCCCCGAAACGTCGGTCCGCCCGCCCATGCGACCACAGCCACGGCAGGAGGCTCCCCCGCAGCAAACCCGGCCGGCTCCGACCGAAGCGCGCCAGTCACCCTCGGCGGCCTCCGCCCCGCGTGCCCAGCAAGTTGCCCGTGGCCAGGGCGGCGGCCAAACGCAGGGCACCACCCAGCGGCGTGAACAGGCCAGCATATCAGCCGCGCAGAGGTCGACCCTGATGAGCCGATGGGGCGGTCAGATC
The DNA here is from genome assembly GCA_001626765.1 of Maritimibacter sp. REDSEA-S28_B5. Classification (GTDB taxonomy): domain Bacteria; phylum Pseudomonadota; class Alphaproteobacteria; order Rhodobacterales; family Rhodobacteraceae; genus Maritimibacter. Next base: position 267 of record LUOO01000059.1, read on the forward strand.
CAGTCCCGCATCGCACGCGGGGCGCCCCGTGGAGCAGGCAAGGGAACGGCCGTCGTGACGATCCGCATCAGCGCTGCCGGGGCGTTGGTCGGCGCGAACATCGCGCGCAGCTCCGGGAACGCGCAGATCGACCGCCTCGCGCTTCAGGCGGTGCAATCGGCAGGCCCCTTTGCGCCAGCTCCAGATGCGTTGGGTCCGGGACCCTTCAGCTTTTCAGTGCCGATCGAGAGCCGCTAGACGCTGTGGCATATTGGCCTTCGGGTTGACAGGTGGTCGTTAGCGCAAACACGAACGCCGCCCCTAGGGGCGGCGTTCAAGCATTCGTCAATGCCGTGCGATTTTGGTTGCGGGGGTAGGATTTGAACCTACGACCTTCAGGTTATGAGCCTGACGAGCTACCGGGCTGCTCCACCCCGCGCCAATCGTTTGGGTGATGTATTGCATTATGCTGGGGCGCGCAAGGGGCATGGGGTGACTTTCTTGGCGTTTTTTTCGTCATGTCTTCATGGGGTTAGCGTCGGCGTAGCAATTCTGCTCGATCTCTGCGAAGTCGTGATACGATTTGGCGAGTCGGGGAGGGTTCTTCATGCCGAAAGCGATCCGGGTTCTGGTCGGAACCACCAAGGGCGTCTTCATCCTGCGCTCGGACGAGGCGCGCAAAGACTGGGACGTAGACGGTCCGCATTGTGATCTTTGGCCGATCAATCACGTTATCGGGGATGCCGGGTCCGATTGCCTTTGGGCGGGCGGCGGCGGGGATTGGTCGGGGGCCGGTATCTGGCGGTCGACAGACGGGGGGGCGACCTGGAGTCTCGCGCAACTCACCTCGGGTGAGATGTATGACTGGGCCCTGCGGGAACCGGGAATGGCTGAGATGTTCGGCATCGACACCTCTGTCGTGCCGCCCTTTGACAAGGCGTTCTCGTCGGTCTGGTCGGTCGCGAGGGTGGGCGATCGTCTCTACGCCGGCACCAAGCCCGCGACGCTGCTCACCTCGTCCGACGACGGCGAAACCTGGAGCGAGGTCACCGGTCTGCGGGAACACCCATCGTCCGACAGCTGGGAGCCGGGAGGCGCGGGGCTCACGCTCCATACCATCCTGACCAAACCCAATGCACCCCAGTTCCTGCAGATCGCGATTTCGGCGGCGGGCGTGTTTACCACCGAAGACGGCGGCGCAACCTGGGAGCGGATGAACCGGCTCGACAACGACCATGACCACGCCCACCACCAGCATGACAACCCGAACGAGATCGGGCATTGCGTGCATAACATGGTGAACGCGGGCGAGGGCGACCTCGTTTACCAGCAAAACCACCAGGGCGTGTTCCGGTCCCGCGACGGCGGGCGGAACTGGCACGACATCACCGGCAACCTGCCCAGCACCTTTGGGTTCCCCATTGCCGTGAACCCCCGGGATCCGTCGGTGATCTGGACCATTCCCCTGAACGGCGACAGCATCGGTCGGTTTCCGCCGGACGCCGCAGCGGCGGTCTGGAGGTCGACCGACGCGGGCGAGACTTGGGCTGACCTTCGCGAGGGCCTGCCTCAGACGGCCTGCTTCTTTACCGTCCTGCGGCAAGCGATGGCGACGGACCGCGAACCTTCGGTCGGGGTCTATTTCGGCACCAACTCCGGCTCGATCTTTGCCTCGACGGACGAAGGCCAGTCCTGGTCCGAGATCGCGCGCCACCTTCCGACGGTCCTGTCGGTCGAGACGATGTAGGCGCATGTGACGGACGGGAACCTTGAGGCGCTGGAAGAAGCCGAGTTCGTCCGCGACCTGCTTGTCCCCTATGGGCGCCGGGGCCAACCCGCGATGGTGCAGATCGGTGCGAATGACGGTGTGAACGAATATGCCAAGGTAGGCGGGCGCGACTTCGTCCATGGCTTTCTGCAGCAGAACCCCCAATGGCGGGCGCTGCTCGTCGAACCGATCCCCGAGGTCTTTGCCCAGCTGCGCGAGAGCTACGCCGGGTTTCGCAACCAACTGAGCTTTCTCAACTGCGCGATCACCGAGCGCGTCGAGGACAGGATGCTGACCCTGCACGGGAAAGACGGCAAGGCCTCGTCGCTGCTACACCAGAAATCGGGCGAGCGGATCAGCGTGCCTTGCCTGCCCTATCCACTCGCCTGCCGTCTGGCCGGTCTGCACCGGGTCGATTTCCTGAAAATCGATGCGGAGGGCTATGACGAGATCATCCTCGACGGCCTCCTCCGACAAGCCGAACCCGGCGATCTGCCGGCCTTCATCCTCTGGGAACAGCTCGAGGCTGAAACCCGCAGCATCACCCCGCGGCTGCGGGCGCTTGGCTACGAGGTGTTCCTCACGGGACGGTCGCGAACGGATGTCTGGATGGACCGAGTCGCAATCTACCCGGGGCGGCTGATGTCTTGATCTGCCACGGGACCGACTTTGATCTGCCACGGGACCGACAATGCGTCCGGACAACACAAAACCGCCCAAGCGAAGAGCTTGGGCGGTTTTGTTATTCAGATATGTTTATAGAGATTGGTTTCTTACTAGG
>LUOO01000006.1 GCA_001626765.1 Maritimibacter sp. REDSEA-S28_B5
AGAGGACTTCAATCTCGGGTCTGAACTTATGGTCGGCCATAAGGTCGGACTTAGCACCGACGCTGAAACCCCGTCAGACGGCCTCCACCGGAGGCATACGAACTGGGTCGTGGCGATCGCGACGACTCCCAAGGTCATGCAGGAGGTCGTCACCTCGCTCGATGAGGTCAAGACCGACGTGCGCCGGCTGAAGCAACCGCGCGTGGTGTTCGAGGTCTCACGGATCGGCACGGCGCCGGTGGACGGCTATTGCGTCGAGGGCCAGCCCTGCACCGTGCGCCTGCGCCTGCGGCGGGACGTCAACGCGCTCGATTGCCGGATCGTGCCGGGCTCGGCCGAGTGGGGCTTCGTTAACCCGCGCTCCGAGATCTTCAGCCAAGCGCCGCGGCTCGACGACACGAGCGGGTCAAACCTGGGGCCGGCCTGGGAGGATCGGATCATCCGGATCATGACGCCGGCCGGGCTGCAGCCCACAGCGAACTTCACGTTTGTCGCCTCCTACACGGACTGCCCCGGATGGGTGAAGGGCGAGCCGCCGCTCGAGTATCAGAGCGAGCCGGTGCCCTTCACGATCCGGCAGGTGGGAGAGTGAGGCAATGAGTTTCTGGCGGAGAAGTAGAACTCGGCTTCCAGGTGCAATCTGGAAGCTATTGGACCGCCAAAGGCGCGAAAAGCCAAGGATTTCATTCTACCAAAAAAACATCGTTAGCAGTCTTGTCTGCCCCTCTAGAAGAATAGCGGCGTCAGTATCGGACCTTGAATTTGGAGGTCCCGTCAAGTTGAAGACTTCGTTGCCAACCAAGGAAAGCCGGGCGTCGTCAGCATTTTGCGCATAGAGTCGCCTAAGAGCGGCCAGCTTCTCCTAGTAGCCTGTCTCCGCGTCTGGAGAACAGGCTAACTTCAAATCAAGGACTTCTCAGAGCAGTAGGTCACTGTGAGTAGCATCTATGCATTTACCAACGAAAATCTACTTGCTCCGCTGAATTAGGTGGGACGCATTTCCCCTCGCGGGAAAAGAATTCTACCGATAGCGCGAACAAGTCGAACTTCATGTTGCCTGAAGTATAGAATAGGCGCCTTAGAAACGGCGTCAGCTGACGCTTGGTCTCCGACGGCCCTGAAAACCAACTGCGCAAGGGTTGCAGATACCCGAAACAATCCCAGTGATGGTCCATTGGGATAGAGTAGTCCAATCGCAAGCGGAGCTTTTCTGGCCCATTTGCGTCTGCAATAAACCGCCGGCTCAGCGCGGAACCTATCGACTTCCTCTGCAGCACGTTTGGACAAAGCGAAACGCTCGACAACGGGCGCAAGTAACCACAATCGCCAACCAAAGAAGCCATAGTTCACAATACGAAAATCTGCGGAATCGCCAGCTTTGATGACGACTTTCTTCAGCCTTGGCGTAAAATGAGTCGTATCTTCAAGCGCACTATACAGAGCGACCCGAATGGATTCAGGGCTCTCAAGGCTCAAATAGGTCCGCTTTTCTTTGGAGGTATCTATCGGAATTTGCTCTTCTTTCGAACTGTCCGACGCCGCTGCCTGAGCAGACATGACCTTATTCATGATCCAAGGTGCTTCCGAAAAGAAGTCCGAGTAGTAAGTCGAATCCGAGACTTCATACTCTTGAAGACGCCGACTTAGCGCTGCAATGAAATCCGGCGAGAAGGCATCTGGAGTGGTCAACTTCGATCGAAAAGCTCGAATCTCGCGCAAGACGCTCGGAGAGAACCTTTGCGGCAACAGTTCATTAATTTCATCTGAATCCAATGCTGTCCCCAGAGCTCTTGCTTGGGCAAGCACAAAGGCGTCTCTGCCTCCGCCCCTTGATCCATAAACAACGTCAACGTTATCCTTTCCGAGTACGGACGACCACCGACGGACCAAGTCGTCATGGTTAAGTAGCCCATTATTTAGAAGATAATAATAATGCTGAGTCAAACCTACTGGCGAGAACCCATCCCAACCAAGACATCCAGATGAATAGGTGTCGCAGAAATACTCCATAATGTCAGGCAGGCAAATTACCGCTCTCTGACTGGTGCCCTGAAAGAACACGGGGAAATCGGACGCTCCGTCGTTGTCAAAGAACTCACGAGATGAAAGTATGACACGGCGATCTTTCACGGGATAATTTATGCTAGTCATTTGCAGTAGTCCCGCTATGCCGACCTTCTGCGCAGACACCTTCTTGAGCAAACCATCGTGAGAGAACGCTACTTCTTCGGGTGCATCTTCTTCGCTCCAAGAATTGAATGGGTATAGCAAGCCATTCTGGATCAAGTTCAAGCGATTTCTGGCCAAGCTGCGTCGCAGGCTCTGAGACGATTGATCGGTTGGCGCAACATGATAAACTAACTCTGCATTTTCACGTTTGAGTTCTTTCAGCCCGGCCGAACGCAGCGCAAACTCTTTTAGCCCTTCTTGCTGCGTCGGATTCACTTTTCTGAGGGTCTCAAGCTGATCGTCGAAATCAGGTTCCAAAGCATCTGCGTCAAGAACTGCAATGCAAACTAGCTTCGGGTTGTCCTCTAAGAGACCGCGCACGAACGTATGAATGCGCCCCGAACTGAACCTCGAGTGGTAAATACATGCTGCGGCTGAGACGCTAGCAGGCGTGAATCCGATATCCCTGAGGGTCTGCCCTAGCTTTCTCAACTCAGTCTGAACGGGCACACTTTCTTCAACACTGGAAAGTAGAGGCGTCCATCTTCCAAAAATGAACGTGACGAGGTGCTGAGTTACAATAAAGTTTAGTTCCGGCTCATTCCGAAGAACTCGTACAACATGATCAATGTTGTCAATTTCCTCTTTGAGATCTCTCGCGTTTCTATCTCCTTTGGAAATGGAGCTCTCGCGTAGCCGATACCGGACGCCCGGTTCCGGTATCGTGACAACCTTGTCAGCTTTAACCATGGCAATTGCAGCAAAAGATCTCTCCTCCCAGCTTCGGGTAATGAACTGCAAATCACATCGGTCGATCAGGCTCCTCTTAAAGAGCATCTGCCAAACATGCCAGGACTGCAAAAGCTCAGTGCGATCAGACTTCTCATCAAATAGCGTTTTCTTCCTGAAATAGTATTCTCTCATATCGAGAATAGCTTGATCTGGCCCTTTGCTGTCCAGAAACTTCAACTTCTGCATGCGGACGAGCTCAGCGTTTGAACTTTCTGCTTCCTGAACGGCGGCCTCAAGTGTGCAATCCGAACCGAGGAGATCATCGGAATCCAAGAAGAAGATGTATTCGCCTTGGGACGCCTTGATGCCGGCATTGCGCGCAAATCCTAAGCCGACATTCTGTTCTAGTTCCACAAGCCGAATTCGGTCGTCCCTAGCCAAATAGGACCTTACCAATTCCTTGCTTCGGTCTGTCGAAGCATCATCAACGACGACCACTTCGAAATCTTCAAGCGACTGACTGAGAATTGATTCAAGACATGCCCCCACCCACGGCTCTACATTGTGAACAGGAACAATTATTGACACCTTCGGCCTCTGAGAAGGGACGCGACGTCTCCCCTTGGGCCGGTATGAGACGATGTGATCAACAGCTTGCTCAATACTTGAACGCGTTCCGGACAAGGGATCCATGTAAACTGTGTAATGCAGGTAGAATGCTGCAAAAAGTTCTACTAGGGAACGCTTGCGGCTCCGATGCTTAACATCGATACGATCATCAGTGATGCCCCAACCCGCATAAAATGGTGCGCCAAAGCAAACCACCTCACAGCCAGCCATCAATGCCTCAAAACCGAATTGGCTGCTGCCAACATATACTTTATCGACCTCAGTTAGGAGACAATATGGGTTTATTGCCTCAGTCATCACGGTTATATTTCGACCCGAAGACAGATGGGTTAGATACCCCGTTTTTTTCTTATTGAACGAAGTATCCGGGTGTGTCTTGACGATTATCTCACAATCAGGGTTTTCTTGGATTGCCGCAGAAAGCATGCGCTGAAATGACTTGTCAGAAAGTCCGCCGAACACAACGGACCCGTCACCATATGTTTGATCGCACACCAGAACTCGTTTTTTGTATTCCCCTTTGAACTTCGGGACATACTGCGGCTGGTGGTTGTACTTCGAGACTTTCTGGCGAACGATCTCAGATATCAAACCTTTCACTCTATCAATGTCTGCATCATCAAAAATATGATCGGAATTCAGAAGTCTAATCAATCTGTTCGGGTATTCATTCATATAGTAGTGGCTCAGGTCATCCATCACCACACTTAGACATTGAGAGACCTTCTTGTTTTCTTTGTGCGGGCTGCGAAAGTGGTGTGAGGTAGTCAGGAATCCAGTTTCTACAAAAATTGGGGATTTCCATTTGCCATGGTTCATGTACCCCCTCATGGAATGGTGAGACCTATTAACATCAGGCAAAACTGCCCCGAATGCCAAAGCGCCATCGCATGCGTCAAAAGCCGGACTGCCGACAGGAACAACTCCCCCTGAGACTCTGTTCAGGGGCTCATAAAATCCATGGAGGATGTCTTTGGGGTCAAGAAATGCTGCAAACTTCAAGCTGGAAGACAGTACTTGGCTTTGTACGGCCGCAATACTCTCTAACGGATTTGAGTTAGCTTCCTCCGCTCCCCGCTGTAGATCTTTCAACTTGGAAACAAACGCGGAGTAAAGTTTATTCGATCTCAATTCGTAGGTCCTTTGTCCATCACGTGTGGGATTTGCGCCCCAAGGTTGGAAGCTGTACCACTTCCAAGAAACTGAATGCGTTCGCTCCCGAGGGAGACAGTCTATCGGCGTCCCAGATCAGCATTCTGTGCCTCTGTTCTGGCTACCTTGTTCCCGAGCGATCCGAAGCCACACTGCCCGACCATTGTAAGAGTTTTCTCTCATACTCATTTTTCGACGCTTTTCTAGCCCGTTATCGTTGACCTGCGACTGAACTTTCATCCAACTGTGGTCTAAGTGTGGTGGGTGTTTATGCCAATCGTCGTAGGTTGAGCAATCATCCAACGCGCGAAGCTTTCAGTTCTTGGGCATGATCCGTGGGCTGTTTCACAATTGCGGGTTGGCGTCTCTTGATCGGGACGTCTTGGCGGATTGCGGGGTTGGATCTGTTGACGATCCGCAAGACAGAGTAGCGGACACGTCTAGAAGGTGCTAGACAGGTGCTCCCACTGCAAATGGCCCTGCAAAGGTTCGGGATACTAGGCGGCCCGGGGGTGGCGTTTCCACGGATATCGATATCGTGAAGCGCTCGCAACGCGTGCAGCGTCTCTAAAAAGCCATGATTGTTAACCGCTTAGATCACATCTGCCTGAAAATTAGGCTTGTTTGTCGACGCGGCCTCTGATTTACATATACACCGAACAGCAGCACTCCTGACGTGGGGTCAACGAGATTGGTGACGATCATTCCCTTGAGTGCGCAGCTGACTGTTCGTGGCGCCAGCCTTCGCTACTGCTTACTTCGCAGATCGAACGCATCAAGCGACACGGCGAACTTGGATATCCCGTCCTGAATCGAGGCCCAATGTGATGGACAAACTGCAATCAATATACGAGCTGCGCGATCTCCTGCGTCAGGTTGAGCGCGAAACTGGACTGAGCCATTTGGCCCGGGTCGAGCGCGATGTGCTTCTCGCGGCGCGCAGTCTTTGTCTGAAGAAGGAAAAGATCCTGGTGACGGATCTCATCCAGAACCACCCCCTGTTGGAGCGCGTCGAGCCGGAGGCTGTCCAACGCGCGATCACGCGCTTGCTCGGTCTCGGCTTTCTCGTGCCGGCGGACAAGAGCCAGCCCGGTTCTTACATCGTTCGGTGGGAACTGGTGGAAGGTCTCCCGCGCCTGGGTTAAAATGGCCAAAAGCTTTTTGGAATACTCGATGCAATTTCTCAGCGTTTCGCTTGTCGTGGTCTTGGCCTACGTCATCGCGCATGGCTTCACCGCACTTCTGGTGACGCCGATCCAATCCTATTTCCTGCCGGACATCACGAGTTTCGCGAGCCTCCTCTACCTGCCACATGGCGTTCGCGTTCTGGCGACCTGGCTCTTCCGATGGAGGGCGATTCCAGCGTTGTTCGTGGGGGCGCTGCTCTCGGAGATGCTGTTCACGCCGGGCGGTGCTTCGGCGATCCTGTCGCCCGTCATGTTGACGTCGGTCCTCGTCGGTGCGGCAAGCGCCTTCCTGGCGTTCGAAGGGATGCGCTTCTTCGGATACCCGGCCTACGCGAGTCCACCGCGCCAGATTCACTGGACGCATGTGCTCGCGGCGGGTGTTGGCTCGTCGCTTCTCAATTCGATCGGGCAGTCGATCGTCTTCTCGGCAGAGATCCTATCCGAACGTGCACTCATTGTCTGCGCGCTCTATGCGCTGGGGGATATCGTGGGACTGGTGGTCACGACACTCGCTCTCATGATGGTTTTCCGGTGGGTGCGCCTGAGCAGAACTTGACGGCCTGAATGTCGGTGAAACCTCAGCGCCGCGACTGAAGTCGGCCGATGGTTTCAGCTCAGCGTGCCCTGCGAGGGCTCGGGCTACCATGCGGCCCGGCGGGCGGCGCACTTCCGGCAAATCGCGGTGAGTGAGTCACAAGGGCCGGGCGCCCTAAGGGCACCCGGCAGATATTCGTTCAGGCAAGCGCGAGGTTGGTGGCGCTCTCGCGGCCATCGCGGCCGGTCTCAACCTCGAACGTCACCTTCTGGGCGTCCGAGAGGCCAGTGAGGCCAGCGCGTTCCACAGCGGAGATGTGGACGAAAACGTCCTTGCCGCCGGTCTCGGTCTCGATGAAGCCGAAGCCTTTATTGGTATTGAAAAATTTCACGGTGCCATTGGCCATGTCCGTGGTCTCCTGTTCATATGCTGCCCGCAACATGCGGCAGCTCGGCAAAGTCAGACTGAGGGATCAACTGACGCCGGATGAACGGAAGCAGAGGGTCGCAGAGAAAAACGATCACTTCTTGCACATGGGCATTCTGCCTGCCGATTACAAGCTCTCTCCTCGCACGGTGGGAAATTCGTCTCTCGGCCAACTGCGGCCATTCGACGGATGCGCAGCGTACGACCGCTCGGAGCCCACCCTACAAGTTTTCTGCAATGCAGCGAGCGTGCGCTAGGTATGCTGCCTGTGGATTGGTAGGACTGGACATTGATAGCTGCAAAGCCGACCTTGGGAATGTAACCGGACCTGCCAGACGGGAACTAGTGGTGCGTTCAGTTTAACTAGGCAATCAATCGCAGGAACTTACTTTGCTTACAGACATTTTCGCATTTCGATATTCAGGCACGACGCTCTGGAAAAACTTTGATCAAAAGGAAAAACGGCTGATTAATCAATCTTTTAGAATAATAAAAGAACAGATTGCGCCATACTATTCTGACGACGGGAAAGTTTCTGATTATGGAAAGGCGTTTTGGAAGGACATTCACGACCGCCTGTCGACTGAGTTGGGTGTGAAGTCGCTTTCACCATTGGCATATGCCTACCCATGGAAATTCAACGGTGTCGAGACCATGAAATCTGGTACATACTCCATGGAGACTGTTTGTGAGAACTGGTTAGAGTTAAGCCCCCCAAGCCTTTCAGATGTGGACGCTCACATCAAAGAGCGCTTGAGCCTTGTGGAAATCGCGTTGCGAAAAAAAGAGCTTGAGATTGCACAAGCCAACGAAAAACTACCGGAAGAAATAGCAAAGGCCAAAATCCGCGCGCAGGGCCCTGGTCTTCGTGTTCCGGGTGATTTTGAGGTTGGCCTGAGGGCGTGGAACAAGAAGAGAGAAGATGCATTTCTGGCTGCCGTCGATGAGTTGAATACCCGGTTTCGCCAGGCCGGTTGCAAGCTGAATTATCATAATGGTTTCATTCAATTATCAGATGACGCATTGCTTTTGCAAGAATTGGAGAAACCATTTTGGGCATTGGTAGCTGAACCGATCTGGAGGAATGTCGATACCGACATGAAAGAAGCAATAGATAGGCGGGATGGCGGCGAACGTGATCCAGCGTGGTATGCCGCTCGGGCGCTGGAAAGCACCATAAAAATTATTTCTGCTGAAAAGGGCTGGTCTCATGGGCGCGAAAAAGGCGCACATAACTTTATCGATAATCTGGCGAAGAAAGACGCCCTATTTATCGAGCGATGGGAGGCGGATGCTCTCAAATCAATTTTCACGGAACTACGAAACCCATTCGGGCATGGCCCTGGTAGCGAAGAGATGCCTAGGCTTACACCCCAGCAAATCGACCTCGCCATTGAATTGTGCATGTCTTGGGCAAAGAGTTTGATAAAGCGTTTCTGATTCTCGAATTAGGGTAGAAGTCGCCAAGAGCATCTTCTACCGCGCAGATATAGTGCCGCCGCGCAGTACCGACCTTGGCGCAACGGCCGCCAACGGCAGCGAAGTCCCGCATCTATGCCTTTGAGTGTTTGCGCAGCGAATTTCTGCTCCCCACCCTTAGAACTAGCATCCACTATAGTTTTTTCTGCCACTGGCTGTAATTGTGTACGTTCCCCCTCGCGGGCCTGTGTAACACCGTGAAGCCGCCGCAGCACGGCTCCGTGCGGCAGCACGCGCAGCGGCCTCTCGCTTCCTTAGTTCTGTACCCCACTCGCATGCGAAACCATCACCATCTCCATCAAGGTCGTGGGGGTCGCTGGTAGGTCCCCCAGCCGATTGGAAGAAACGTTGGGCTTCTGCGCCGCTGCCAAAATCCGAGCAATCACGATCGGAAGTTGCGCTAGCGCGTGGCGCATCCGCGGCTCGCACAAAGCTTGATACACCGACTAAGGAGGCATCATTGGGATCGAATGAGATGTTTGAGTTAGGAACACCACAAGCAACAAGGGCGACGCATGATACCATCGCAAGGGTTCGGCTAAGCAATTCTGTTCTCCAGTATCGGCAACGAATCCATAAGTGGAATTCTTGCACCAATGTAGCATACTATGAATAGCCTCGAGAACGCACCCGCACGGTGGGGCATGAACCACCCTCGTGTCGAACTGAATTGGCACCACCTTCGGCAGCGAGAGCCTCGGAACTGCCGCCCCGATCCGCTAGGCTGTGGATCAAAGATGGGCTAGGCTGAAACATCTATTCAGTCGAACAAGAGGAAGGTGCTTCCATGCGATATCGAAAATCGATTAAGATCATGCCCGGCGTCCGTGTGAACCTTTCCAAGTCAGGTATATCGACTAGTGTCGGTGGACGCGGAGCAACTGTAAACGTAAGTAAGCGCGCTATTCGTTCGACTCTTTCTGTTCCGGGAACAGGCCTGTCTTGGTCCTCCACGTCAGGTTGGACAGAAAGTCAACGTTCCCTACAAACTGATGAGATCGAGCACCTCCGCATTGCAGCTTCGAAAGCCATTGAGGCTGTCTCAAAGGAAGCTGAGAAAGCAAATGCGATTGGCATAAGAATTGATCGAGCAATCGACGCCCTTAACGGTGGACGTGGCCTGACGAACTCGAAGGCTCAGACCTTCGAAAAGCGTGTTTTGACTGAAGAACAGAAGCTCAGTGAACTTGAAGGCAAAGTGCGTGAGCACGGGCTGTTTCTCGATGCTATTGAGGTGCGTTTAAGGGCCATGAAGTTTGGAATGTTCGCAGGTAGGCGCAAGCGGCACCGAGACAACGTGGCTGAAGCCGTTGCAACATCCTCGCGTGGGGCAAGGGACATCGGAAGCCAGCTTGCGGATGTGCACCGTGCACTGTCAGACAAATTGTCTGAGGTTCAAGATAAGTTGGATGCCTTAGAAAAAGGCGCGTAAGCCCTTTTATGTGATCGTCAGCGTTCCGCGAAGCCGCCCAATTATCATTGGCTGAATGCCCGTTCCATCAGCTTCGCCATGATCGGTTCTCAGTCGCAGCGAAAGTCTGCTCTCCGCCCTTGTGCGCAGGATCGTCCGCGACGGATGCCAGGGCCATTTAAGTTGCTCCCTATCTGGGAAAATCACCCCGAAAAAGGTGCGGGAAGGATCCCAAAATTTTCCTTTGTTTTCAATGGAGCCGATTTCACCGCACTTTGGGCCCAACCCATTGAGCGTCCAAGGAATCCCAGAGTTCAGGGTCGCCCACCATTCTCCCATCCTACCGGCGCCCTACAACTGTCTGGGCCGGAGGCTCTTGCGGTCGCGACGGCTGGAGCTTGGCGACGCATACGCCCCGCACGACCCGCTGAAATGGTGACCCGCCGATGGCCTCTTTCCCTCAACAAGGCCCTAGGCGGTGAGTGTGCGCCCCTGTTCGTCTTCGCATTCGGGGTCGATGCCGGTGATCAGATCCTCGATCACCCAGGAAACGAGCTGTTGACGGTTGTTTACGTCCGATTTCCTGAAGATGGACGAAATCTGCGACTTAACGGTGGATTCCGTCGTGCCCCGCAGGTTGGCGATTTCCTGGTTGGAAAAGCCTTTGACGATATAGAGTGCGACGGCCTTTTCCGTGGGGGTCAGGTTCCACTCAGTGAACTGCGTCTCGAGATACTGGTGGAGTTCGCCCGAGGCCGCGTTCACGCGATCGGATACCTGCCTCATGCGCCGCGCGCTTTCGCGCACGAGGAGCACGCTGCTGATCACGCCGAGCAGCATCCCCACAGAGGCCAGCAGTTCGACGAGCTCAACGGCCGACCAAGGCAGGAAGGCGAGCTGGAGGTTGAAGAGGTCCGCGCCGGTCTTGAGCACGAAGAGCGAGGTGAAGAAGACCTGCGCGAAGATCGTGGCACTCAGGGCAATCGGATGCAGCATACCTTGCGTGAAGGATTTGCGCCTCGTAGGCCGGTCCATGTTTTCCCGGGTGCGGGTCATTCGTATTGCCGTTCATAGATCACGTCGCGCAAGACGAGTCCGGTCGCTTCTGAAACGACGATCTCGCGCCTTATGTCTCCTTTGCGTGCCCGGATCATGGTTCGCCCGAGCCACGTCGTGTTGATGGAAATGATCTGGTAACCATCTGTTTCGAGAATTTCGATGCTACGAAGGTAGGCGTTTTCCTGCTGTTCGGCGGCGTTTGTTCGCCGGTCCTCGGATTGTGCGTTGCCAGCTGTGGCCATGGCAAAGGAGAGCAGGGTAGAGATAGTAACAAGCCGCAGGAAACGCGTGACTCTATGAGCCAGCCTGTGGTGCCGCAGAGGTGATGCAAAGTTCTTCACCTTATCCAATCTGAGGTCTCCTGACGAATGTCCCTTGTTGGACTGCACAGGATGAAACTCGCCGCGTCAAATCATTCCAGCATTACTCTGGAACGGTCTGTTGGCTAAAAAGTCACTGAATAACAAACTGATGCAGTTTCACGATACGTGAAACCGTCAGAGTACTTTGGTCGCAAACAGAGGGACGTGCAACCAAAGTTGGATATTAAACACGGATTTTCGCGACCTAACCTGCCGATGTCCGCCGTGGCGGGCGACAAGGTCCAACGCCTTCGGTCTTTAGTCATCGGTATGCCTGCAGGTTTCGAGCGCAGGCCACAGTCCGCGCAGGTTCTACCGCATTCCCGCAGTTTGAGCAGGCGCAATCGGCATCCCGGTGGGGAGGATCGCCGCGAACTGAAACGTGTTGGGCCCAATTTCGATTTGGAAAGGACTGACATGAAACGCAGAGCAATTAACAAGATCCTCGGGAAGCGAACCCGGTTCTGGCTGGCGGCGGGCACGGTAACTGTGGCTTCCCTCACGAGCCTTCCCGCCGTTGCCGAGGGATCAGGTGGTCTTGGTGGACTTGTGGGCAGCATCGGCAGCGCAATCGGGGACAACGTGGTGGGCGACACCGTTGGTGCCGTCGGTGGTGCCGTCAGTGGAATCGGGAACGCGGTCGATGGAAACGGATCGCCGGGCGCGGCACCATCCGGGGCACCCGGGCTGGGTGACGGTCTGGGCGGGGCCATCGGCGGATCGCTTGGCGGCGCTGTGGGCGGTGCCGTGAACGGTGTGGGCACTGCCTTGAGCGGGTCCTACGGCGGGAGCGGCGGCAACGGTGGAAACGGTGGAAACGGCTCCAATGGCGGAAACGGGTCCAACGGTGGAAACGGGTCCAACGGCGGCAACGGCACGGATGGCGTGAACGGCGGATTCGCCGGGAACGGCGCCAACGGGAACGGCGGACGCAACCGGGCGCTCATGTCCGGCAACAGCTACGCGACCGTCTGCGTGCCCAATGGCGACAGCACGGTCTACAACAGCTTCCAGGCGGTCGATAGGTCGGGGAACGTGGTGGGCCAGATCCAGGGGGTCGTGCTTCAGGGTGACACCATCGTGCGCGCCCGGTTCCTGACCAACACCGCCTTCAGCGGCAGCCGCCGCTGCGTGAGCGTTCAGGGCGGCCCGATCCGGGTGGCGGGTGCCACCGTGGTGCTTCCCGTGACGCAGTCCGAGATCGTGTCTCGCGTCCAGCGCTGAACACAAACCACAGACCATCGGAAAGGGCCTCCTCGGGGGCCCTTTTCTTGTCCGCTCATCCCTGTTTGTCCTGTGTATTTCGGTGTCGCCACCAGGCGGATGACCTGTCGCCCGGCTGTTTGAACAAGGCCGCCTTGGCTGTCGGTTGCAAGCCCCGGCCGCGCCGCGTTGCACGAATCAGGGCCACGCAGCGCACCCGTCATCCAACGGATTGCCGCGCGATCGAGGCGACCGCCGCCGGGGTCGCGGGAACCGGCAAGAAGCCCCTCGAAACCCTTCATTTCGGCATCAGCCGATGGTGCTAGACGGGGGTGATCCCCCTTGAGCCTGATTGCGACTCGCCGCGCCGGAGCGCGACGGTCGAGGTGTGGCGACTGGGCAATCGCGGCTTTGACCGTAGCTCTAGTCGGGCCGGCGTGACGTGCGGCTAGGCGTTGGAGGGATACTCGTGAAGGTGCGCCTTGGCATTTGGATGAAGACCTTTTCGTTCTTGGCGCTTCGTCCAGGTGGGGAGGATGAAATCCGGGTTCTTTCTCGCGGGCCGGGTCACGGATCAGCCGGTCGCCACACCCAGAAACAAGAATTGCTGCTGACGCGGCAAAAGATCGTAGTGGAAGGTTCAAGCGAATGAGCAACCTCGCATTCCGTGCCGATTTTGGCCAACAAGGAAAGCAACCCCCAGCAGGTTGGCTCGCACGCCTTCGACAAGCGTTGTCCTTTCCACGCTTGGTCGATGAACCTTCCGCTACGAGCCGGTCCGGTTCGGCCCGCACCGTAGCGGCCCGGTCGCGTCCGCGCCGCAACATGCATCGGGCCGAAGCCGACGTGACCGGCGACGACCGCTTCAACCTCATGTTCCGGCCCGCGCTCGAGGATATGGATGTGATCGTCTGCGGGGATCTGCCGCCGCAATTGCGCGGGTCGCTGAACGAGCTGGCCACGATAGCGCGCGGCCGAACCTATGCGAGTGGCCTCCCTGCGGTGTGCAAGCAGCTCGACTTGCGTCAGGGCGCGCGCACGCTCCTCGTGCTCAAGGTCTCCGAGCCGTCGAGCGACCTCGAGATGTTGCTGTCGCTTCGCCAACGGTTTCCCGAGACGGTGGTCGTCATCGTGTCGCCGGAGTTCACCCGGAACGACTTTTCCTGTGAACGGCTGGCCATCTGTGACGCGTCTCTCCGGCTTGAGGCAGGTAGCGTTGCCTTTGCCGTCGCCATCAGTGCGGCCATTGCGAACCACCGCGTTCATCTGGCGCGCATGGGGCGGAGCAAGTCCGGGCGCCGTAGCCTTGGTCCACGCTAAGGTCAGTTGGTCGAAGAAGGTGCGATAGCACGCAGGGTTCTGGAACGACCTGGCTGGCGGTCGCCGATCCGTGTGGCGTGATCGCTGACCGCGCTGACCCTGTGACTACTCTGGCAGCCGAAGGTTAGGCGTCGATCTTGGCTGCCGCGATCCCGACCCATGCTGTTGGTTGGCGTCCTGCGCTGGCCCGGCGAGCCGTTAGATTCTTCGTTGCGTGACCGCGAGGATCAAGGCCCCCGTCATCTGGCGGGGGCCTGTTGCATTATGCCGCGGCAGGGTCGGAGAGGGGCGCAGTCGGTCCAGCGGGGGAGGTAGTTTGCCCGGATCCGTGTGCCTGCCACCGGCGCAGGCCGCGATCCATTCCAAGGATCATTGCGATGCTCACCAGCCCATCGACGAGGTAGTGGTAACCCGAGTAGACCGAGATCAGCAGGATGAGCCCCAGAAAGGCAGCGCCGAGAAGGGCGCCGAGGCCCCAGAAGCGATCGGTCAGGTAGAGCGCGGTGAGCGCGGCGATGGCGACGTGGACCGAGGGGAAGGCCGAGATACCCGAAGCCCGGATACCTCCGATGTCGCCCTTGGCAGCCCAGAGGCGGGCCTGAAGCTGACCGATCGGGCCGTCGCTCAATCCAGTGGCGGCCAAGGCGGCATGAAGGTCGGCAAAGCGCGCGGTGTCCAGAAGCCGGTCATAGTAAATGGGGCCGACCGACGACCCAAGCGTTGCGGCGATGTTGCCGACGACGACCCAGACGCCGAGAAAAAGCCAGACATAGCGCCCGATACGCTCGGGATTCGGGTCAGTCGCAACGACGATGATCGGCAGGGCCGAGGCTGCGATGATCCACAGCGGCATGTAGATCGCGGGGAAATAGGCCGCGAGGGCGTCGGGCGTCATGCGATGGGCGATTGTCCAGGCGTCTTGACCGAAAAGGAGAAGCTGATCGGCGCGGGCGAAGAGGGGATCGGCCCAGAAGGGCATGAGTTGCGGGATGGCGCTTTTCATGAACAAAAAGCCGATCTGGATGGCGAGGACGGCGAGAGAGACCTGCACGAGCGGCCCGAGCCGCGCCAGGCAACGTCTGGGCCCGAGCACGAAGAGCGCTACCGGGACCAGCGGCCAGAGCTTGGTGGCAAGCCCCGCCATCTGGTTCAGAAGCACGAAAGCCGCTGCCATGATGGCCCTGATCGACGCGAGGGGATCATGGTTGAGCCACGCGGTGAGGACCAGCGCGACGAAAAGGTATGCGAGGCTTGCCCGGAGGAAAATGGCCATGCGGTTCTGTGTCCCAGTGATGTCCTGAGACAGTCATAGGAAAAAATGCGGCGGCGATTTGGCCCGGAAAGGAAAATTGCGGGAAAGTATCTTGCGGTCCGAAGGCCGGGGCCTCGGCTGCGCGCGGCAGAACCCTGTCAGTTCCGCCAACGGTTCGGAAGGACCACATGGAGCGGGCGAGGCGATTCGAACGCCCGACCCTAACCTTGGCAAGGTTATGCTCTACCCCTGAGCTACGCCCGCATCCTGTAGTGGGGCGGATGTATTGGAGCCGCGCCGGAGCTGCAAGAGGGTGCGGACGTTTTTTTGGAGGAAATGCACCTGCGCTGCGACCGGCGCGTTGCTTGTAATGCGCGAAGATGAGGAGGCGGAGGCAGGGCACGAAAAAACCGCCCGGAGGCGGTTCATTCGTCTCGACCGAGAGGACCAATTGGAGCGGGCGAGGCGATTCGAACGCCCGACCCTAACCTTGGCAAGGTTATGCTCTACCCCTGAGCTACGCCCGCACCCTTTGGTGAAGGCGGAAATATAAAACCCGCACCGGCCTTGCAAGCGCAAAATGCGCGTCTCGGCGAAAATTCTCGGGTGACAGTCAGGCCTGTGCCGGCGTCGCGAAGTCGGGCACAAGGACGTCGATCATCCGTTCAAGTTCGGCGGGATCGGAAAACATCACGTTCTTGCCTACGGCGAGGCCGGAAAAGCCGTGGATGAACGACCATATGCGCATCTCGGCCACACGCCGTCCGGCGGGGTCTGAACGGCCGTAGGGAGCCGAGACTTCCGACAGGACCTGGTAGGCCGCGTATTGCGCGCTCCAGAACTCCGGGTCAGCCTGCACGAAGGGCTGGGTCGAGAACATGAGGTCGAAAAGCCCCGGATGGGCGCTGGCAAAAGCGAAATAGCCGCGGCAGGCGGCGACGAGCTGCGGACGGGGCTGAAGTTCGGCCCGCGCCATTTCGGCCCGCATGGATGCCGCGAAACGCCGGTAGCCCTCGGTCACGACCGCTGTCCGAAAATGGGTGAGCGAGGGGAAATGGTGCGCGGGTGCGGCGTGACTGACGCCCGCCTGCGTTGCGGCCTTGCGGATCGAAAGCGCCCCGACACCGCCGCCGTCAACCTGCGCGATCCCTGTCTCGATCAGGTGATGGCGCAGATCGCCATGGAGATGAAGACGCGGGTCGGACATGGCGCAAACGCTAGCGTTTTCTTGATTCCGGTCAAGGTGTTCAGGGTATTACCAGAGCGACCTGCGAGCGTGAGATCCGCGCCACGCTCGGCAAGATCGTGAAGCTCGATGTGACCGTGACGCCGCAGGGCAACATGTCGCCGGACAATCAGGAGGGGCACAAATCCGCCCGCTTCGACCCGCCCAGCTTCAACCTCGTCGGGCCCGAAGGTCTGCCGCTCGCGCAGATGGGGCAACAGTCCTACAACCGGATTGCCATGGACGGATCGAACGTGTTCAACTGGTATTCCGACAACGACGAGATCCAGAACAATGTCTACACGTTCTATTTTCTGGGGAGCGGCGCACCGGGGGGCCTATGAGGTCTATTTCCTCGACGAGGTGTTGGCGACGGCTACGCTGGAGTAGCGCTACCGGCGCAGGACCTTGTCCAGCTGCGCGAGGTCCTGCGTCATCGCGCGCCGCATGGCGATGGACAGGAGCGGCATGAGGAGCGCCTTGAAGCCCTCGGGCCTGCCGCGGTTGGTGAGCCGCATCCGCGTTCTCCCGCGACCCGCGTCGGACCAGTCGTAGATCGTCTCCATCGGGAAGGGACCGTTGTCGGTGGACATGACGAGCCGTTCACCGGGGAGGTGTTCGCGGACTTCATAGGTGTAGGCGAGCTTGCGGCTCATGTAATGGGCGACAAAGGCGGCGCGGGCGCCGGTTGCGGTCGAGGGGGCGGTTTCCCATTCGACGGACGCGATGTTGCGATACCACTTGGGCGCATTGCCCATGTCGGCGGCAAAGGCCGCGACGTCATGGCGGTCGGCCCGGATCACGCGCTCGACGGTGATGTCGACGGCTTGGGTCATCGCGATGTGCTGAGGGCGTCGGCCCAGTCCCGGCAGGTCCGGGCGAGGAAATCGGCGTCGACCGGCGCACCTTCCTTGAAACAGGCAATGGCACGCTGGTCGGAGGGCCATGTCAGGCGCTTGTCGGGGTCGGGCAGGAGCGTGAGGCCGGTGGTCGTGTCCTTTGCCTTGGCCCCGCGGTGAAAGATCACGCGGATCTGCCCGCCCTTGGGCGGATGGTTCAGGGTAACGATGTCGCGCCCGTCGATGGCAAAGGAGGGCGCGTTCCATTTGTTGCCCCGCGTGGCCTCGGGCAGCGCCCGCGCGATGATGGTGGTGAGCTGGGTTTCCAAGTCGGCGGACATGCATTTCCTCCCCTGTTGGGGCGAGGATAGCGGCGCCATGTAACATCTGCCAGCGTATGGAAGGCAAAAGGGCGCGGGGGACTGGCCCGCGCCCTTTGTGTTTGGTGCCGGTCTGGCGGCTGTTTTTGTCTACTGGCCTCAGTCGTCGAGCTCGACGAGCAGATCCTTCGCGTCGATCTGGGCGCCGGGGGTGACATGCACCGCCTTGATTACCGCGTCGCGCTCGGCGTGGATGCCGGTTTCCATCTTCATCGCCTCGATGGTGAGCAGGAGGTCGCCCTGTTTGACCTTGGCCCCGGCCTGCGCGGCGACGCTGGCCACCACGCCCGGCATCGGCGCGCCGATGTGGTTCGGGTTGCCGTTCTCGGCCTTGGGCCGGGTCACATGGGTGGATTGCATGGCACGGTTCGGAACGCGGATCGTGCGGGGTTGGCCGTTCAATTCGAAGAACACGCGGACCTCGCCCTCTTCGTTGGTCTCGCCCATTGCCTGCATCCGGATCTCGAGCGTCTTGCCGGGGTCGATCTCGGCCTCGATTTCTTCGCCCGGTTCCATGCCGTAGAAAAAGGTCCGCGTCGGCAGGGTGCGCACCGGGCCATAGGTACGGTGGCGGCCCATGTAGTCGAGGAACACCTTCGGATACATGAGGTAGCCGTTGAGGTCTTCGTCATCGACCGGGTAGCCCTCGAGCTGGCCCTTCAGCTCTTCCTTGGCGGCGACGAGGTCCACGGGCGGGAGCTTTTTCCCCGGCCGTTCGGTGTCGGGTTTCTCGCCCTTGAGCACCTTTTTCACGATGGCCTTCGGAAAGCCGCCCGGAGGCTGGCCAAGGTTGCCGCGCATCATGTCGATGACCGAGTCAGGAAAGGACACGTCGGTTTTCGGGTCCTCGACCTGTGCACGGGTGAGGTTCTGGCTCACCATCATAAGGGCCATGTCGCCCACGACCTTGGACGAGGGCGTGACCTTCACGATGTCGCCGAACATCTGGTTCACATCGGCATAGGCCTGCGCCACCTCGTGCCAGCGTTCCTCGAGCCCCATGGAGCGCGCCTGCGCCTTCAGGTTGGTGAACTGCCCGCCGGGCATTTCGTGGAGGTAGACCTCGGAGGCAGGCGCTTGCAGGCCGCTTTCAAACGCCGCGTATTGGCCGCGCACGGCCTCCCAGTAGTTGGAAATCTCGCGGATCGCGCCGATGTCGAGGCCCGTGTCGCGGTCGGTGAATTGAAGCGCTTCGACCACGGTGCCGAGCGTCGCTTGGCTGGTGTTGCCCGACAGCGCGTCCATCGCGCAATCGACCGCATCCACGCCGGACTCGGAGGCGGCCAAGATCGTGCCAGAGGCGATACCGGCGGTGTCGTGGGTGTGGAAGTGAATGGGCAGATCGACCGCGTCCTTCAGCGCCGGGATCAGCACGCGGGCGGCGGCGGGTTTGAATAGCCCCGCCATGTCCTTCAGCCCCAGCACATGGGCGCCAGCCTTCTCAAGCTCCTTGGCCATGGCGACGTAATACTTGATGTCGTATTTCGACCGATCCGGGTCGAGAACGTTGCCGGTGTAGCAGATCGTGCCCTCAATCACCTTGCCGTTCTTGCCGACCGCTTCCATCGCGACGCGCATGTTTTCGACCCAGTTGAGGCTGTCGAATACACGGAACACGTCCACGCCGGTCTCGGCGGCCTGACGGACGAACTCCTCGACCACGTTGTCCGGGTAGTTGGTATAGCCGACACCGTTCGACGCCCGCAGAAGCATCTGGGTCATGATGTTGGGCATGTGCTGGCGGATGTCGCGCAGGCGCTGCCAGGGACATTCCTGCAAGAAGCGATAGGCCACGTCGAAGGTCGCGCCGCCCCAGCATTCCACGCTGAAGAGCTGCGGCAGGTTCGCGGCATAGGCGGGCGCGATCTTGATCATGTCGATCGAGCGCATCCGGGTGGCAAGCAGTGACTGGTGCCCGTCGCGCATGGTCGTGTCGGTGATGAGCAGTTGTTTCTGCGCCTTCATCCATTTCGCGACCGCTTCCGGTCCCTCGGCATCCAGAAGCGTGCGGGTGCCCGGCGCTGGTTTCTCGGTGGTGAGCGTTGGCAGCACCGGGGGTTTGAGGTCGGCACGCGGGGCCGCGCGGCCCTGCACCTCGGGATGCCCGTTCACAGTGATGTCTGCGATATAGGTCAGGATCTTGGTCGCCCGGTCACGGCGCTTCTTGAAGTTGAAAAGCTCCGGCGTCGTGTCGATGAATTTGGTGGTGTATTCGTTGTTGAGAAACACCGGGTGTTTGAGCAGGTTGATCACGAAGTCGATGTTCGTGGACACGCCCCGGATGCGGAATTCCCGCAGCGCCCGGTCCATCCGCTTGATCGCCTGTTCGGGGGTCTGGCCCGAAGCCGTGACCTTGACCAGAAGCGAGTCGTAGTAGCGGGTGATGACCGATCCCGCATAGGCCGTGCCGCCGTCCAGCCGGATCCCCATGCCGGTCGCGGTGCGGTAGGCGGTGAGGCGGCCGTAGTCGGGGATGAAGTTGTTCTGCGGGTCCTCGGTGGTGATCCGGGTTTGCAGCGCGTGGCCGTTGAGTTTGACGTCATACTGGCTGGCCACCCCGGTCGCCTCGGTCAGCGACTTGCCTTCCGCGATCAGGATCTGGGCGCGCACGATGTCGATGCCGGTAACCTGTTCGGTGACCGTGTGCTCGACCTGCACACGGGGGTTCACTTCGATGAAGTAGAAATTGCCCGTGTCCATATCCATCAGGAACTCGACCGTGCCCGCGCAGGTGTAATTCACATGCTCGCAGATCTTGCGGCCAAGATTGCACAGGTCCTCGCGTTGCGCGGCGGACAGATAGGGGGCAGGGGCGCGCTCGACGACCTTCTGGTTGCGGCGCTGCACGGAACAGTCGCGTTCCCACAGGTGGTAGATGTTGCCTTGGGTATCGCCAAGGATCTGCACCTCGACGTGGCGGGCGCGGGTGATCATCTTTTCGAGGTAGCCCTCGCCGTTGCCAAAGGCGGCTTCGGCCTCGCGACGGCCCTCGCGGATCTTTTCCTCAAGCTCCTTGGGGCCGTCGATGGGCCGCATCCCGCGACCGCCGCCACCCCAGGACGCTTTCAGCATCAGGGGATAGCCGATTTCTTCCGCTTCCTTGGCGATGGCTTTCATGTCGTCGCCGAGGACTTCTGTCGCCGGGATTACCGGGACGCCCGCCTCGATGGCCACCTTGCGCGCCGACGCCTTGTCGCCCAGCTTGCGCATGACCTCGGCGGAGGGACCGATGAAAGTGATGCCCGCCGCGTCGCAGGCGTCCACGAATTCAGGGTTTTCGGACAAGAGGCCGTAGCCCGGATGTATCGCGTCGGCGCCCGAGAGCTTGGCCACCCGGATGATCTCGGGGATCGAGAGGTAGGCCGCGACGGGCCCCAGCCCCTCACCGATCTTGTAGGCCTCGTCCGCCTTGAAGCGGTGCAGGCCGAGCTTGTCCTCTTCGGCATAGACGGCGACGGTCTTTTTCCCCATTTCGTTCGCGGCCCGCATGATGCGGATCGCAATCTCGCCCCGGTTGGCAATGAGGATTTTCTTGAAGTCCGCCATAGGTTTCTCCCCGACCTGAAGCATTCCGATAGCGGTCACGCTAGGCGATGCTGCGATGCGGCGCAAGATAAGGACCGACACGGGCGGCGGGGCTTGCGACAATTAAGGAAGAATTTGAATCAAACGCGACTTTCGCGGCCTGCAGGGCTAGTGCTGTTGGCACATCGCAAAGGAGGACCGTCATGCATCGGCTGGTCTACAAGAGCCAAGCGGTGGGGGAACCAAGTGCAAGGGAACTGGCGGATATCGCCTGCCAGTCCCAAGCCAACAACAAGCGGTTCGGCGTGACCGGGCTGCTCCTGATACATGACGGTTCGTTCTTTCAGGAACTCGAAGGACCGCGCTCGGCGGTGAGCCAGGCTTTTGCCCGCATCCGTCGGGACCCGCGCCACGAAAAGATCGAGGTGCTCGAGTTCGGCCCGGCGCGGGAGCGGGCGTTCGCCTCGTGGCGGATCGGCGTGGGTCATCCCGAGGACCTGCCGGAGACGGCGCGGGACTTTGCCTTCTCGCTCTTCGACCTCATCCCGCGGGATGCGCCGGAGCGTGGCGCGCGCGACAGGGTGCGCGACAAGGTGCGCGCCTATCTTGCCGCTTTCGAGCGGCTCGTTCCCGAAGGCGACCGTCGCCACTAGCGCGGATCGGGTCGGCCCGGCCACCCCTCACGGAACGTGGTGCTCTGCGCCGCGTGGCCGACCCGGTCCGTGAGCGCCCGCGCGGGAACCTCCGGACAGAGAAAAAACCCCGGGCCAGGGACCCGGGGCAGTTTGATTGAACGTTGGACGTTCAGGGAGAAAGTCGTTTGGGGCAGGGGTTATTCCCCCTGCGGCACCATGCGGTTGGACAGCTTGACCTCGCTCAGCACCAGCGCGAGCACGAAGCCCAGAACGGCGAGGCCGGAGGCGATGAAGAAGATCGGGTGGATCGCGCTGGACACCGCCTCGCCGATCATCGCCTTGGCTTCGGGGGGCAGGCTGCGCATCGCCTGTGGTCCTAGCTCGAGTCCGGCCCCCCCGGCAAAAGCGTCGCCCGCACCGGCCAACTGCGCCGACATCCGCGCGGCAAAGAGCGCACCGAAGGCCGCGACGGCGAGGGAGCCGCCGACCTGCCGGAACATGAGCCCGGCGGCAGTCGCGGTGCCAAGCTGCTGGCGTTCCACCGCGTTCTGCGCGGCGGTCGTCAGCACAGGGAAGATCGCGCCGAGACCAAGCCCGACGGTGGCGAGCGACGCCGAGAACTGCAGGGTCGACGTTTTCTCGTCAATCAGCGTGAGCAACAGGAACCCCGTGGCCAGCAGCACCATGCCGATGATCGGCAGGATCCGGTAGCGCCCGGTGCGGCCCATGTAGCGGCCCGAGGTCATGGACGACACGAGGATCCCGGCAGTCATCGGGATCAGCATGAGACCCGAGACGGTCGGGGTCACGCCCTTGGCGATCTGAAGGTAGATCGGCAGGAACGTCACGCCACCGAAGAGCGCGGCACCGGTCACGGCGGACATGAGCGAGGTGACCCAGAAGACGTTGATCCGGAAGAGCGGCAGCGGCAGGATAGGGAAGGTGGCACCGCCCAGCGACGTGGCGAGCGTGACCGACGCCAACGTGATGGACAGCGCGAGCGCGCCCCACCAGTCGATGACGTGTTTCGTGCGGTTGCCCGTGGGTTTGAAGGCGGTCGCGAAGCCCATGACGGCAAGGATGCCGATGGGCACGTTGATGTAGAAAATCCAGTGCCACGAGAAGTTCTCGACGAACCAGCCGCCCAGAAGCGGGCCGATCACCGAGGAGATCGAGAAGGTGGCCGCGAAGATACCCTGGGTCTTGCCGCGATCCTTTGGCGGGATCACGTCACCGATGACCGACAGGGCGAGGACGAACAGACCGCCGCCGCCAAGCCCCTGAACGGCGCGCGACACGATGAGCCAGGTCATGCTCTGCGCCGCGCCGGCGAGGGCAGAGCCGAGCAGGAACAGACCCACCGAGACGAAGACGATGTTACGACGGCCGTAGAGG
>LUOO01000060.1 GCA_001626765.1 Maritimibacter sp. REDSEA-S28_B5
GCGGCGGCTTCGGGGGCCGTCTCGGGCATATCGGCCTCGGTCGCTCCCCTCTCGGTCGTCGTGGTCGCAGCGATGTCTGCTGGTGCAGCCGGCTGTGCAGGCGCTTCGGCAGTGGCCGGTTCCGCAGGAGCGGCGTTTTCGCCCAAACCCTGCGTGTCCTCGGCCAGATCGCTTGCCGCACGCGCCGCATCCTCGCTCGGCGCGGGCGGATTCACGGCGGCGGGTTCCTCGGGCACCGGCGCGGTGTCGATGGCGGCAGCGCCGGGCCGCGCAGGTGGCACGAGGGACGATGTCGGTGCCTCTGCCACGGCAAGCGAGCCGACGAGGCAGAGGCCCAGCGCGAGCGCGGATATGCCCGCGCGCGGCCTCACGCCCCGGACCCCGCTTTCGCCTCGGTCTTGACGCTGCGACCAAAGTCCGGCGCGGCGGTGTCCTGTCCCGCCTCGATGATCCCGCGACGGATCGCGCGGGTGCGGGTGAAATAATCGTGGAGAAGATCGCCATCGCCGGTGCGGATCGCCCGTTGCAGCGCGAAAAGCTCCTCGGTGAAGCGGCCGAGAATCTCGAGTGTCGCGTCCTTGTTGGTCAGGAACACGTCGCGCCACATGGTCGGGTCCGAGGCCGCGATCCGAGTGAAGTCGCGGAAACCGGCAGCGGAATATTTGATGACTTCGCTGTCGGTCACGCGGCGCAGGTCGTCGGCCACGCCCACCATCGTATAGGCGATGAGGTGCGGCGTGTGGCTCGTCACGGCGAGGACGAGGTCGTGGTGGTCGGCGTCCATCACGTCCACATGCGCCCCCATGCCTTCCCAGAGCGCGCGCAGGGCCTCGGTCGCAGCCAGATCGGTGCCATCGACCGGGACGATCAGGCACCAGCGGTTGTCGAAAAGGCTCGCAAAGCCCGAGCGCGGGCCGGAATGCTCGGTGCCCGCCAGAGGGTGGGCCGGGATGAAGTGGACGCCCTCGGGGATGTGCGGGCCGACCGCCTCGATCACCGCACGCTTGACGGAGCCGACGTCGGTAACGGTCGCGCCGGGCTTGAGGTGCGGCGCGATTTCGGCGGCAACCGCGCCCATGGCCCCCACCGGCACGGCAAGAACGACGAGGTCGGCATCGGCCACGGCTTCGGCGGCGGTGTCGACGACCCGGTCAACGAGCCCGATCTCGGCGGCCACGGCGCGGGTGTCAGCCGAGCGCGCGGTGCCCACAATTTCACTGGCAAGCCCTGCCCGGCGCATGGCCAGCGACATGGAGCCCGCAATGAGGCCAAGGCCGATCAGCGCGACTCGACCGTAGATCGGGGCCTCAACCTGCATCGGCCACGCTCCCCTTGAACTCGCCCACCAGATGCGCGACCCGGCGGCAGGACGGCTCGTCCCCCACCGTGATGCGCAGGCAATGGGGCAGACCGTAGCCCGCCACGCGGCGCACGATGATGCCGTGGGATTTCAGGTAGTTATCGACCGCGTTCGCCTCGTTCTCGTCGGTGAAACGGGCCAAGACGAAGTTCGCGCAGGACGTATCCGACGGCACGCCGCGTTCGGCCAATGCCTCAGCGAGCCAGGCGCGCAGGCGAGTGTTGTCGTTGCGGCACTTGTCCACCCAGGCCTGGTCGCGCACGGCGGCCTCGGCCACGGCAAGCTGGGTGTTTGACAGGTTGAACGGCCCCCTGATGCGGTTCAGAACCTCGATGATCTCCTGCTGGGCGTAGCCCCAGCCGATGCGCAGCCCCCCGAGACCGTAGATCTTGGAAAAGGTCCGCGTCATGATCACGTTGGGGAACATGTCAACCATCGCCGCGCCGCCGTCGAACCCCTCGACATATTCGGCATAGGCCCCGTCGAGCACCAGCACCACGTCCTCGGGCAGTTCGCGGGCGAGCCGCATGAGATCCTTGACCGCCACCATGGTGCCGGTCGGATTGGCCGGGTTTGCGATGAAGACGATGCGCGTCTTCTTGGTCACGGCGGCGAGGATCGCGTCCACGTCCACCACGCGCTCGCGCTCGGGCACCTTGACCGGTTTCGCGCCGACTGCAGAGGCCGAGATCTTGTACATCGAGAAGCCGTGCTCGGTGTAGATGACCTCGTCCTTCACGCCGGCGTAGGCCTGGCAGATGAAGGCGATGATTTCGTCCGAGCCAGCGCCGCAGATGATCCGTTCCGGGTCGAGACCATGGACCTGCCCGATCGCGGCCCGAAGGCTCGCGTGATCGGTGGAGGGGTATCGATGAAGGTTGTGGGCTGCGCGCGCGTAAGCCTCGGTCGCGGCATCCGACGGACCGAAGGGGTTTTCGTTCGACGACATCTTCACGACATTTGCCACGCCGTCCACGGTGGCGGCGCCACTTTCGTAAAGCGCGATGTCCATGATGCCGGGCTGCGGCTTGGGCGATTGCTTCATCTCTATCCCCGATAAATCCCGTGCCCGTCATAACGGCGGGCGGGTGTCAGGGCCAGTGGAAAGGTGTCGCCGAGGCACCGCATGATCCGGTGGATCCGGAGCCATGACAGCCGTGCCGTGACCGGGCAGAACCACGACCGGCGAGACGGGCTTCGGTAACATCAGATAACCAAATCGTCAGGACGAAAACTTTTTGCGCCGCCCTGTCGTTCCTTCGGGCGACCAGAACACTTCTGGCGGGACAATACAGTCTTTTGACGAAAACAGAGAGGATTTACTCATGAAAACCCAACGCCTTGCCGCAATTCTCGCGACCACCGCGCTGACCGGGGCCGCCGCCCTGCCTGCTTTCGCCGAGTCCCACGCGGGCACCATGGGCTATGCGCTGGCCAATGACGGCATGACGCTTGTCACCATGGCGAGCCTTGCCGAACCGGGCACGGTCGAAACCTATGACCTGTCGGAAAAGCTGCACGCGATCGCCTACCGCCCCGTGACGGGCGAGCTTCTGGGCTTTGGTGACGGCAAGATCGTGTCCGTAAACGCCATGACCGGCGAGATCACCGATCTGGACGCGACGTTTGGCGAGAACGCGATGACCGGGGGCGATTACGTGGCCTTCGACTTCAACAACGCCATTGACGCCGTGCGCGCCGTGGGGTCGGACGGTGCGAACCTCGTCTACTTCCCCGAAGGCTTCGGTGACGGCGACGAGCGCGCCGGACAGGTGCTCCGCTTCACCGATGCGGCCTACGGTGCCGGTGACGCGAACGAAGGCACCACGCCGATGATCTTCGCCAACGCCTATACCAACGCGATCCCGGGCGCGAAGGCCTCGGAAACCGCGCAGTATGCGCTCGACGCCGAAACGGACTCGCTGGTGACGCTGGCCAACAATGACGGCACGCTGGGCACCGTGGCCACGATCATGGTCGACGGCGCGGAAGCCGACATCTCGGCCTGGGGCGGCATGGACATCGTCTCGGCGGCCGAAGGGGAAAACGCGGCCTACGCCGTGCTTCAGATGGAAGGCGCGGACACCGCCGGTCTTTACATGATCGACCTCGAATCCGGGGAAGCCACGATGCTCGCCGATCTCGGCATGGGCGGCTTCTCGGGCTTTGCGGCCTCGATGGGCATGTAATTCCCTCTGCAACGTCCGGCCCCATCCACTCACGGAACGCGGGGCCGGGGAAAGGGGTCGCCCGATGGGCGGCCCCTTTTCGTTGCCGCGCTACGATAAATGTTGGGCCAGGCCCCTGCCCGTCCTATAGTTTCCCCGGTTGTGAGCGTTCGGGGACGCGCCGTGGATTTCATCCGGAAGTATTTCGATCTGGCACAGGCCGTTCTGGTCGATTTCCTGCTGTCATGGCTCTTCACGCTGTGGATGACGCTCCGCCACCCGATCCGGGGGCCGCAGTTCCTCGCCCGCAAGCAGGCCGTGGGCGACCGGCGGGCGATGCCGCCGCTTCTGTTCTTCTTCACCTCGTCGCTGGCCTATGTGATCGCCTTCGGGATCGCGACCGACGACCGGACGCTGCTGGCCCAAGGGCTGCTCGACGGTGGCACCGATGCGCAGGTCAACATCTACCTTTCCACCGCGCTCTTCCTGCTCGCACTCATCACGCTGGGCTTCTGGGTGGTGCGGGTGGTGCGGCGCTGGCGGCGGGCGGGGAAACCGGCTGATCGCAGGCGCAGACGGCTGCCCCCCGAAGAGCCGCTGATCACCGCGCGTTACCGCGCCCTTCCCTATACGGCAGCCTTCGCCCTCATCGGCATCAACGCGGGCATCGCGCTGTTTCTCGCAACGCCGGTCTTCTACCGGATGATCGAGACCGGGGCGATGAGCCTTTTCTCGCTGCTCGCGGACACGAATTTCATGGCGGCGGGGCCGTGGGGCGGCATCTTCATTGCCGTGCTGGTCGCCTTCCCCCTCGTGGTGCTGGGCTTCTTCGTCTTCATGGCCCCGCCCTTTTGGCCGGTCACGCGGCTTTTGTTCTCGCCCACCGCCCTGACCCGGCCACCGGGCGGCGTCGGCTGGCGACTGCGCATGGCGGGCTGGACCGTCGTCACCTCGGCAGTGTTCTTCGGGATGCTCTCCGCAACGCTCTGGGCCACGAATACGCTCGAGAGCCTGCGCAAGGGACGCGGGATCATGCTGTCTGGCGCGACCTGCGACCTGCGCGCTTGGCCCGAGGTGTCCGCCGCCGTGATGGTGCGCAATGAACAAAGGTTTCCGGGGCTGGTGAGCGGCGACGCCTTTCTGCTGACGCTCGACACCTGGAGGTTCGATGGGGACGGGATCACCGGCGAGGGCTGGGTGCCTCTGTCCGAGGGCCAAAGCCCGCTCGCCGTCACCGACGCGGCGACCGAAATCCAGCGGGTGCGGCCGATGGCCTACCAGACCTTCGACCCCAATTCGGCGAGCATCGTGATCCTCAAGGCCATCCTGCCCGAGGGCAACCCGAAGCCCCTGATCCTGCCCCCCGACACGGTGCGCTGCACGGTGCGGGTCGATCCACTGCGGGTCTACACCGTGCATCGGCCCGAGGCCCTGTCCACCTTCAGCCATTCGGTGCTCCTGCCCTGAGCAGAACTGAGCCGCCCCTCAAGCAAAAGGGCCGCCCAAACGGACGGCCCTTCCAGTCTCTCGCGACAGGAACGCTTAGTTCTGCGCGTAGTATTCGATGACGAGGTTCGGTTCCATGACGACGGCATAGGGCACGTCGGAGAGGCCCGGGGTGCGCACGAAGGTCGCCTTCATCTTGTTGTGGTCGACCTCGAGGTAGTCGGGAACGTCACGCTCGGGAAGCTGCGACGCTTCGATGACCAGAGCCATCTGACGCGACTTTTCACGGACCTCGATCACGTCGCCCTCTTTCACGCGGTAGGAGGGGATGTTCACGCGCTGACCGTTCACGAGCACATGGGCGTGGTTCACGAACTGACGGGCGGCAAAGATGGTCGGCACGAATTTCGCGCGGTAGACGACGGCGTCGAGGCGGCGCTCGAGCAGGCCGATCAGGTTCTCACCGGTGTCGCCCTTGAGACGCTCGGCTTCCGCGAAGATGCGGCGGAACTGCTTTTCGGTCAGGTCGCCGTAGTAGCCCTTGAGCTTCTGCTTGGCGCGCAGCTGCAGACCGAAGTCCGACATCTTGCCCTTGCGGCGCTGGCCGTGCTGGCCCGGGCCGTATTCGCGGCGGTTGACCGGGGACTTCGGACGGCCCCAGATGTTTTCGCCCATGCGGCGGTCGATCTTGTACTTGGCAGACGTGCGTTTGGTCACGGCTGATCTCCTTACTGAGTGGCATTTCAGTCTGATCCGAAAACCGGTTCCCACTTCTCGGATCGAAATCGCGTCGCCGCTCGACCGTCGGTGTGAGCCGGACCCGGAGCGGGCCTCGTGCCGTTGTATAAGGGCGTTGTCCTCTCCCCGGACTGCCCTTTTGCGAGACCAGCGACCCGGGTTGACAGGCTGTCCCTCGCGGGAGCCACCAACACCAATGAAATACGGCCCCGCAGGCGGGACCGATGGCGGGCTTATACGGGGGTTTTCCCCGAAGTCAACAGAGCTTCGTCAACAGCCCTGCTGTCAACATCCCACCCCGCGGCCGCGCCTTCCGGCTTGCCAAGCGGGACGCGCAGGGTATCATCGGATTCACAACCATGGAGCGTCTATGACCTGTTAAGGCCGGGCGGCCCCTTCGCCAGAAGCGCCGCCCCTCGCATGACACGACCCGAATGCCGGCCACCCGGCTGTCTTCATGCGCGCGCCTTCCACATGACCTTTTCAGAAAGACACGATCCATGGCGTCCGACCAGACACCGCAAGATACCTCTCCCGACCGCCTGCGCCAACTTGGCTGGCAGCCCTTCTTCGCGACCCAGACCGATACGGAGGAAAGCGCCGCTCATCCGCCCGTTCGAGTGACCGAGGTGCACCGCTCCGGCCTCACCGCGCTTGGCGCGACCCTGACCGTCGATCTGCCGCCCAATGAGGAGATCACGGTCCGGCTTGAACGCTACGTTGCGCTCGCCTTCGAGGCCGATGTCGAGCCGGTGATCCTGGTCACCAAGGCCGACCAGACCGAAACGCCCGAGGACTTCGAGCGCGAGGCGCAGGCAATTTCCCCGCGGGTCATCGTGATGACGCTCAACGCCAAGGCGCCCGAAACAGCGGAGCGCCTCGCGCCTTGGGCGAAACCGGGCCAGACTGTCGCCTTCGTCGGCACGTCGGGCGTGGGAAAATCGACCCTCACGAACCTGATGACCGGGGCCAATGCGGAAACCTCGGACATCCGGCTGGACGACGCGCGCGGACGCCACACCACGCGTCACCGCCAGCTTCACCTGACACCGAACGGCCCCGCGGTGCTCGACACGCCGGGGATGCGGGAGTTGCAACTGACCGATGCCGCCGCCGGGGTGTCGGAGCTCTTCGACGATATCGAGACCTTGGCCACCCAGTGCAAATTCCGCAATTGCGCGCATGAGGGCGAACCGGGCTGCGCGGTGCAGGCGGCCATCGCGGACGGCACGCTCGATTCCGCCCGGCTCGACCGCTACAACAAGCTCGCCCGCGAGGACGAACTCAATACTGCGACGCTTGCCGAACGGCGGGAAAAACAGCGCTCGACCACGAAGCTCCACAAACGCATCCAGGGCGCAAAAAAGAACCGCCGCTGATCGGTGCTGCTTCACTGCTTCATAAATACCTTGGGGTGGTCTGGAGGGGCAAAGCCCCTCCAGCGCCGCGACGTCTGCGAAGCAGACGGCGCAATCCTTCTAAAACCGCGCGCCCATGATCGCCGCTTCGGCCTGGGTCAGAAGCCGGCGCGCCGGCGCGCCGTAGCTCTCCATGCCTGCGCTCAACTCTGGCGCGACCGCGAAGAGCCGATCGCGTTGCACGGCCTCGACCGCCGCCAGCGCATCGCCCTCGGGCAGGAAGCTTTCGGTTTCCAGGCCATTTGCGAACACCACCTCGTGACGCGGCAGCATGAGATGCACGTAGGTCACCGAACTGGCAGCATGATCCCGCATCACATGGCGGTCGTCGATGAGGTCGCGTGCCGCCACCAGCACCTCGTCGGTGCCGAAAAGGTCCATCGCCCGGCGCCCCTTCAGAAGCAGCCGATGCGCAGGCGACACGACGAGCGTGCCGTCCGGCCGGTCCACCCCGAGCGCGCCGCGCGCAAGCCGGACGGGCCGCAGCTCCGGCATCGCGAAGAGCCGCGCCCCCGTGACGCGCTTCGCCCCGATCCAGAGCACCTCCTGCATCCCGTTGTCCTTGGTCTGGACCCGGTCGCCTTCGCGGATGTCCTCGACGGCCACGTCGCCCGTCTCGCAGCGGATGCGCGTGCCGGGCGTGAAGCAGATGACACCGGTCGGCTGGTCCACCACCCGGTTCACCTCGGCCGCCTCGACCGTGGCCTGCACAACCCAGAGGTCGGTGTCGGCAGGCGGCACCCCTTCGGAAAACATCACGAGCGGCTCCCGCCCGTCGCGGTCCACGATCATCGCGGTATAGCTGCGATAGCCATCGGTGATCACGAAGCCCTGTTCAAAGACCGGTGGCGGTTCGCGCAATGGCTCCGGCTCGATCGGCAAAGCCGGTCCCAGAAACCGGCGCACCTTGCGCGCCGCTCTTCCCCGAATGTCTGCCTCTCCCGCGTTCATCGCCAGCCTGAGAACGTCCTGCGGACCATCGACCCGCACCGCCGTTCCCTGCCAGCGCCAACTCGCACCCACGCCCAGCGACCCGCGAGGCGCGCGCGCCAAGCCGTCGACTTCCGTCTGATGCCAGGAGATGACAAACGAGCCACGAATGCCCGTCATCATGCCTATATGCCTGCCTTTGCTCGTGCCGGACGGGTCTGTGCCCGTTCCGATCATTATGAGCGCAGGCTATCATGTCTGAACGATCCTGTTAAGAATTTTATCCAAAGAGTCCAAGGCCGTGGCAAACGCGCCTCATGTGACGGGCGGTTGACCTCGGGAAATCCGTCAGAAGCTGAAGCGCAGCTGCACCGAACCCACCACCTGTCCTTGCGGCTGGCCCGCGAACTCGCGCGAGAGGTAGGTCGCGCCATAGAAGATCGAATAACCGCCCCAATCATACATGATCCCGCCCCGGATACGCGCGCGCAGCGGTTCGAAGCTGTAGGCGGGCGACGGCAGGTAGGTCGAGTAGAACCCCCGGCTCACGTCCATGCCCACGAGGCCCGACAGTCCCGGCGGATTCGCGTTCTTGACCGTGCCGTAAAGCTGCCCGGTCACGGTGTCGCGGCCGAAGATGCCGTTCCTGAAGCCGTTGCCGATGAGCAGGTCGAACCCGATCTGCGCGTAACCCTCGAGCCCCGCGTGAACCACGGCGTAGTTGCGCAGCGTGAGGCCCTCGGTCAGCGGCCAGCGATAGGCGACCTCGGCATGAAGAAGCGGCATCACCCGGTTGCCGATCTGCGCGCCCAGCACGGCGGCAGAGGCCCGGTCGCGCCCGAACCGGGCATGGATGCGGTCCTGCAGCGCCAGCACACCGGTCTGCGGCCCGACCGCCTCGACGCCCACGCCCAGGTCGAATTCCCAGGCCCCGCGCATGGTGCGGTTGTGGATGGCGCCACGCAGAACGCCCGCGGCCCGACGGTCGCCTGCCGCGGGGTTCGCTGTGTTGGCGGGCGTGATGATCTGGAACCCGGCCCGCAGTTCCCAGAGCTTGCCAAAGGCATAGGGCGGCGACTTGGACCCCTTGGGACCGAAGAGCAGCGACAGGGAATTGGACGTGGTCTGCCAGCGGTCCTGACGGTCACCGAAGAAATCGTTGTTGGCGAGCGTGCCCCAACCCACGAACCCGAAGGCCACCTCCGACTGGGCGCGGACCGGAACGGCCGAAAGCCCGATCAGGACGGCAAGAACGATGCAAACGGAACGCAAGGCGAGATGCGACTGGCGGTGCAAGGACGCAGACATATTCAACTCCTGGCCCCCACCAGTTTCGTTCTGACTAGCGCGGCGCGCGATTCGAGCCGAGTCATTTGTGGCAAAAACATGTCACCCATCGGCAGCGGGCCTATCGCCCCGCGCCCAATGATCGTAAATTCCAATCGAAATCGCCCCTTTTGACTGTCCTTCTGCGTGTCGAGGCCAATGCTCCCGAAACTCGAAATGTTCCTCGCCTTGGCCAAGCATCGCCATTTCGGCCGCGCCGCCGAAAGCCTTGGCATCACGCAGCCCACGCTATCGGCGGGGATCAAGCAGCTTGAAGCCGAGCTGGGCGTGAAGCTCGTGTCGCGTGGGGCCCGGTTTGGCGGGCTCACACCCGAGGGGAGCCGCGCGCTGGTCTGGGCGCGGCAGATCGTGGGGGATGCGCGGCGATTGAAGGACGAGATGCGGTTCTCGCGCGAGGGGCTGTCGGGGCATCTGACGCTCGCGGTCATTCC
Organism: Maritimibacter sp. REDSEA-S28_B5; assembly: GCA_001626765.1. Lineage (GTDB taxonomy): Bacteria > Pseudomonadota > Alphaproteobacteria > Rhodobacterales > Rhodobacteraceae > Maritimibacter. Next base: position 9,839 of record LUOO01000060.1, read on the forward strand.
GACGGCGCTGACCTGGGCCTCGCGCCTGTCGTCGGGCTTTGCCGCCGAACATCCCAACGTGAGCTTCACGATCTTCTCGCGTGCCTCGTCGGAGATCCTCGACATGCTCGAAAACCTCGAGGCGGACGTGGGCCTGTCCTACCTAGACAACGAACCCCTGGGCCGGGTCGCGACCCAGCGGCTCTACCGGGAAACCTATGCGCTCGTGTGTCACGCGGGCAGCGCGCTTGCGGCGCAGGACAGCGTGTCATGGGCGCAGGCGGCGGCGGAACCGCTCTGCCTGCTCACGCCCGAGATGCAGAACCGTCGCATCATCAACCGCGCCTTCATGGAGGCGGGCGTGGCCCCGTCCGCACGGATGGAATCGAACTCGACCGTCGTGCTCGTGAGCCATGTGGAGCGCGGCGGCTGGGCGACGATTCTGCCCACGGATATGGCCGAGACATTGGCACAGGGACGCGACATAACGGTTAAGCCCATCGTCGGGCAATCCGAAGGGCCCTCCGTGGGTCTTGTCGCCCCCTACCAGGAGCCGCAGACCCCGGTGATTGCGGCGCTGATGGCGGCAGCGGCGGCGCTCGTCGATTGATAGGATATCTCTATCGCCTGACGGTTCTGCGATATTGATTTGCCGCGCATAATGACCGAAGGTCCGCGCAATTCGGAGGACATATGCCAGCCCATTCGCCAGCCCTCGCGCCCGCCCAGCAGCCGGACGCCACGCAGATCGCGGACGTGATCGCCCGTTTCACCCATCTCGAAGGCCCCCTTCTGCCGATCCTGCACGGGATGCAGGAGGACTTCGGTTTCGTGCCGCAAACCGCCATCCAGCCGATTGCCGACGCGCTGAACATTTCGCGCGCCGAAGTGCATGGAGTAATGAGCTTTTACCACGATTTCCGGTCTGCCCCCGCCGGGCGCCATGTGGTCAAGATCTGCCGGGCACAACGTGGCACGGCACGACGGCGAACGGATCGGTAACGATCGAACCGGTCTATTGCCTTGGACTGTGCGCCTCTGGCCCCGCCGCAATGGTGGACGACCGGCTGCACGCGCAACTGGACGCGGGCAAGATCGAAACGCTGCTGGGCGAGGTGATGTGATGAAGATCTATCTGTCTCAGGACGCCGTGGCCCGGGCGCTGGGGGTCGACGCGGTTGCCGCGGAACTCGCCAAGCACGATGTCGAGGTGATCCGCGTCGGTTCGCGCGGGATGGTCTGGCTCGAACCCCTGGCCGAGGTCGCGGTGGACGGGGTGCGTCACGCGTTCGGTCCGGTGACCGCCTCCGATGTGGCGACGCTTGTCTCGGGCGACATCGAGGGTCACGACAAGCATCACGGTCCGACCGAAGACTTCCCGTTCTTCGCCAAGCAGACTCGGCTCACGTTTCAGCGCTGCGGCGTGATCGATCCGCTCGATCTGGACGCCTACCGCGCGCATGGGGGCCTCGCGGGGCTCGAGCGCGCGCTCGGGATGGAGGGGCTCGGTGTGGTCGAGGAGGTCAAAGCCTCGGGCCTGCGCGGGCGCGGGGGCGCGGGCTTTCCGACCGGCATCAAGTGGGAAACGGTGGCCAAGGCCAAGGCCGACCGCAAGTATATCGTCTGCAACGCCGACGAGGGCGACAGTGGCACCTTCGCCGACCGGATGATCATGGAGGGCGACCCCTTCTGCCTGATAGAAGGCATGGCGATTGCCGGGATCGGCGTCGGTGCGACCAAGGGTTTTGTCTACATCCGGTCCGAATATCCCGACGCGATCCGGGTGATGCGCGCGGCCATCGACGTGGCGCGGGCACGCGGCGTTCTGGGCGCGGCGGTGATGGGCCGGGGTCCGGCCTTCGACATGGAAGTGCGTGTGGGCGCCGGGGCTTATGTCTGTGGCGAAGAAACGTCTCTGCTCAACAGCCTCGAAGGCAAGCGTGGCGTGGTCCGGGCGAAACCGCCTTTGCCCGCGCTTGAAGGGGCGTTCGGCAAGCCCACGGTCGTGAACAACGTGATTTCGCTGGCCACCATTCCGGTGATTTTCGAGAAGGGCGCGGCGTTCTATGCGGACTTCGGGCTGGGCCGGTCGAAGGGGACCATTCCGTTGCAGATTGCGGGAAATGTGCAATTCGGCGGGCTGTTCGAGACCGCTTTCGGGATGCCATTGGGTGAAATCGTCAATGTGATCGGTGGCGGATGTTTCACCGGCAAGCCCGTCAAGGCGGTGCAGGTCGGCGGGCCGCTCGGGGCTTATTTCCCGGTGAGCCAGTTCGATGTGCCCTTCGGCTATGAAGAGTTCGACGGAGCCGGTGGGCTGATCGGGCACGCAGGAATCGTGGTCTTTGACGAGGACGCCGACATGCTGGGCATGGCGCGCTTCGCCATGGAGTTCTGCGCGGTGGAATCCTGCGGCAAATGCACCCCCTGCCGGATCGGCGCGGTGCGGGGGGTCGAGACCATCGACCGAATCGCAGCGGGCGATCCGCTGGCGGTGCCGCTTTTGACCGACCTCTGCGAGACGATGAAGGACGGGTCGCTCTGTGCGCTTGGGGGCTTTACGCCCTACCCGGTGATGTCGGCGCTCACCCATTTCCCGGAGGAATTCGCGGGTGCGCGGGAGGCGGCGGAATGATCGGTTTCGAACTTTGCTGCGCAAAATCCGACCGACTGGGGGCTTTGCCCCCAGACCCCCAAAGTATTTTTGAAGCAGTGAAGGGGGCACGGGCATGACCGACACGGTTAAGGGTCCGGCGTCCTACTTTCCGTCGATCGAGGCGAAATATGGCCAGCCCATCGACCACTGGCTTGGGATCGTGGCGGGCAAGACCGACATGAAGCATATGGAAATCGTGAACTGGCTGAAGGCCGAGCATGGGCTGGGGCATGGACATGCCAATGCCATCGTCGCCTATCAGCTCGCGAAGAAAGGGTGAGACCATGAAGGACTTCATCATTCCCTGGAACGACAGCGACATGGGCACGCCCGCCAAGGTGGGCGCGCCGGTCACGCTGGTGATCGACGGGGCCGAGGTCACGGTGCCCGAGGGAACGTCCGTGATGCGCGCGGCGGCGGAGTCCGGGATCACGGTGCCGAAGCTCTGCGCGACGGATTCGGTCGAGGCGTTCGGGTCCTGCCGGCTGTGCGTGGTCGAGATCGAGGGGCGGCGCGGCACGCCCGCCTCCTGCACGACGCCGGTGACGGAAGGCATGGTGGTGCGCACCCAGTCCGCGAAGGTCCAGAGGATCCGCAAGGGTGTGATGGAGCTTTATATCTCGGATCACCCGCTCGATTGCCTGACCTGTTCAGCCAATGGCGATTGCGAGTTGCAGGACATGGCCGGGGCCGTGGGGCTGCGCGATGTGCGCTATGAATACGGCGACAACCATTTTGACCCGACCGGCGACGGGGCTTTGTCGATGGCGGATGCCAAGCGGCGGGCAGGCGATGGGCCGGGGAACTTCCGCTACATGCCGAAGGACGAGTCGAATCCCTATTTCACCTACGATCCGTCGAAATGCATCGTCTGTTCGCGCTGCGTGCGGGCCTGTGAAGAGGTGCAGGGCACCTTTGCGCTGACCATTCAGGGGCGCGGCTTCGAAAGCCGGGTGTCGGCGGGAACCGTGACGGACGATTTCCTTGGCTCGGATTGCGTCTCCTGTGGTGCCTGTGTGCAGGCCTGTCCGACCGCGACCTTGCAGGAAAAGAGCGTGGCCGAGCTGGGCACGCCGACCCGGTCGGTGATCACGACCTGCGCCTATTGCGGCGTGGGCTGTTCGTTCAAGGCGGAACTCAATGGCGATCAGCTTGTCCGCATGACGCCGTGGAAGAACGGCAAGGCGAACCGTGGCCATTCCTGCGTGAAGGGGCGGTTCGCTTATGGCTATGCCACCCATCAGGACCGCATCCTGTCGCCGATGATCCGCGAGTCCATCGACCAGCCGTGGCGCGAGGTGTCGTGGGACGAGGCGCTGGGGTTTGCGGCAAACCGTCTCAAGGGCATTCAGGAAAAGCACGGACGGCGGTCCATCGGTGTCATCACGTCGTCGCGTTGCACGAACGAGGAGACTTACCTCGTCCAGAAGCTCGCCCGTGGCGTGTTCCTGAACAACAACACCGACACCTGTGCGCGGGTTTGCCATTCGCCGACCGGCTACGGTCTGGGGCAGACCTTCGGCACCAGTGCCGGAACGCAGGATTTCGATTCGGTCGAGCAGACGGATGTGGTGATCGTGATCGGGGCCAATCCGACCGACGGGCACCCGGTCTTTGCCTCGCGGCTGAAGAAACGGCTGCGGGCGGGTGCGAAGCTCATCGTCATCGACCCCCGGCGGATCGACCTCGTGAAGTCGCCGCACATCAAGGCGGCGCATCATCTTGCGCTGAAGCCCGGCACCAACGTGGCCGTGGTCACGGCGCTGGCCCACGTCATCGTGACCGAGGGGCTGATGGACGAGGCCTATATCCGCGAGCGTTGCGATTGGAACGAGTTCCTCGAATATGCCGAGTTCGTGCGCGCCCCGCGTCATTCGCCGGAAGCGACCGAGATGCTGACGGGCGTGCCCGCCGAAGAACTGCGCAAGGCCGCGCGGACCTTTGCGCGTGGCGGCAACGGGGCGATCTACTATGGGCTGGGCGTGACCGAGCACAGCCAGGGGTCCACGACCGTCATGGGGATCGCCAACCTCGCCATGCTCACCGGCAACGTGGGCCGTCCCGGCGTAGGGGTGAACCCGCTCCGTGGACAGAACAACGTGCAGGGGTCCTGCGACATGGGGTCCTTCCCGCATGAATTGCCGGGCTATCGGCACGTAAAGAACCCCGAGGTGCGTGAAATCTTTGAAAGCCTCTGGGGCGTGACCATCGACCCGGAACCCGGGCTGCGCATTCCCAACATGCTGGATGCCGCCGTCGAAGGCACCTTCAAGGGGCTTTACTGCCAGGGCGAGGATATCCTCCAGTCCGATCCCGACACCAAACACGTCATGGCGGGGCTTGCCGCGATGGACTGCGTCATCGTGCATGACCTGTTCCTCAATGAGACGGCGAACTACGCCCATGTGTTCCTGCCGGGGTCGTCGTTCCTTGAAAAGGACGGGACCTTCACCAACGCCGAGCGGCGCATCAACATGGTGCGAAAGGTGATGGCGCCGAAAGCGACCTATGCCGACTGGGAAGTGACCCAGTTGCTCGCCAATGCCATGGGCGCGGATTGGTCCTATTCACACCCGCGCGAGATCATGGCGGAAATCGCGGCAACCACGCCGTCCTTCTCGGGCGTGACTTATGAAAAGCTCGATGCGATGGGGTCGGTGCAATGGCCCTGCAACGAGGACGCGCCGGAGGGCACGCCGCTCATGCATGTGGACGGGTTCGTGCGCGGCAAGGGGCGGCTCATGATCACGGAATACGTGGCGACCGAGGAGAAAACCGGGCCGCGTTTCCCGCTGCTGCTCACCACCGGGCGGATCCTGTCGCAGTATAATGTCGGTGCGCAGACGCGGCGCACCGCCAACAGCACGTGGCACGGCGAGGATCTGTTGGAGATCCATCCCCATGATGCCGAGGTGCGGGGCGTGAAAGAGGGCGACTTTGTCAAGCTCGCCTCGCGCTCGGGCGAAACGACGCTACGCGCGACGCTCACCGATCGGGTGTCGCCGGGCGTGGTCTATACCACCTTCCACCACCCCGACACGCAGGCCAACGTCATCACCACGGATTACTCCGACTGGGCCACGAACTGCCCGGAATACAAGGTGACGGCGGTGCAGGTGTCGCCCTCCAACGGCCCGACAGACTGGCAGGAGCGTTACAACGCGCAGGCCGAGGCGTCGCGGCGTATTCTGGCGGCGGAGTAAGACGGGCATGACGGGCTACACCTCTGTCTCCGGCCTCTCGGTCGGGCGGGACGGGGCGCGGGCGATGACCCGCGCTCTGCCCGAAGAGGTGCCCGTCGCCGTGTCCTTTGACGGAACGACCCTTGCCGTAATGATGGCGACGCCCGCCGATATCGAGGATTTCGCCTGGGGGTTCGCCTTGACCGAGGGCGTGGTAACCGGACCCGACGACGTCGAGGACATGGAGGTTCTGACCCACGAAACGGGGACCGAGGCCCGCTTCTGGTTGCGGACAGACAAGTCGGCAGAGTTGAAGGCCCGGCAACGGGCGCTGATGGGGCCGGTGGGCTGCGGGCTCTGCGGGATCGACTCGCTCGAAGGGGCGCTTCCGCCCCTGCCCCGCGTGACCTCGGAGCTGCGCCTCACGCAGGAGGACGTCGCGGCCGCGACCGATGAGCTGCGTGAGAACCAGCCGCTCCATGACCGGACCCGCGCGGTCCATGCGGCGGGGTTCCTGATCCCCAATCAGGGAATCGTCATGGCGCGCGAGGATGTGGGGCGACACAATGCGCTCGACAAGCTCATCGGGGCGCTCGGGCGGGCGGGCATCGACCCGGCCACGGGGGCCATTGTGCCGCCGGATCGCCCGTGATCATCGCCGTTTCCGCCCCCACCGCCCGCGCACTCACGTTGGCCGAGGACGCGGGGATCACCCTCGCCGCCTTTGCGCGCGGCGACGGCTTCGACCTTTTCACCCATCCTGAACGTATCCAGACCGGAGCCGCCGATGTCGCCTGACAAGATGGTCATGATGGCCAACCAGATCGCCACCTTCTTTGCGAGCCAACCGGGCGACCGCGCGGCGCTGGTCGCGGCCCATATCAACGATTTCTGGGAACCCCGGATGCGGCGTCAATTGTTCGACCACGTGGCGGCAGGCGGCGCGGGGCTTGACCCCTTGGTGATCGAGGCCATGGCCATGGTGCGGGAACCGGCGGAGTAAGCCCCGGCCGGTCGTCTGCGCACGACCGCTTCACACGACGCGAGGGTCTTTGGACGACCCGCTGATCCCTTCGATTGCGGGCCATGGGCCTGCATATGAGCGCGACACTCCCGCCTCTTGCGAACGTCTCCTCGTGATAACGACTGATCACGGAACGGTGAAACGGTCATCCAGTCCGCCTGACCGTGCGTAATCATCATACCAACACGGACTGACAACCAACTGGAGAACACCATGAAATCGTTCAAGAAACTCGCGATTGCGGGAACCATGACCGCTGCCCTTTTCGCAACCACCGCCAATGCCGAAACCATCGCGGAGATCGCGGCGGGCAACGAGGACTTCTCGACCCTGATGGCTGCCGTCGAGGCCGCCGGTCTGGGCGAAACCCTCGCGGGCGAGGGCCCCTTCACGGTCTTCGCGCCCACGAACGACGCCTTCGCCGCGCTGCCCGAGG
>LUOO01000061.1:0-24659 GCA_001626765.1 Maritimibacter sp. REDSEA-S28_B5
CGGCGGCATCTGGAAGAAGCAGAACAAGGAGACCGGCGCCGACTACTACTCGCTGACCATCCGCGACCACGGCTTCAACGCCAACCTCGGCAAGGCCGCGAACCAGGACGATCTGTCCCTGCAGGCCGTCATCCCTTGGGGCCCGAAAGACGCAGCCTAAGTCAAGGGCTGGCAGAGGTTCTCCTCTGCCAGCCCGTTTACAGCTGTAAATTCCGAAGGAAGCGCTGTCCGCGCATATAGTCTCTTCCCGCCTCAATAGACACTATATAGCGGAAAAATCTTGACTTAGCGCCGTGAATCACGGCTCTTATCCCCAAGTGGCGCGAAAAAGGCCATATTTTCGATTTTGGGGCAACTAGATGATTCCTGTGACACCACTGGCAAACGAGAAGCCTTCAGCGCTCGCGACAGATATTTCCGAGCGGTTGAATGCCGCCATCCGGGAACATCTTCTTTCGGCTTTTGCCCCAGATTGCACGAAAACGCTACGGTCTTTTTCCGCACCTGAGGCTGCAGAACTCCTCGGGGTCTCCGGTCAGTTCATGCGAAAGCTGCACTCAGAGGGGACCATCCCAGAGCCCGAAGATGTTCGTGGAGGGCGGCGCTTTTACACGGCCCAAGAGGTATGGGATGCGCGCGAGATTCTAGAGAAGTCGTCTCGCAAGAAAGGGCGCTATCTGCCTCGACGGTCTGGTGACGAGACGCTGCAAGTTTGGCAGTTGATGAACTTCAAAGGCGGGTCGAGCAAGAGCACCACGAGTATCCATCTTGCGCACTATTTTGCGCTTCGCGGCTACCGCGTGTTGGTCGTTGATCTGGATCCCCAGGGGTCTCTCACATCCATGTGCGGCATCAGCCCGGAAATCGAGTTTGATGGGCTAACTGTCTATGACGCGATCCGCTATGACGATCCAGTAAGCATGGCCGATGTCGTCGTTCCCACCTACTTCCCGGGGCTTTCGATTGCGCCGTCGCGCCTCATGCTGTCAGAATTCGAGACTGAATCTGCCGTCCATTCGAACCCTGACCAACCGTTCTTTACCCGCATCCGAAACGCATTGTCCCAGGTCGAGGGTGATTTCGACCTCGTCCTGATGGACAGCCCACCACAGCTGGGCTTTTTGACGATTGCTGGAATGGCCGCAGCGAGTTCGCTGATCGTCCCGTTGACGCCTTCGATGTTGGATGTTTCCTCGACCGCACAGTTCCTCGAACTTGCGGGTGCGTACATGGGGGTGATCGAGGACGCCGGCGCGACTCTACAGTATGATCACTTCAAGTTCCTGATCACGCGGGACGAGCCAACGGATGTGCCCTCACAACAGCTGACCTCGTTTATGCGTGCGCTATTCCAAGATCGCGTCATGTCGGCGACCGCTCTCAAGAGTACAGCAATCAGTGATGCGACCATGCTCAAACAATCCATCTATGAAGTCGTGCGCTCTGAGATGACCCGCGCGACCTACGATCGCGCAAAAGGTTCGATGGATGCCGTTGGCCACGAAGTGGAAGTCATGATCCACCAATCATGGGGGCGCAAGTAATGGCAAGGAAGTCGCTTCGAGATATGTCGGGGATCGCGAACACCATCGCGCGTTCCAGCAGCACTTCGACTGAGAAGACCCCCAAGACAAGTGCACCAGCATTAGGAGCTCTTCAGGGGTCACTGGCGTCTATCCGTGAGATCGATCCCGGCCTGATCGATGATTGGGGGCCGAAGGATCGATTGGACGAGTTTACAGCTGTAAACGCCGAGGATGACGATGAGGGTTTTGAGGCTCTCAAGAATAGCATCCGCGAAGGCGGTCAGCAGGTCCCAATCCTCGTTCGGCGATCCAAGGCTGCCGAGGGGCGCTTCGAAGCGATCTATGGCCGCCGCCGTCTGAAGGCGTGCCAGGAGCTCGGCATCAAGGTGCGTGCAAACGTTCAGGATGTCGACGACGCAACGGCGTTGTTGGCCAAAGGGCTGGAAAATGCGGCACGTCGCAACCTTTCGTTCTATGAGAAGGCTCGCTTTGCAGAAGCGATCCAAACCGCGGGTCACGAAAGCGCGAGAGTGCGCCAGGTTTTGAATCTTTCGGCCTCAGGGCATTCGCACCTTACCAAGGTAACGCAAAATGTCCCATCCCGAGTGGGCGACCTGATAGGTGCGGCACCCAAATCCGGCAGGCCGAGGTGGACCGACCTTGCCGAGCTATTCCTCGAACGGAAGCTCACCGAGAAAGTCGCGCTCGACCTGCTGACCAAGATCAGCGCCTCCTTGACGTCTGATGAACGGTTGGAAGCGCTGATCAAGGAAGCAAGCAAGCGCGGAACGAAAGCGTCCAGCGGTCCTCATGAGATTACGCCGATGGACGGTGTCGTCATTAAAGCAGGCCGAGGGAGCGTGTCTCTTTCGGTGAAGAAGTCCGGCACAAGTGCTGAGTTCGCAAACTGGCTTGAGAGCAATCTTGAGGACATCATCAAGAGATCCTACGCCGAATTTACAGATGTAAACTCGGAGGATGACAAGTGAGGACGAGCAGAAAGGAGGAAAGGTAAACGAAGAAAACCCCCGAAACCGAAGCTTCGAGGGCTGCTGCGCAGAGCGCAATTCTTAGATTAGACACCTAGAATCTAGCAGCCACCGAATCGCCACACAAGAGAAAACGCTTCTGAGCGAACGGGATTTCTTTGTCTGCTGACAAAACATGGAAAAATTCAGGGATGCTCCGTCTGGAGCAACTGAGGTAGGTATACCTCAGCACGAGAGAGATATGCCCATCGCATGGCAACCCTCAGGCTGGCGTAAAGCCTCCGCGGGTCTCGCTGCCGCAGAGCAGCTTGCACAAGCCGGTGAACAGGTAGGAGTACCCAAAACGCGTGCCTTCGTGGCTCTGAAGCGCGTGGGCGCCTACATTGGCCTCAAGGCCGGAGACATGTTGCTCCTCGACACGCTCGGGGCCTTTACCCAGGCCCAGGACTGGGAGGAGGGGCAGCGTCCGATCGTCTGGGCGTCGAACGCCTATCTGATGGAGCAGACGGGGTTCTCGCTTTCGGCGCTTAAGCGCCATGCGCGGCGCCTGGCTGAGATCGGGGTGATCTCCTTCCAGGACAGCCCAAACGGCAAGCGGTGGGGCCGCAGGGACGCCGAGGGGCGCATTGTCGAGGCCTATGGCTTCGATCTGTCGCCGCTTTCAGCCCGTGTCGAAGAGTTCGAGGAGCTCTATGCCGATTTGCAGGCCGAGCGCGAGCTCTGTCAGCGCCTGAAGCGCCAGATCACAGTTGCACGACGTATGATCCGCGCTCGGATCGAGGCGGCCGTCAGCAGCGCGCTGCGCGGTCCCTGGACGCAGTTCACGAGGCTCTTCGAGGAGCTTCTGGACCGGCTTCCTCGTCGCCATGAAGCTTCCGAGCAACTTGCTCGGCTGCTGACGTGGTTCAAGGAACTTCAGGAACGCGTCGAAGCTGCCTATCTCAAGGTAACTCAGGTGGTCGAGTCTGTGGAAAACAGGCCCAAAACCAAGGAACAAGCCTCTGAGAAGACTCAAAAAATGAACCCCAGGGAGGTCATTTCTGACCCTCATATACTAGTTACAACTCAACTTAATCCTGTAATCCGTAATTCCTCAGAAAATGAGGAAGTCACGGCCGTGGTGCCCAATGCTCAACCCGAAGATCAGGTTGATGGGGAGCTGGAAGAGTGGGTTGCCGAGGTGCGCAAGAAGCGCGCGGCGCTGGATCTGCCTACTGTCATGCAGGCCTGCCCGGAATTCGCATCCTGGGCGCGCAATATGGACGGGTTCCTGAAAGATTGGGGCGATCTTCACCGGGTTGCAGGTCAACTCAGGCCGATGATTGGGGTGTCCGAGCATGCCTGGAACGTGGCACAGGACCGGCTGGGCAAACAGGTGGCGACAGCGGCGCTCGCGCTCGTCTTCGAGAAGCATTGCGCCGGCGAAGTTTCCTCGCCGGGCGGCTATCTGCGCGGCATGGTCGAAAAAGCCGGGGCAGGGGAGCTGCATCTCGAGCGCAGCTTCTATGGCAGGCTCAGCGGGCAGGCGGCGTGATGGGGCAGAAAATCAGAGACCGGCGGCCTTTGTAGGCCGGCGCGCAGCGAGTGGCCAGAAAACAGCGCCAGGCGGTCCTTTTCGGGCAGTTCGGAGCGGATGCCGGCGTCTAGGACTGTGCGCTTGATCAGCCGGGCCACATGCTTGTCGTTGAGCCGTGTATCGAGGGCGCGCTTGCCATCGCGCGAGGTCCCTACAAAGACAGGGCCGAAGTCGATCTTCGCAAAGTGCAGCCATTGCTCGAGAGCATGCACTGGGCAGGTCTGATCCTTAGAGCCGCGGCCAATCTCGACCTCGCGCCAACCTGTCTTCGCATTGAGGGTCAGGAGGGCGCCTTTCTCCATGATCTCAATCCATCCGCCGGACTCTGGCGTGTCATCTTTATGTACATCGAGGCTCACGATTTCCGAGCGGCGCAGACCTCCAGCGTAGCCGAGCAACAGGATCGCACGATCTCGTAGCCCGCGAAGATCGTAGGACAGGGTGGCAACTATTGCGAGGATGTCCTCGTCCTGGATCGCTTCCTTCTGCACCGGCGGGCGCGCGTGCTTGCGCTTGATCCCAGCCAGGACCGAAGCAATGTGGCGGTTCTTGCGATCGAGAGTGAACCCCCGTTGCGCATAGTTCCATGCCAGACCTGAGAGGCGACGCTCGATGGTGCTGACCGAGAGGGCAGGGGACCCGTTGGTCGGCGCGGCCAGGTCGGCCAGATACAAGCCGATCATCTCTGAAGACGGCGGTAAGGGCTGCGTACCCTTCTGCCTGCACCAACGCGCGAAGTGCTTCCAGTCGGCGGCATAGGCCTTGTTCGTGTTCTCGGCCGTCGAGGCTTTGGCGTAGTCTCGAGCGGTGTCGACCAGGCGATCGAGCGTGCCGGAACCGGCGACATGTACGGGCAAGGTAATCCGATCGTCATCCTCCCTCATAGTAGAACCTCTCCCGTTGAGCTGAAGGCCTTCGGCCAGACATGGGTTCGCGCAGGTCGACGAGAGAGCATGCCAAAATGCCAGGACGCGTCCGAACCACCGCCAGTCTCACGAACCCCGACTCGAATTTGGTCCGCTTCAACCTGGTTTGGCATTTCGTCAGGAGTCCAGTGTTTGAGCTAAAGCCTTGTCCACCAATGAAATACGAACGAGCTCGCCGAGAGGGCCGATTTCGGGCGAGTCCCGTGATGAAACATGAGCTGAAGACCATGTTTCTACGCATATCATTTTTATGTCTGATAATGCAAACTTATTGGACATAATTGCGCGCGGCAAGGCGGGGCGGTTAGATCGCTATTTTCTGGCAGAAAGCGCCGTGGGAGATTAGGGTTGTGGCATGACATATCAGCCCGCCACCATCTCTGACGACCTGAGCACCCTACCGCAGCTTCCCGCCTGGGTCACCTCCGGACGTGCAGAAACCGTTGAAACTGTGGCCTTTCGGTCGGGGGCGGCGCTGATGGTGCTCGACCAGCTGGCTTCCGATCCGCGGCATGGTGTGCCGGTGAAGCTGCTGGCCAACCGGCTGGCTCTAAGAGCCGCAACCGCCACCTCGAAACTGGAAGGGCGGCTGGCACGGGAAGCGGATATCCGCGACGCCTACCACTTGACCCCGCCGGGCGAGGCGCGAGGTCCGGATGGCGATCTCCTGGCATTCTGGCGCGAGAGTGCGCGGGTGCGCCCAGGCGGGACGGGTGAGTTCGCTGACTTGGTTGGAGCGGAGTATGGGGGCGAGGTGGGTGTTTGGCTCGATGCGGGTTTGGAGCAGGCTCGGATTCGTGGGCCATTAGCTGGCTGCGTGGCCGTCCTACGAGCCGTGCTCGACGTCGACGACCGAGCGGAACGGGTCGCCTGCCTGCTCTCGGATATCGTCCTGGCGCGGGCGCTGAACTGGAAGAATGTGCTGCCGGTTTCGGCGCAGAATCTCACCAAGGCCATGTTGCGCGATCTGGCCGCGAACGGGCAGGGGGCCGAGCTGGCGGTTCACGCCCGGATTCTGCAGTGCATCGAGGAGACAATCCGGGTGGCGCGCGATCTGGCCCGCCGAGCCGAGGCACTTCGGTCCGTAGCACCGAAACTGCGAGCAAAAGGATCGAACGCCGCGGTCGAGCTGTTCCTGACCGAGGATGCCGTGGCCCCGGCCTCGATGCTGTCGCCGCGCATTCGCGGGACCAACATTCCGATGACCGATCGCGCCGCGCGGCGGTTCTGCGACCGGTTGGTCGAGCTGGGTGTTGCGCGAGAGCTGACCGGGCGGCCGACGTTCCGGATCTATGGGATCGCGCCATGACAGTCGCGACCAGGAAGCGGAAACCGGCAGAGGAGGGTGGCGCCGTCTTTGACCGGGAGCTCGACGACCTGCCGCAGGAGCTGCGCTGGCGCGAATGGATGGGGCGGATCGAGGCAGTGCTGTTCGCGAGTGCCTCGCCGGTCGGCCGTGAGGATCTTGCGCGCGTGGTCGGGCAGGGGGCCTCGGTGGAGATGCTGATTGAGGATATTCAGGCCGAGCTGGGAGGCCGCCCCTATGAACTCGCGCAGGTGGCGGGTGGCTGGATGTTCCGGACCAAGGCCCAGTTCGCCGACGCGATCAAGGCGGCAGCCGATCTCGGGGGGCAGTCGCTGTCTTTCACCGAGATGGAGATGGGCGTGCTCTGCGCCATCGCCTATCATCAGCCGATCGACCGGGCCGGCCTCGCCGACATCTTCGGCAAGGAAGTCAGCCGCGATCTGCTGGCCCGGCTGCGGTACAAGGACCTGATCGCCAGCGGGCCCCGTTCGCCGCGACCCGGGGCGCCGCATACCTTCGTGACGACGGAGACGTTCCTGGTGACGTTCGATCTGCAGAGTCTGAGGGATCTTCCGGAGCTGGAGCTGAATGAAGGGCTCAACAGTTGATTGTACTAAGCACAGGCCGTCACCCGAGAGACAACGCCAGTAGGCGAGGTGCCTTTGCAGTTGACAGAGCGGATCATATGATGTATAAAATCCAATCATATGGAGAAACCCATGCTTGAACCGATCCAAACAACCCCGCAGCAGACATATGTTCAGCCGATCGATCAACAGGACAAGATCGCTGCGATCATCAAGGGCGTTGTGAGAGCAGCAGATGCCTGGGGATTATCGAACGCTGAGGCTGCAACCTTGTTCGATGTTCCGGGCGCAACTTGGGGTCGCATGAAGGCTGGCACCTACAAGGGTATTTTGGATCAGGACAAGGTGACCCGCGCCAGCTTGCTGATTGGGCTCTACAAGGGGTTGAGGCTGCTGTTTAACGGGCCGCTTACCTTCGGATGGCCGAAGACCGTAAACGCGGGACCTGGCTTCAACGGGAAGACCCCCGTTCAGATCATGTGTGAGGGAGGCATTCCGGCCATGATGAAAGTGCGACAACATATCGATGCGCTCCGGGGTGGGGTGTGATCAGAGCAGCCGATCTGAATTCGGTTGAGTTCACGGACCCCAAGACCGTCAGGCTGATTTCCACCGCCTATATCGACGAACCCGCCATGGCACCGTTGGCGGACGGCGAGGAAGATCTGGCAATTCTGGAAGAAATCGAGGGGATGACATCCGCACGGCAAACCATCGCCCTACCAATTCCCGGCGGACTTCACCCCGGTGAACTTCTCACTGAGGCCGCCGGGTACGGTTGGACTTTGGTCAACGCTGCTTTCTGCTACACGCGCTCCACGGGCAACAGATTCAACGGGCCCGAGCGAGGTGCGTGGTACGCGTCATACGGCGACCTTGCGGTGGAGACCGCGCAGGCCGAGGTATCCTGGCATCTTACGCAGGAGCTTGAAGCGACCGGTATCTTCGAGAACACGACGTCCTACAGGGAGCTCTTTGCA
The DNA here is from genome assembly GCA_001626765.1 of Maritimibacter sp. REDSEA-S28_B5. Lineage (GTDB taxonomy): Bacteria > Pseudomonadota > Alphaproteobacteria > Rhodobacterales > Rhodobacteraceae > Maritimibacter. Next base: position 7,891 of record LUOO01000061.1, read on the forward strand.
GGGTTCACCTCTCAGCTTCATGTCATCGACCCTGAAACGAAGGATGCCGTTCTGAGTCCAGATCCGGCTCTTGCATATCCGGCAGGTCAGGTCCTGGCGCGTGATATCCTTGCTTCCGGCGGCAACGGCATCCTCTACCCTTCGGCTCGCCAAGCATCCGGTCAATGTCTGGTGGCCCTGCGGCCCCATCTCGTACAGAACATCCGACAAGGCGCTACTTGGGATTTTGTCTGGTCGGGCGCACCCGTTCCTACAATTCACAAACGCTAACCGGCAATCGAAGGAGGCAATCAGAGCATTGATGTATTACCTTGATGGCCTGGCGAGCTGGCCAATGCGTCCGGAAGCCAAAGACGCACTCATAGAAGCACTGGCCCAACCCGGAAATGCGAACTCCAATCACGTTGCCGGCTGGCAGGCCAACAGTCTCTACGAAAAAGGAAGAAGGGCGGTCGCTGATCTCATCGGCGCTGCGCCGAACGAGATTTTCATAACCTCCGGCGCTACGGAGGCAAATGCGCTCGCGATCATAGGGGCTGCGCGCACCCTTGCGGGTCAGGTTCCAAGTAGAAACAAAATCATTCTGTCCGCGCTGGAACACGACGCGGTTCGGCGTCCTGCAGAAGCGCTGCGCGAGCTGGGCTTCGAGGTTCTGGTGTGTCCTGTCGGAGCAAGTGGTTCGATTTGCCTGGAAAGTTTGGAAGCTCTATTAGGCGAAACCACACTGCTCGTCAGCACGATGCTTGCAAGTAATTTGACAGGTGTGATCCAACCAATTGAAAAGATAAGTGAAATGGCGCATACAGTCGGTGCGCTCATGCATGTCGATGCTGCACAGGCAGCGGGCAAGTATCCCATCGACGTATTCGATCTCGGCGCCGACTACCTCAGCCTGTCGGCCCACAAATTCGGGGGACCACAGGGGGTCGGTGCGCTGTTTGTTGCCGCGAACGCCCCAAAGCCATCCGAGCTGACATCCGCAAGACCCTTGGAAGAACATCTGAGCGGAACGCAACCGGCCGCGTTGGTCGCGGCGATGGGCCGTGCAGCGGAGATATCGCTTCAGAACATGGCACGTGAGACCGTCCACAGTATGCGCCTGATTTCTTTTTTCGAGGAGCAACTCTCCGGCGACGGATTGCGAGTGGAGCGGCTTTTCCCATCAAGTCCGGCGGTTCCCGGAGCCGCCGCATTCATTATCGACACGCCGGCGAGCTCAGATCTGATCGACAGTCTGAACACCAAAGTATGTCTTTCGAACGCGTCTGCCTGCCATTCCGGTTCTTTGCAGCCTTCACCGGTTCTTTCCGCGCTGCATCTCACTCATGATGAGCAGAAACGCTTCCTGCGCATAGGTGTCGGGTGGTGGCTTTCTGAAGACGATATTGGCTCGGCGATGGCGATCATGGCCGGCGCAGTGGAGAAAGTCCTCCTTGCTACTGGTGAGCTTCACCAGTAGCATAGGCTTATGGCCGATGTATTTGACAATTGGTCCGGCAAACCGCAATTCGCCGGGCACGAAACATTCCCGCTGCGCATCCTTTGGTTGCGCAAAGCATATGACGCGGTTCGGGGCGGCGCCCCGCTGACGGTATTCAAGGACGACGAAGCCATCTCCCGGTTCGGCGTTGGCCGAAACATGGCTGTTTCGATGCGATTTTGGGCGCAAGCCGCGGAAGTAATCCAACTCGACGGCAAGGAGCTAAAGCCCGACGATTTGGGTGACCTGCTCTTCGGCGAGAACGGATTTGACCCTTTTCTGGAGCATCCAACCTCACTGTGGCTCATCCATTGGAAGCTTGCATCGGTACCGGAACACACCACAACTTTCTACTATTGTTTCAACGGGTTATTTGGCCATGAGTTTCGATCGACGGATTTGGTAGATGCCATCGAGAAGTTGATCGAGCAAAAGGGATGGCGTGGTGCTCACAAGACCATCCAGAACGACGTCACGGTCTTTCTGCGGAGCTACTGCAGCCGACCGAGCGGGGCGATGGATGACGCTGCGGAACCCTTGCTGGCTGAACTGGCATTGATTCAGGAAACTGGCTCGAGCGGATGGTTCGAATTCTCGGTTGGTCCAAAGCCGAACCTTCACGACGCTCTCTTCGCCTACGCATTGGATGCCTACTGGACTCGGGCGCACGACAACCGCGCGACGCTCGCCGCAGAATTGATCTGCCACGACGCCGGCAGTCCCGGCCGGGTGTTCAAGATGGATGAAGACAGCGTCATCGAGCGGCTGATGCGGATCGACGAAAGCACTGGTGGTGCCTTCGTCTGGACCGATACGGCTGGCCTGCGACAAGTCCAACGCAATCGGCGTCCTGACCCGGATGTTCTGTTGAAAAGCGCATTTGGCGAGATCGCGCGCCACGGAAAGGCTGCATGATATGGCGCCTGAAACGCTCTCAGACAAAGTCAGACTAAACGGCCGGTTCGTGCGAAGTGCACGGATCGACATGGACCTGACCGGGACGCCGCCCCTTCAAGGCTATGTTCTCCAGGCCAGTACCGAAAAATCGCTCCTCGCGATGGCCGCATCGCTATCGGAGGGGGCGCAAAGCGCCTTTACCTGGACCGGACCCTACGGCGGCGGCAAGTCGAGTACAGCACTGCTTTTGGGTAACCTCGTTGCCGGTTCTAAGGAAGGAAAGGCACTCGCACGAAAGATCGCCGGGCCGAAGCTGTCAAAGGCCATTGCGAAGGCCTTCGATCCCAACTTGGGCGATTGGACCGTTATTCCGGTTACTGGAAGTCGTGTTAGCCTGAGACAAGCCGTCGCCGAGAAAATCGCAGAGCGATACAGGTGGACCCGCGCAAGAAAGGAACGCGCGACCAAGAGCGATGGCCAACTCGTCCAGGACATATCTGAACACGCCAGGCAGGGGCCAATTGTTCTGGTTCTGGATGAACTGGGAAAGTTCCTCGAAGCCGCGGCCGATAAGGACCACGATGCGCACCTCCTGCAGGATCTGGCTGAAATAAGTGCCAGGAGCGAGGGTCGCTTCGTTGTAATCGGAATCTTGCATCAGGCTTTTGAGGCATACGCGGACAAGCTCGCTTCGAGCGCCCGTCTCGAATGGGCCAAGATCCAGGGGCGGTTTCAGGACTTATCCTTCCTTTCTGCAAGTGATGAGACTGTCAGGTTGCTCGGGCGGGCAATCGATACGGACGATACCCCTGGCACAGCGGAAGCGCAGGCTAGAAGCTTGGCTACATTTGTCGCTTCAAATCGACCGACGGACGAAGCGGAGCTGACCGAGGCGCTTACGCAGACGTGGCCTCTAAACCCGATCTGCGCCTTGCTGCTTGGCGGTATCACACGCCGAAGTTTTGGTCAGAACGAGCGTAGCATCTTCGGTTTCCTGGCATCCGAAGAACCTGGGGGGTTTCGCGAGTTCCTGAAGTCGACATCGGCAACCTCAGGGGAAACCTTCGGCCCCGATCGTCTCTGGGACTATCTTCAGACGAACTTTGGTCTTGCTCTTGCGGCTGGTCCGTTGGGATCGCAAATGACGCTGGCGTTAGAGGCAATCGAGAAAGCGAACGTGCTCGGAGCCGACCTGCACGTGACGCTGGCGAAATCGGCCGCGCTCATTGAGATCTTCAAGAACGGGACAGGATTGGCCGTCGACCAGGACGCCCTTTTGATCGCGGTTCCGGGGGGCAGCGTCTCTGATATCACAGGGGCGCTCGACGAGCTATGTGACTGGGGAGTTCTGCTTCGCCAGAAGCGAGTGGGTGGGTATGCCCTGTTCTCCGGCAGCGATTTTGACCTCGATGCTGCTCTTGAGAGATTTGGCGGTCGGACCACCTCTTCAGATCTTTCCCAAGTCGCCGCAAAAGCCGGCTTCGACCACATTGTCGCTAAACGACATTACTTCGATTGCGGCGTACTGCGAACCTTTGCGCTGCACGTAGAGTGCCTGGGGGAGCAATTCGATCCAAATGAGTTCAAGCGTACAGTAGGTCGCAAGGCGTCGATCGCGAGTGGTGTCATGGTGATGGCTATCGCGCCTCAAGACGCGCGCTCACCAGACATCGAAGCGATGATGGATGAGATTGTTCGGATCCTAAGGCGTACGGGCGTCGTGAGCGCAGTCTCCTTGGTCGGAGATGGGAAGCGCTTGATCGAAGATGCAGGCGACCTGGCGGCGTTGTCTCAAGTTCAAAAGCAAGTACCGCAGATAGCTGGAGATAGGATCGCGCGACGGGGAATCCGTGCGCGAGAGGCATTGCTGCGCAATCGCTCGAACGTCGAACTCCAGCGCCTGATGCTGTCGAGCCAATGGCAAATCCTGAGGGCAAACGACTCTGAGATTGTGCTCTCCCTGTCCGCCGCCGCATCGCGCTTGGCTGACACTGCCTATCATTCGACACCAATTATTCACAGCGAGCTGCTGCAAAAGGACAAACCATCCTCGAGTGCTGCGGCCGCTCTTCGAGCTCTTTGCCATGCCATGGTGAAAAGCCCGGATCAGAAAAACCTTGGCTTCGAGGGGTTTCCCGCTGCATTCGGTCTCTACCTCACGACTCTGGCCCCGAGCGGTCTGCACCGAAAATCCAAGTCAGGCTACGGTTTTGCTGACCCAGATAAGACCGTGACCGGTGCTTCCCTGAAGCCAGCCTGGAAGATCTTGCACTCGAAAAAGGAGCAGTCGCTGGCGGAAGTCTATGAGACCTGGCGGGGCGTACCCTTTGGCATGAAGATCGGCGTGATGCCGGTTTTGGCGCTCGCATTCTTGCTCGCGAATCGGCAGACCTATGCTGTCTACCTAGACGGTCGCTTTGTGGCGGATCTCGATGACATCTTTGTCGACAGGATGCTTCAGGACCCTTCGGCCATCATTCTGAAGCCCGCAGGACGTTCTGAACATCATCTGGCGTTCCTATCCCGGCTTGCGGAAGGGCTGGCCCTGTCTGATGCATCCGCACTTACCGTTGCAAGCGCGGCCTTCCAGCGTATCGAGGCGTTGAGCGACTTTGCCAAACGCACCAATCTTGTCTCTGCCGAGACCCGCAAGATCCGCGATGCAATTCGGCACGCAGACGATCCGGAAACACTGCTCTTCGAAACGCTTCCCGGTCTGAACATCAAAGGTGATCTAGTCGAAAAGACCGTCGCTGCAATTGAAGAGTGCGAGGCGGCCTATGATGGCCTCGCCAAAGACTTGCGGCATGCTTTGGCGCAATCCATCGGAGTTCCGAGTGACACCTTTGCCGGAAGCCTCGAGCGCGCAGAGTCCATTAAGGGGTTGAGCTCAGACCTGAAATTCGAGGCTTTTGCGGCGCGTGTTGGGGAAATTGAAGCCGGGACCGGCAGCCTGGAGGCAGTGGCCGGAACTCTGCAACCGAAGCCCATGCGCGACTGGTCCGACCGCAACCGCGAAGGAGCCTTGTCTGAGGTAGCGAGGCTTGGGCGCCGCTTCAGGCAGGCCGAAGCAGTGGCATTGATGCGCGACCGAAAATCAAACACGGAAGCGATCGCTCTCATTGTGGGCGTCGATCCGAAGCAGCCGCCAATCCTTCAGAGTTTCGAACTCAGCGAAAACGAAAAAGAGACTGCAAGCAAGCTTGCGGACCAGATCATTCGGAATCTTGGCCAAAGTGAACATGGGCATGAGCTCGCGCTGGCGGCTCTCGCTCGGGCTGTTGCGGCGCTCACCGACAATATGGACAAGATCGAAGCATGACCAACGAACGACACATTCTCGGGATATCGGGCGGCCGCGATAGTGCGGCCTTGGCCGTCTATATGCGACAAAACCACCCCGACATCGACATGGAGTATTTCTTCACTGACACAGGGAAGGAGCTACCAGAGGTCTATGACTTTCTGAACAGGCTCGAGGGGTTCCTTGGCAAGCGGATTAATCGGCTGAACCCTGATCGGGATTTCGATTTCTGGCTGGCGGAGTATGGGCATTTCCTACCGTCGGCCAAAACCCGTTGGTGTACCCGGCAGCTAAAGCTGCGACCGTTGAACCTATGGCTGCGCGAGGACCTGGATAAGGGTGTCGTGGTTCACTCCTATGTCGCAATTCGTGCCGATGAACCCAATCGGGCCGGCTACAAGTCACAGCATCCAAACATGAAGGTGAGGTTCCCTCTGCGAGACGCCGGCATCGACAAGGCCGGTGTGGTCGATTTGCTGAAAGACACCGACATCGGCGAGCCAGAATACTACCGCTGGCGGTCCAGATCCGGATGCACCTTCTGCTTCTTCCAACAGAAGATTGAGTGGGTGCGATTGATGGAAGAGCATCCCAAGGCATTTGAAGAAGCCCGGGCATATGAGAAGTCGGCAGAGGAACACGGCTCCCCCTTCACCTGGAGCGATGGTGAAAGCCTAGACGACCTGGCCAAACCTGAACGTGTAGAGGCGATCAAGGCGGACTACGAAAAGCGCCGGGCCCGCGCCATGCGCGCCGTGCGCCCCAACCCACTGTCGGCGCGCTCCGAGCCGTCGATCGACGAGATTTTTGGTGTCTTTGAAGGAAATTCTTGTGTTGTTTGCCACAAATAATTCTTGGCTTGCTCACAATCAGCATGAGAGATTTCACTCGGAAGCAGAATGAAAAAAGGTCGCTAGTTGTTTAAAGTTACAGCGAGAACTGTTCTGGAACTAGGGTCTGAGCTCATTAGCTCAGACCCAATCGCATTCTACGAACTGATCAAAAATGGTATCGATGCTGGATCGAAAGATGGCGTAACTATCTTATTTGACATTGTCTTGCCGCGCAGGGATCTTGAGGAAGCTAAAGCACAAGTCAGTCGCGTGATTTCGACAGCTCAAGATGGCCCTGAAGGAGAGACTTGGGACTTTGAAGAGCTAAAGAACTGGATTTCCGGTAAATTAGTTACAGAAGCTGGGGTGCTTTGGGATCAGGCCGCAGAACTCATTGAGCAGGCCAGAACTTTTGAAGGTCTCCTCCATGCCCTTGATAGAATCAATGGGTTAAACACGATCACCGTCAGTGATACTGGCTCTGGAATGTCGTTAGATGACCTGAGCTCGCTTTTTCTCGTCATCGGCACGCCGTCGCGTCGCAAGGAAATCGATGCAGCCATTTCGAATGGGGCGTCAGATACACCGTATCTAGGAGAGAAGGGGATCGGCCGCCTCTCGGCGATGCGTTTGGGAGACGAACTGTCGGTCCGTACGGCCCAAAGCACCGATGAACATTTCAGTCTCATTGACATAGACTGGTCAGCTTTCGATGACCCCTCAAAAATGATCGAGGACATTGAGATCAACCCATCGCGGGGTGCTGAAAAGCCTAATCGTGATTTTAGCGGGACAGACATCCGTATCCGCCGTTTAAACGCTGACTGGTCTGAAAAGCGAGTAGAGCGGCTTGCGATGGATGACTTGTCTCTACTCGTGAACCCGCTGGGAAAGAAAACCCGTCAACGGATTGCGGTGTTCTGGAACGGAAAACGGGTAGCGATCCGTCGCTTGGAGCGGAGCTTCCTGTCTCACGCAAATGCGGTCGTTCGGGGGTCATACAAAGTTAGCGAAACCGGACCGGAGCTTGAGCTACGCATCGAACTCAACAATCTTGGCTTCAAGCATCCCAAGGAAATTAGTATCGAAACTGCGACGGCGGACGTTCTACATGGCGCCTTGGTTGGACCTAAAGCCAAGCGCCGCCGCATGAACAAGCGGGACATAGACTACACAGCACTGCATTCAGTTGGTCCATTTGACTTTGAGTTACATTGGTTCAACCGCTCGATACTCCGCAAAGGTAAGTCGACGGGCGACTATCAGGCCCTGCGCAATCTCCTCGATCAATGGATGGGTGTTAGGCTTTATCGGGATGGGTTCCGAGTATATCCGTATGGTTCCGAGAATGACGACTGGCTAGAGCTCGACAAGACGGCCCTGGCCTCAAAGGGGTATGCCTTGAACCGTATCCAGCTCGTCGGGCAAGTTGAAATCGGTCGCTTATCCAACCCAAGCCTCATTGATCAAACCAATCGTGAGGGTCTTCGTCAGACGCCAGAGGAGGCAATTCTCAAGGAGACGGTACAGTTCGCGGTCGAACGTCTGCGTGATGAGATGAACCGTATCACCCGCGAACAGAAAGATGCCAAAGAACCGTTCATTGCAGATGAAACGAGGACTGTGGATCTCGAGAAGCGAATGAAAGATACCATTCGCGCGATCAGCAAAGTCGTACCAAATGAACATCGCGATGCCGTGGAAGAATTGGAGCTTATGCGAGAAGAATTCTCTCGATACGCGGCGCAAGCACGCGAACGGATTGCAGATATGGAAAAGGACGCCGATCAGATGCTTGTTATGGCGGGGATCGGCTTGATGGTCGAAGTTGTTGCTCATGAGCTAACTCGGTCCGCCGAAGATGCCCTCGATATCCTCAATGGACTACGAAAAAAATCTGTTCCCGACGAAATCCGTCGTCGGTTGGAGAGTTTGCGTGCCTCGATGAACAGCATTAGCAAGCGTTTGCGCATTTTAGACCCGTTAAGCGTCACCGGACGACAGCGGAAAGAACGCTTCAAGCTCGATGAACTCGTGGAAGAGATCATTGAGGCGCACGAAGCCCAATTTGAGCGTCACAAGGTCAAGCCAAACGTCTTGTTGCCCGAGAAATCTATTGAGCTATCCGCCGTGAAAGGCATGGTAGTTCAGGTCTTGGAGAACCTGATATCCAACTCCGTTTACTGGATGGACGTTGAGAAGCAACGCAAGCTTTCGCTAGAGCCCGAGATTACAATCGTGGTCGAAGACAATCCACCCCGCATCAGATTCAGTGACAATGGCCCCGGTATCTCAAAGCAGTACCGGGATCGGATCTTCGATCTGTTCTTCTCGCTCAAAGATAAGAGCCGACGCCGTGGACTGGGATTATTTATTGCTAAGGAGGCAGCAGAGCACAACGGCGGTAGCCTGACATTGGACCCCGATATGACCAATTCTGAAGGTCGGTATACGACTTTTGACTATCGCGTGGTGGGCGACGGGGCATGAACGATCGTCGTCAGGTAGCGAATGCTGGTCTTCGGTCCGCTATCATCGTGGATGACGGCTACGATACAGTCCCACTGGTTGATGAACTAAGAGACGAAGAAGGTTGGGATAACTTTTTTGATGATGTTCAGGCCGGCCACGAGGATCGAATTGTCGCTTTCTATCCGGACTTCGATGTTGGCGATCGAGACCGGCTAAAACAAGAACAGGGATTTGTTACGGCTCTGTGGGAAAACCGCGATGCAGTAGTCGACCTTTTGGGCGATTTGTTTGCCAATTATGAGCAGAAGGCTGTCGACAATGCCCCTTTCCTTCAGTCTGCAGAGGCGGCACTTAGTGCGCTTGGAATTCCATTTACGACTCATGGACGTGACTTCGTTGCTGCCGCTGCATCTGCCGATCTCATTCTCATCGACTTGTTTCTGGGAATTCAGCAAGGTGCCCGAGATAGGGAAGTTACTGTTGAGCGATTGAAAGAGGCGATCGACATGCGGGACGGCCCCCTGCCGTCAATCGTATTGATGTCCCAGATACCGACAATTGATGACTTGGCGAAAGAATTTCGCAACGATGTTCAGCTTCACGCATCGGCTTTTCGCTATGTCCGCAAGAACGATCTCGCTGTCCCTGGGCGTGTTCGGGGCCTGATCCTGACGCTCGCGGCGCATCGCTCAGATAGCCAAGCCTTGGCGACGTTTGTCGATACGTGGGAGCAGAAAGCCATTGAAGCGGTAGGAAAAGCAGCTGCCTCGCTGCGAAAGATCGATATCGATGATCTTCAGCATATTCGCACCATGCTCTTACGTTTCGAGGGAGTAAACACCTCAAGTTACATGCTCGACGTGTTTGATCGTGTTTTGCAGTACCAAATCGAAGCACATGACGAGGTGCTAGCAGCCGCCGTTCCGCTTGATGAAATGGCTGACGATCCTCCACCGTTGATGATATCGAATGATCGTGACACCTTTACGATTCTGGAGCAGACACTATTCGTTAACCCCGCCCGACGGGCGCATGCGACAGGTGCGGTTTGGCCCGTAACCTTCGGCGACATCATTGGGCCGAGGCTCGGTGCTCCCGACAAACCTCGCGGTTTTTTCGGGGGCAGGAGAGACCTGGTTTTCTTCGTCGCGTCGCCAGAGTGCGACCTCATTCGCACCGATGGATTGAAAACTGTTTTGCTCGTTGCCGGAACGCTTGAAGAAGTGGATATGGCCAAACCTGTTCTCGGCGTATCAGGGAATACAACGCCAATCCTCAACTATGATGGTGTAGGGCGCTTCCAGATTAGCTGGGACTTCGGGAATCTTAGAACAATTGGCTTGTCGCGGGCGAAAGGGCTTTTGAGAGCTGGAGGTGACGCAAACATTATAGGGCGTCTTCGTGATGTCACGGCACTTGGTCTAAGGCAACAACTGCTTGGTAATGTTGGTAGAGTCGGTGAAATAGCGCCTCTTCCGCGGTCATTCGCATTTGGCGCAGAGATACATTTTCCTCAAGCAGACGGAACGGCTGCACAGCTTGCTTTGCCGGATGGTGTGCAAGTACGTGGCAACATGTTGGTTCCACGAAAGGCTCGTTCCGCGAACCTTGTCCTCGACTCGAACTGCGAGAACGAACTCACACAAGCGATTCTGGACCTCGATATTGCAGCTGTTCATCAAAGCAGCCGTGCTCGCATCAACAAGTTGAAGCAACAAAGCCAGCTCAGAAAGCTGTTTCGGTCGGGACTTCAGTGGACTCCGCTCCCCTTGCAAGGTGCGCGTGAAGCTGAATTATTGAAGGATGGCGAGCCATTACCAGATGAAGACGACAGAAAGCCAAAGACAGAGAAGATCGGCAAGATCGTCTTTGACCCCGACATCGCCGGTCAACTTGGTGGCGACCTAAGAAAGGCGGGGCTCATTTTCAGAATCAACGTCGAGGAGGTGCCCGCTTAAATCTAACTTGGGAGCTATTTCCTACTCTCCCGAACAACAAGATTTGCGATTGTAGATAACGTCCGAAGTCTTAGTCGCTAGTCAGCGGGATAAAGTACGGCCTTTTACCAGTATTTCCTGACCAACTTCGATGCGATACTGCTCAGGAAAGAAGTGCATCATCCATTGCTTGAGAATTCTCCAGGCGTCAGTCGGACCGATCATTGATGACGCATCGATATACTCTGAGATCAGCTCGGCCGCCTGAGAATCCGAAATCCCTGAACTGCTGGCAGAAACCACTTTTTGGACGACTTCCAACTTCTGGAGTCGATCCGCAACGTACTCCAGGAACTGTTCCTCCGGGTAGCCTTTGGGCGGGCCCAGTGTTCTCAAATCGCGTTGTGCGAACTCGAAGGCCGACCGGACCATCTTTGCCTCGTCAAGCTCGCCGGTATATACCTTGAATAGCCGTTCTGGCGACGGGCAGAGGGGTATCCATCGAAAACTCGGATCATCGTCGTGCTCAACATCGATCGAGGTTATCTTTGGACGCTGGGCCGCCAGGTCTGCGGCCTGGTGCGCGATCTGATCACGCAGTTCGGTCGTCACTGAGACGCAGCTGCTCATTAACGATGTTTCCCATGCCTGGAGCTCATGTCGGCTCATATCTAACTCAACAAGGAGTTCGAGATTGGTCGGGAGACGCCAACCAAGCGCTCGCCCTGTCAGATTAGCGGAGCCGAGAAGACAAGACTGGTCGGCCCTGAAGAATTTGGCATGCAGGTTTGGGTGCCTCCAAAGCCGCGCGTTCGCGCGATCGGTAATGACCTCGAAGATCTCCAGGTCACAGACACCGTCTAAGATATCTTCGGGTCGCCAACGTGTAACGCAGTCGATATGGAGCCCTGCCGAATTTGGGATGGCGTCCAATACCCGCTGGAGCGCATCGACCTTAATGAAGGGCGCAACGAGGACGACTCGCTCTTTCGCCGATGACACTAGTTCCAGCAGTTGGTCGCCCAGCATCAATCATCCTCGCCATCGTCGAGGAAGAACCGGGTCATCTTGCCCCACTCTTGACGCATGTCCGAGAGGCGTTGCTTGTGCCTGACTTCTTCCATTTCGTAGCGAGCCCAAGCCGAAAACACGATGCGTAGTGTGTCCGAAGCCATGTGTACGCGGTCGAGCAGTTCCTTCTCGGTATCTTCTTCTGTGTCCGGGTTCAGCGCTCTCACCAGGTTGTCGTAGAACGGATGGTTGGAATTGAAGATAACGTTGGTGACACCGCCTTGGACGCTCTCCACGTTGAAGAACGCATAGCCTTCCATGGCTTTCTCCAGGAAAGCGACCTTGCGCTTTCTCGTAAGGATAGCGTCAGCAATGGCCTTGGCGACGTCGTCGGGATAGTGCTTGTCGTCCTTCAAGTCGTCTTCATAGGCATCCCGGTCATCGGCTCCGAAATCCTCCGTGTCTCCTGGTGTCTCATATCCTTCGTCTGCACGTTGGCGGAACTTCGAGGTGACGGTGTCTTCCACGCCTGGCTCTTCGTGACGCTTGCGGCCGCCCGTACTTCGCGTGCCTTTCGTCTGCTGTTCTGTCCTTTTTCTCAGTTGGGTGATCTGTTCCCGGATGTGCTCGACGATAGGGATTAGGAGCGCCCGCGGGTCACCTTCGCTGCTCGCTCGTTCAATGAAAGAGGAACGGCTTTCATTCGCTTCTGCGTCGGCCTTCCAATCATATTGGGCCAGCTGCGAAAAGATCGTCGCACTTTGCTTGTTGTTCGTTACACCGAAGATTTCGTCGAGCGTGGCAGGGAATTCGACCTCAGCTCCCCACCATCGTTCCGTGGGGTCATAGCTGTTGGTCCAAGATGTATCCAGATCGAGTTCACGACCCTCTCGAACAATCGAAAGACCGAGGTTCTTCATGGCATGCTTGCCGTACGGCTTTGAGCCGCGATTCAGCCCGTCATCAGGCACAGTCTCTGGTTTGGCCCAACTAAACCTGACGAAGACTTTGTGCTGCTTGCCTCCAAAATCGATTGTGAACTCTTCGTCGTTCTCGCCCCAACGCTGAAACATCGGAACCTTTTCAAAAGGTTCGGGAGTGGAGGAGTTCGGCATGAGGTAGAGGGGATCATTGACAACCGCCAACCTTCGGCCGGTGTTCCCACCCTCTTCGACCCGAACGAGGTGAATGGCGACACGGCCATCGTTAATGAACTTGCGATACATCCGGCCGATGATCGCCTCGGTATTTCGCAGGGTCGCTTCAGCGCCTCGCCATGTAAGTCGATACTCTTCAAATCGCGACCAGACAACGAGTGTACCGGACGTTCCCAAAATCTCGGACCGTTCGCGCCATTTGGCGGGAACGGGTGAAGGAGTTGGCGGAGGCACCCGATCTTTCACACCACTTTGAATGTCAGCGACATCCAGATAGGAATGAATTGCGTTGTCCGGACCGTTCGTCCAAGTCCAGACATCCAAGCGGCGGCATTGCGAAATCGAAGAGTTTGGAAGTCCCATGCCGAACCGTCCAATGCCAGCTCGATCCTCCAGGTGAGTGCCGTTTCCAAACTGTAACGCGATGGCCAATGTTTGTGCGGACATCCCATTGCCGTTGTCGATGGTACCGATCTCTTGCAGGCGAAGACGCTGCTGAGAATTCACCTGCTCGTATTGCTCGACACAGATGAGCTCGACTTCACTAGCATCAGCCTGAATTGAGTTGTCGATCAGCTCTGCGAGTGCGTATGCGGTATTTCGATACCCACTATCGCGCATCGCTTTGACGGCGAGTTCCGGTGGAATAATGAATCCGGACTCAGCGGCCCCATCTTCAACAATCTCGTTCATTCCAAACATCTTCCCAGTTGGAGAAAGCGTCGGCCACGTCTCCGAAGCCGTGCATTTCAGTATCCGTCACCGTGACGATCTCTGAGGTTTCATTTCCCCCAGCTTTTACGCCTCGCGTAGCCCGGCCCACCATTTGGCTGTAGAGAACCAGAGACTTGGTGGGGCGGGCAATGATGGCCGCGCTCGTTTGCGGTGCATCAAAGCCAGTTGTGAGAACGCCATAGTTGAACATCACAATAGGTTCTGGCGCCTGGCTCTTGAAGCGTCGAATAGCCCGTTCGCGAGCTGCCGGAGGAGATTCTCCGGTGACGACAAGTGCTTCAGTGCCCCGTGCGAGCATGATGGCTGCTAGCATCCTGGCGTTGGCAACCGATGGGGCAAAGACAATGACGCGGCGATGGGACGACACGAGTTTCTCGCACTCTGAAATAATCCTGAGGTTTCTTTGTGTGCTTTGACCTAGGCGCTCCAGAACACTCCCCGGCACATCTATCGCCTGTGACAGGCCCTGCATGTCTTCCTGCGATAAATCGAGGCCGGCCTGCACATTCAGTGTCCGGAAGTGCGGACGAGCAAGATAGCCCTCGTCCATCAGGTATGTGACCGGGTCGGGGTGGCCCTCGATTTCCAACATTACCTTTTCACGACCGAAGAACTCGGAGAGCTCTTCATCTTTGCTCAAATCATCCCAGGTTCGTCCCGGAGTGGCCGTCAGGCCTAGCAGACGTGTCGTCGCCCGTTTTGTTGCCAGGGCATCTAGAACGGAGCGGTATGTTGGGGCGATTGCTTGGTGTGCCTCGTCGATGACAACCAAAGACGCCCGATCAGCCAAGGTGAGCAGATCGTTCACTGCGTTCTTTTCCAACGCGGACATCTTTCCCAGGCCGGCGACGACGAGCCCGTCCTTGGCGTTAGCGAGATCGACACGTTTGTTTCCCCAAAGCCGCCAAAGCCCGACATCCCTGTTGCCAAGGAAGCGCCACGACTTCTGAAACTCATCGGCTGCTTGATCGAGAAGCTCTATGTTCTGTGCGAGCCATACGACTAGTGTCGGCTCACTGGCGCTCAGGTGGGATCCGACGAGGTGCATTGCGGTACGTGTTTTTCCGGCGCCTGTAGGCATGTGCAGGACACCGCGGTGGGGGCCTTCGAAGAGCATCCGTTCAGTGCGCCTTGCCGCCAATCGCTGATGCTCAAAGAGCCCGTAGCCGACGGGGGCGCGATCATTTCCTGGCAGCTGCGCCCCTGGAGCTGTCGGGTCGTCGACGACACCAAAAAAGGAAAGCAAGGCTGGGAGGTTCTCTGCGTCCGAGGCAAGCTTCAGTGCATCATCGAAAGGGTTTCGCCCGGCTGGAGTGCCGAGTTTTGTGCAAAGCTCGCGCGCTTTCCTTAGCGGCATCAGAGAAATTACGGCGTCGCGCAACGTATCGTGCTGCAGTGTCTCGGCAGGGTCCAGCATGTTCACTGCCAGCTCGGTCAATTTGTCTGACGTGCTGAAACCCGGTTCCAACCCATCCATAATGTCGAGCATTTCGTCAGGAAGAAGGGCTTTGACTCTCCCAGGCTTCGCCAAGCGTAAGAGTTTGGAAAATGCAAGACCCGGCGAGTCCAGATCGATGTCTGTATCGGGTGACATGGTCTGCTCGCTGTCCTCTCATTCGTTCTTTCAGGTTTGTTGGAGGAGTTATGCCACATTTTGGTGCTGGCCTGCTATGCTAGTAAGATGAAGCTCCAAACTATTCCTAGGGTTAGGTAGCGGCTCAGAAGAATCTGTTGGCTGAAGGCTGAGGTTTTTCGTCGTTCAGATGCTGAAAAGCTCCGAACGGCATCAGCAGTTCTGGGAAAGGCGCTGCTAGTGAAAATCCCGGCTCGGAAACAGCTTCTTTGCCTGTTCGCGCGGATGCCGGGCGCTTGATCCGCCGCCACCTCGGGTGGGGTGCCCCATTGCCCCTGCCTGACGATCGCCCGCGTCGGTGGCCGGTCGCCCGAGGCTCGAAAGCATCGGCGAGATATCTTCGATCCGCTCGGCAATCACATGAACGACCTGTCCCTCGCGTTCAATCCTGCCGGTGACACGCAGCAGCCGCCCCGCGATCACCGCCTTGCGGAAGGTCTCGTAGACCCGGCTCCAGACCACCACGTTGGACACGCCGGTCTCGTCCTCCAACGTCAGGAAGATCACGCCCGATGCCGTGCCGGGCCGTTGCCGCGTGATCACGAGACCCGTGACGGTGATGCGCCCGGTCGCCTGGTTCAGCCGTTCATGCGGCAGGCTTTCGGGCAGGCGCGGCCGGAGCAATTCCACCGGATGGGCGCGCAGGGAGAGCCGCAGCGCTAAGTAATCCTCGATCACCTCCTGGCCCAACGTCATCGCCGGCAGCGCAACTGCCGGTTCCGCTCCGCCCTCACCGTCAGCGCCGAAGAGGGGCAGGGGCTTTGGCCCTCGCAACGCCCGGGCGGCCCAGAGCGCATCGCGCCGATTGAGACCGAGCGAGGCGAAGGCATCCCCTTCTGCCAGCCGTTCCAACGCGTCCGGCCTGACACCGGCCCGGCGCCAGAGGCTCTCTACATCGGGGTAGCCGTTGCCTCGGGCGGCCTCAATCCAAACCGCATCCTCCTCCCGCATCCCCTTGATCTGCCGAAACCCGAGCCGCAGCGCCAGCGCCCCGTCGCCGCGTGGCTCCAAGGTGCAGTCCCAGGCCGAATGATTGACTGAGACGGCACGGATCTCGACGCCATGCTCACGCGCGTCGCGGACGAGTTGCGCCGGGGCGTAGAAGCCCATCGGCTGACTGTTCAGCAGAGCGCAGGTGAAGACCGCGGGATGATGGCGCTTCAGCCAGGCCGAGATATAGACCAGCCGCGCGAAGCTCGCCGCATGGCTTTCGGGGAAACCATAGCTGCCGAAGCCTTCGATCTGGGCGAAGCATCGCTCCGCGAACCCCGCCTCGTAGCCGCGAGCCAACATGCCCGAGATGAATCGCT